>JAPOQN010000068.1 GCA_026710655.1 Chloroflexota bacterium | reverse complement strand
GGCGTGTGCGGGGCGCGCGGCGGGGGGGCGGGGGGCGGCGGCGGGCGGGGGGGGGGGGGGGGGGGGGGGGGGGGGGGGGGGGGTGGGGGGGGGGGGGGGGGGGTGTGGGGGGGGGGGAGGGGGTTTGTCGGGGGGGCGGGGGGGGGGGGGGGGGGGGGGGGGTGGGGGGGGGTTGGGGGGGGGGTCAGCGGTGGCAGGCTGCGGCGCTGGTGCTTCGTTGTCGCCCGCGCCGCCACAGGCGACGAGCACCACGGCCAGGCAGGCGAGCACGGCAAGGAAACGCAGGGGCATGGCGACAGTGTAGGGCCGAACGCTGAATCTCTCGCTTACGGGGGCTGAACCGCAGCATGTAAGCAAGCAAACTGGCCCCGGAACGCGGCAGCTTCTAGCCTTACCGGGCCGCTCCCCGCCACTTGCGTGCACCGGGCAGGGCGTGACGGCAACACGTAGAGGTATCGGAGACCCCCAATGCGCCGGAAAGGCCCTTCCACCCTTCTTCCACCCCAACTCGGAGGGCGCACCCTGGCAATCGCCTGCGCCGCCCTCGCCCTCCTCATCGGCCTGGTGGCCACGGGAGGTCCGCAAACTGCAGCAGCTGACCATCCGGAGTGCGAGGTCACCGACCTCGGACCGGTCGGCGGCGAGATCCACCGGATCGAGGCGGAGGGGCGGTGGACGACGGAGAATTGCGACTCGGCATTCCTCCCCAACAGCGACGCTCACAACTACCGCTTCGAGCTCACGGAGGACGGGCACGTCAGGATCGACCTGACATCGCCGGAGGGCGACTCGTACGTACACCTCATCGCAGAGGATGGGAGCCGGGTTGCGCACGACGACGACGGCGGCCCCGGCCTCGACTCACGCATTGAGGCCGAACTGACCGCAGGTTCCTACCGGGTCGAGGCCTCGTTGGGATCCGGTCGAGCGCGGGGAGCGGCGGACTTCACGCTGACGATCCGGCACGTCACAACCTGCGGTGCGGTCGACCTTGGAGTGCTTGAGTCGGGCGAGAGCCTGACCCAGGAAGGCACCTGGACGGTTGACGATTGCCGCGCGCGATATCGCGACGACACGCCCGCGCAGACCTTTCGCTTTGAGATGACAGAGGCGGGGTTCATCCGCATCGACCTCTCTGCGGACGAGGGAGGCGACCCGTTCCTGTACCTGCTCTCAGCGGACGGCGCCTACATCCAGAGCGACGACGACGGCGGCACCTACCCGGCTTCGCGCATCGAGACCGATCTGGCGCCTGGAACCTACCTGATCGAGGCGACCACCTACGGCGGGCGCGATCACGTTCACATCCTGACAACTTTCGCCCTGACGCTCAGCTTCCCCGGGGAAGAGACGTTCCAGATAAAGACCGAGGCGCTTCACATCCCGGAGGTGGTCATCGCAGGCGAGCCATTCACGGTGCACTACCGCGTGGGCAACCTGGGCCACGGCGACCTACCGCCAGGACACTACGCAGTCGTCGTCTCGGTTGCCCACAACGGTAACCGCGCCACGGCGGGGCCTGTCTTCGTCAATGGCGGTGCATGGAGCGCAGGAACCTCTTATCACTCCGGCGCCGAGACTGCGACCACGACCAGCACCACACATCCGGCGCTGAGTCCCGTGAGGATCACGATCAGCGAGGCAGGGCCCTCCTGGGTGGTCCTCGCGATCATCGCGTACGACTCCGAGGAGAACGACGTGGGCTTCCATCGGGTGGAACGGCGCGTGATGGTGCTCAGCGGCCCGACCTACGGCCCTGTCACCGTCTCGGTCGACGGCACCGACTACGCGGTCGAGGCGTCGGCCGATGAGGACGGCGTCGTGACGACCACGGTCGCCTCCGTCGCCGATGCGAACGCCGAGGTGGACGCCCTCACGGTGGCAAGAGCGACCTACGCCGCGGGCGTGCAAGCGCTCGTGCTGGACGGCCTCTTCGAGCGGCCGGGGCTGGCGGGGCTGGCGGCCGCGGAGGAAGCGACGGAGATCGCCATTCCGAATGCATCCTCAAGCACGCTACTGCGGCTGTTCGCGGAGCAGTACCTGGAGGCAATCGCCCTGTTTGGCCTGGACGACGTCCTAGCCAATGGCGAGGTCATCAATCCGCTCGATGTGCAGGCGTTGGTGCTGCACGTAGCCGACAAGGCCGCCAGGCAATACGCGGCACTATCCGCTTCCTGGAGCGCCCTCCAGGAAGGCGTCGAGGGGGGCGCGGGATTGGCCTTCAACGACGCATTCGCGCTCCAGGCGGGGCTGGCCTACGCGGAACGCCTGCTCGCGCCTATTGCGGCCGCAGGCTCCATCGCAACGCAAGCCGGCCCCGGCGACATGGTGCCCGGGGACGAATACGACGCACTGGTTCGGCAAGCCTCATGCGGCATCGCCTCGCTGGGCGACGCGTTTGCGGCGGCGGGAGTCGAGGATATTGACGCGTTGCTCGCACTCGACGGGGAGCTTCGAGCGAACCTGCCCGTGTTCGGGCTCGGGAGCGACGCGGCGCTCTGCGCGATAGCAGGCGTTGACGCAGCGAACGCGGCCTTCCTGGCGCGCCTGGGGATCGCGGAATCGGAGTTGGTCGCGCTGAACGCCCCCGATCCCGGCCCCGAGCCAGTCGTCGAGGAGGCGCCGGAGCCAGCGCCACACCGGCTGCGGGTCATCGCCAGCCTGCGGGAGGACGGTCGCGTCGAGCACGGCGTGGAGATCGACGGGACGCACATCCTGCCACCGGACCGCCTGCTGCCCGCCGACGCACCCGCCGGCGCGTGGTACGCCAGCGGCGACGTCGAGGTCGACGGGGCCGCGATCGGCGTGATCCGGGCGCGACGGCTGGCCGATGGCCGCATCGAGCTGGGCTTCCGGGACACGTACGGGGAGGCGATCGAGCCGGATGTCCGGTTCGTGGCCGACCCGCAGACCGGCATCTTCGTGCGCAGCAGCGTGATCGAGGTCACGCCACCTGCCGCCGTCTCCGAGGAAGAAGGGGCTTCCCAGTAGCGACTCCGGTGGCGAGCTAGGCGCCCGTGATGGCGCCTAGCTCGCGCCAAGGTCGGGCGCGCCGCGCTTCCCAGTGGGCCTTCCAGTCGTCGCAGACGCCCTGGCCACCGTGCCAGTAGTCGACCTCGAGGCAGACCTTGCCGTCGCGGAACTCAAGCCGCGACACGCCCTCGGCGGTGCCCCAGCGACCAGCGTTTTCCTTGGCGTCCTCGGGAATCTGGCCGTACGCCATCCATAACACGACCACACCGCTGCCGGCGACGTAGAGCTCCTCGGGGAGGACCTTGAGGGTGGGAGCGGCCGCGGCCCAGAACTCGCGCACGGCGTCGTGGCCGCGCATGGGTTCGGCGTGGCCCACGATGTCGCGCATGACGATGTCCTCGGTCATGAACTGGAGGGGCGCGTCGACGTGTCCCCCGCTCCAGCCCTCCTCGAAGAGCTTGCGTGCAATCTCGACCTCGGCCTGTCCAACCATGAGCGGCATCCTCCGTGCGTGGGCGGGATGGTAGCGGAAACGGCGGCGCTGCGGTGTACGATCGCGCCATGGCCGAGACGATGACGCCCGAGGAGGCGCGCAGCTACCTGAACTACCTGCTCACGCTGGGCATCCGGCGTGAGCAGGCGTTCGCGCCGCTGGCAGCCGCCTTCATCCGCGAGAACGACCTGGACGCGCTGGGGTTGCTCCCCGACGAGCAGGTAAGCCTGCTGCTGGCGGCGGCGCAGTCGTTCGCACCGGAGCCGCGGCGCTACAGCGCCAAGCTGGAGTTCCTGCAGCGGGCGCAGGCGTTGCTGCCACGCACGAGGCTCGCGGGCACGGCGGTCGAGGGGCAGGTGGGCCAGGAGCTTCGGAAGACCGCGCACGAGCTCGACCGCTACCACGAGGCGGTGCGGGTGAGCCGCTCCACCACGGACGAGCGCGAGCACATCATCATCGAGAGCATGGCGCCCGAGTACTTCACCGACATCGCCCAGAAGCGGGCGGGGGCGCACTACCAGGAGCGCTACCACCTGACCCCGGAGGCGCGGCGCGCGCAGAACTACACGGGACCGGCGCAGCAGTTCGAGCCGGAGAACGCGGCCATCCACAAGGAGTTCGAGGGCGCCTGCGGTCCGTTCATGAACGCACGTACGCACGCCTTCCACGTGCTGTTGCCGTTCGACCTGAAGCTGAGCCGCACGCCCCAGGATCCGCTGGAGACGGGCGTGCGCATCTTCTACGGGAAGCCGGGCTACTCGTTCCCGCTGCGCTACCAGATGGGCCAGCTCACGAGCGACCGCGACGGCACGGTGGTGGGGGTTCCCGTGGACGACCCGAACCTCGTGTACGTATCGGCCTCACGCGTGAAGGAGCCGGAGTTCCGCTACGACGGTCCGGCGCCGGGGAACGCGCCGCCGGAGCTTGGCTTCCCGCTGACGGTGCTGCAGCACCTCGGCAGCCTCGGGCACTACGTGCAGGTGAGCTGCAACCTGAAGGTCTGGTTCGACGCTTCGCGGGTGGCAGTGCTGATCCAGGGGGCGCCGGAGTTGCTGGATCTCGGGCTGACGGGGGCGAGCGGCCTGATGACGCGCACCTACGGGCTCGGGACGACCGAGGAGTACGAGCGCAGTGGAGGCGAGCCCTGGCAGGAAGGGCTGAGCTACAACTACGTGAACCTGCACCTGGCGCTGCGCCCGGGGGTGGAAACGGCCGTGATCCCGTACAACACGCCGATCTTCACGCTGTACCCGGTGCTGAGCCGCCAGGCCGTAGCGTTCGAGGACGCGGCGGAGGCGGGTGAGCGCATCGCGAAGGGCCTGGGGGAGGGCGCGGGCTAGCGGTTACCCAGCCGCCGCAGGAGCCAGTCGCGCGCGACGGAGGCCTGCGCCTGCTGGAAGGCGCGCAGGGTGGGGAGGCCGGGCGGGGGTGGTCGCGATCCCCACTCCGTGAAGGCGCCCGCCAGCGCGGCGACGACAGCGGTAACAGCTTCGGGGTCGGCGCCGCGGTAGGCGGGATGGGCGGCCACGATCTCCTCGGGCGGGGGACCTCCCTGCATGGTCACGCTCGGGGCCATCACGACGACATCCACCCAGGCGGCGCCGACGCAGGCATGGGGCCAATCGAGGAACCAGACGCGATCGGGCGTGAGGAGGATGTTGTCGGCGCGGATGTCGAGGTGGAGGAGGGTGTGGCCCTCGACCGCCTCGGGTACGTCGCCCTCGAGGTTGGCGAGCCGGTCGAGGTTGTTCTGGAACCAGGGGGCGAGGCTGTGCTGCCGATCGCCGCGTTCCTCGCGGAGGGTCCGCCAACCGTGACTGGGGAAGGTATCGGAAGCGCTGGGAGCAACGCCGGGAGGTAGCGGGGCGGGGGTGAGGCCTTCGTTGAGGCTGACGAGGGCAGCGAGGACGCGCTCAAGCTCCTGCAGGTCCCAGGGTTGCTGCGGGTGATCGCCCTTGATGTCCTCGAAGGCGAGGGCCACCCAGCCACCCTGACCCTCGTCGTGCGACCAGAGGAGGCTGGGGGCGGGCACGTCGGCGGGCATGCCAGAGATGATGCGGAGCTCGCTGCGATGGATGCCGGCGCTGTGGGGATTCAGGTCCGGCCCCACTGCCTTCACAAAGACGCGGCGACCGTCGGCGAGGCGGAGGCGCGCGGCCACGCCCGGGGAGAAACCGGAGGGCTGCGTGACGGCCTCGCGGGCGGCGCTGCCCGACCAGGCCTCGAAAGCGTCGCGCAGGCGCTGCGGGGCCTGCTCCCAGTGGAGACGCGACCCCTGGGGCGCGGGCGGTTGAATGGCGGCCATCGTGAACGCGCCTAGGGCCAGGCGACCCAGGTATTGGGCGAGGCGGTGAGGCTCCCGAGAATCTCGCGGGGAGCGCCGTTGAGCGCCTCGAAGGCGCGCTCCTGGGGCAGCGCGTTGGTCGCGAGCTGTTTCAGTCCATCGACGCGCTTCTGCCACTCGACGCGGGGCTGGTTCGCTTCCAGGTAGCGTCCGGGGACGCGCTGGCCGAGGAGGAGCACGTCGTAGGCGAAGTCGCCGAACACCTCCTCGGGCTTGAAGAATTGCGACTGGCGGTAGGTGAGGGGCGTGCGTTCGCGGAAGAGGTCGACGCGCTCCTGAGCGCCGCCGATGTCGACAGCGTTCTGGCAGGCCTGCCAGAAGGGCGTGTCGAGCTTCTTGTTGAAGCGGTAGTGGACGGCGAGGAACCAGCGCACGTCGTCCCAGTGGGCGTTGAGGGTGCGGTTGACGATGCCGCGGATGGCGGTGTCCTTCTTCGAGCGGGGGAAGTTCAGGACGAGCTGGTTGATCTCGAGGATGATCATGTGGATGCCGGTCGACTCGAGCGGCTCGACGAAGCCGTAGGAGTTGCCGATGGCGACGACGTTGCCCTTCCAGAAGTGCTCGCGGCGGCCCGTCTTGAAGCGGATCACGCGGTGGTCGCCCAGGCCGGGGTTCTTCGAGCGCATCTCCTCGGCGGCCTCGTCGTCGGAGAGGAACTGGGAGGAGAAGACGTAGCCGCGGTGGTCGTCCTCGACGGAGGGGGTGTTCCAGCACCAGCCGGCCTCCATGGTCTCGGCGGTGGTGAAAGGCTTGATGTGGCCGCCGTGGGGCACGTTGGCGACGATGGCGCGGTCGCAGAAGAGGCTGCCCTCGTAGCTGTGGAAGGGAGAGCCGAGCGCCTCGCCGATGATCTCAGCGCGGAAACCAGTGCAGTCGACGTAAAGGTCGAAGCGGCGCTCCTCGCCGTCGTCGGTAACGATGTGGTCGAGGCTCTCGCCGTCCTCAGCCGGGACGAAGGAGTCGACGGACAGCTCAAGGCGCTCCACGCCGTCGCGGACGGCCTCCTCGCGCAGGTAGGCGACGAATCGGCCGTTGTCGAGGTGGTAGGCGAAGGGGATACGGTCGATAAGGGAGGTGAGCTGCCCCCCTTCGCCGGTGAGGATCGGCGCGCGCTCGTTGGAGATGAGCATCGAGCCGAGGGAGTACTCGTTGAAGTCGCCGCCGTAGTAGACGGAGTCGAGGACGGGGCCGGGGTGGAAGGCGTAGTTGAAATAGTAATCGCCGGGCTGGCCCCACTCGAACTTGACCCCGAACTTCCAGGTGGGCTGCACCTTGCGGTAGAGCTCGTGGACGTCGCGTTCGAGGTAGGCGTGGAGGAACTTGACCATGATGGGGGTGGTTCCCTCGCCCACGCCGATGATGGGGATGGTGGGGGACTCGATGAGGGTGACGCGCAGGTGGGGGAGCTTCTTGCGGAGGGCGAGCGCGGTCAGGTAGCCGGCGGTGCCGCCCCCGATGATGCCGACCGTCTTGTACTCGCCCGATGGCTGCGTCACGGAGCTATCGTGCCACGGATGGGGTTGGGAGGGGCGGGGGGTCAGATCGTGGGGCGATCGTAGAGCTGCTCGCGGGGAAGGTTCTCCGACATGCGCAGCCCCACGCCGCGGGCGTCGAAATCCGCCACCGCCTCACTGAGGAGCCGCCTTCTCCGCTGAGGCTCGGTTTCAACGGCGCCCAAGTCCTTCGAGGTGGTGGTCTTGTCGTCCATCAGAACATGCAGCTTTCACGTACCACGCTACCGGCAGAGCAGCAGGCAGCGCGACGCTTCCCGGACGACATGCCCTGGCCTCCCTCACCCCCCTTTGCGGCGAAGCGGTAAGATGCGCGCTCGCTGGGAGGCGCACCGAACCATGGAACTTGGATCTGGCAAGACGGCGGTCGTGACTGGTGGGGGAAGCGGCATCGGCGAGGCGCTGTGCCGGGCGTTTGCGGCGGAGGGGATGTCGGTCGTGGTGTCCGATATCGACCTGGGCGCCGCCGAGGGCGTGGCGAACTCGATCAATGACACCGGCGGGAGCGCGATCGCGGTCCGCACGGATGTCGCCGACCGGGGTTCCGTGAAAGAACTGGCAGACGCGGCCTTTGAGGCGTTCGGCGGGGTGCACGTGCTGTGCAACAACGCGGGCGTCGTGGCCTTCCGCTCGGCCGCCGAGATGAGCGACTCGGACTGGGACTGGGTGATGGGCGTGAACCTGGACGGCGTGATCAACGGCGTGACGCAGTTCCTGCCGCGCATCATCGAGCAGGGCGGCGAAGCGCACATCGTGAACACGTCGTCGAGTGCGGGGCTGTTCGCGCCTCCGGGGATGGCCTCGTACGTGGCCTCGAAGCAGGCGGTCGTGGGGCTCTCGGAACACCTGAGCGTGGACCTGGAGGCCGTCAATGTTGGCGTGTCGGTGCTGTGCCCGGGCGGCGTGGCGACCAAGATCGTGGAGGCGGGCCGGAACCGCCCGGATGAGCACGGCGGGCCCGAGGACGTGCCCGACTTCGCGGAGCCGATCCGGCAGGGAATCGCGCAGGGGATGCCGCCCTCCGACGTTGCGGCGCGCGTCGTGGACGCCGTCCGCAACAACCACCTCTACATCGTGACGCACGAGGACACGAAGCCGGGGGTCGAGGCGCGCATCGAAGGCATTCGCGCCTGCTACGCCCTGAACGGGTAGGGGCGGGGCCCCGCGGGTTTTCCACGGTCCGTGCCGCACCATAGGGCTCCGGCGGGTTCTCTGGCCCCAAATACTTGATTGCCAAGTAATTGGGCTCCCGATAGAGTCCCCGGGCCATGTCACGCGAGTTGCTGCCTGCTGAGAGCGCCGTCCTTGCGTTGCTGCGGACGCGGCCGATGTACGGCTACGAGATGGCTCGCTACTTCGAGGGCGAGGACCTGCGGGAGGTCTGCCCGATCGAGCAGGGCTCGCTCTACACCTACCTGCGCAACCTGGAGGGGCGGGCGCTGGTGATGTGGCGGGAGGAGCGGGAGGGGCTGCGCCCGCCGCGCAAGCGGTTCGCGCTGACCCCCGAGGGCGAGGCTGTGGTGGACCGGTGGCTGCGCGAGCCGGTCGAGCGGTTGCGGGAGGTGCGGTTCGAGCTGCTGGTGAAGCTGTACGTCCTGCACCTCGTTGACGCCGCTGCCGAGGCCGTCCTGGTGCGCGATCAGCTGCGCGTGTGCGAGGCCTACCGCGATCGCGCCGCCGAACGGGTCGCGCGGACGGGGGACGGCTTCTCCCGGCTCGTGGCGCAGTCGAAGCTTTCGGCGGCGGAGGCCACGGTTGCGTGGCTGCGGGACCACCTCGCGACGCTCCCTGCTCCCGCGGCCACACCGTGAGCCTGCGGGCCCTGGGGGCGGCGGGCATCGCGGCCGCCGCGCTGTCGCTGGCCGCGTGCGGCGGTGACGGCGAGCCCCGCGAGACCGTCACCGTGCTCGCAGCAGCCTCGCTCACCGACGCCTTCGGGGAACTGGCGGCGGCGTTCGAGGCGCGGAATCCGGACGTGACGGTGCGGGTGTCGTTCGCGGGGTCGGCGACGCTGCGAACGCAGGCGCTGGAGGGCGCGCCCGCCGATGTGTTCGCGAGCGCCAGCCCCGACGAGGTCGAGGCGCTTGAGGCAGCGGGACTCGTGGTCGAGGCGCAGGGCCTCGCGACCAATACGCTGGTCGTGGCCGTTGCGGAGGACGCCGGATCAAGGATTGCGGCCTTCGAAGACCTCGCCGGCCCGGGCCTTCGGCTCGTGCTCGCCGCGGCGGAGGTGCCAGCGGGGCGGTATGCGCGCGAATCGCTGGCGCTGGCGGATGCGAGCGGCAGCTACGGGCCGGGTTTCGCCACGCGGGTACTGGCGAACGTGCGCAGCAACGAGGCGAATGTGCGCGCGACGCTCGCGAAGGTCGAGCTGGGGGAGGCGGATGCGGCCATCGTCTACGCGAGCGACCTCGCCGGGGGCGCGCCCGAGGGCGTACGCGCGGTCGCGATCCCGGAGCGGTTCCAGGTGGCGGCGGAGTACCGCATCGCGCTCCTCTCGGAGGGCGATGCGGCGCGGGCGTTCGTGGCCTTCGTCACGTCGCCCGAGGGGGAGGCGGTGCTCGCGCGGCACGGTTTCGCGCCGGTTGGGGTGACGCCGTGACCGCGTTGCGCGCGCGGGCGCCCTACGCGGGGGTGGGGCTGCTGATCGCGGTGTTCGCGGTGTTCTTCCTGCTGCCCTTCGCGGGGCTGCTGGAGCGCGGGTTGGGGGACAGCGGGGCCTGGGACGCGATCACGAGCGACTCCGCGCTCGATGCGCTCGTGCTGTCGCTGTGGACCTCGGGGATATCCCTCGTGATCGCGGTCGTGGCAGGGACGCCCGTCGCCTACTGGCTGGCGCACGCGCGCTTCCCAGGGAAGGGCGCTGTCGAGGCGCTCATCGACCTGCCGATCGTGCTGCCGCCGACGATTGCGGGCGTCGCGTTGCTGACGGCGTTCGGGCGGAAGGGGTTGCTGGGAGGGCCGCTCGACGACTGGTTCGGGCTAACACTGGGATTCAGCACGGTGGCCGTAATCTTCGCGCAGCTCTTCGTGGGGGCGCCGTTCTACGTGCGGGCGGCGCGGGCGGGGTTCGCGAGCGTCGACGCCCAGTACGAACGGGTGGCGCACACGCTGGGGGCGTCGCGGCTGCGGGCCTTCGCACGGATCGTGCTGCCCCTGAGCTGGCCTTCGCTGGCGGCGGGGGCGGCGCTGTGCTGGGCGCGGGCGCTGGGAGAGCTTGGGGCGACGCTGATCTTCGCGGGGAATCTGCAGGGCGAAACGCAGACGATGCCGCTCGCCATCCTGAGCGCGTTCGAGAGCGCCGACGGGCTGACCACGGCGGTGGCGATGGCGATCCTGCTGCTGGCAGTGGCGCTGGTGGCCCTGGCGGCCTTCTGGCTGCTCTCGACGCGGGGGCGGGGGACGGCATGACGCTCGACTTCGGGGCTCGCACGCAACTCGGCGATTTCTCATACGACGCCCGCTTCGAGGCGGGGAACGAGATCGTCGTCCTGTTCGGGCACTCGGGGGCGGGAAAGAGCCTGACCTTGCAACTCATCGCGGGGCTGCTGCGGCCGGCGGAGGGGCGCATCGCGATAGGGGGGGAGGCGGTGTTCGACTCGGCCACGGGCCTCGACCTGCCGCCACAGCAGCGCCGTCTCGGGTACGTCGTGCAGGACCTGGCGCTGTTTCCGCACATGACCGTGGCGGAAAACGTCGCCTTCGGGATGACGGGAGCGGGACGGGAGGAGCGCCTCGGAGGGCTGCTCGACCTGATGCACCTGGCCGAGTACCGGGACCGGAGGCCGCGGTCGCTGAGCGGGGGGCAGCAGCAGCGCGCAGCGCTGGCGCGGGCGCTCGCGCGCGACGCGAACCTGCTCCTGCTGGATGAGCCGTTCAGCGCGCTGGACGAGTCGCTGCGGGTGGAGCTGCGGCGGGAGCTGATCCGGCTGCGGAGCGAGCTCGACCTGAGCGTCATCTTCGTGACGCACGACTTGCGCGAGGCACACCTGGTGGCGGACCGGCTGGCTGTGTTCGACGCAGGCCGGCTGCTGCAGTTCGACGGCCGCGAGCGCGTCTTCCGGCAGCCCGCAAACCGGCGGGTGGCGGAACTCACGGGGGTGTCCAACATCCTGCGGGGCCGGGTGGCAGAGGCCCGGGACGCAACCCTGACCATCGAGGCGGGCGGTTCCAGCCTGCGCGCGCCCGTTCCCAACGGGTGGCGGCCCGGGGAAGGGGAGGCGGTCGATGTCGCGATCCGGGCGGAACGAGTGAACCTGCGTCGTCTGGACCCGGACGACCCAGAGCAGCCGAACCTGGTACGCGGGACGATCCGCGAGGAGCTGGGCTACGGGGCGACGCACACGCTGCGGTTCGAGTCGGCACTGGGGCAGCCGGTCGAGGTCGAGATTGCGGCGCGGCCGTACGAGGTGCTGGGGGTGGCGGGGCAGAAGTCGTGGACGCTGGAGCTACCGCCCGAGGACCTTCATGTGATGCCGGTCTCGTCGGAGTCGGAGTCGGGCGCTCCCAGGGCCTCGGCCACGACGGCGTAGACGGGGTCGGAGCGGCCGGGGTTGGGGCTGATGTCGAAGGCGCGGGCTTTCTCGAAGGCCTTCGAGAGCTCGAAGTAGAGGGCCACCAGGTTGGCGCGCTGCCCGTCGCCGAAGAGCTGCCAGATGCGCACGGCCTTCGTGGGGAACATGCGGTTCGAGAAGGTGATGGCGAAGGGCGCGCCCGGCTTGAGCACGCGCCCCACCTCGGCGAAGACCTCGACGGGGCGGGTGAGGTACTGCACGGAGACGCTCACGACGGCCCCATCGAATTCGTCCGTCTCGTAGGGGAGGGTGGGGTCCTGGTTAAGGTCGTGGACGGTGCGGCGGGTGAGGACGGGGTTCTGGTCGAGCTCGACCTGGTTCAACCCGAGGCCGGTTACGCCTCCGTAGGCCACGTCCGCGGGGAGGTGGGAGACCCAGCTCGACATGAGATCGAGGATGTGGCCGCCCTCGGGGAGGGTCTGGCCGTAGAACTCGCCGAGGGCGCCGATGGCCGCGTCGTCGATGTGGTTGACGAGGCGCGGCTGGACGTAGAAGGACGAGTCGTCGGACTCGTCGACGCGGCGGAAGTGCTCCGGCAGGAGCGGGTTGTCGTCCCGCGGTTCAGCTGACAGCGGCGCCGGCTCCCTGCTCGACGATGACCGCTTCGTAGAACTTCGCCTGGGGATGACCCTCAAGCACACCCTTGGCGGGGCCGGACTGCTCGTGGGCGCGACGGAAGTGGTCGGACTGGGCCCAGTTAAGGAAGTCCTGGCGCGACTCCCAGATGGTGTGGGAGATGTAGTCGCCGGGGTCGTCGCCCTTGAGGAGGGAGAACTGCACGAATCCGTCGAGGTCCTTGAGATAGCTCTCGCGTCCCTTCCAGACGTCCTCGAAGTCCTCTCCGCGGTCGGGGTTGACGGTGAAGTGGTTCATGGCGATGAACATGGGCGTGCTCCGTTCGTGGTGGTTCCGTTCGTGATGGCTCCATTGTAGCGGGCGCGGTCCTTCGCGAAGGGAAGGGCCGCGCAACCCGTGGACCCGTATCATGCGCGGGATGGTGAAACTCGCAGCGAACCTGAACTTCCTCTTCACCGAGGTCCACTTCCTCGACCGTTTCGCGCTGGCGAAGGAGCACGGTTTCGAGGCGGTGGAGTACCCCATCCCTTACGACTATCCCGAGGAGGCGCTGGCGGAACGCCTGCGCGAGCACGGCCTGACGCAGGCGCTGATCAACCTGCCGGCGGGCGACTGGGCGGCGGGTGAGCGGGGCCTTGCCTGCCACCCGGACCGCACGGACGAGTTCCGCAAGGGCGTCGAGACAGCGATCCGCTACGCGCAGGCGCTCGATTGCCCGCGCGCCAACTGCCTCGCCGGTAACCCGCCGGAGGGCGCCTCGACGGAGGAAGCAGTCGATGCACTGCTTGAGAACCTGGCGTATGCCGGCCGGGCGTTCCGCGAGGCCGGCCTGCAACTGCTGACCGAGCCGATCAACACGCGCGACATCCCCGGCTTCTTCCTGAACACGAGCGCCCAAGGACTGGCGGTGATCGAGGAGATCGGGGATGGGCTGGTGGGGCTGCAGTACGACGCGTACCACATGCAGATCATGGAGGGCGACCTCGCGCGCACGGTCGAGCAGAACCTCGAGGTCATCGGGCACATCCAGATCGCGGACAACCCGGGACGCCACGAGCCGGGCACGGGCGAGGTGAACTATGGGTTCTTCCTGGGCCACCTGGACGCCATCGGCTACGAGGGGTGGGTGGGGTGCGAGTACGCGCCCGCCACCACGACCGAGGCGGGGTTGGGGTGGCTCAGCGATTATGTACAGCAAGGGTAGGGCGAGCGCATGACACGAATCGCATTCATCGGGGTGGGGATCATGGGGCGGCCGATGGCCGGGCACCTGCAGGCCGCCGGCCACGAGCTGTTCCTGGTGCGGCACGTCTCGCCGCTGCCGGAGGAATTGCTGGCGGGAGGCGCCGTCGAGTGCGCCAGCGCCGCCGAGGCGGCCTCGCGCAGCGAGGTCGTCATCACGATGGTCCCGGACACTCCGGACGTGGAGGACGCGCTGTTCGGGGACGGAGGCGTGGCGGAGGGGCTAGAGGCCGGTACGACCGTCATCGACATGAGCTCGATCTCGCCGATCGAGACGAAGGAGTTCGCCGAGCGCATTGCGGAGAAGGGCTGCGACTACCTCGATGCGCCCGTATCCGGGGGCGAGGTGGGGGCGAAGGCAGCGGGCCTCACGATCATGTGCGGGGGCAGCGGAGAGACGTTCGAGCGCGTGCGCCCGCTGCTGGAGCTGATGGGCGCGAACATCACGCTCGTGGGCGACATCGGCGCGGGACAGACCTGCAAGGTTGCGAACCAGATCATCGTGGCGCTCACGATCGAGGCGGTGGGCGAGGCGCTGCTATTCGCCTCAAAGGCGGGGGTCGACCCGGCGCGCGTACGCGAGGCGCTCATGGGCGGCTTCGCCGGCTCGCGCATCCTCGAGGTACACGGCCAGCGGATGATCGAGCGGACCTTCGACCCGGGATTCCGGATCGCGCTGCACCAGAAAGACCTCGGCCTCGCCCTGCAGGGGGCGCGAGCGCTTGGCATCAGCCTGCCGAATGCGGCCACCGCACAGGAGCTAATGAACGCCTGCGCGGCCCAGGGCTGGAGCGATCTCGACCACTCGGGGCTGGTGAAGGCGCTGGAAACGCTGGCCGCGCACGAGATCGCGTAGGCCACAAAGCGATGTCTACAGGTGTGCGACAATGCGAACGCTGCGCTGAAGAGCGCGGCGTGGAGGCCAGGAAGGGAAGCCGATGAACATCCGCGAAGTGGGCGTTGTGGGCTGCGGGATCATGGGCGCGGGAATCGCCCAGATCTGCGCGGCGCACGGCTACCGCGTCCGTGTGACCGAAGAAGACCCGGATCGGCTGGAGCAGGGGATCGCGACGATCCGGCGCCGCTTGGGGCGAGACGTCGAACGGGGGCGGCTGAGCCGCGAGCGGCACGACCGCACGCTGGCCCGCCTCAAGGGCGTGGAGTCGATCGAGGGGCTCACCGAAAGCGACCTCATCATCGAGGCGGTGGTCGAGGACCTGCCCATCAAGAAAGAGCTCTTCGAGCAGCTTGGCGAAGGCTGCAAGGCGGACACCATTCTCGCGAGCAACACCTCATCGCTCTCGCTGAGCGAGATGGCGGCCTCCTCGGGGCGGCCCGAGCAGGTGATCGGCATCCACTTCTTCAACCCGCCAACGGTGCTGCCGCTGGTGGAGGTGATCTCCTCGGAGAGCACCTCGCAGGAGACGATCGACGCGGCCATGGCCTTCTGCGACTCGATCGACCGGCTCACGGTACGGGTGAAGGACTCGCCGGGGTTCATCGTAAACCGGCTGCTAGTGCCTTTCATCTTCGACGCCATCCACATGGTGGAGGGCGGAATCGCCTCAGCCGAAGACGTCGACCAGGGCTGCAAGGTGGGCCTGAACCACGCCCTCGGGCCGCTGGCGACGGCGGACCTGATCGGGCTGGACACGATGATCCACATCAGCGACGCCATGTTCGAGGAGTACGGCGAGTCCCGCTTCAAGGCCCCTACGATGCTGCGACGGCTCGTCTCACTCGGCCACCTTGGCCGCAAGAGCGGCCGCGGATTCTTCGAATACGACTAACGGGAGGCAGGCGTGGCACTGCTCTACGAGACCAGCGACCACATCGCGACAATCACGATCAACCGGCCGGATGCGCTCAACTCGATCGACCTTGAGACGTGGCACGAACTCTCCGAGGCGTGCGCGAAGCTCGAGGCCGACGACGACATCTGGGTGGGCATCATCACGGGCGCCGGCGGGCGCTCCTTCAGCGCGGGCGCGGACCTGAAAGAGACGATCCCGACGCTGATCGACGACCCGCGCGGGAACCGCTACGACGAGCCCGACACGATCATGCGCGGCCAGACGGTAACGAAGCCGCTGATCGCGGCCGTGAACGGGCTCGCGCTCGGCGGCGGGCTCGAGATCGTGCTGGCCTGCGACCTGCGTATCGCGGCCGAGGGCGCGCGCTTCGGCACACCCGAGATCACGCTGGGGTTCATCCCCGGCTGGGGCGCGACGCAGCGGCTGGCGCGCGAGCTCCCCTGGGCGATCGCCTCCGGGATGGTGTTCTCGGGCGACCAGATCGGCGCCGATACGGCGCTCCAGTACGGACTCGTGAACGAGGTTGTGCCCGCCGACCGGCTGATGGCGGCGGCGCGCCAGCTCGCGGAGACGCTGTGCTCGCGCGGGCCGCTGGCGCTGCGCGCGGCCAAGCGGGCGATGCGCGAAGGGCTGGATATGTCGCTCAACGACGGCCTCCAGCTCGAACACGACCTCTTCGACGACCTCGCTTACACGGAGGACGCGAAGGAGGGCGTAGCCGCCTTCCAGGAGCGGCGCGCGGCGACCTTCAAGGGGCGCTAACGGCAGTACGACCGGCTGCCGCATCCCCTTCCACCGAGGGTGGGCGCATTGAAACGTGCCCGCCGCTCGTCTAGATTCGCGAGGCTTTCGCGGTCTGGCGCGCCTATGCGTCCCGAAGCCGCGACGAAGGGGTGACCGTGGCAACGGAACTGGACGACTACGCCATCCACCAGATCGTCGAGAACATGGAGCTTGTCGAAGGGCGCAATCCGCGCTGGGTCGACGAGCTCTGGTTCCACATCGGCACGACCGACGGCTCGCTGAGCGTGGCCGGACACATGGGGGTCTATCCCCCGACCGCCACCATGGACGCCGCCGCCAGCGTGGCCTACGGGGGCAAGCAGTACGACGTGCGCTTCGGGCGCCGCGTGGACGGCGACCGCGATCGCCGGGAGGTGGGCGGCATCAGCGCCGACATCGTCGACGCCTTCCGCTCGTGGCGCTTCAAGCTGGAACCGGCGGAGGGACAGGCGGTCAGCTTCGACCTGGAGTTCACGTCGGACCTGCAGCCCATGGAGGTGGCGGGGCCGGTACAGCACCGGCGCGACGGCCGCCAGGTGATCTGGGACCTGTACCAGTACGCGCAGGCGGGCTCGGCCAGCGGCAGCGTGACCATCGAGGGCGAGACCATCGCCGTTGAGGGCGCGGTGGGCGTGCGTGAGCGGTCCTGGGGGGTGCGGCCCGTGTTCGGGCAGATTCCGCACCTCGGACGGCCGCCAAGCTCGATCGGGAGCCGCTCGTTCTGGCTGGCGTCAAGCGCCGGAGATCTCTCCGGTTGGGTATGGCGCATCGAAGGGGATCGCGCCGGCAACCCCGGCGGTCTCGGCGACGACACGGGCCGAACCCGACTCGACGGGTGCATGGTCGGGGCGCACGGAGAAGGCGAGCCAACGCGCTTCACCGATGCCGATCTCGACCTCCAGTACGAGATGGACGGGAAGCGGCTGCGGGGCGGCAGCGTCACCCTGCACGACTGGGACGGCGGCGCGCACGAGCTCAGCCTGAAGCCGCTGACGACGATCTACGCGAAGGGGCTGGGCTACGGCCATCCCGACTTCCGGCACATCGAATACAAGGACGGCGTGGCCCAGGCGGAGACGCACGACACGACGGACGCGGCAACGATCGGGCAGTTGCTCGACAACGACTCCGGACACATCAACCCGTTCGCGATCGAGCACTTCTGCGAGGTCACAGCGGGGGAGCGGACCGCCTATGGCGTAGTCCGCCTGAGCATCTAGGCAAGGGAGCGAGGAGAAGAGCGATGACGCAGCTGACCGAGCTTGACGAGCATTTCTACCACCAGACACCGAGCCCCGTGGACGCACTCCGGGACACTGATCCGCGCTACGTCGACCAGCACTGGTTCCAGTGCATGGACACCGAGGGGCGCTGGATCGTAGGCGCCAACTGGCCGGTCTGGCCCAACGCCGGGATGATCGAAAACGGCCAGATAATTGTGCACGGGGACACGCAGTACAACCTGCGCTACTCGAGCACGATCGAGCAGGACGGCTACAAGTCGGTGCGCACCAACCAGCAGGTAGGGCCGGCCTCCATGGAGGTGATCGACCCGCTGCGGAAGGCGCGCTTCACCCTCTCGCCGGACAACCACTGGGGCATCAGCTACGACCTCACGATGGACACGTACCTGCGCCCCGTGCAGACACGCACGCCGATCGCGTTCGCGGGGTCGGCGACGCTGCCCGGCCTCCTCCCCTACTTCGAGATCATGGGGCGCTGGACGGGCGAACTAAACGTCGACGGCGTGACCTACGAGGTGAACCACGAGAACACGTGGGGCCAGCGCGATCGCTGCTGGGCGAGCCTCGGCGGCGAGCGCTGGCAGGGCTGGACGGGTCCGGCGCCGGGCGGCGGGGGCGTCTCCCCACGGGGCGCGGGACGCATCCACTGGCACAGTCACATCCAGTTCGACGACATCGGCTTCTGGTGGTGGATGGACGAGTTCATGGGCAAGCCGCGCCTCGGCGGCACGCTCGCGGACAACCGCGGGAGCCACTTCGACGGAGCGGTCACCTGGCGCATCGACGACCCGCGCGAGGAGATCCGCATCGTCGACTTCACGAACATCGACATCGTGGCCCAGTCGGGCACGCAGAAGTTCCAGTCGGCCCAGATCACGCTGATCGACGAGTTCGGCACCGAGTACGACCTCGAATTCGAGATCATCAAGCCGAATTCGACGCGCCACATCCGCGGCGAGGGCTACGGCCAGCCGCGCTTCCTCGGCGGCTGGCAGGGCGACTGGCACGAGGAGTACGACAAGTACGACCTGAGCGACTACTCGACCTACCCGAGCTTCGCGCACCAGATCTGGGACGGCGAGCACGCGGTGCGCTGCCGTTTCAACGGTCGTGAGGGCATCGGGCACATGGAGATGAGCGGCACGGCGCCGCTGCCCCAGTGGGGGTTCGCCTAGTGCGCGGGCCCGCAGGGGGCCGGGCATGAGCACGTCGTTCGAGGGGAAAGCGATCATCGTCACGGGGGCGGCCTCGGGGATGGGGCAGGGGGTGGCCGAACTGCTCGCCGAGCGGGGCGCGCGCGTGGCCATCGTCGACCCGGCGGCGGAAGGGCTCGCGGAGACGGAGCGCCGGCTGCGCGAGGCCGGGAGCGAGGTCATCGCCGAGCCCATCAGCGTGGCCGACCCGGAGGCAGTGGACCGGCTCATCGAGCAGGTGCGCTCGGCCTGGGGCGGCATCGACGGGCTCGTGCACTGCGGGGCGATCCTGCGCTACGCGGGCTCGCTCGAAACCGACCTGGCGACGTGGCGCGAGGTCATTGACGTGAACCTGACTGGCACGTTCGTGGTCGGCCACGCGGTGGCGACCTCGATGGTGGCGGACGGGCGCAAGGGCGGCATCGTGAACATCGCCTCCGTGGCGGCGGTGCTGGGCCTGCCGAACCTGGCCGCCTACTCCGCCTCGAAGGGCGGGGTGGCGGCGCTCTCGCGCTCGATGGCAATCGAGCTGCTGCCGCACGGCATCCGCGTGAACTACATCTGCCCGGGGTTCGTCGAGAGCGGCATGACCGAGGACATCCTCGAAGAGGAGGGCGCGCGGGAGCGGATGGGCCAACAGACGGCGACGGGCGCCATCTGCGGCCCGCGCGACATCGCCGAAGCGTGCGCCTTCCTGCTGGGCGAGGAAA
Organism: Chloroflexota bacterium; assembly: GCA_026710655.1. Taxonomy (GTDB): domain Bacteria; phylum Chloroflexota; class Dehalococcoidia; order Tepidiformales; family Tepidiformaceae; genus UBA2991. Next base: position 59,530 of record JAPOQN010000068.1, on the reverse strand, counting down.
GCGCGGGCTACATCGTGGGGAACGGGTTGATGGTCGATTCGGGCGTCACCATCCGCTAGCATCCGCCCGCAGCACGGCACAGGGGGACAGCGATGGGTATCCGCGGAGTGGGCCATACGTCGATCACGGTGCGCGATCTGGATCGCGCGGTCGCCTTCTACAACCTGCTCGGCTTCGAGGACACGGGCACGCGCCTACACCTCGACAACGAGTTCATCGAGACGCTGCAGGCCATCCCCGGGGCGGACATCACGGCGGCGGTGCTCCGGCTGAACGACTACTCGCTCGAGGTCATCCGCTACGACGCGCCCACGGGGTACGACCACAACCCGCTGCGCACCTCGGACGTGGGCGGCTTCCACATCTGCCTCGCCGTGGACGACGCGGACGAGGAATACGCCCGCCTGAAGGCGGCGGGCATGGAGTTCAAGTCCGAAGTGCTCGACTACGACGGCGGCATCCGCGTGGTCTACGGCTGGGACCCGGACGGGAACACGATCGAGCTGCTCTCTCAGTCAGCAGTGCCGGCGAGTTCTTCCTAGGGCAGGTCGACCTCGATCGCGGAGACCTTGGCGGGGCCGTCGCCGGTGTTGGTCCAGGAGTGGAGGGTGTTGTCGCCCTCGATGACGAGGTCGCCCTCGTAGACCGTCACGGACTCGCCGCCGTCGAGGGCGAACTCAAGCTGGCCCTTCGCGATGTAGACGTAGACATCGCAGTGAACGGCGTGCCAGCCGGTCGTCTGGCCCGGCTCGAACTCGACGATGAGCCAGCGCCCATCGATGCCCGCGGGCACCTCGAAGTCGTGGGCGCGGGCGACGGGAAGCTCGCGGTTCTCGGCGATGACGGCCTTGCCGGCGCTGTTGTTGCGGGTGCGTATGAACTTGCTCACGCGCGCCGCACCCTCCGTTCGCCCTTGTAGACGATGAGCAGGTGGAGCCGGTCCCCGCCGGGGGCAAGCTGCATCGAGACGACCTCGTTGGCGATGTGGTCGTTGAGCCACTGGTCGGCAGCCTGGTCGAGGGAGGCGGCATCGTCCGCGGAGAGGGTGGCGGTGTAGAGATAGCTCGCGCTCGTGGCGATCGCGTCGCTCATGGCGGGGGGGAGGGACGCGCCCGCGGCATCAGCGGGCAAGCGGCGTCACCAGACGAGGTCGCCGATGATCCAGCCGAGGGCGGCCGCGGTGACGGTCACGGGGACAATGTTGATGTAGAAGTACAGCATCGGCATAGGCATCCCCTTCCGGCTCAATTGTTGAGTATACATCGCCATTCGCCGGGAAGGCTCGGGTGGGACGCCGCCGCTAGAATCGTCGGATGGGCACGTTCGACGCGATCGTGGTGGGCGCGGGGCCGGCGGGGAGCACGACGGCACGGGAGCTGGCGGCCGCGGGGGCGCGGGGGCTCATCGTCGACCGGGCGGAGTGGCCGCGCTACAAGGCCTGTGGCGGCGGTGTTCCCCTGCGGGCGGAGCGGATGCTCCCCTTCCCGATCGACAGCGTGGTGGAGGACTCGGTTTCGCGCATCGAGATGTCGGCCCGCGGGCGGATGGCGTTCACGAAGCGCTCGCGGGGACCGTTCGCGCGCATGGTCATGCGCGATCGCTTCGACATGCTGCTGCTGGAGCACGCGCAGCGGGCGGGGGCGGAGCTGTGCACCGGTACAGTCGTGCGCGACCTCGACCTGAACGGGCGGGCACGCATCCGGGGGAACGGCTTCGAAGCGGAGGCGGAGGTGCTCATCTGCGCGGACGGGGCGCACTCGCCGGTGGGGCGGATGGCGGGGCTGGGCGACGGCCTGGCCGAGTGCGCGGCCTGGGAGGTGGAGGTGCGGGGACGCCCGCGCGACGCCTCCGTGGGGGAAGCGACGACGCTGATCGACCTGGGGTACGACCCCTGGGGGTACGCCTGGCTCTTCCCGAAGGCGGATTTGCTCTCGATCGGGATCGTGCTGCCACGCGAGGAAGCGGGGAGCATGAAAGCGCTCATCGACTCCTACCTCGACCGGCTGGGGCTGGGGGAGGCGGAGGTCGCGATCAGGCGGGGGCACAAGATTCGCTTCCGCCGGGGCGGGGAGGCGGTCGCGAGCGAGCGGGTGGCGCTGGCGGGGGACGCGGCGGGGCTGGCGGACGAGTTCACGGCGGAGGGCATCTCCTACGCGATCCACTCGGGGCGGCTGGCGGCGCGGGCGGCGCTGCGCACCCTCGGCGGCGCAGGCGATCTGCGTTCGTACCAGGAGGAGCTAGAGGACGAGATCCAGCCGGAGCTGGATGCGGCGCGGGTCATCGCCTACATGTTCTACGGGATGCTGAAGCGCGCGCGGCGGCCGTGGATGCTGGCGAGCGAGCACACGCCGTTCCTGTGGGGTTCGCTGTTCGCGGTGCAGCGGGGGGAGTCGAGCTACGCGCGTGAGGCGAAGCGCGCGGCACCGCTGACGGCTGTCGCCACGGCGATGCTGCGGCGCCGGGACCGGCAGGCCGCACTTTGATCGAGGGGCGGTTCAGCCGTACGCTCACTGACGAAATGTTGGCAGGCAAGACTCGCAGCTAGCGCCCGGGCCACCGCTTCGACGGTGCGACCCGGCACGCTCCCAGCCCGACGGCTTGGATCGGGCACAGTTGCCGCCGCATTCCCAGGCTCACCCCTCACGGTTCGGAAGACGTCTGCGCGCGGCGAGGCTTTCGCCATGGCCAGACGTTCACCCCTCGCGACGACCCTCTCCCAGCACCGGCTTCGCAACGAGAAGGTCGCGGAGCGGATCGTGACCTCGACCGGCCTCTCGCCACCCGCGCTCGTCTACGAATTCGGTGCGGGGGACGGCATCCTGACGGTGGCCCTGCTGGAGCATGCAGAGCGGGTCGTCGCCATCGAACGGGATCGCCGCTCGTGGACGCGGCTCCGCGAACGGTTCGAGGGCGAGCCTCGCGTGCGGAGCGTACTGGGCGACTTCCGGGAGGTGCGGCTGCCTCGGCGGGGCAGCTACGAAGTGGTCGCGAACTTGCCCTTCGCCCACACGTCGGAGGCGATGCGGCTGCTGCTGGGTGCGCGGAACCGGCCCCGTTCCGCGCACCTGGTCATGTCGCGGGATGCGGCCATGCGGTGGGGCGGGTTCGGGGAGGAGACGCTGGTCTCAGTGCTGGCGAAACCGTGGTTCGAGCTGCGGGTGTCGCTGGCGCTGCGGCGGCGGGACTTCGCGCCGCCTCCGCGGACCGACTGCGTCCTGCTCAGCGCCAGACTGCGGGCGCAGCCGCTGGTCCCGCCCCCGGAGTCGGAGGCGTGGGCGCGGTTCGTCGAGCAGGGGTTCGGGGGAGGGCGCACCAGCGTTCGCCGGAACCTGTCGGGGGCCCTGGGCTACGAGCAGTTCAAGCGGGCGGCGCGAGCGCTGGGGATCGAGCGGGATGCGCGGCCGGGAACGGTGTCGTTCGAGCAGTGGCTGGGGCTCTGGCGGGCGACGCGGACGGGGAAGCGACGATGAGTGCGGAAGCTTTACCGGGGTCGCTTGCCGCAGGCGGGGGGCCGCCCTAGGCTGGAGCGACACCCTTCCCGGGAGATCAGTGCATGGTTCAGAGCGCGACGCGCGAAGTGCGGCCAGATGGCAAGCTGCGGCTGCCGCCGGGCCAGCGGCTGACCGAGGGCTGGCCCGTGCTCCATTACGGCGCCATTCCGCGGCTCGACCCGGAGACGTGGCGCTTCCACGTCTGGGGGCTCGTCGAGGAAGAGCGCAAGTTCACCTGGGACGAGTTCAACGCCCTCGGGAACACGACCGACACGAGCGACATCCACTGCGTGACGACGTGGAGCAAGTACGACAACGACTGGGAAGGCGTGCCCTTCCGCGCCCTCTACAACGCCATAGGGGTGAAGCCCGAGGCGAAGGTCGTGATGGTCCACAGCTACGGCGGCTACACGACGAACGTGCCGCTGAAGGACCTGCTGGCGGAAGGCGTCCTGTTCGCGCGGAAACACGGCGGCGAGCCGCTGACGAAAGAGCACGGCTGGCCGATCCGGCTGGTGGTGCCCCACCTCTACTTCTGGAAGAGCGCGAAGTGGGTGGGTGGCATGCAGTTCATCGACGAGGACCGTCCGGGGTTCTGGGAAATGTACGGGTACCACATGTACGGCGATCCCTGGCGGGAACAGCGCTACTCCTAGGGCCCTACCCCGACGCAGCCTGGAGCAGATCGGCTGCCGCGGCGCGGTTAGCGGGCGTATCGCCGCCGAGCATGAGCGCCACCTCGATCAGGCGCGCTTCACCCTCCACCTCCTCGATGTCGCTCCAGGTGCGGGCGCCCTCGCTGGCCTTGGTCACGACGAAGTGGCGGGCGCCGTAGGCGGCCACCTGGGGCAGGTGCGTCACGCACAGCACCTGGTGGCGCTCGGCGAGGCGGCGGAGTGCTTCTCCGACGACGGAGCCGGCACGGCCACCGACGCCCTCGTCGACCTCGTCGAGGACGACGAGGCGGGGCTCGGCGGCGGCTCCGAGCACGGTGGTCAGGGCGAGCAGGAAGCGTGACGTCTCGCCACCGCTGGCGACGCTGCGGAGGGGGCGGGGTGGGGAACCGGCGTTGAACGACGCGAGCAGTTCCATCTGGTCCACGCCGGACTCGGTGAAGGCGCGGTTTCCGGGCTCGCCGCCGCCGGAGGGGGCGGCATCCGGGGCGACGACCTCGTAGTCGGGGAGGGTGACGGCGAGGCCGTCGGGGGCGTCCTCGCAGGCGAAGCCGGCAGCGAGGGAGGCGCCCGGCATCTCGAGGCGCGCCAGCTCCGCCGAGACCTCGGCGATGAGCCGCGTCGCCGCCTCGCGTCGCGCAAGCGAGAGTGCAGCGGCGGCCTCCGCTGCCGACACGGCGAGAGCGTCCGCGCGCGCGCGCAGCTCTTCCAGGGACGAGCCCGCTGTCTCGATGGCGTCCAGCCGCTCGCGGGCGGACGCCTCGAACTGGAGGATGGCGTCGATGTTCTCGCCGTACTTGCGGCGCAGCCGGGCGATCAGGTCGAGGCGGGCATCGAGGATGTCGCGGCGCTCGGGGTCGTCCTCAAGGGTTTCGCGGTAGGCGCGCAGTGCGCGGGCGAGGTCGGCGGCGGTCTGTTCGAGGGTGACGCCCTGGCCGGCGAGGTCGACGGCATCGGGATCTCCCTCGGCGATCTCCTCGAGGGCGGCGACGGCCTCCGCGATGGGGGGCGCGTCGAGCGCCTCCAGGGCGGTGGCCGAGGCCGCGAGCAGGCGCTCGACGCTGGCGAGACGGCGCTGCTCGCGGCGGAGGGCATCGTCCTCACCCGGGGCGAGGCCGGCGTTGGCGATCTCCTCGACCTCGAAGCGGAGCTGGTCCAGGAGGCGTTCGCGCTCACGGGAGTCGAGGCTGACAGCCTCGATCTCGCGGCGCAGGGCGCGCAGCTCGCGGACCTGGGAGGCAAGCGCATCGCGCTGCGCCTGGAGGCCGCCGAAGGCATCGAGCACGGCCAACTGGATGGACGGCCGCAGGAGCGTGAGCTGCTCGGATTGGCCGTGAATGTCGATGACGCGGGCGCCGAGCTCCCGCAGCTTCTCGGCGGGCGCGGATTCGCCGTCGATGCGTCCGGCGGTGCGGCCGGAGAGGCGCACGGTGCGCTCGACGGTCAGGCACTGCTCGCCGGCTTGGACGGTCGCGCAGACGCGGGCGCTCTCGGCGCCGGCGGCGACGACGCCACGGCCGTGGCGGCCACCGAAGAGGAAGTCGAGGGCGTCGACGATGATGGACTTGCCCGCGCCGGTCTCGCCGGTGACCACATTCAGGCCGGGACCGGGCGCGAGGGCCACGTCGCGGGCGACGGCGAAACCGGTGACGGTGAGCTGCTCAATCACCGTTGTTCATGGCGCTGCTGAGCTGAACCTCGAGCCGTTCGGCGAGGTGTCCGAAGAAGGACGAAGGCGGGTCGAGGAGGGCGAAGTAGGCGGAATGCTCGCTGGCGCAGAGGGAGACACGCGCGCCGCCGGCGAGGGGCAGGTCTTCCTGCCCGTCGACGGTGAGGATGGCGCCCTCGTCGGAGCGGACGCTCAGCGTGACGGTCGAGGAGGGCTCCAGCACGAGCGAGCGGCCGATGGCGAGGTGGGCGGACACAGGGGTCACGACGAGGTGGCGCTCGACAGGCGCGAGGATGGGGCCGCCTGCGCTGAGGGAGTAGCCGGTGCTGCCGGTCGGGGTCGCCACGATCATGCCGTCGCAGCGGTAAAGGGCGACGCGCTCGTTGTCGACGGCGAGCTCGACGTAGACGGGCCGGCCGGGGGAGCGGCGGCTGAGGACGATGTCGTTGAGGCCGTGGAACGAGCGTCCCGCGGCCTCGCCCTCGGTAATGGTGGCAGCGACCATGAGGCGCTCCTCTACCTCCCACTCGCCCGCGAGGATGCGGTCGAACTGGTCGAAGAAGGCATCGCGGTTGATGCTCGTCAGGAAGCCGAGGCGGCCCATGTTCACGCCGAGGATGGGGAGGGGGCGGGGCACCGCGAGGCGGGCCGCACGGAGCACAGTGCCATCGCCGCCGGCGCAGATGATGAGCTCGGCGTCGGTGAGCGCTTCAGCGGGGACGTGGCCCCAGGCGCCCGCAATGCGCACCTCCACGCCGGCCGCGCGGGCCGCATCCCCGATGCGGCTGGCAAGGAGGAGGGCGGGCTCGACGCCCTCGGGCCGCAGGACAAGGATGCGCTTCAGCACGGTGGCTCCGGGCGGGCGGGGGTGCGCATGTGCACGACTATCTCACGATTGCCGCGATCGCCTGTGAGCGCGCAGTCGGCGGAGTCGACGACCTCCCAGCCCTCGGCGAGCGCCCACTGCCGGAACTCATCGAGAACGCGTTGGCGTACGGCCTCGTCGCGCACCACGCCGCCACGAGGCACGTCCGCTGGGCCGGCCTCGAACTGGGGCTTCAGCAGGACCACACCGGGCGCACCCGCGGGCAAGCGCGTCGCGACGGAGGGCAGCACCTTGCGCAGGGAGATGAAGGAGACATCGGCCACGAAGAGGTCGAGGGGCGGGAGCTGGGGGAGGTCGCGGGCGTTGGTGCGTTCCATGGAGGTCACGCGCGGGTCCTCGCGCAGTTTCTGGTGGAGCTGCCCACGGCCCACGTCAACGGCGACCACGGAGACGGCTCCGTGCTGGAGCAGGCAGTCGGTGAAGCCGCCGGTGGAAGCGCCGACATCGAGGCAGCGCAGGCCGGTCACGTCGACGGCGAAGGCATCGAGGGCGGCCTCGAGCTTGCGGCCGCCGCGACTCACGTAGCGCTCGACCTCGCTCAGATCGAGGGGAGCGCCCTCGTCGAGCATGGTGGCGGGCTTCACCAGCGTGAGCGTGCCCGTGCGAGCGCGCCCGGCCATGATCAGCCGGCGGGCGCTCTCGCGAGACTCGGCGAGACCCCGGTGAACGAGCAACTGGTCGGCGCGAACGCGAGCCATCCGCGTAAGGCTAGCGCATGCGCGCCTCTTTGGGCTCTCGCGGCGCGGCGCGGTACGATCGCAGCCGGCATGCGTCTGTACAGCGATCTCGCCGGCTGGTTCCACCTGCTCACCGCGCCCGAGGAGTACGCGTTCGAGGCCGCGCACTACCGCAAGGCGCTGGTCGAGACGTGCGACGGGCCCGCGGTCACGCTGCTGGAGCTGGGGTCAGGGGGCGGGAACAACGCGTCGCACCTGAAGCAGTGGTTCACCTGCACGCTCACGGACCTTTCGCCCGAGATGCTGGCGCAGAGCCGCACGATCAACCCCGAGTGCGAGCACATCCAGGGGGACATGCGAACTCTGCGGCTGGGGCGGACGTTCGACGTGGTGTTCGTGCACGACGCGGTCGTCTACCTGACCGAGCTGGACGATCTGCGGGCAGCGGTGGCGACGGCGTTCGCGCACGTGCGTCCGGGCGGGGCGGTGATCTTCGTGCCGGACTACATCCGGGAGACCATCAAGCCGGAGACGAACCACGGGGGCCACGACGGGCCCGACGGCCGCTCGATGCGATACCTGGAGTGGGTGCGGGACGAAGACCCGGACGACTCGCAGTACGAGGCCGACCTGATCTACGTGCTGCGGGAAGCCGACGGTTCGGTGCGGGTCGAGCACGACCAGTGCATTGAGGGGCTGTTCACCCGCGCGGAGTGGCTTGAGACGCTCCAGGGGGCGGGGTTCGAGGCGGGGGAGTATCCCGCGGGCGACCCGGTCGAGTGTCCGGGACCGATCTTCGCGGGGAAGAGGCCCGCGTGAGCGGCGAGGCGGACGGACCGGCACGCGTCGCGGAGGCGATGCGGGCACGGGGGCTGACCGCGCCGATCGAGCGATTCGCTGACGGAACGGCGACGGCTCTGGACGCGGCGGACGCGCTCGGGTGCGAGTTGGGGCAGATCGTGAAGACGCTGGTCATGCTGGCGGACGGACGGCCGACGGCCGTGCTGGTGGCAGGCGACCGGCAGGCTGACACAGCGGCGCTGGCGCGCCTGCTCGGGGTCTCGCGGAAGCGCCTGAAGATGGCGCCGGCGGAGCGGGTGCTCGAGCTGACGGGGTATCGCGTGGGGGGCGTGCCGCCGGTGGGGCTGCCGGGCGAGTGGGACGTGATCGCGGACGAGAGCCTGATGCGCTTCACGCAGGTGTGGGCGGCGGCGGGTGCGAGCGACGCGCTGTTCGGCGCGGGCACGGACGAACTGCTCGCGGCAACGGGCGCGCAACTGGCGGCGGTGGGGAAGGTGCGGGCGTAGGGGAAAAGGTCAGGCGGTCTCGCCGTGGATCTCGGGTTCGGGGGCGTCGTCGTCGAGCTCGATGGGCTGGCCGCCCTTGGCCATGAGGATGGGGCGCTGGCGGTTCACGATCGTTTCGCCCTTGACGACGCAGCGGTCGATGTCCTCGCGGCTCGGGATCTCGTACATCACGTCGACCAGCCGGTCCTCGACTACCGTGCGGAGCCCGCGGGCGCCCGTCTTGAGGCGGATGGCTTCGTCGGCGATTGCTTCGAGGGCATCGTCGGTGAAGGTGAGGTCGACCCCATCCATCGAGAAGTAGCGCTCGAACTGGCGGACGAGCGCGTTCTTGGGCTCGGTAAGGATGCGGACGAGGTCTTCCTGGTCGAGGGAGCTGAGGGAGACGACGAGGGAGAGGCGACCGATGAACTCGGGGATGAGGCCGTACTCCAGCAGGTCGTCGTGGGTAACGTGAGCGAGGAGCTGGTCGGTGCGCTTGGGGCCGCGGATGCTGCGCTCGGCGCGGAAGCCGAGGCTGACCTGGTCTCGCTTGAGGCGGCGCTCAACGTTGTTCTCCAGGCCCTCGAAGGCGCCGCCGCAGATGAAGAGGATGTTGGAGGTGTCGATCTGGAGGAAGTCCTGGTGGGGGTGCTTGCGTCCGCCTTGCGGGGGCACGTTGGCGACGCAGCCTTCGATGATCTTGAGGAGGGCCTGCTGCACACCCTCGCCGGAGACGTCGCGGGTGATGCTGGGGTTGTCGGCCTTGCGGGCGACCTTGTCGATCTCGTCGATGTAGATGATGCCGCGCTCGGCCTTCTGGATGTCGAAGTCGGCGGCCTGGATGAGGTGCAGGAGGATGTTCTCGACATCCTCGCCGACGTAACCGGCCTCGGTAAGGGCGGTGGCGTCGGCGACGGAGAAGGGCACATCAAGGTAGCGAGCGAGCGTTCTCGCGAGGAGGGTCTTGCCGACACCGGTGGGGCCGGCGAGGAGGATGTTCGACTTCTCCAGCTCCACGTCCTGGTCGTCGCCTGCGTTGTTGATGCGCTTGTAGTGGTTGTAGACGGCGACGGAGAGGACCTTCTTGGCGGGGTCCTGGCCGATGACGTAGTTATCGAGGTGCTCGTGGATCTCGCGGGGGGAGGGGACGGCGTCCGTGTCGGCGGCCTTGGCGGCGGGCTGGGTGGCGCCAGCCCCACCCGACTCCTCCTCGATGATCTCGCGACAGAGCTCGATGCACTCGTCGCAGATGTAGACGGAACCGGGCCCGGCAATCAGCCGCCGCACCTGGTCCCGGCTCTTTCCACAGAAGGAGCAGTGGTACTGGGTGCGCTTCGACCGGTTGCTGGCCACGGTCAGGAGCCCTCGCTCTTGGCGACTATGTCGCTCTGCTCAAGGACCTCATCAACGAAGCCGTAGGCCTTGGCGCCTTCGGCATCGAGGTAGAAGTCGCGGTCGAAGTCCTCCTGGATCTTGTCGACCGTCTGGCCGGTTCGGCTGGAGATGATGTCGCGGATGATCTCGTTGTTGCGCAGGATCTCGCGGGCCGCGATCTCGATGTCGCGGGCCTGACCGCGGGCTCCACCGAGGGCCTGGTGCATGTGGACGGTCGCGTTGGGAAGGGCGTAGCGCTTGCCCTTCGCGCCGGCGGCGAGGAGGACGGTGGCCATCGAGGCAGTCTGGCCGACGGCAATGGTGGAGACGTCGGGCTCGATGAGCTGCATGGTGTCGTAGATGGCGAGACCCGAGGGGATGATGCCGCCGGGGGAGTGGATGTAGAGGCTGATGTCGCGCTCGGGGTCTTCCCGCTGGAGGAAGAGGAGCTGGGCGACGATGAGGTTGGCCACCATGTCGTCGATGGGCGTACCGAGGAAGACGATGCGCTCCTTGAGGAGCAGGGAGAAGATGTCCAGCGCGCGCTCGGAGCGGGGTCCCGTCTCGATCACCATGGGGACCACGGCCCTGGGGGCAGTGGTGGGGAGTTCGTTCACTCGGCTTCCTCCTCCTCGGGATCTGCTGAGGCGATTTCCTGCAGCAGGCCGAGCGTCTTGTCGGTCAGCAAGCTGCTGCGAATGCTGGCGGACCCGCGATCGCTCTCAAACATGGTACGCATACTTTCGGCTTGCTCGCCCAGTGGCTCCAGCATCTTTTCCATCTGCTCGGCGACATCCTCGTCGGTGACCTCAATGCCCTCGGCGTCGGTGAGCTCGCCCAGGACGAGGGAGCGGAAGAGGCGCTGTTCGGCGGGTTCGCGATACATCTCGCGGAATTCGTCGGTTGATTTGCCGATCTGGGCGAGGTGGGCCTGGTAAGCGCGAACGTCGCTGCCGTGGCTCTCGCGGATGATCTCGTCGATCTCGCGGTTGAGGAGCACCTGCGGGTACTCGACCTCGGAGAGGCCCACGAGCTCATCGACGACCTTGAGGCGGTAGGCCTCGTCGGCCTGGCGCTGGAGGGTCTCCTGGAGGTCGTTGCGGACGCGCTCGTGGAGCTGGTCGATGGTCTCGAACTCCTCGGCATTGACCTGCTGGGCGAGGTCGTCGTCCTCCTCGGGCAGCTCCTCCTCCTTCACGGACTTCACTTTCAGGGTGAGGGTGGCGGTCTTGTTTGCGAACTGCTCGGGGAAGTCCTCGGGAACGGGAAGCTCGACGGTCTTCTCGGACTCGGCCTCCATGCCGAGGAACTGCTCGGCGAGGTCGGGCAGGAGGAGGCGCTCGCCCTCGCGCAGCGGGAACTCGACGTCCTCGTCCTGGACGAAGGGGGTGTCGTCGACGGAGCCGCTGATGTCGGCGGTGAGGATGTCGTCCCACTCGGCGCCGCGCTCGACGGGGGCGATGGTGGCGAAGCGACGGCGAATCATCTCCATCTGCTCCTCGAACATCTCGTCGGTGACCTCGACGGGCTCGGGGGCGATGCGGATGGAGTGGTAGTCGCCGAGGGTAACGGTGGGGCGGACGGGCACGGTCGCCTTGAAGCGGACGGGCTCGGTTTCGAGGATCTCGAGCTCGGGCTGGTCGACCGCGTCGATCTCCTCGCTCTCGAGGGCCTCGGTGTAGACGGCGGGGACGAGGGCGTCGAGCGCCTCGTGGATCAGGCGGTCGCGCCCAACCATGCGCTCGACAATGCCGCGCGGGGCCTTGCCGGGGCGGAAACCGGGGATACGCAGGGTTGGTACGAGGCGCTTATAGGCGGCATCGAGGGACCGCTCAAGGCGGTCCGGTTCGACTTCGATCTCTAGCTGCACACGACTCTCGGGGAGCCGTTCGAGAGTGACCTTCACCGGGCCGCCATGCCTCCGCGATTTCGAGTAAGTATACGGTATCCACTCGTTACGACTCAGCGGCGATAGGTGCGCGGCTCGACTATGTCGACGAGAGCATCGCCGAGCAGGTTCCAGGAGAAGAAGAAGAGGATGAGAGGGACCCCGGAGACGAGGAGCATGTGCGGGAACTCCTGGAAGGTGCGCACACCGCCTGCGTTCTGGAGGAGTGTGCCGAAGCTGGGAGTCGAGGGGTCGACGCCCAGCCCGAGGTAGCTCAACGCGATCTCGGAGCCGGCGATCCCGGCCATGCCCGCGGAGACGCCGACGAGGAAGATTGGCAGCACACCCGGGAACACGTGGCGCAGGAGGAGGCGCGCCGTGGAGACGCCGATCGTTTCGGCAGCAAGGACGTACTCCTGCTCGCGGATCGCAAATACCTGGCTACGGACGATGCGAGCGGATCCGATCCAGGCGAAGGGAAGCGCCGCCCCAACGATGATCAGGAAGGGCACGATGGCGCGGGCATCGTCGCCCAGGAAGGTGTTTTCCTGCAGCCAAAAGGCGACGTCGTTGAGACGCGTGCGGAATGCGGCGGAGATCGCCAGCATGAGCAGGAGCGTGGGAACGCCGCTCAATACTTCGCCGACGCGCATGATGCCGGCGTCGATCCACCCCCCTCGGTATCCGGCCAGCAACCCCAGCCCGAGTCCGAGGAACAACGAACCGGTCAGAATCACGACGAGCGTGAAGAGCAGCGTGGTCCGCGCGGAGTAGACCACACGGGAGAAGAGATCCCGGCCGGCTCCATCAGTGCCGAACCAGTGATCGCCAGAGGGAGCGGCGAGCCGATCCTCGATCGTCAGTCGCTGGTAGTTGGGGTCATCGGTGGAGACCCACGGTGCGAAGATCCCGGCAAGGTAGAAGATCGCGAGAAAGAAGATCGCGATCATGGCGATCTTCTTGTGGACAAGTTCGCGAAGGAAGCGGAAGCGCGGCGTCGGTCGCCCAGCAAAATCTCCCGCTTCCAGAGGAGTCGCCATGCTCGTCATCGCTAGACGCTCCTCGCCGCGGTGATGCGGATTCGCGGGTCGATGAAGCCGTAGGCGATGTCGATAAGGATGTTGGCGAGCACGAAGAGGATCGAGCCGAACAGCACGAGCCCGAGGACAACGTCGAAGTCAAAGCCGAGGACAGCCAGGAGTGCCTCGCGCCCGATCCCGGGGATGCCGAACAGCAGCTCGACGAAGAGCGTGCCGGTGAAGAGGCCCGGTAGGGAGAGGCCGACCACCGTGACCATAGGGAGGAGGGCGTTGCGCACGACGTGGGAGGTGACAACGGTACGCTCGCGAAGGCCCTTGGCGCGCGCCGTACGGACGTAGTCCTCGGAGCTGACCTGGATAACGGAGGCCCGCATGAGCCGAGCCACGCCCGCGACACCCGGGAGAGCCATGACGAACACGGGCAGGATGATGTTCGGATGGATGACGCCCTCGTAGGTTAGGTCGACCCAGCCGAGTTGGAGCGCGAAGAACCACGGCGCCACCACCGCTGTGATGAACACCGGCACGGCGTCGACAAGGAGCCAGAACCCGATCACGAGGGGATCCAGGAACGACCCCCGCACGAGGGCAGCGTAGACGCCGATGGGGACGCCAATGCCGAAGATGAGAATCATGGCCATGATGTTCATTCCGGCGGAGACACGGATCTTCGGGATGACGACCTCGGCCACGGAGAAGTCGCCGTGCCTGGTGGAAACGCCGAGATCGCCCTGGAAGAGGTTCTGGACGTACTTCAGGTACTGGATGTGGAGGGGGCGGTCGTAGCCGTACTTGGCCCGCAGCCTATCGGCGATCTCGTCGTCGTAGCGCTGGCCGAGGAGTGAGTCGATGGGATCCTGGGGGGCGAGGCGAAGCAGGAGGAAGACGAACACGGAGATCAGGAAGATCACCGGCACCGTCCAGAGGAGCCGCCGGATGACGTAGCCCGCGAGCCCCTGGCTCACTCCGTCCTACTCTCCCGAGGTGTCGATCTCGATGTAGCGGTACTTGGGCACAATCGTGCCCGGATCGACGAAGTTCTGCACGCACTCACGCACGAGATAGTGCCTGACCGTCCAGAAAGTGGGAATCACGGGCGCGTCGTCGATGATGATCTGCTCGGCTTCCTGGTAGAGGCGGTAACGCGCCTCCTGGTCCTGGAGCGTGGCCGCTTCCGCGAGCAGGGCGTCGACACGGTCGTTCGCATAGCCACCGTGGTTGAGGCGGCTCTCGCTGGAGAAAAGCTTGCCAACGAAGTTCTCGGGGTCGGGGTAGTCGGCGATCCAGCCGGCGGAGTACATCTGCAGCTCGCCGCGGCGAAGCTCGCGCAGGTAGGCGGACCACTCGATGGCCTCGATCTCGACCTCGACGCCGAGGGCCTCGCGCCACTGCTGCTGGTAGGCCTGGAGGTTATCGGGCGGATCGCCGCCGCCGCCGCTGAAGGTGAGGATGATGCGGGGCATCTCGTCCGCGTAGCGCGACTGGGCGAGCAGCTCGGCGGCCCGCTCGGGGTCGTAGGGGTAGGTGGAAACGGACTCGCTGTAGCCGGGGAGGTTGGGCGGGACGAGGCCGTCGGCCACGATCGCGGCATCGAAGAAGAGGACTTCGTTGATGGCCTCGCGGTTGATGGCGTGGGCGAAGGCCTGCCGCACGAGCGGGTCGTCGAAGGGCGGCTGGTTCACGTTGAAGCCGATGTAGAAGATCGAGAGCTGGGGCGCGGGCCGGTAGTGCTCGCTGAGCTCGCTTTCGCCGCTGAGGACGCCGGCCAGCTCGACCGCCGGCACGATGGCGATGTGAATCTCGTCGTTCTGGAAGCGGGTCGAGAGGGAGCCGCCGGAGAGGGAGAAGACCACCTCATCGAGCTTGGGCGGCCCGAGGTGGTAGCGGTCGTTGGGGATGAGGACGATCTCCTCGAGTGGACGGAAGACCTTCACGCGGAAGGGACCGGTGCCGTTGGGGTTGCGGGTCCAGCCGTCGGGGTCCTGCTCGATCTGCTCGCGGTCGACGACGTAGGCGATGGTGTAGGTGAGCTGCTGGATGAAGTAGCTGATGGGTTCGTCGAGCTCGATGCGGAGGGTGTATTCGTCGATGACCTGGACGCCGCTGATCTCGTCGGCGCTGCCGTTGAACTTGTCACGCACGCCAACGATGTCGCCGAGGTAATCGAGGACGGTGGGGGAGAAGTTGGCGGGGTCGGCGGCGCGCTCGAGGCTGTACTTGACGTCGTCGGCGGTGACACGCCGGCCGTTGTGGAACACCACGTCGTCGCGCAGGAAGAAGGTGTAGACGCGACCGCCGTCGGTGATTTCCCAGCGCTCGGCGATGTCGGGCACGACGTTCAGGTCGAGGTCGAGAGTGACGAGGCCGCCGAAGATCTCGGCGGTGTACTCGGCGGTGCTGGCATCGCCGACCTGGATGGGGTCGAAGACGGTGGCGGGGTCGTCGCCGAAGGTGATGAGGCGATTCTCGCCGCAGATGCCGCTGACGGCGCGGCCGTCGTCGCGGGTATCGCTGGAGTCGCGGGCATCGCCGGTGTCCGCATCCTCGCGGTCGGGCGCCTCCGTGGGCGCAGCAGCCCTCGGGGATTCCTCATCGCCGTCGTCGCCGCCGGAGAGTACTAGCACGAAGACGACGGCGACCGCCACGATCAGCAGGGCGACGGCCCCCATCATCAGTCCGAGCGTGCGGTTGGACATGCGGTTTCTCCCGTTTATGCGCTAAGAGGTTGGCAGGCTGGTTGTGCGCGATGCTGCGCGCGTTGCTGAGAGGATAGCGCACCGGCGGAAGCGCTCCACCGTGACGGCGCTCACCGAACTTTACCCTTTACCCGGCGGCGCGATGCGCAACCCGAGCTCATCGAGCTGCTCCTTGCCGACGGGCTGGGGCGAGCCCATGAGCGGGTCGCTCCCGGAGGAGGCCTTGGGGAAGGCGATGACGTCACGGATGTTGGGCGTGCCCACGAGCTCCATGAGGACGCGGTCGATGCCGGCGGCGATACCGCCCATGGGCGGGGCGCCGTACTCAAGGGCATCGAGGAGGACGCCGAAGCGGTCCTGCATCTCCTCATCCGTGTAGTTCATCAGGCGGAGCACCTGCTCCTGCTCGGGCCGGCGGTGGATGCGGACGGAGCCACCGGCAATCTCGGCGCCGTTGAGGGTGAGGTCGTACTGCTTCGAGCGCACAGCCCCGGGGTCGGTCGCGAGCAGGTCGACATCCTCTTCGACGAAGCCGCAGAAGGGGTTGTGGGTGGCGTCCCAGCGCTCCTCCTCCGGCTGCCACTCAAGCAGGGGGAAGCCCGTGACCCAGGCGAAGGAGAGGACGTCGGGGTCGGCCAGGTCGAGGCGGTTGGCAAGCTCTTCACGCACCAGGGCCATCGAGGCAGAGACGACCGCGGGCTGGTCGGCGCTGAGGAAGAGCATGTCGCCATCCTCCGCGCCGGTGAGCGAACGGAGGCCGGCGATCTCGTCCTCGGAGAGGAAGCGGGCGATGGGCGAGCGCAGCTCGCCGCCCGCGAGGAAGCCGATGTTGGCGAGCCCCTTGGCGCCACCACCACGTGCAACCTCGACAAGGGAGTCGATGGCGCGGCGGGCCATCTCGGCCTGGCCGGGGACGCGCATGGCGCGAACCTCGCCGCCCGCCGCAAGGGCGCCGGCGAACACCTTGAACTCCGAGCCGCGGACGGCGTCGCTGACGTCGACGAACTCGAGGCCAAAGCGGAGGTCGGGGCGGTCGATGCCGTAGCGGGCCATGGCGTCGGCGTAGTCGATGCGGGGGAAAGGGGTCTGGGCGAGGCGTTTGCCGCCGCCGAAACGCCGGCCGACCTCGGTGAAGAGCTCCTCGACGAGGGAGATGACGTCCTCCTCTTCGACGAAGGCCATCTCGAGGTCGAGCTGGGTGAGCTCGACGATGCGGTTGGCGCGCGTGTCCTCGTCGCGGTAGCAGCGGGCCATCTGGAAGTAGCGCTCGAAGCCGCCAACCATCAGCAGCTCCTTCATGATCTGGGGTGACTGGGGCAGGGCGAAGAAGTGGCCGTGCTGGAGGCGGGAGGGCACGAGGAAGTCGCGGGCACCCTCGGGCGTGGACTTGATCAGGGTGGGGGTCTCGATCTCGTAGAAACCGCGCCCGGAGAGGAACTCGCGCATGAAGAGCACGACCTCGTGGCGGAGGCGGATGACCTCGGCGACGCCGGGGCGGCGCAGTTCGACGTAGCGATGGCGGAGTCGCACGAGCTCGTCGACCTCGCTCTCGTCGTTGACGGCGAACGGGGGCGTAAGGGCCTCGTTGAGCACCTCGACGCGGGTGGGGGAAACCTCGATCTCGCCCGTGGACATGTCGGCGTTGACGGTCTCGGGGGAGCGGCGGCGGACGACCCCCTCGACGCCAAGGACCCACTCGGAGCGGGCACGGTGGGCGGCCTCGTGGGCCTCGGCATTCTCGGGGTCGATGACAACCTGGACGATGCCATGCGAGTCACGAAGGTCAATGAAGATGAGGCCGCCGTGGTCGCGGCGGCGGTGGACCCAGCCGGCGATGCGCACGGTGCGGCCATCGTCGGCGGCGGTCAGGTCCCCTGCGTAGGCGTCTTTGAGCATAGGCCAGCCTACCGCGAGGGCTTTCAACGACCAACGCGGAGGGGAGGGGCTCAGGGTGGGGTCAGGAGGTCACGCAGTTCCGCGTCGTAGGCGCCCTCGATGTCCTGCTCGACGCGCTCCTGGAAGCGGCGGTAGGCGGCCACGAGCTCTTCGGCTTCAGGGGTGAGGGCGGTGCGGCCACCGCCGGCGCCGCCGACCTCGGAACGGACAAGGGAGCGCCCGAGGTTGGCCTCGATCTCCTTCACCTTTCCCCAGGCGCGGCGGTAACTGAGGCCGAGCGCGCTGGCAGCGTCGGCGAGGGAGCCGGTCTCGCCTACGAGCTCCAGCAGGCGGACACGGTAGTCGGACATCACGAGCTGGCCGTCGGTCTCGACCCAGAGCTTCTGGTGAGGCGCGGAGGGGGCCATCGCAGGGCGAGCCTAGCACGCCAACGGGCGCGTCTCAGCTATTGAGGTCGTTGCGCGAGGTCTGCACGGCGTGGACGTGGGCGAAGTCGTTCACGGTGAGTACGGCCCGGCGGTCGCCATCAACGCGAACGGTCGTGATCGAGGTGTGGTGGAGGGGAAACACCTGGTGGAAAGCGGAACCGAGTATCGACGAGAGGTAGTGGTTGATGACGCCCGAGTGGCAGGCCACCACGACGCGCCGGCCCTTGTTTGCGGCCGCGATCTCCGCGATCGCGCTGGTGATGCGGCTGCGGAAGGCGGGGACGTCCTCGGAGTCGGGCCAGACCGAGTCGAGGCGGGGGCGGCTCTGCTCGCGCATCAGCTCAACGAAGCGGTCGGCGCCGTAGTGGTCGATCACGCCGAGGTGGGCAGGCACATGGTGAAACGGATCGAGCTCGGCGAGGCCCTCGTGGACCACGGGCTCGAGTCCATGGTGGCGGGCGATCTCGCCGCCGGTGACACGGGCGCGGCTGAGGGGGCTGCAGTAGACCGCATCGATGGCGGCGGTCGCGAGCCGCTCGCCGACGACACGGGCCTGCTCGCGGCCGAGCGGCGAGAGGGGCGCATCGACGACCTCGCCGACAGGCATGTTGGCGCCCAGCTGTTGCTCGCCGTGACGAACGAGGAGCAGCTCGGTCATGCCTTCAAGCGACTCAATGAACGGGTTCCGGAGGTCGATCCAGCGTACGTGGCGCGATCTGGTGGCATCGGACATGGCCGGGACTGTAGCGCTCCGGACGCGAACGGGACAGTGCCGCCGCAGCAGGGGAGAATCGCAGCATGGCGCTCGATCTGGACCCCGGCCTGGCAGGAGCGGGCAACCCCTCGCTCGTGAAGGCGATCATCGAAGAGATGGACGGCGGGGCGATCCCGTTCGAGCGCTTCATGGAGCTGGCGCTCTATCACCCGGAGCACGGGTACTACCGCAAGCCGGGGCGCATCGGCACGGGCGGGGACTTCCTCACGAGCCCGGTCATCCACCCGATGTTCGGTTGGGCGGCGGGGGCCTGGTGCGAGTGGGTGTGGGAGGCGCTGGGGCGCCCGGCGCCATTCACGATCATCGAACCGGCGGCGGGGGAAGGCGCGCTCGCGACGGCGCTGCTGGACTGGGCAGAGGGAAGGGGCGGGGCTTTCGCGGAGGGGCTGCGCTACGTCGCCATCGAGCCGAACGCGCGCGGGGCGGACCGGCGGGTGGAGTGGCTCGAGGACGCGCCGGGGGCAGTGGAGGCGGGGGTCGTGCTCTCGAACGAGCTGTTCGATGCGCTGCCGGTGCGGGTGTTCGACGTGGAGGGGCGGGGACCGGTCGAGGTGTACGTGCGCTGGGACGGGGAGGCGTTCGTCGAGGCACGGGGCAGCATTGCGACCATCGACGGGGCGCCGGCGGCGGGCCGCTTCGAGGTAAGCGGCCGGGCGCACGCCACAATGTCGGCGATGTGCGACCTGGTGGAGCGGGGAGCGGTGCTCACCTTCGACTACGGCTACCCGGAGGAGGAGCTGTGGGCGGACTGGCGCAAGCAGGGCACGCTGCTCTGCTTCTACCGGCACACGGCCCACGAGGATCCCTACCAGCACGTGGGCGAGCAGGACCTGACCGCGCACGTGAACCTCTCGGAGCTGGAGCTGGCGATGGAACTGGCCGGCTTCACGACATTCGCGCCGGTGACGCAGGCGGCGTTCTTAACGGAGGCGGGGCTGGGAAGCCTCATCGAAAGCGTTCGGGACGACCTGCCGGAGTACTTCGCGCGGCGGCGGGCATTCCAGCAGCTCACGGACGGGGCGGGGCTGGGGCGCATCCGCGTGCTGGCGGGGACACGGGGGGTGGAGGGCGTGCCGCCGGGGTTCGGGGTCGAGGCGTGAGCGGGGAGGAGCGAGAACCCGCGACAACGGCGCCGCCTCGCGATGCGCCCATCGCGGCAGGGGAGAGCGCGCCGGACTTCCGACTGCCTGCCATCACGACGGAGGGGGAGCAGGTCGAGGTGACGTTGTCGGCTGCGCTGGGGGAGGGGGACGTGCTGCTCCTCTTCTACCAGGACGACGGGATGCCGGTCTGCACGAGCGAGCTGAAGGCGTTCGCGCAGGAGCACGAAACGCTGCGGAAGGCAGGCGTGCAGGTGTTCGGCATGAACACGAACGGGCTCGGGTCGCACGCGCGCTTCCAGGAGCGCGACCGCTACCCGTTCGCCCTCATCAGCGACTTCTTCGGCGAGGCCGTGCAGGCATACGGGCTCTGGGACGAGGACGCGCGCAAGTCGCGGCGGGCGCTGGTGCTGGTGGGGAGGGACGGGGTGGTGCGCTATGTGGAGCCGCATTTCAACCCGGGAAACCTGGCGGCGTTCGAGGCGTTCTTCGCAGCGCTGGGTCTGGCCTAGCGATTCGACCCTAGGACCACGGCTGGCCTACGGTGAGCGGGCGCCGCATCGAGGGCACAGCGCGGCTGCAGGGGAGCACTGAATGACCCGCAAGCGACTGCTTATCGGTGGAGGCGTCCTTGTTGTGGCGGCCATCGCCGTGGCGATATTCCTGGTCTGGTGGCTCGTGATCCGTGACGACTCGCCGCCGCCCGTGAACCTGCAGGAAGCCGTCTCGACGATCGAGGAGGAGGAGGAGACGCCAGCGGCGGCGGCATCGCCGAGCGCCAGCCCCGCAGCCACGGCAATCGCGACCGAGGCGGCAGCGACGACCGCGGCTACGGAGGCGGCCACAGGCGAATCCACGACGGACGCGGCAGGCGTCGAGGGCACGTGGACGCTGGCGGAGGGGCAGGAGAGCTTCGTCGGGTATCGGGTCGAGGAGGAGCTGGCGACGATCGGCTACAAGGAAGCTGTCGGCCGCAGCCCGACGATCGAGGCAACGATCACGATCGCGGACGGACAGCTCACGGGCGTCACGGTGACAGCCGACCTGCGCGACCTGGAGAGCGACGACTCGCGCCGGGACGGGGCGCTGCAATTCCAGGCGCTGGAGTCGCAGCGGTTCCCGACCGCCACGTTCGAGCTGACGGAGCCGGTCGCGGTGCCTGCGGGACTCGCGGCGGGCGAGCCGATCAGCATCGAAGCGAACGGGACACTGACCCTGCACGGAGTCACAAAGGCGGTGGTCATTCCGATTGAGGCGGTGCTGGAGGACGGCCTGTTGGTCGTCGTGGGGTCGATCCCGATCCTGTTCGCGGACTACGACATCGCACAGCCGCAGTCGCCCATCCTCGTCTCGATCGAGGACAACGGGGTTATGGAGCTGCAGCTGTTCCTGGTGCGGGGGCCGTAAGCACGGGCGGTTCGTTGACGGGGGCTCCGGGGCGTTCCTAGCATGGGGAGGCATGGCCGCCTACTCCGAGACCGTCATGGATCACTTCGAGCACCCGCGCAATGCGGGCGAGATGGACGCGCCCGATGGCGAGGCGACGGTCCGCAACCCGGTCTGCGGCGACCGCATGCAGGTGATGCTGCGCATTGACGAGGGGCGCATCGCGAAGATGCAGTGGCTCACGCGGGGCTGCCCGCCGGCGATCGCGACGAGCTCGTGGACGAGCGAACGGGTCGAAGGGTGGACGCTGGGGGAGGCGGAGGCGCTTACGCGCGAGGCGATCGCGGAGGGAATCGGGGGGCTGCCGAGCGACAAGGTGCACTGCAGCGTGCTCGCCGCCGACGCGCTCAAGCGGGCAATCGCGGACTACCGGGAGCGCACGGGATGAGGCGGGCGATGTCTGTGCATTTGGTCACAAGCGGTCGTATGATGCGGTCATTGGCACCGGAGGCGCCCTCGCGATGATGGATTCCCTGCTCGCCCTGTACAGCCCGACCGCGCTCGGAGTGATATTCGTGCTGGTCTGGGCGGCCACGTCGGTGATCGTGACGATCCCGGCTTTCGCGACGCGGGGCACGCCCCAGCTTGTGTGGTTCGGAGCGGCGGGGTTCATCCTGACGGTCGAGGCGGCCGTGCTTGTCACCCTGGCGGTACTCAACAGCCAGGGCAAGGTTTTCTAGCAGCAGTACCCGGAAGGTTAGAGCAGGCGGCGGATGGGCTTACGGCCCGGGCGCGGGTCGTAGTTACTCTTGAACATCTCGAGCTTATCGCGCTCGATGAGGTACTTGCCCGCGAAGAGCGTGGCGGGGATCTTCTTCTGCTTGATCAGGCGTCGCAGGCTCTGGGGATGAATCGAGAGCTCACGCGCCGATTCAACGAGATCGAGGTAGTCATCAAACGGAGTCGTCATGGCGTCATCTCCACCCACCCGGCCGCGGGGTCGAAACGATAAACCGAGTAGGCAATAAAAATCTAGCAGGCGTTCTCCCTTATGTCGAAATCTTGGCACTCGGGTAGCCGCCGGGTGAGTGGCCCCTGAGCGGGGTTGGGCTATCCTGCCGCGAATGGCATCGGTGCTGTGGCTGGATTTCGAGGGGGTCGTGGTGGAGCCGGGCCTGACCGACACGATCGTGGGGGAGTTCGCCGTGAGCCCGCCGGCCGCGGGCACGAACGGGTCCGAAACTGCACTGGCAGCGGCGATCGGAGAGTTCGAGGCGCCGCGCGAGGAGGTGCAGTCGCGGGTACGCGAGGTGGCGCGCCTGCGCCCGGGATTCGAGGAGCTGGTGGGGTGGGCGCAGTGGCACGGGTGGCTGCCGATCGTAGTCAGCACCGCCCCGGACGTGTGCGTGGAGACGGTGCTGGAGGATCCGGGGTTCGACCGAGTGACTCGCCACTGCGGGCGGACGCGCCAGGTGTACCGCTGGCGACTCACCTACGCGAGCCCGCGAGGGGTCGAGCTGGAGGAGGGGTTCCTGCTCTCCTATGCGGCGGCGCTGCGCGATGCGGGCGACCTGGTGGCGTACGTGGGCCACGAGGGGGCGGGGAGGCAAGCGGCGGGCCTGGCGTACGCGAGCTGCACCAGCGGCGCGCTGCGCGACTCGCTGGGCGAAGGCGAGCGAACCTTCGGATTCGAGACGCTGGCAGACGTGCAGGAAATCCTTGAGCGTGAGGGCGAGGCGTGGCGGGCTGGCTTCTCTTCGGGGAACGCCTCCGGCCCGGCGTAGGACGCGCTACTCGACGTCCAGGTCGCAGGACATGATCACGAGGTCGCGGTCGTTGCCCTCGCGGTCCACGACCCAGCCCTCGAGCGTGGCCTGGTAGCGGAAGCCGAGGCGCTCGAAGACGACGCGCGCGCCTTCCTGGTCGACCGTCATCTGGGCGCTCAGCTTGCGTACGCCGAGGGCGGGGGCGACTTCGCGAATCTCGGCGGCCAGCAAACCGCCCATGCCGGTACCGCGGAAGTCGGCGTGTACGTTGATGCGGATCTCGCCGATGTGGCGGGTCCAACGGGCGGGGCGGGTCCAGCGGGCGGGCTCGGTGTGCAGGCTGGAGTAGCCCACGATCTTGCCGCCTGCCCGCGCGATGATCGTGAAGGTGTCTCCGGTCTCGACCTCCGCCAGCCAGGCGTCGACGGTGGCCGGGGACGTGATGTCCTCGCGGAGGAAGAGCAGCTCTTCCTCATCGAGGGACTTTGTGAACTCAAGCATGTCGTCGCGGTCGTCGATGGTGAACGGCCAGAAGACGACCGAGGTGCCGTCTCGCAGGTCGGCGTGGATGGGATAGCGGGAGACGAGATCGTGGAGCGTGGGAGACATGGCTCGCTCAGTATATGCGGTCCCTAAGTCGCCGGGCGGGCGCCCGCAGCAGGGGAGCCGCGCTCCTCTCCTAGATTTCCCTGGCCATGATGAGGAGGTCGAGGTCACGTCCGTCGCGGTCCATGACCCACCCGGGCAGGATGGCCTGGTGGCGGAAGCCGAGCCGCTCGAAGACGGTCCTGGCCGTCAACTGGTCGACCGGCATCTGGGCACTCAGGGTGCGCACGCCAAAGGCGGGAGCGATGGCGCGGATCTCGCCCGCGAGCAGGCCGCCCAGGCCCGTGCCCCGGTAGTCGGGGTGGACGTTGATACGAATCTCGCCGACGTGGCGGGTCCAGCGGGCAGGTTCGGTGTGCAGGCTCCCATACCCGACGATGCGGTCGCCCACCTCGGCGACGACCGTGAACGTCTCGCCCCTGGCCATGTCGGCGATCCACGCGTCGACGACGTCGGGGGAGGTGATGTCCTCCCGCAGGAAGAGGAGGTCTTCGTCGTTCAGGGCGCGTGCGAAGCCAATGAGCGAGTCACGATCCTCGGACGTAGCGGGGCGGAAGACCACGGCGGTGCCGTCTCGCAGCAGATCGTTGGTGGGGTAGCGATAGGCGAGGTCGTCGCGGGCGAGCACCATAGCGCGGGCATTCTAGCCAGTCGCCGGGCCGTCACAAGGGGGCTGGCTTACATCCGTGGCAAAGGCGTGGCAGGCCTCGCGGGGGAGGGCGGGATACTTTCGGAGGGTGGGGTCTTCGGAAGCCTGTGCGCAGAGCCAGAAACGCGATCCACGCCCGCTCCGCACCTGGCGCGCGTGCTCGCAGAGACTACAGAGGCCGACGGCGGGGTCGAACGAGGCGGGATCGGTCACGCGCGCAGGGTGGCGCCCAGATCCTGCTCAAGGCGGCGGAGAAGACCCTGCTCGATGCGGACGACGTCCTTCTCGCCGAGGGTGCGGTCGCCTGCCTGGAAGCGGAGCGCCAGCGCCAGGGACTTCTGGCCGGCGGGGACGCCCTCTCCGCGATACTCATCGAACACGTCGGCGCTGATGCTGACGCCACGG
The DNA here is from genome assembly GCA_026710655.1 of Chloroflexota bacterium. Classification (GTDB taxonomy): domain Bacteria; phylum Chloroflexota; class Dehalococcoidia; order Tepidiformales; family Tepidiformaceae; genus UBA2991. The sequence goes on along the minus strand of JAPOQN010000068.1, from coordinate 34,838 downwards.
GCGCGGTGGCTGCGGATGACCTCGAGGAGGGCGGAGGCGGGGGTGGCGGCGGGGACGAGGAGGGCGAGGTCGCGGCGGGCCTCGGGGTAGCGGCTGGGCGGGGCGTAGTCGGGCCGCTCGGGGAGGGCGCGGGTAAGGGGCTCGAACCAGAGCTCGACGAGGAACACGGGCTCCTCGATGTCGAAGGAGGCGGCTACGTCGGGGTGTACCTGGGCGACGACGCCGACGGCCTCCTCGCCAACAGAGATCGCGGCGGTGTGGCCGGCGAGAAGGGCGTACTCCTCCTCGGGCGTGAAGGCTCCCTCCACGCCGAGGTCATCGAGGAGAGCCTCGACGGCGCCCTTGGCATCGAAGAAGTCGAGGCGCTCGGGGCCGGGGCGCTCCCAGCGCTCCAGCCGCTGGCCACCGAGGACGGCGCAGAGGACGGGACGCTCGTGGGGGAGGTCGGCCTCGGTGGGGAGATACTCGACACCCACCTCGAAGAGACGCATGGCGGCGTCTTCGTGGTGGCGGTTGGCGGCATAGGTAGCGAGCAGGGAGCCCCGGAGGGAGGTTCGCAGGTAGGTGTGCTGGGATGCCACGGGATTGGCCGCCGCCACTGGCTTGGCGCGGTCCTCGTCATCGGGAGCGACGACGCGGGAGAGGACCTCGCCGGAGGTGAGGGTGTAGCTGATGACCTCGTGGAAGCCGAGGCCGGCGGCGTGGGAGCGGACCTGCTCGCGGACGCGTTCGAGGGGGCGGGGCTGGGCCTCGGGGAGCGCGCCGCGGAGGACGGTTGTGGGGAGCTTCTCGTAGCCGTGGACGCGGATGAGCTCCTCGATGATGTCGTCGGGGAGGGCGACGTCGGGGCGCCAGAAGGGGGGCGTGACCTCGAAGACGTCGCGGCTCTCGGTCACGTCGAAGCCGAGGGCGGAGAGGATGCGGCGCACCTCGGCGGAGTCGATGACGATGCCGAGCACCTGCTCGATGCGGGCGGCAGGAAGGGTGATGCGGGGGCTGGGGAGCGGGGTGGGGAAGGAATCGACGAGGCCCGCGGCGGGGCGGCCACTCGCGACCAATTCAAGGAGGTGCAGGGCGCGTTCCTGGGCGTAGGGGGCGAGGTCGGGGCCGATGCCCTTCTCGAACCGCAGGGAGGCCTCGCTACGGAGCCGGAGCTGGGTCGAGGTGCGGCGGATGGAGCCGGGGTGGAAGTTGGCGACTTCGAGCAAGACCGTGCTGGTCGACTCCGAGACCTCGCTGTTGCCACCCCCCATGATGCCCGCGACCGCAACCGGCCCGTCGCCGTCGCAGATCATGAGCATGTCGGGGTCGAGTTCGCGCTCCACGTCGTCGAGGGTGGTGAGGGTCTCGCCGGGGCGGGCGCGGCGGGGGCGAATCTCGGCGCCGCGCACGAGGTCGTAGTCGAAGGCGTGGAGGGGCTGGCCGGTCTCCAGCATGACGTAGTTGGTCACATCGACGACGTTGTTGATGGGGCGCATGCCCGCGCGCATGAGGCGCTGCTGCATCCAGGGGGGCGAGGGCCGCAGCTCGATGCCCTCGATGATGCTGGCGGTGAAGCGGCGGCAGAGGTCGGGAGCCTCGATGGTGACGGACACAAACTCGTCGGCGCGACGGTCGGACTGCGAGTAGGAGCGGTCGGGCTCGCGCAGAGGCTGGCCCGTGATAGCGGCCACCTCGCGGGCGAAACCGAGGATGCCGAGGAGGTCGGCCCGGTTCGCCCAGGTGGAGACATCGAACACGACGTCGCCAATGGCCTCGACGAGGGGCGCGCCGATGGCGCAGTCCTGGGGGAGGACGAGAATGCCTTCGTGGTCGTCACTGAGGCCGAGCTCCTTCTCGCTGAGGACCATGCCGGCGGAGTCGACGCCGCGGATGGCGCGCAGCTTCAGCCTGGAGAGCTTGCCGGTGTGGCCATCGACGAGCATGGCTCCCTCGGTGGCGAAGGCGATCTTCTGCCCGGCGGCAACGTTGGGAGCGCCGCAGACGACGGTGCGCGGCCCCTCGCCGACGTTCACCGTGGCGAGGACGAGGCGGTCGGCGTTGGGGTGGGGGTCGACGGCGAGGACCTCGGCGACGCGCACAAGCTCTGGGTCCCAGTGTTCCCCGATGACCTCCCAGCCCTCGACCTCGGCGATGGCGTCGGTCACGCGTTTCGCGAACTCCCCCGGGGGGAGGTCGATGTCGACGTAGTCGCGTAACCAGGAGAGCGGAAGCTTCATGACGGGCTCTTGGCTGTTGGCTGTTGGCTCTTGGTGTTTCGTCGCCTTCCGTTCGCTGGCTGCGGTGGGGGCGAGTTCAGGCGTTGCATAAAGCGTTGGAGCATGCGTTTGACGGAAGTGACTCCTGCCGTGAGGTCAGCGGGCGACTTGGTGTCCAGGTAGCCGAGTTCGCGCGCAAGGATGAGATGGTATTCGAGCTCCGTCGCCGAGCCCAGGGCAATCCGGAGGTGGTGGCGGAAGTGGTCGTTGGTGAGCGCCGACCCTTCGGCGATGTTGGCTGGGACCGAAGAGGCGGCCCTCCTCATCTGCGACTGAAGGCCAAAGCGTTCGTCGGCGGGAAACTCCTTGCTGGAGCGATAAACCGCCAGCGTTAGCTCATGGGAGACTCGCCACACCTCCAGCTCCTGAAAGGGTCTCACGAGAGCGCTCCTGCAACGTCATTGAGCCAACAGCTAACAGCCAACAGCCAACAGCCTCCCTAAAACTGGCGCAGGAAGCGCAAGTCGTTCTGATAGAAATGGCGGATGTCCTCGATGCCCCAGCGGAGCATGGCGACGCGCTCGATGCCGACACCGAAGGCGAAGCCGGTGTATTTCGACGAGTCGTAGCCGGCGTTCTCGATGATCTCGGGGTGGACCATGCCAGCGCCCAGGATCTCGATCCAGCCGGTGCCCTGGCAGGTGCGGCAGTCGCTGCCGTCGGCGCGGCAGATGAAGCAGTCGATGGCCATCTCGACGCCGGGTTCGACGAAGGGGAAATAGCTGTGGTGGAAGATGATCTGGCGGTCCCCGCCGAAGATGCGGCGGGCGAAGGCGTAGAGGGTGCCTTTGAGGTCGCTCATGCGGACGCCCTCGTCGACAGCGAGTCCCTCGATCTGGGTGAGCATCCACTCATGGGTGGCGTCGGTCGCTTCCTGGCGGTAGCACTTGCCGGGGACGATGACGCGCACGGGTGGCTCGCTCTGCTCCATGACGCGGATCTGGTTGGGGGAGGTGTGCGTGCGCAGCAGGAGCTGGCGTTCACCCTCGATAAGGGTGTCGATCCAGATGGTGTCCCACATGTCGCGGGCGGGGTGGTCGTCGGGGATACGGACTGCATCGAAGTTGTAGCGGGACCACTCGACCTCCGGCCCTTCGAACACGCGGAAGCCCATCTCGGCGAAGGCGTCGATGCAGTCGTTCATGGTCTGGGTGACGGGGTGGAGGCGGCCCAGTGACTGGGGCCGTCCCGGCAGGGAGACATCGAGGGCGGCGTCGGCGGAGAGGGCGGCAAGGGCATCGGCGCGGGCGGACTCGCGGCGCGCTTCCAGTTCGTATTCAAGCGTCGTCTTGAGCTGGTTGAGGGACTTGCCGAGGGCCGCGCGCTGCTCGGGCGCGGCATCCTTCAGGCCGCGCAGGCGGAGGGTGAGGCGGCCGTCTTTGCGTCCGAGCCAGTTGGCGCGCCACGCCTCCTGCTCGGCCTCGTTCCCGGCCCGAGCGAGCGCTTCCAGCGCTTCCGCACGGAGCGAGTCGACCTCCGCTTCTGTCGTGGACATGGGCAAGAGGAATGATAGGTAGGGCTGGGTAACAGGCGAGCAGCGGGGCCCGGATCAACAAGGGCAAGACGCGGTGAAGGGCGGGCGGCGTCTTTACCTTGCGCATCTGGCGCAGGCGGGGGCACGTCCTACACTGCGATGCAGGCGAGGTCGCGATCCAGCGGCCAGCGGCAGACAATGGGGGTGGCATGCTGCAGCAACTACGCGCGGGGTGGCCCGGGGCACTAGCGGGACTGGCGGCGATAGCAGTCGGGCTGGCGTTCGGGGAACTCGTTGCGCGCCTGGTCGATGGCGAGTCACTGATCGTCGCGATCGGAACCATCGTCATCGATAACTCCCCCGAGCAGGTCACGAAGTGGGCGATCGATACGTTCGGCACGAAGGACAAGCCGCTGCTGGTCGCCGGGATCACGGTCACGACCCTGGCTGTGGGGACGGGCCTGGGTGCGCTTGCCGTGCGCTACTGGCTCGTCGGCGCTGCCGGGATGATGGCGCTCTCGATCGTCGGTGGTCTGGCAGCTGCCCATGACCCACGGGTCTCCGACGCAGACGCGGCAGCAACCGCGGCGGGCGCCGCCATCGTGGCTGTGTCAGTGCTGCTGGGGCTGCTGTGGACGGCCTCTTCCTCGCGGCCGGCAGCCAAAGACGCTCCTTCCGACGATTCGGCCCCGCGCCTGGAGCGGCGGCGGTTCCTGTTCCTTTCGGGGGGCGGGATTGCCCTGGCCGCACTGATGGCGCCACTCTCCCGCCGCTACATCGACCTTGGGGTCGACGTGGACGCGCAGCGTGCATCGATCGCGGACAGGCTGCGTAGCTCCTCGCGGGCGAGTCAGGCCGAGTCCGCCACTGCCACTGCCACCGCCACCGCCACTGCCGCCGCAGCTGCGACCGCCAGCCCCACCCAGGAGGCGAGGGCGACCGCGACGGCCACATCCCCCGCCGAGAGAACACAGGAGGCCACAACCGCCACTGAGACGCCGGCCGCGGCCGAGAGCGCCACGCCCGAGAGACCGGAGGGGGAGGCGACAGCCACAGAGGCGGCATCCGAGGCGACCCCGGAGGCCACGCCCGAGCCAACGCCGGAACCGACGCCCGAGCCAACGCCCGAGCCCACAGCAGTCGCACGGCTGGGACCGGAAACAGTCCGCGGAATCTCCCCGCTGATTACGCCCAACGACAAGTTCTACCGCATCGACACTGAGCTCGGGACGCCCCGCGTCGACATCAGGGACTGGCGGCTCACGATCAAGGGGATGGTCGATCACGAGCTGGAGTTGTCGTTTGATGACCTGCTGGAGAGGGGCGTCGAGGAGGAGTCGGTGACACTGGCGTGTGTCTCGAACGAAGTGGGCGGCCGGCTCGTGGGGAACGCCCGCTGGCTCGGGGTGCCCCTTCCCGACCTGCTCCGTGAGGCCGGAGTCCAGGAGGGCGCAACGCAGGTGGTCGGTCGCACGGTTGGGGGTCGATTCACCGTGGGTTTCCCGACGGATGTGGCGCTCGATGGGCGCAAGTCGATGGTGGTCATCGGGATGAACGGAGAGCCCCTCCCGGCGAGGCACGGCTTCCCCGCTCGCCTGATCGTGCCGGGGCTCTACGGCTACGTCTCGGCGACGAAGTGGCTGGAAGAGATCGAACTGGCGGAGTGGAACAGCTTCGATGCGTACTGGGTCGGCAGCCGGGGTTGGGCGAAGGAGGGACCGATCAAGCTCCAGTCGCGCATCGACGTACCGGGCAATGACGACACGGTCCAGGCCGGGAACGTACGGATCGCGGGTGTCGCCTGGGGTGGCCTGAAGGGTGTGAGCGGCGTGCAGGTGAGGCCCCACCGGCTCGGAGGAGAAACGGCTTCTACCGACGACGAATGGCTGGACGCAATCCTGAGCGAGGAACTCTCCGACAGCAGCTGGCGGCAGTGGGTGGTCGACTGGCCCGCTACGGAAGGCAGCTTCGACCTTGAAGTGCGCGCCATCGATCGAGCCGGACGGGTGCAGACCGCCGAGATCAAGGGCCAGAAGCCCGACGGCGCCACAGGCCACCACATCATCCAGGTGAGCGTTGACGCCTAGGCTGGCGGTCATCGCCCTCATCGCCGGGGCGGCCTTCATCGTCGCCGCCTGCGGTGGCGGCCCGGACGAGCAGCCGGAGGAGTCTCAACCGGAAGCGCAGGGGTCGGCCGTGAACACGGGCGGGGAGGCAACCCGGGAGCCGGGTGCGACCGCGACCGAGGAGCCGGCCAGTCAACCCACGCCCGAGCCCGAGGTGGAGAACCCGGCCCCCGAGTTCCCATCGGGCCTGACGTGGTTCAACGTGAGCGAGCCGCTGAGCTTCGCGAAGCTGCGGGGCAAAATGGTGCTCCTCGATTTCTGGACGCAGGGCTGCATCAACTGCCAGCACATCCTCCCCGACCTCGACCGGCTCGAGCACGAGTTCCCGGATAGTCTCGTCGTCATCGGGGTGCACACGGGCAAGTACTCGGAGGAGCACGAGGACGCGGCGGTGGCCGAAGCGATCGGGCGCTACGGGTTGAAGCACCCCGTCGTGAACGACCCCGAAGCCGCCATCTGGCGGCAGTGGGGGGTGCGGGCGTGGCCGACCGTGGTGCTGATCGACCCACGGGGGAGCGTGGTCGGGGGCGCGGCCGGGGAGCGGGTCTACGAGCGCTTCCAGCCGGTCATCAAGGAGGTCCACGACCACTTCGCCGAACAGGGGCTGATCGACACCACACCGATTCCGCTCGACCTGGACGCGCAGGTCGCCTCGACCTTCTTCTCGTTCCCGAGCGAGGTGCTGGTGGACGAGGACGGGAACCGCATCTTCGTCGCGGACGCAGGGCACCACCGCATCGTCGTGACGGACCTGGCGGGACGGGTGGTCACGGCTTACGGGTCGGGTGACGCGGGTTTTGCGGACGGCGGTCCCGGCGAGGCTCGCTTCCGCGACCCGCAGGGGCTCGAACTCTCGCCGGACGGGAACACACTCTGGGTGGCGGACACGCGCAACCACGCGGTCCGGGCGATCGACCTGACCACGCACGAGGTGACGACGATCGCCGGCACCGGGGCGCGCACCTACGCGCAGTTCTCTTCGGGGGACGCGGCCACCACAGCACTCGCTTCGCCGTGGGACATTCACTATCACAACCGCTCCCTCTACATCGCCAACGCGGGCACGCACCAGATCTGGGAGCTGAACCTCGGCACGGACGTCCTGAGCGTCTTCGCGGGGACGGGGCGGGAAGACATCAACGACGGCCACCGGCTTGCCACGGCGACACTGGCCCAACCCAGCGGCCTCACGGGCGATGCCACCCACCTGTACTGGGTCGACGCCGAGACCAGCTCGGTGCGGCGCGCTCCCTTCGCGGGAACGGGCGACGTGGAGACGCTCATCGGTACGCACCTGTTCCGCTGGGGCGACGCGGACGGTCCCGCGGGCACGGCCCTGATCCAGCACGCCCAGGGACTCGTGCTGGGAGACGGCGTTGTCTACCTGGCCGACACCTACAACCACAAGGTGCGGACGCTCTCGCTGGCGGACTTCTCGGTGACGACGGTCGCGGGGAGCGGGGAGCGGGGCTGGGAGGACGCGACGGGCGCGGAGGCGGCGTTCGAGGAGCCCAACGGCCTCGCGTTGGCGGGGGGCAAGCTCTACCTCGCGGACACGGGGAACCATGTCGTCCGGGTCATCGACGCCTTCACGGGCGGTGTGACGACGCTGGCGCTGACGAACCTGTCGGCGGCGAACCCGAAGCTGCCGGAGGACGGCATCCTGCGCGTGAGGCTACCGACGCAGGTAGTGGCTCCGGGCGTGAGCACGCTGCGGATCACGTTCCGGTCGCCGGAGGACTTCCACCTGAACAACTCGGCGCCTTCGCGGTTCGAGTTGGCCTCGAGCAGCGACGAGGTCGTGCTCCTGAGCGAGACCCTGCTGACGTGGACGAGCGAGGAGCCCTACGTCACGTTCCCCATCCCGATCGAGCTGCGCGCGGGCGAAGCGGAGATCACGGGGGAGGGGGTCGTTTACTTCTGCCGGACCGGCAAAGAGGCGCTCTGCCTGATCCAGCGGGTGGAGCTGGTGGCGCCGGTACGGGTGAGCGAGACGGCCACCGCCGGGGAGGTGGTGGTGGTGTACGAGTTGCCGACGGTCGAGGCGACCTACAAAGGTTCTTGACAGTCCCCGAGGGGGGCCGAATCATGGCTGCACTCGACTGACTGAGGAGGAGCGCGTGGTTCGAGGGTACGTCCTTATCGAGACTGACGTTGGCAGCGCCAAGGCTGTTGGCGCCGCCGCCGCCGCATTGACTTATCCGGGCGCGACCGTCCTCGCCGTCGACACGGTGACCGGTCCTTATGACGTGATCGTGCAGCTCGAGGCCAACGACCTCGACGCACTGGGCACGGCCATCACCGACGCGATCCAGACGGTGACGGGCGTGCAGCGCACGACGACCTGCCTGGCGGTGCGCCTCGGCTAGGCCCTCCGGAAGCCCACAACCGTGACGATTCCGACCTCGGCCATGATCAGCGTGGAGGATGCGCGCGACCGCATCCTCGCCTTCTTCGAGCGCCTCGCGCCCGAGCAGGCGCCCGTGATCGAGGCGCTGGGGCAGGTGCTGGCCGAGGACGTGGTCGCGGGGTTCGATATCCCGCCGCTCGACAACACCGCGATGGACGGCTACGCCGTCCGCGCCGCCGACACGGACGGATCGAGCGAGGGCGACCCTCGCCGGCTGACGGTGATCGCGGACCTGGCGGCGGGCTACGTGCTCGACACGGCGGTGGGCGAGGGCGAGGCGGTACGCATCATGACGGGCGCACCGATCCCGCCCGGGGCGGACGCGATCGTGCCCTTCGAGGAGACGGATGAGCCCCTGCGAGAGCCCGGGCAAGCGCCGACGCGGGGCGATGCGGTGGGCGTGTTCAAGGCGGCCCTGCCGGGAGCCAACATCCGCCGCCGGGCGGAGGACATCGGCGAGGGGCAGGTGGTACTGGAGGCGGGGCGCACAGTGCGCGCCTCGGAGGTTGGCGTGCTCTCCAGCATCGGGCGGACGGAGGTCTCCGTGTACCGCCGTCCACAGGTAGCCATCCTCTCCACCGGGGACGAGATCGTGACGCCCGGCGACGAACGCCGTCGCGGCCAGATCTACGACGCGAACGCGCACAGCGTGGCGGCTCTCGTGCGCGCCTTCGGCGGGCGCCCGCGGCTGCTCGGCATCGCGCGCGACACGGTCGAGGACCTGACGGCGAAGATCCACGCGGGGCTGGGCGCGGACATGATCGTGACGAGCGCGGGCGTCTCGCGGGGCGACTTCGACGTGGTCAAGGACGTGCTCGCGCGCGAGGGAGCAATCGACTTCTGGACGGTCCGCATGAAGCCGGGCAAGCCGCTCGCGTTCGGGGCGTTCGAGGCGCCGGACGGGCGTCGGGTGCCGCACCTGGGGCTTCCGGGGAACCCGGTCAGCTCGATGGTCGCGTTCGAGCTGTTTGGGCGGCCGGCAATCTTCAAGATGCTGGGGCGGGCTGGCTGGGAGCGGCCGGTCATCCGGGCGATAACGCGGGACACGGTGGTGAACACGGACGGCCGCCGCTTCTACGCCCGCTGCATCGTGACGAAGGGCGAGGACGGTCGCTACTACGCCGACCTGACGGGTCCGCAAGGGAGCGGCATCCTGACGAGCATGAGCGCCGCGAACGGGCTCACGGTCATCCCGGAGGATCTGCCGCGGGCGGAACCGGGGGACGAGATCGACGTGATGATGATCGACTGGGAGCACCCGGGGTAGGGCTAGACTGGCTGGATGAGCGACGAGGCTGCCCGTCCCTGGTACGAGACGCTGTTCGAGCGGGACTGGTACGACTACTTCGCGAAGGGCGGCCCCAGCTATCCGGACGACGACGGCGAGTACGCCCGTGTGGCCGAGGCTGAGGTCGCGTTCATCGAGCAGGCGTTGGGGCTGACGGAGCCGAGTGATGTGCTCGACCTTTGCTGCGGGCCCGGCCGTCACAGCGTGCGGCTCGCGCAACGCGGGCACCGCGTCACGGGAGTCGACATCTCCGCGTACAACCTGGAGAAGGCCACCGAGGACGCCGCCGAGTTCGGCGTGGATGTGGCCTGGCGCGAGGCCGATATGCGCGAGACAGGACTGGCGGGGTCCAGCCAGGACACGGTCATCAACATCTTCACCTCGTTCGGTTACTTCGACGACGAGGGAAACCAGCGCGTCCTGGAGGAGATCGCGCGCGTGTTGCGTCCGGGGGGAGGGTTCCTGATCGAGTTGATCAACCGGGACTCGCTCATGCGCCGCTTCGAACCCCGCAGCGGCGGCCGACGACGCGACGGCCGCCTGGGGGTCGAAGAGCGCGAATTCGACGCGGTAGCGGGAACGATTACCACCCGGTGGGAGGTCGCGCTCGATGATGGCGAGCGGATATCCCACAGCCACACCGTCCGAACCTACACGCTGCAGGAGCTGGAGTTGCGGATGGCGCAAGCAGGGCTGGAGGTGGAGGAGGCGTGGGGCGGGCTCGATGGGTCGGCGCTGACGATGGACAGCCACCGGCTGGTGGTGCTGGCGCGGGCGGGGTAGCGGTCGGCCTCAGTCGTCCAGCAGGTCGGGGCGGCGCCGGCGGGTGCGCCTGAGGCGCTGCTCCTGCTTCCACTTCTCGATCTCGGCGTGGTGGCCGCTGAGGAGCACGTCGGGGACGGTCCAGCCGCGGTATTCGGCAGGGCGGGTGTACTGGGGGTGTTCGAGGAGGCCGTCCGCGAACGATTCCTCGCGGGGGGAGGCGGCGGCGCCGAGGGTGCCGGGGAGGTGGCGGGCGACAGCTTCGATGAGCACCATCGCGGGGAGCTCGCCACCGGTCAGGATGTAGTCGCCGACCGAGACCTCGCGGTCGGCGCAGTGCTCGACGAAGCGCTCGTCGACGCCCTCGTAGCGTCCGGCAACGAGGAGGAGGCGGGGGTAGGCGGCCAGCTCGCGCACGAGGGCGTCGTCGAGGAGCTCGCCCTGGGGGGAGAGGTAGATTACGTGGGCGGGGGGCTCCGTCGCGGCCTGCGCGGCCTGCAGAGCGGCGTCGAGGACATCGACCTTCATGACCATGCCGTGGCCGCCGCCGAAGGGCTGGTCGTCGACGGTGCGGTGGCGATCGGTGGCGTGCTCGCGGATGTCGTGGAGGTGCAGGTCGAGGAGGCCGGTGTCGCGGGCGCGCTTGATGATGGAGACGTCGAGGGGTCCGGCGAAGGCCTCGGGGAAGAGGGTGAGGACGTCGACCCTCATCCGTCGTGCTCGACGGGGCCGGCGAGGAGTTCGGCGATGTGGGGCATGAGGGGGAGGAGGACAGCGAGGCCGTCGGCCACGCCCTTGGGGCTGCCGGGGAGGTTCACGATGAGGGTGGCGCCGCGGGTGACGGCGAGGCCACGGGAGAGGATGGCGTAGGAGGTGTGCTTGAGCCCTTCCTGGGCGATGGCGAGGGGGATGCCGGGTACGTCCCGCTCGGCGATGTCGCGGGTAGCCTCGGGGGTGAGGTCGCGGGGGGTAAGGCCGGTGCCGCCCGTCGTCAGGATCACGTCCGCGACGCCCTCATCGCACCAGGATGCGAGCTGCATCGCGATGCCTTCGCGGTCGTCGGGGAGGGCCGTGCGGGACACGACCTCGTGGCCTTCCTCACGGCAGCGGCGCTCGATGAGGGCGCCGCCCTCGTCGACGCGCGTACCGGCGGCAACGCCGTCGGAGGCAGTGAGGATCGCGATGCGCGCCATCGGGACAGTCTAGCGCGGCCCTTGGGGAGAGCGGCGGACGGTAAGGAGGCCCACGAAGACAGGCGATTTCCCGGGGCGATTTCTGTTGACACCCTCCGGGGGGCTACCTATAGTCCATGTGGGGAGAAATGGGGATAGATGGGAATCCTCCCCAGCATTCTTCTGAATTTGGTGGGGTCCTCCCTGCCTGAGGGGCCAACATGGCGTTCCGTGGGAACTTCGAGTACCAGTTGGACGACCGCAATCGGGTCGCGCTGCCTCCGAAGTTCCGCGAAGAATTCGCCAACGGCGCCGTCCTCGTACCGGGGTCCGACGAGTGCATCGAGGTGTACACGCCCGAGGGGTTCGAGGCGGAGGCGCGCGTCGTCGAACGTGTGCCCGCCTACTCCGAGGCCGGTCGCCAGCTGCGGCGAGCCTTCTTCGCCTCCTCCTTCGACGTACAGCGCGACGGCCAGGGACGGCTGCTCATCCCCGCCAAGCTCCTGACGCACGCCGGCATCCAGCGGGACGTGGTCGTGCTTGGCAACGACCAGCGCCTCGAGATATGGGACCGGACGAGGTGGGAGGAGCAGGAGTCGCTGCTGCCGACCGCTCGCGCCAACGCCCTGCAGCAGCTCGCCGACGGGCCCGCAGCAGCGGGAGGGGGAGGCTAGCGTGGCCATTATGACGACGCCGCGAGCACCCCACACGCCCGTCCTCCTCGATGAGGCGCTGGGCTACCTGGCCGTACGCGAGGGCGGGGTCTACATCGACTGCACGGCCGGGGCGGGAGGGCACAGCGCTGCCATCGCGGAAGCGATGGGGGCGGAGGGGCGCCTGCTCTGCATCGACCAGGACGGCGAGGCGCTGGAGTTCGCGCGAACGAGGTTGGCTCCGTTTGGGAGGCGGGTCAGCTTCGTCCGCGGGAACTTCCGCGATCTCGACATCATCGCTGCGGACGAAGGGTTCGAGGCGGTGGACGGGATCCTGATGGACCTCGGAGTTTCCTCAATCCAGATGGACACCTCAGCGCGAGGGTTCGCCTTCGCGCACGAGGGTCCGCTGGACATGCGCATGGACCAGTCGTCGGACGGCTTGACGGCTGCGGACATCGTGAATACGTGGGACGAGCGATCGCTCGCGACCCTCTTCCGGGAACAGGGAGAGGTGCGCGGGGCGCGCCGCATCGCGAGGGCGGTGCAGAGGGCGCGGCCGCTTCGCTCGACCTGGGATCTAGCCAAAGCCGTCGAGCAGGCTGCGGGGGGCGCGAGAGACCGAACCCAACAACACCCCGCCACCAAGGTTTTTCTCGCGCTTCGGATTCGTGTAAATGGCGAACTCGACTCGCTTGGCACGAGCTTACCGCTCGCCCGCAGCCTGCTCGGCTTTGGACCTTCCCGCGAAGGCGGAAGGCTCATCACCATTGCATTCCACTCGCTCGAGGACCGCATCGTGAAGCAGTTCTTCGGGCGCGAGTCGCGAGACTGCATCTGCCCGCCGGTCCTGCCGGCGTGTCGCTGCGACCACCACGCAACGCTGTCGCTGCTCACGCGCCGGGCCGTGCGCCCGAGCGATGAGGAAGTCGCACGCAACCCGCGCGCACGCAGCGCCGTGCTGCGGGCAGCGCAGCGGAAGGCCGAGGCGCCATCGTGACGGCCCTCGACCAACCAGCTCCACGAACGCACCGAGGCCTCTCCCTTCCAAAGCTGGGGGTGAGCGGCTGGGTGGTGGCGGGAGCGCTGATCGTCTCGGCCAGCGCCATGGCGCCGGTCGTGCAGAACAGCCTGATGACAACCCAGGGGCGCAACCTCGAAGTGCTGGAGGGCGAGCAGAACGCCCTCCGCGTCGAGATGCGCCAGCTGGAGGCCGAAATCGCCCGCCTGATTTCGGTTGACCGGATCGCCCGTCGCGCGAGCGAGATCGGCCTCGTGCCGGGGGCGAACGCCATCTTCGTGACCATCGGGGCAGCCGGACCGGAGCCCCCGAAGATTCCTGCGGAGCATCTCCCCGAAGCGTCGGAGCCTGTCTCCGGCCTCGCTCCGTAGCCGCGGACCACCTATGGAGGCGATGCCGCTGCTGAACTGAATACGAACCGGTCGCGGGAGGGAGGCCGGCGGGAGGGCGCCCCATGGCGCACCAGCAGGCGAGGCGTACGGGCCGGGTCTGGCTTCCGGCGATCGCGTTCACGGTCTTTGCCGTGATCGTGCTGGCGCGCCTCGTCCAGGTGCAGATTCTCGAGCACGATCGCTACGCCGAAGAGGCCCGCAGCGAGCTCTACGCCAGCGACACGGTCTTCGCCCGCCGGGGCGCCATCCTCGACCGCAATGGCTTCCTGCTCGCGATGAGCACGGACACCTGGGACCTGTACGTCGCCACCCGCGTCTGGAACGACGACGCGACCGCGCGGTCGGCGTCGGAAGCAATCGCGAAGGCGACCGGGCACGACGCCACCTATCTGCGCACGCTCGTGCAGGAGAGCGGGCTGGTGGACGTGCTGGTGGCGCGGGACGTTCCCTACGACACGGGCAAGGCGCTACTCGACGCAGACGTGGCCGGGCTGGTGGGCCTCCCCAACACGGTGCGCGTGCATCCGGCGGGGGACCTCGCGTCTTCCGTCGTGGGCATCATCGGCGGAGAGAACACGGGGCTCACAGGCATCGAGGCGTGGTACGACGACGAGTTGCTGGGTACGCCCGGGCGCGTGATCTTCGAGCGCGACACGACCGGCTCCCCCATCCCCTACGGCGAGACGTTCACGACAGAGCCGGTGCCGGGCCCGGACATCATTCTCACGATCGACCGGCGCATGCAGGTGGCGGCCGAGCGCGCCCTGCGGCAGGCGATCAAGGAGCACCAGGCGATCAGCGGGTCGATCGTGATGATGGATCCGCAGACAGGGGAGATCCTCGCCCTCGCGACGCAGCCCCGGCTCTCGTTCAGCACCCTCGACCTTTCGGACCCGGAGCAGGTGAGGCTCCTGCGCAACAGCGTGGTGAGCGACCTCTACGAGCCGGGTTCGGTGATGAAGGTGGTCACGGCGGCGGCGGCCATCGACGCGGGGCTGGTGACACCCGAGACCACGTACGAGGACACAGGCATCGCCTTCGTCTACGGGGTGCCCATCTTCAACTGGAACAACGGCGTGTACGGCGAACAGACAATGGAGGGAGTGCTCCAGCAGAGCATCAACACGGGCGCGGTGTTCATGATGGAGAAGCTGGGCGTGGCGAAGTTCCACGAGTACCTCGATGCCTTCGGGTTCGGGAAGCCGACGTACATCGATCTGAGCGGGGAGGCGGCCGGGTTGGTTCGGCGCCCGACCGACGCGGACTGGTCGCCCGTGGATGCAGCGGCGCAGTCGTTCGGGCAGGCCATCAGCGTGACGCCGATCCAGATGGTGAGCGCCCTTGCCGCGGCCATCAACGGGGGGCGCCTGATCGAGCCACGGCTGGTGAAGGCGATGATCGCGCACGACGGCACGCGCTACGACCTGCCCACCAACGTGGTGGGGCAGCCGATCTCGGCGGAGACGAGCGCAACCATGCGGCAGATGCTGGGCTCGGTGGTCGACCCCGGCTGGTATCACCCGGGGAAACCGCGCTACTACACCGCGGGCGGCAAGTCGGGCACGGCGAACGTGCCGATCGACGCGAGCTACGACGACACGCAGATCGTGTCGTTCGCCGGATTCGCGCCGGTCGACAACCCGCGAATCCTCATCCTCATCAAGCTCGACGAGAACGCCGACCTGGCCACGGGCACGATGGCGGCGGGGCCGGTCTTCGCGGCGCTAGTCGATGAGGTGCTCGGGTACCTCGGCGTTCAGCCGGACGTTGAGCAGGTGGCGGCGAGGTGACGGGCATGACGACAACCTTCCTGGCAGAGAGCATGCGCGCCCACGGCTACCGGGTGATCGCGGGCGCCGACGCCCCGATCACCGGCGGCGCGGCCGACTCGCGCCTGACGCAGCCGGGCGACCTGTTCGCGGCCTTCCGGGGCGAGCGGCTCGACGGCAACGACTTCGTCGACGAAGCGCTGGAGCGGGGCGCGCCGGCGGCGGTCTGCGAACGCCCTCCTGCTCGGGACTGGTCCGGCCGGACGCTGGCCATCGTGGGCGATACGCGCACGGCGGTGGCCGAGCTCGCGCGGGACTGGCGGCGAAGCTGCGGCGTTCGCGTGGCGGGCATCACGGGGACGGTGGGGAAGACAACGGCCAAGGAGCTGACCGCCGCCGCCCTGGCCACGCGACTCCAGACACACCACAGCCCCGGGAACCTGAATTCTCGTGAGGGCCTGCCTCTCGCCCTGATGAGCCTGCGCCGGGAGCACGAGGTCTCCGTGCTGGAGATGGCGATGGATAGCGAGGGCGAGATCGCCGAGTTGTGCGCCATCGCCGAGCCCTCGGTCGGCGCCGTTCTCAACATCGGGGCCACGCACCTGGAGAAGCTCGGGAGCATGGATGCGATCGAGCGCGAGAAACTGTCGCTGGCGCGCAGTCTGCCCAAGGGCGGGACCGCCGTGCTGAACGTCGACGACGAGCGCGTTGCACCGGTCGCCGGGGAACTCGACTGCACGGTCATCGGTTTCGGTGCGAGCGAGGCGGCGGGGCTGCGGCGCGGGGAGGTGCGCGACCTGGGGCTCGAGGGCTCGGAGTTCCGCGTCTTTTACGAGGGCGGGGAGGCGGACGTCCGCCTGCGCATGCCCGGCGCGCATCTCGCGCAAGGGGCGCTGGCGGCTATCGGCATCCAGCTTGCGCTGGGGGTTGGGCTGGTGGAGGCGGCGGAGGCGGTGAGCGCCGCCGAGATCGAGGGGCGGCTGCGGGTGCGGCGGGGCGCGAACGGCGCCCGCATCCTCGACGACACGTACAACGCCAGCCCCGCGTCGGTCGCGGGCGACCTCGACCTGCTGCGGGGGCTGGGTGGCCAGCGCATCGCCCTCCTGGGCGAGATGGCCGAACTGGGCGACCACTCCGAGCGGGAACACCGGCGCATCGGGGGGGTGGCCGCGGGCTGCTGCGACGTGCTCGTAGCCGCGGGCGAGCCCTGCAGGCCCCTGGTGGAGGAAGCACGGGCGAGCGGCCTCGACGAGAGCCACTGGTTCGAGACGAAGGAAGAGGCGGCGGCCTTCGCAGCCGCCCTGCTGGACGAAGGCGACCACATTCTCGTGAAGGCATCGCGGGGTCAGGCATTCGAGGCGCTCATTCCCGCGCTGGAGGGCCGAGCATGATCCGCGCACTGCTCTCCGGCGGCATTACCTTCGCGCTCACGGCGGGCCTCGGCTGGCCGATCGTCCAGTACCTGCGCGCCCAGCGGGCGGGCAAGGCGATCAGCGAGGACCAGCCCGAGTCGCACCAGGCAAAGGCGGGCACGCCCACCTTCGGCGGTTTCATCATCTGGGTGCCCACCCTGATCGTGACGGCGATCGCCATCGACTGGCTCGACCACCGCTCCATCCTGCTGCCCCTGGGGATGATCGCGGCGACGGGCGCGATCGGCTTCTTCGACGACCTCGGGACACTGCAGGAGCGGGTGGGTCTGCGCGGTGGGCTGAGCTGGCGGCTGAAGATCGGGCTGCTGACGTTGCTCGCCATCGGCGCGGCCTGGGTCCTCTACGGCGAGCTCGACGTCGAGTCTGTGAACGTGCCCTGGGCCGGGAGCTACGCGCTCGGTCCCGCCTACATGGCCATCGCCGTGCTCACGATCTTGGCGACGACAAGCTCGGTGGCGGTCACGGACGGCCTCGACTCGCTGGCCGGGGGCACGACCCTGTTCGCTTTCATCGCCTACGGCGTGATCGCGTTCGTGCAGGGACAGGACTTCGTGGCGACGTTCGCGTTCATTATCGCGGGCGCAAACCTGGGGTTCCTCTGGTACAACGCCCATCCCGCGCGCGTAATCATGGGGGACACGGGGGCGCTGGCCCTCGGCTCCAGCCTCGCGATCGTGGCGCTCATGACGGGCCACTGGCTGCTACTGCCATTGGTGGGACTGGTCTTCGTCGCGGAGGCCGTGAGCAACATCATCCAGATCGGCTACTTCCGCCTGACCGGCGGCAAGCGCGTCTTCCGGCGGGCGCCGCTGCACCACCACTTTGAGGAGCTCGGCTGGAGCGAGCCAAAGGTCGTGACCCGCTTCTGGGTCGTCGCGATCGTCGCCGCAATGGTCGGGGTCGGCCTCGCCCTGGCGGTACCGGAGTGACGATGATGGTGGAACGCGCGACCACGACAGCTGGACTCCCCGGGATGGCGGGAGCGCGCGCGCTCGTCTACTCGCTCGGCATCGAGGGGCGCGACCTCGCACGCTGGCTGCTGGCGCAGGGCGCCTCGGTGACGATGGCGGACAGCCGCAGCGCCGCACAGCTCGATGACGCCGGCGCCACGCCGCCCGAGGGCGTCGAGCGCACCGTTCGTGGCGAACTGCTCGACCCCGAGGGTTTCGACCTGCTGGCGGTCTCGCAGTCGGTGCTGCGCAGCAACCCGAACGTCGTTCGGGCGCGCGAGCTCGGCATCCCCGTGGTGTCGCAGATGGCGCTGGCCCTGCGGCTCTGCCGGGGACGGGTCGTGGGGATCACGGGTTCGAGCGGGAAGTCGACGACGACGGCGCTGGTGGGGGCGATGGCGGAGCGCGCGGGCATGGAGCACATCGTCGGGGGCAACCTCGGGGGGTCGCTGCTGGACCGCATCGAGGACGTTCCCGAGACGGCCACCATCATCCTTGAGATGAGCCACACGCAGCTGCAGTACACGGATCGCTCGCCGGCGATCGCGGCGGTAACGAACGTCACACCGAACCACCTCGACCAGTTCAACTGGCCCGACTACGTCGACCTGAAGCGCAGCATCCTGCGCTACCAGGAGGCGGACGGCCTCGCGATCCTGAACGCCGACGACGAGACGAGCCGCGAGCTCCGCCCCGACGTGCGCGGCGACCTGACGGAGGTTTCGCTGGCGGGACCGGTTGCCGGGGACGGGGCGTGGCTGGAGGGCGAGGACATCGTGTCCCGCCGGGGCGGCACTACCGAGACGGTCGCCGGCGCGGGCGCCCTGCGCATGCGGGGCCGCCACAACGTCGCGAACGCGGTCATGGCGGTCGCGATCGGGCGGGCGATGGACCTGCCGACGAACGCAATCGCGGACGCGCTGCGCCAGTTCCCCGGGCTTCCCCACCGCCTGCAGGTGGTGGGACGGGCGCACGGAGCGACCTGGATCAACGACAGCATCGCAACCTCGCCGGAACGCACCGTGGCAGCCCTGGAGGCCGTCAAGGAGCCGGCCATCCTGCTGCTGGGCGGTCGCGAGAAGGCGCTGCCTCTGGACAAGCTGCGGGACGCCGCCCGCGACCGCTGCCGCGCGGCGATCTGCTTCGGGGAGGCGGCCACGCCGTTCGCGGAGGCGATGGCGGGCTCGGTGGGGACGGTCGCGCGGGTAGAGACGCTGGCGGAGGCGGTGGAAGCCGCGGCAGCGATCGCGCAAGACGGCGACGCCGTCCTGCTCTCGCCGGCAGGGACGAGCTTCGACGCCTACCCGCGCTTCGAGGCGCGGGGCGACGCGTTCGCCGCGCTCGTGGCCGCGCTCGAGGGATTCGAGGAGGTGTCGCCATAGCTGTCGCCTCGAACCGCCGCTGGTCCGTGCGGGGACCCGACTACACGCTGCTGGCGCTGATCGCCGTGCTCACGATGACGGGGCTGGTGGCGGTGTACAGCGCGAGCTTCGTGATCGGGCTCGCGCAGTTCTCGGACTCGCACCACTTCATCGTGCGGCAGGCGACGTGGGCGGTGCTTGGCGGCGTGCTGCTGGTGATCGCCATGCGGCTCGACTACCACATCCTGCGGCGCCTGGCGGTCCCCTTCATGGGGCTCACGCTGGTGCTCCTGCTGTTCACGCTCATCGTTGGGACGGAGGCGGGGGGCGCGCAGCGGTGGCTCACCTTCGGCGGGTTCAGCCTGCAGCCCGCGGAGTTCACCAAGCTCAGCGTGATCATCTACCTGGCGGCGTGGCTCAACTCGCGGGGCGACAGCCTGCGCAGCTTCGAGCAGGGCCTGATGCCGTTCATCGTGATCATCAGCGCTATCGGGCTGCTGCTCATGCTCCAGCCCGATCTGGGGACGACCGGCATCATCATCGCGATCACGATCACGATGTTCTGGGCGGCGGGGGCGACGTTCCTGCAGATGGGCGCCCTGCTCGTCTCGGGGAGCATCGCGGCCGTCTCACTCACGGTTATCGAGGGGTACCGGCTCGACCGCCTCAGCGCCTTCATTAGCGCCGAGTCGGATCCGCTGGGAAGCGGATTCCAGACCCTGCAGGCGATGATCGCGCTGGGGAACGGCGGGCCGACGGGGCTCGGGCTGGGGGCGAGCCGGGGCAAGTTCTTCTACGTGCCCGAGAGCCACACCGACGGCATCTTCGCGATCCTGGGGGAGGAGATGGGGCTGGTGGCGACGAGCGCGGTGCTGCTCCTGTTCGTCACGCTGATGCTGAAGGGCTACCAGATCGCGCGGCGCGCGCCGGACCAGTTCGGGTTCCTGCTGGCGACGGGCATCACGACGTGGATCGCGGCCCAGGCCTTCCTGAACATCGGCGGCATCACGCGCGTCATCCCGCTGACGGGCGTGCCCCTGCCCTTCCTCAGCTACGGCGGCAGCGCCCTCGCGGCGACGCTGCTGGCGGCGGGCGTGCTGGCGAGCATCTCGCGATATACGGAAGCGCGCGAGGCGGCGCGCGAGCGCGCGAGCGCCGGACGGCAGTCCTCCGAGGAAGGGGACGAGTCATGAGGGTGGCGCTGGCAGCGGGCGGAACAGCGGGCCACATCTTCCCGGCGCTGGCCACCCTGGGGGCGCTGCGGGCCACGGGCGAGCCGGTGGAGGCGCGCTTCTTCGGTCCGGACAACCGGGGAGAGCGGGCGCTGGTGCAGGGCCACGACGTGCCCTTCGAGACGGTTCCGGCGGCGCCCCTGCGGGGCCGGTCGCCGGTGGCGTTGGCGCGGGGACTCGCCCGCACCGCGCTGGGCATCGCGGCCGCGCTGCGGTCGCTGCGGCGCTTCCGCCCGAACGTGCTGTTGAGCACGGGCGGCTACGGCAGCTTCCCGCCGAGCGTGGCCGCGCGGCTACTGCGCCTGCCCCTCGTGGTGTTCCTGCCGGACGTGGAGCCCGGCCTCGCGGTGCGGGCCGAGAGCCGCCTGGCGACGCTGATCGCGGCGGCCACGGAAGCGGCGCTTCCGCGCCTACCCGCCGAGAAGACGGTCGTGAGCGGCTACCCCGTGCGCGACGCCTTCCGCACCCCGCGCGAGCAAGCGCGGGAGACACTCGGCTGGGGCGCGGACGAGCGGGTCTTGCTGGTCGCGGCGGGGACGCAGGGGGCACAGCGCATCAACCACGCGATCTGGCAGGCGCTGCCGAGGCTCTGCGAGGCTGCGCACGTCGTACACGTGACGGGCGGGGCCGCCTCGGAGGAGGCGGCTGCTGCACGGGCATCGCTGCCCGAGGAACTGCGCGAGCGATACGAGCAGGCGCCGTTCCGGGAGGACCTGCCGGCGCTGATGGTCGCGGCCGACCTGGCGGTGATGCGCGCGGGCGCGAGCACGCTGGGCGAACTGCCCGCCGCGGGGCTCCCGGCGATCCTCGTACCGGGGACGTTCGCGGGCGGGCACCAGCGCGAGAACGCGCGCTGGCTGGCCGAACGGGGAGCTGCCGTCCTCATCGAGGAAGAGGACCTGGAAACGCTCGAAGGGCGCGTGCTCGACCTGCTGCAGGACGACGAGGGGCGCGGGGGCATGGCGGAGGCGGCGCGCTCGGCGGGCCACGCCGACGGGGCGGAGCGGCTCGCCGCCATCCTGCGGGAGGTGGCAGCGCGATGACCGAGATTCGCGGACCGGTACACATCGTGGGAATCGGCGGCATGCACATGTCGGCGATCGCGCTGCTGCTGCGGGAGCGGGGGGAGGCCGTGCAGGGCAGCGACCTCGAGCCGTCGGCGCTCACCAGGAACCTCGAGGCGATGGGCGTGATGGTCTACCCGGAGCACGCGGCCGAGAACCTTGGCGAGGCGCGGAGCGTGGTCGCGACAGCGGCAGTCGGCGACGACAACCCCGAGGTGGCGGAGGCGCGACGGCGGGGGCTGCCAGTGCTAGGCCGTCCCGAGGTGGTCGCAGGGTTGATGGAGGGGAAGCGGGTGGTCGCGGTCGCGGGGTCGCATGGGAAGACGACGACGACGAGCCTGATCGCGTTCATCCTGAGCCGGGCGGGCCGCCAGCCGATGTACCTGATCGGCGGCGAGAGCCGCGACCTGGGCGGGAACGCCTCCTGGGGCGGCGGCGACATCTGCGTGGTGGAGGCGGACGAGTACCAGCGCGCCTTCCACGCGTACGAACCGGACGTGGCGGTCATCACGAACGTCGACGCCGACCACCTCGACCTCTACGGAACGCCCGAGGCGTACGAGGAGGCCTTCCTGACGTTCGCGCGGCGCCTGCGACCGGGCGGGCGGCTGGTGGCGGGCGGCGGGAACGCGGGGTCGGCACGGGTGGCGGCAGCCGCCGCGGGCGACTTCACGGTCGAGACCTACGGGCTGACGGACGGCTGCACGTGGCAGGCGACCAACCTTGACCTGAGCGAGACGGGCGCCACGTTTGCCGTCCGGCGCGAAGGCACAGTCCTGGGCGAGCTCACGATCCCCTTGCCGGGAGAGTACGCCGTCGAGAACACGCTGGCTGCGGCGGCGGTGTGCCTCGGGGAGGGCACACCGTTCGCCACCGTCCGCGAGGCCGCGGCCTGCTTCCAGGGCGCGAAGCGGCGCTTCGAGCGCGTGGGCGAGGCGAGCGGCGTGCTCGTCATCGACGAGTACGCGCACCACCCGAGCGAGGTCCGCGCGGTGCTCGGCGCCGCGCGCACGCGCTTTCCGGGGCGTCGACTCATTGGCATCCACCAGCCGCACACATACAGCCGTATCGCCTACCTGTGGGAAGGCTGGCTGGAGTGCTGGGACGGGCTCGACGAGCTCGTGATCCTGGAGACTTACGCGGCACGCGAGACGCCAACGGAAGGCCGCATGGCCACCGACCTCGCCCGAGCCATTGCGCGGCCTTCCGCCTCCTACGCCGCCGACTTCGCGGGGGCGGTCGAGCAGACGGCCGCGCTGGCAGGCCCCGGCGACGTCGTACTGACGATCGGCGCGGGGAGCGTCACGGAAGTCGGCCCGCTGCTGCTGGAGCGACTGTCATGACGGCAATCGAACGGCTGGCGGCGAGCCTCGAGGCAGTGGGCGACGTGCGCATCGGCGAGCCGATGTCGCGGCACACAACGTTCGGGGTGGGCGGTCCCGCGGACCTGTACGTGACCGTGCGCAGCGCCGACGCGCTCGCGCAGGCGTCCCGCATCGCCGCCGAGGCTGACGCGGGGCCGTTCGTGCTGGGCAGCGGAAGCAACATCGTGGTCGCCGACGGAGGCATCCGCGGCCTCGTGATCGACAACCGGGCGCGCGAGGAGGAGCACGACGGCTTCCGCGTGCGGGTGGGGAGCGGGGCGAGCTTCGCGGGCTTTGCGCGGAAGATGTGCCGCGCGGGGGTGGCGGGGCTGGCGTGGGCGGTCGGCATCCCGGGGACGCTGGGCGGGGCAGTGGTCTACAACGCGGGCGCCTACGGGGGCTGCCTTGCGGACGTGCTCACGCGCGTGCGCCTGCTCGATCCCGCGGACGGCGACGCCTGGCTGAGCGCCGGCGAGCTCGATCTGACGTATCGCGGCAGCGCCTTCAGGCGCGGCGCCCTCGCCGGTCGCACGGTGCTGGAGGCGGAACTCTCGCTGAGCGAGGGCGACGCGGATGCGCTGCTCGCGGAGGCAAACGGCTACGACCAGCGCCGGCTGACCGGTCAGCCCCGCGGTCGCAACGCCGGTTCGATGTTCACCAATCCGCCCGAGAGCCCCGCCTGGAGGCTGATCGACTCGGTGGGGTTGCGCGGGGAGCGGCGGGGCGACGCGGCCATCAGCGACCAGCACACCAACTTCTTCGTGAACCTCGGGCGAGCGCGGGCCAGCGACGTGCTCTGGCTGGTCGAGGAAGCGGAACGGCGCGTCCTCGAGACACACGGCATCCAGCTCCGGCGCGAAGTCGGGTTCGTGGGGGCGTGGTGATGGCGAGGCAGCGCGTGGCAGTCATTTTCGGGGGCCGCTCGGGGGAGCACGAGGTAAGCGTGCGCAGCGCGCGCAGCGTCATCGGGGCGCTCGACCGCGAGCGCTGGGAAGTCGCGCCGATCGGCGTGACGCGGGCAGGCGAGTGGCTCTCGGTGGCGGAGACGGAGGAGGCGCTCGCCGACAGCATCGAGACGCTCCACGAGGGCGGGATGCTGCTGACCAGCGGCAGGGCGCTCGCCGACCTGGGCGCCTGCGACGTGGCCTTCCCGCTCATTCACGGCACGTTCGGCGAGGACGGTTGCCTGCAGGGCCTGCTGGAACTGGCGGACATCCCCTACGCGGGCGCGGGCGTGGCGGCGAGCGCGGTGGGGATGGACAAGGCGCTGCAGAAAGCGCTGTTCGCCGAGGCGGGGATCCCCGTCGCGCGTTATGTAGTGCTTCGCCGCTGGGAGATCGAGCGGAACATCGAGGAGGCCTACCGCTTCATCGAGGACGAGGTCGGCTATCCCTGCTTCGCCAAGCCGGCGAACGGCGGCTCCAGCATCGGCATCACGCGCGTGGCCTCGCGCGAGGACCTGGGCCGGGCGTTCGCAGCGGCCCTTCCCCACGACGAGAAGGTGGTGGTGGAGCAGGCGGTGGCGGGTCGCGAGGTCGAGTGCTCGGTCCTCGGGAACGAGGCGCCGGAGGCGGCCGCGGTGGTCGGGGAGATCGAGCCGGACCGCGAGTTCTACGACTACGACAGCAAGTACGCCGCCGATTCGAAGACGGCCCTGCACGTGCCCGCGCGCATCGACGACGAGGCGGCTGCGCGGGTGCGGGAGCTGGCCGTACGCATGTACGTGGCGATGGGCTGCGAGGGGTACGCGCGCGTGGACTTTTTCGTCGGAGCGGACGGGGAGGCAACGGGCAGCGAGGTGAACACGATTCCGGGGTTCACGAGCATCAGCATGTTCCCGCAGCTGTGGGAGGCGAGCGGTCTCGCCTACACCGACCTGCTCACGCGCATCCTCGACCTCGCCATCGCGCGGGGGGAACGGGGGGCGCCGCGATGATCAGACGGCACGACCAGTCCCAGCCAAAGGGCCAGCCGAAGCGAGTCGTCCGGCGGAATCGCCCTGTCGAGCAGGGCGCCCCGACACGTGCAGCCGAGCGCCCACGGGTCGTGCGCCGGGACCGGAGGGTCGGCGAGCGGAAGCTCCGGCTTGGAGCGCGCACGTCGGCCATCGGGCACCGCGGCCGCTCCTGGCTGCGAGCACGCTGGCTGCCGATCGCGGCGGCGGCCCTGTTGCTGGTTGTCGTGGGCGGGGCCGTGTGGGCGTGGGAGTCGCCGTTGCTGCGGGTAGGGGAGGTGGAGGTCGTGGGGGCCGTGTCCACGCGGGAGAGCGACATCATCGAGCGCGTCGACTTCTGGGGCGAGCGCATGCTTACCGCCGACCTGGGCAGCGCAGCCGATGCCATCGCCGAGCTGCCGCTGGTGGCCTCGGTCGAGATCGAGCGCGAGTGGCCGGACACGGTGCGCATCGTGGTACGGGAACGCGAGCCGTGGGGTTCGTGGGAGCAGGCAGGGCAGCGCTACACCATCGACCGCGAGGGCTACGTGCTGGGGTTCGGCGCCCCGCCGGCGGGCTCGACGACGATCGTGAGCAACGAGTCGTACTCGCTGCGGGCGGGCGACCGGGTGGATCACCACGCGGTGGAAGCGGCCGCCGAGATCACACGCCAGATCGAGCAGGTGCTGGGCACGCGCGCGGTCGAGCTGACCTACTCACCAGACGAGGGAATCCGCGTTCGCACGGCGGACGGCCAGACGGCGCTGCTCGGGGACTCGAGCGGCATCGCCTACAAGCTCGCCGTGTGGGCGCGCGTGGCCGAAGAAGCCACGGCCCAGAACATCACCTATTCGACCATCGACCTGCGGTTCGGGGACAGGCCCGTGCTGCGGTGAAAAACGTCAACGAGGGGAACCATGAAGCGAAGTAACGCCATAGCAGCCATCGACATCGGGTCGACCAAGGTGACGGCGCTCGTCGCCGACGTGAACGAGTACGGGCAAGCGCGCGTGCTCGGCGTCGGCGTAACGCCGGCAGCCGGCCTCTCCCGCGGGGTAATCGACAACATCCAGTCGGCCCGCGACGCCGTGGCAACGGCAGTGGAGAAGGCCGAGCAGTCGTGCGGGATGCGCATCCTGAGCGGCGTCGTGGGGATTGCCGGCGGGCACCTGAGCTCGCAGAACAACCGCGGCATCGTGGCCATCGCCGACCGCACGGAGCCGATCGCAGCGGAGGACCGCGAGCGGGCGGTGGAGGTGGCGGGGCAGATCAACATCCCCACCAACCGCCAGGTCCTGCACGTGATCCCGCGGGGGTACTGGATCGAGGGCACCGACCCCGTCTCCGACCCCGTGGGGATGTACGGCGGACGGCTCGACGCGGAGACGCACATCGTGACGGGGGCGGTCTCGGCCGTGCAGAACCTGACGAAGTGCGTGGAGGACGCGGGCATCCAGGTCGACGAGATCGTACTCGGGTCGCTCGCGGCGGCGACGGGGGCGCTGACCGCCGAAGAGCGGGCACAGGGCGTGGCAGCGGTCGACATCGGCGGCAGCACGACGTCCATCTGCGTGTACGACGAGGGCGCCGTGGCGCACACGGCAACGCTGCCGCTGGGCGGCACGCACCTGACCCAGGACCTGGCGCGGCTGCTGCGCTGCCCCTGGGAGAGCGCCGAACGCCTGAAATGCGAGCACGGAGCGGCCATCCCGACGACGGAAGTCGGAAGCGTGGACGTGGAGGTGCGCGCCTTCGGGACGAATCCACGGAAGGTGGTCTCGGCCGGCCACGTGGCGGAGATCCTGCAAGCACGTACGGAAGAGATCCTGGAGATGGTAGCCATCGAGCTGAAGCGCGCGGGCTACCTGGACCGTCTCGCGGCGGGACTCGTGCTCACTGGAGGCACGAGCCAGCTGCGGGGCATCGACGAGCTCGCGGAGCAGCGGCTCGACCTGCCGGCGCGAGTCGGCGGGCCGCGCGGATGCACGGGACTCACGGACCTGATCACGACTCCCGCCTACACAACCGTGGTGGGGCTCGCGAAGCACGCCCTGCGGGGGGCCGTCACGGCCCAGCGACCCGCGGGGGCCCGCAAAGACGACCCGGAGAGCGGCTTCCTCAAGCGCGTCGCAGCGTTTGGGCGAGCCTTCATCCCCCAGTAATCGAGAACATCCCAGCACCGAGGAGGGCCATCCCGACGCTAACGGTCAGACCGAAACCAATCCGCCAACACCCCACAGACGGAGGAAGAACGTTGAGTTACACAGTCGATCAGGAACTACTGCCGGACATCAAGGTCATCGGAGTGGGCGGTGGCGGCGGGAACGCCGTGAACCGCATGGTGCACGCGAATATCCCGGGCGTGACCTTCGTGGCCGTCAACACCGATGCGCAGGCGCTCGCCAGCTCCGACGCGGAGCTGCGGCTGCGCATCGGGGAGAAGCTGACGAAGGGCCTGGGCGTCGGGGGCGACCCCACGCGCGGTGAGCGCGCCGCCGAGGAGAGCCGGGCCGAACTGGAAGAGCTGCTGGACGGCGCCGAGATGGTGTTCGTGGCAGCCGGCATGGGCGGGGGAACGGGCACCGGAGCGGCGCCCGTGATAGCCGAGGTGGCGCGCGAAGTCGGCGCGCTGACGATCGGCACCGTGACCACGCCGTTCGCCTGGGAGGGCGCGGCCCGCTCGCGGGCGGCCCGTGGCGGCATCGACCAGTTGCGGGAGAAGGTGGACACGCTCATCTCGATCCCCAACTCGCGGCTACTGGAGAGCTGCCCCGACGACTTCACGATGGACCAGGCGTTCGAAATGGCGGACGACGTGCTTCGGCAGGCGATCCAGGCGATCTCGAACATCATCAGCCAGAACGGGGCGATCAACCTCGACTTCAACGACGTGCGCACCGTGATGAGCGAGGCCGGCCCCGCGCTGCTCGCCATCGGGGATGCGTCGGGCGAGAACCGCGCCGCGGAAGCGGCGAAGAAGGCCACGGCGAGCCCGCTGCTTGATCAGACGATCAACGGGGCGACGAACGTGCTCTTCAACGTCACCCACGACGGGAACCTGAAGCTGCGCGAGCTGGACATCGCCGCACGCGTGATCGCGGAAGTGGTCGACAGCACCGCCAACATCATCTTCGGCACGGTCATCGACCCGTCGGTCGGGGACTCGGTGCACATGACGGTGATCGCGACGGGGTTCTCTGACATGCAGGCCCCAACGGTGGGCCTGAAACGGAACGCCGCCAGCAAACCACGGGCCGTGGCCCTGGAGCTGCCGGGCATCTCATCGGAGGAAGACGCCGAATTGCCGGCGTTTCTTCGGCGCAACATCCGCTCAATGGGCGAGATCAGCGCCAACGGAGATCGGGAAGCAAGGATGGCTGAAAGGAGGTAGCCGCCAAAACCGAGCGCACGGTTGAGTCCAGCAGGACTGCTTCTCGACCAGACGGGCGGAACCTGGAGCCTTGGGAGATGGCGACAGGTTCCGTCCTTTTCTGTGAGCTATGCGCCGGCCACCCCGCCGGCGGCACCTCTCCTTTCAGCCTGATAATCAAGGTAGCACAGGGCGTCAACTACCTGCTATCAGCATCGGAGTCCGGGGGCCACTCGACGGTGCGGCCGCTCTCCATGGGTTCGCCCAGCAGGCGGGCCTCGACCCAGGTGGCCACGAGCTCGTCAAGCGCCTCCGCGACAGTGCCCAGCGCGTGGCCGGCATCGCCGTAGATGACGAGTTGCTTGGGGTCGGCCGCGCGGCGGTAGATATCCTCGCTGGCCTCGGCTTCAAGCACTTCGTCGGCGCTGCCGTGCACGAGCAGGAGGGGCCGGGCCAACTCCTCGACCTGGCGGGTGCCGTAGAGCTGGGGCGAGAGCGAGGCGACCGCACGCACGATCGGGTGGAGGGCGCCCGCCTTCACGACAACCGCCCCGCCGAAGCTGTGGCCAACGAGGACCGCATCGGTGGCGCCGATGCCCTTCAGGAAAGAGCAGCCCGCGAGGATATCGAGGACACACTCCTCGAAGGCATTTGGCTCGCGGTAGTCGAGACGGAGCACGCTCACATTGCGGGGCAGCAGGAGACCGGGGAGGCGGACGAAGAGGCCGCCTGCCGGGCCGTCGAGGCCACCCATGGCGCCACCCGCACAGATGACGGCCCCTGAGCCACCCTGCACCGGGTGGAAGATACCGGGAATCTCGCCCCGGCTGGTTTGCAGAACCACGTCGAGGCTGTCAGCGGTAGGGCCGGGAGCGGCCGTGACGTTGTGCAGGCTGAGGGTCAGATCCTCGGGCTCGGGGGACGGGGGCTCGGTCACGCGCGCACGATACAACGCTCACAGGGGCGGTCGTTCAGGTGAGCCAGGCCTCGTCGGGGAGGGGATCGCGGGGGACGTCTTCGTGGGCGTTGACCATGTGGTGGGCGAGCGGCTGCAGGCGTCCCCAGATGGCATCGAACGCCTCCGGGGGGACCGCCTGCGACTCGAGGGCGGCGCGCATGTGCGTCAGCCAGCTCTGGGCGTGGTGTTCGGCGATGACGAAGGGGAAGTGGCGGCGGCGGAGGCGGGGGTGGCCGTAGCGCTCGGAGTAGCGGGGCTGGCCGCCCAGCCATTGCTCGAGGAAGAGGGCGAGCTTCTCGCGGCTGGGGGCGAGGTCGTCGGGGTAGAGGGCGCGCAGGGGGGCGTCGGCGGCGACGGCGTCGTAGAACGTCTCGACGATTGCCTCGACGCCTTCGCGCCCGCCGACCTGTTCGAGGAGGGTCTCGCCGCTCATGAGGTCCGCCAGCGCAGGGCGAGGAAGGTGAGCGTGAAGGAGGCGATGCCGAACCCGAAGATGGCGGCCGCTCCCCGCAGCAGATCGAGCCAGTTCCAGCCCTCGATGATGAGTGAGCGCTGGGCCTCGAGGATGTAGGTGATGGGGTTGATGGTGGCGAGCAGTTGGAGCCAGTCGGCGAAGACCTCCTTGGGGGCGAAGGCGGTCGAGAGGAAGATCAGGGGGAACAGGAGGAGGCCGCCGGCGGCAGCGGCCTGGGGGCTGCCCGTGCGGAGGGCGACGGCGGCGTTGAAGCCGGAGTAGGCCATGCCGAAGAAGAACGATCCCGCCAGCAGCAGGACCACGCCGAGCACGCCCGTATCGAAGCCGGTTCGGAAGATGAGCCCCACGATGACGATGACGCCGGTGATGATGATGGAGCGGACGCCATCGGCGGTGATGCGGCCGAGGACGATGGCGGAGCGGGGGGCGGGAGTCAGCAGGAGCTTGTCGAAGTAGCCGCGCTGGATATCGGTGATGGTGCCGAGGCCGGCGCTCGCGGAGATGCTGGAGGCGGCGGAGAGGATCGCGACGGGCACCTGGAAGCCGGTGAAGTTGTCGATACCGAAGGCGTCGGCCGCGATCGAGCCGATGGAGCCGACGGTGACGGCGAAGAAGAAGAGCGGGACGAAGATGTTGCCGACTTCCTGGGCGGGGTTGCGGACGGCCTCGCGGAGGGAACGCACCGTGAGGAAGTAGATGGTGGAGAGGGAGTGCATCAGGCCGCACCCCCATCGACGGGAGCAGGCTCCTCCACGCGGAGGTGGTGACCCGTCGCCTCAAGGAACACGTCGTCCAGGCTGGGGCGGGAGATGGAGACGTTCCCGACTTCGATACCGGCATCGTCGAGGGCGATGACGATGCGGGCGACAGCGCGGGCGCCATCGGGCACGTAGACGACGGCGGCGCCGTCGGCGATCTGCACGCGTTCGACGGCAGGCACGGCCGTGGCCACTTCGGCGGCGTGGTCGAGCGCCTCCGGGGCTTCGACCTCAACGGTCACGACATCGGTGCCGATGCTGGCCTTCATCTCGGCGGGGGAGCCGCGCGCGATGATGCGGCCCTCGTCGATGATGGCGAGGTCGTGGGCGAGGCGGTCGGCCTCCTCCAGGTACTGGGTGGTGAGGAAGATGGTGATGCCGTCCTCGACACTGAGGCGGTTCACGTAGCGCCAGATGCCCTCACGGCTGACGGGGTCGAGGCCGGTTGTCGGCTCGTCGAGGAAGATGACGCCGGGGCGGTGGACGAGGGCGGCGGCGAGGTCGAGGCGGCGCTTCATACCGCCCGAGTAGGTACCGACGGCGCGGTCGGCTGCGTCCTCGAGATCAACGATGGCGAGCAACTCCTCGATGCGCCGGCGGCGCGCTCCACCGCGCAGGCCGAAGAGACGGGCCTGGAGGGTGAGCAGCTCGCGGCCGGTCTGGATGTCATCGAGGCCGGCCTCCTGGAGGGCGACGCCGATGCGATTCCGTACCGCACGGGCGTCGTCGAGGATGTCGAAGCCATCGACGCGCGCCCTCCCGGCGGTGGGGCGCAGGAGGGTGGTGAGCATGCGGATGGTGGTGGTCTTGCCGGAGCCGTTCTGGCCGAGGAAACCAAAGATAGTCCCGGCCGCGATGTCGAGGTCGATGCCGTCGACGGCGCGAACCTCGTCGAAGTGCTTGGTCAGGCCCTCAGCCCAGATGGCGCTCATCGAATCTAGCGTAGAGCATCGAGTGCGTTGAGCAAACTTCGGTTCACGAGGGTCCACCCCCGGCCACCGATTCGCGGGAGGCGCCGGCGCTCTCAACGACCCCTGCGAGGAGGTCGAGGTTGTCGCTATTGACGCCCGTCGCTCCCGCGCCGAGGACGCGCTCAAGGTCCTCCGGGGTGTTCACGGGCCACACGCAGGTAGAGACGCCACGCCCGGCGAGCTCGCTCATGAGGGCGGGCTCCACGAGCGTGATGTGCATAGAGAGGGCGTGGAAGCGCTCGCCGAGGGCAGGCAGGAGTTCGGCAAGCTCGTGGGGCCAGGCGGCGGAGGGGAGGAGGCAGACGTGGTCGCGTCCCTCGAACGGCTCAAGCAGCCACCACTCGCGCGTGGTGACGGCGTAGGGCGCGCCCGGCAGGCCACGCTCGAAGGCGTCGACGACGGCTTCGGAGAGCGCGAGCGTGTCGGACTTCAGGTCGACCATCAGTTGTACGTCGCGGCCGGCGGCTTCGATGACGGCGTCGAGCTCAAGGCGGGGACCCCAGCCGGGCGAGAGGCGCCAGCGCTCGCGGAGGAGGGGGAGGGGGCCGACGGTCTGCGCGTGGCGCACCTCGATGCGCCCGCGGTGGAGCCACACATCGAGCTCTGCGAGATCGGCGCCGAGTGCCCTGGCGCGATCGAGGCGGGGGAGGTCGTTGCCGGCGCGGTGGGCGATGGCGATCGGGCGCCCTTCCGGCCGGGGGCAGCTCACGAAGGGGCTCCGCCTCGCTGGAGCAGGAACTGCACGTCGGGGGGGAGGGGGACGCCACGGCCGGTCACGGTGTCGAGCCAGGCCCAGGCGTGGACGAAGGTCGCGACGGGCGTCCCGCGGGCGGTGGAGCGCACGGAGAACTCCTGCTCGAAGCCGCGATCATCGGCGCTCGTGGTCGTGACCTCGATGGTCGCCCCATCGCGCCAGGGGAGGGGAGCGTGGTAGACGGCGCGGGTTTCGCGCTGGACGGCGACAACGTGGTCGGGCTTGGAGACGCCACAGTGCTCCTCGAAGGCAGCGTAGGCGAGCTCGGTAAGCGCGAGGAGGACGCCCGCGTGCACGAAGCCGGTGTCGGTGAAGGTGTCGGTGTGGCGGGTGGGGTAGGAGATGGAGAAGGGCACGGGCCGATCGTGGGAGCCCCGGGCGCGAGAGGCAAGCGCCCCTAGAAGATAGCGGCGTCCACGCCCCAGACCTGGCCGGCCCCGGTCGCGAAGAGGACGACCGCGATGAGAATCATCATGAGGTTCTGGCCCTGCTCGCCCTGGTCCTTCAACCCTGCCAGCAGCAGGTAGTTGAGGTTCAGGAAGGCGGCCAGCACGAGCCCCGCGAAGGTGAGGAAGCCGAGAGTGATGCTGACGCCGGCGGCGAACTCGCCGAGGACGACCAGCCAGGAGGTGATCACCCAGGTTCGTTCGCTGCGGAGAGCGGTGGCCTTGAGGACGTTGGCGAAGGCGGGGATGGGGTGGTCCTCGACGAGGCCTTCGACCCAGCCGCGCGAGCCGCCGCCGAGGAAGCCGCGGAGGTCCTTGTGGCGCACGCTTTCGAGCCACCAGAGGCCGAGCCCGATGCGGAGGATGGCGAGCCACTCCTCCTTGGCGAGCCAGTCGAAGATGTCCAGCGGTCCCATCGGCTGGGATTCTAGCGCCACAGGGGCGGCATCGCGCTACGATCGGGAGATGGCAGACAAAGCTCGACCACCGCTGGTCTGGATCGACATGGAGATGACGGGCCTCGACGTCGAGCGCCACCACGTGCTGGAAGTGGCGGCGGTCGTAACGGACGGGGAGCTGCGGGAGCTCGACGAGGGGATCGACCTGATCGTGCACCAGCCGGAAGCGGTGCTGGCGCTGATGGACGAGTGGTGCGTGAAGCAGCACGGCCAATCGGGGCTGACGGAGGCGGTGCGGGCCTCGCGGGTGGGGCTCGAAGAGGCGGAGGCATTGCTGCTGGAGTACCTGCGGCAACACACGTCCGAAGGGCAGTCGCCACTGGCTGGGAATTCCGTCAGTCACGACCGGCGTTTCCTCGAACGGTGGATGCCGGAGGTGGCGCAGCACCTGCACTACCGCACGGTGGACGTGTCGACGGTGAAGGAGCTGGCGCTGCGCTGGTACCCGGAGCTTGAGCGCTTTCCCAAGGGGGAGGCGCACCGGGCGCGGGGCGACATCCTCGAGTCGATCGCGGAGCTGCGTTACTACCGGGAGCAGGTGTTCCGCTAGCGACGGCGGAGGCGGCGGGCGGCGCGCTGGAGGATGCCGGGGCGTCGGATGCGCTCACGCAACTGCGTGATCCCCTCGGAGGTGCCGACGAGCACGGGGCGGGACCAGTCGCGGAGGGTGGGGGTGCGGTCCTCACGAACGCGGGAGGGTGGGGTGAAGCGCTCGAAGGGCTTCCAGATGTTGCCCTCGCGGATCAGGGCCTCGCGGCCGGCCGCTTCGACGAGGACGATGCCCGCGGCGAGGTCCCAGGCGTGGACGCCCCAGAACTGGGCCGTCGTGAAGATGCCGGCAGCCACGTACGCGCACTCGATGGCGGCAGAGCCGGTGACGCGGTTGTCCCAGCTGGCGGAGCGTCCGGGAGCTCCGCCGGGAGCGGCGCTGAGGCTGCGCCGAACACCGGTGTTCTCGACGGAGGACACGGGCTCGCCATCGAAGTTGAGCGGCCCGCCGTGGTGGGCGTGATAGACGCCGGGGCCAAGGCCGTGGCTGGCGGAACACCAGATAGCCCCGGCCACGGGGACGCCCTCGTGCAGGACGCCCACCGAAGCAGCGAAGAGGGGGTAGCGGTTGACGAAGTTGGTCGTGCCATCAACGGGGTCGATGGCCCAGAGGTACTCGGCATCGAGGAGGGGGGCGTCTTCCTGCTCTTCGCCGAGGATGGCGTGGTCGGGGAAGCGCTCGGCGAGGCGCTCGCGGATCATCTGCTCGACCGCGCGGTCGACTTCGGAGACGGGGTCGGTTGGCGCGGCCTCTTCCGACTTGCCCTCCGTCTTGTAGTCGACGGCGACGGAGCGCCCGAGGGCGGCGGTTATCTCGTCGCCGGCGGCCTGGGCGAGATCGCGGGCCGTCGCTTCGAGTTCGTCGAGGAGCGCGGTCCCGACCAGGCGCAGCTGGCGCGATGGTTCCGCGCCGTCCGCTGCTTCGTCCGTTGCCTCGTCTGTTGCGTCTTCAGCCATTGGGGGCGTCAGGCTCCCGCCTCGGCGGCGAGCTCCTCGAGGGTGACGCGGGCGACGCGCCGTCCACGGGCGAGCAGGGCTTCGAGGTCGCCCTGCGCCTGCGCGGCCTTGAGCTGGGCGAAGGTGTATGGCTTGCCGGGCACGGGGGCGTCGGCGGGGTCGTCGCGCACGATCTGGACGAAGGCGCCGCTGGGCGGGCCGCCCTTGTGCAGCTGTCCAGTGGAGTGCAGGTAGCGCGGCCCGAAGCCGACCGTGGTGGCGACGCCGTGGCGGTCGCGCAGGCGGAGGCGGAGGTCCTGGAGGGCGGCAGTGGTCTCCGGGGTGCGGGGGAGGTAGGCGAGGAGGGCGAGGTAGTCGCCGGCCTGCAGGGAGGCGAGCACCTCCGCGAGGGGCGGGGTGGGCGGGGGTGGGGGGGGGGCGGGGGGGGCGCGGGCGGGGGCGTCCTTGGGCCGCCGCCCGCTGGGCCGGTGGACGGGGGGG
>JAPOQN010000067.1 GCA_026710655.1 Chloroflexota bacterium | reverse complement strand
TGAGGTGGGGTCGGGGTCCTGGTTCGTGGGCTGGCATCGCGGTATCCGGGTGGCGGCGGGGGGAGAGCCCTCTACCCTGTGAGAAAAGGCGTTCGGTTACTTGACGCTAGCAGCGCGATCGAGGCCCCGGCAACGCATTTGGGGGACTATCTTATGGAACCCAGGGGAATCGCTTGACCCGTTGTGACAGGAAGCCGACAACTATGCGACAGGGTCCGCTACCATGTGATCGAGCCCCGATTCAGAAGGGAAAACGACCGATGCCCGACCAGCGCCCCGACCCCGTCCCCGCCGCCCTCTACGCGCGCGTCTCCAGCGACCGCCAGGACGTCGACCTCTCCGTCGCCGCCCAGCTGCGCGCGCTGCGCGACCACGCCGAGAAGAACAACTACCTGGTCGTGCGCGAGTACGTCGACGAGGCCGAGAGCGGCCGTGTCGCGGATAGGCCGCAGTTCCGCAAGATGCTTGACGAGGCGAGCGGCGAGGACGCCCCCTTCGAGGAGATCCTCGTCTGGAAGTTCAGCCGCTTCACGCGCAAGCGCGAGCACGCCGTGGCCTTCAAGTCGATGCTGCGCCGGCGCGGCATCCGCGTCGTCTCCATCACCGAGCACGCCGACGACTCGCCCACCGGCAAGCTCATGGAGGCGATCATCGAGAGCGTCGACGAGTTTTACTCGGAAAATCTGATACCGGAGGTCCAATCGAGACAAAATCATCCGTCGGGATCGCCAGCGTGAGGGTGACGTTGTTGTCGCCGTCGATCGAGCCCTCGTCGAGCAGCAGGTTGAGGATCTCGCGGCGCTCCTCATCGGACAGGCCGTCCAGCCCTTCGCCGGCCCGCTGCGCCCACTCCAGCACCTGCTCCATTACGAGGCGCTGATCGGCGTCCTCCGCCTCCCGGGCGCGGCAGGCGTCCAGTTCGGCGCGCACACGCTCCAGGCGCTCGGTGATGAAGCGGCGCTGGTGGTCGAGCTGCTCCTCCGTGATCTTCCCGGTCACGTAGAGCCGGATGGCGCGATCCTCCTCGAGCTGCACACGCTGCAGGTCGCGCTCCAGGCGCGTGCGCTCCTCGTCGAGGCCGCCCCCATCGGAGTCCGTGAGCGACTCCAGGCCGGCGACGATCAGCTCAGGGTTGGCCAGCACCCGCCGCACCTCGTCCCAGACCAGTTCCTCCAGCCGCTCGGCGCGGATCATCGGCTTCTCGCGGCAGCGCAAGCGCAGCGTCTGGTAGCCGTAGCAGCGGTAGTAGCGACGCGGCGGGTCGAGCTCGTAGCGGTAGGTCTTGCCGTTGTGTTTGACCCACTTCTTCGTGTTGGCCGAGCAGCCCATCAGCAGCCCGCACTCGCTGCAGCGGAAGAGGTGCTGGAGCAGGTAGAAGACCTTGGTGTTGCGCTTCGCCTTGGTGTAGCGCTTGCGGCGCAGGGCGCGGGCGCGCTCCCACGTCTCCTCGTCGACGATCGGCGGGAAGGGCACGCCGATCCACTCGTCCTCGGGCTGCTCGTGGACCTGGACGCCGTCCTCGGTGGAGACGTAACGGGCGCGGCCGTACCACCAGGTGCCCTTGTA
>JAPOQN010000066.1 GCA_026710655.1 Chloroflexota bacterium | reverse complement strand
CTTGAGGCTGGTCATCTCCAGGTAAATCGCGACAGCCCACTTCCGCATCGGAATCTTCGAGTGAGAGAGCGCCGTGCCCGTCTTCACGCTGAAGTAGGAGCGACAGTCCGCGCACCAGTACGGCATCGGCTTGTGGTTCGGAACCTCTTTGGTCTTGGTGCTGCCGCAGTGGCCGCAGCCGCGCACGTCAGGCCAGACCAGCGACTCAAACCACTCGGTTGCTGCGCTTTCCGTGGGGAACATGTCCATCAACTCGGTGACGGAGATTCCCTCGCGATGGGCCTTGCCCGGTGCCGTGCTTCTAGCCTTTGCCATGCAGCAACCATAACAGATTACAGCTAGGTTGTCAAGTTAGAGATATAATTCCCCAAGCGTTACGGGAGCGTGATGACCCGGATCACGTTGTTTTCGGTGTCGGACACGAGAACATCTCCACTCGGGGCTATGAGGATGCCACCGGGGTTGAATCGACCCGATTCAGTGTTGACCACAATGGCAACCACCCGTCCGCTCGTGATCCGCAGCAGCCGCCCAAACTTCGCCTCCGTCACGTACAGGGTACCTTCCTCGGTGACCGCAATCCCCAACGGCGCATCGAGCATGCCCGCGTTCTTCCCGTAGGGCGCCGTCTCCAGCACAGTTGAGACATCGCCCGCTCTGTCAACGCGGAAGATGGCGTTTCGCTGCGTGACGTAGACATTCCCGTCGCCATCGGTGGCGATCGCCTCGAGCCAGAGGAAGGGCTCACGGATGTCCTTCCCGGCTACCGTCGACACCGAGCCGTCGGACAGAGAGAAGCGCCTGGCACGGTGCCCTCCGGAGTCAACGATGAGGAGGTTCCCCGCACCGTCGAAGGCAAGCCCTTGGGGCCAGTCGAATCTTGCGACCGCCGCCGGGCCGTCGCGATAGCCCTGCTCCCCGCCCGCGGCTGTGGCGACCTGGCAGGTCTGGCGGTCGCGTGTGATCCGGCGGATACGGCTGTTGTGTCTGTCGGCCACGTAGATGTCGCCGTTCGCACGGACAGCCACTCCGAAGGGTCCGTCAAACTGCGCCTCCGCACAGGAACCGTCGATCGCGCCTCGGCCACTGCCCCCGGCCAGGGTCGTGACAACCCCATCCGGCGCGATACTGCGAATGGCGTTGTTGCCGCTATCTGCGACGATCACGTTCCCGCTGCGGTCGAATGCCATCCCCCGCGGGTTCCTGAAGCGCGCCTCATCGCCGGGACCGTCCTCGAATCCGTAGGCGTAGCGGCCATCCTGGCCAGCCAGCACCGTGGACTGCGCGATGCCAGACAACTCTGGGGGCACCGCTCCCCTCGCCACACGCAAGCCGCCCGTCCCAGCGGGATCGGCTTCAAGAATGCGGATGACGTTGTTACCTTCGTCGGCCACCACGAGTGCACCCCCATCGGAGAGAGCGAGCTGGCCTGGGTGATCGAACCGGGCGTCCCCGGCCGGGCCGTCGGCGTAGCCGCGCTCACCGCTGCCAGCCAGCGCTCGCAACTCACCGCCAGGGGTCAGTACGAGAATCTGGTGGTGGCACGTGCTTGCCACATAGACAGTCCCGTCGCTCCCCACCGCGAGCCCGCTGGAGTCGGCAAGGGCTCCACCCAGTCCCGGCTCCTCATCCTGGAAGAGCGTCGTCGCCTCGCCATCCTGGGTGAACACACGGATATCCGAAGGACCGAGCAGATAGACCCTCCCATCCTCGCCAACGTCGATCGCCTTCAGGTCAAGGCGGAGAGCGAGATCTCCCCCGACGTAGGGCGAAGCCCCGGCAAACGTTGAAACCCATCCTGCTGCGGAGAGGCGGCGTATGTGCCAATTCCGCTCGGCAATGTAGAGGTCGCCAGACTCGTCATCGAGAGCGATATAGGTGGGCGAGGAGAGTGTCGCTTCCAGGGCGGGACCATCCATGAAGGCGCCATCCCCCCCGAGGTAGCTCGTTCCAGTGCCGGCCACTGTCGATACCGTTCCGTCTGGGGAGATTTTCTGGATGCGATGGGCTTCCCTATCGGCTACGTAGATCGACCCGTCGGTAGCGACAGCCACGTCCGTCGGTCCATTGAATTGCGCCTCCTCACCCCATTCCCCCCCAGCGATCGTGGTCACCGTGCCATCGGGCGCGATCCGCCGGATTGCGTTGTTCCGCTGATCTGCTACCACCACGCTCCCGTCGTGGTGGAACTCAAGCCCGAGATAGGGTTCGCTCCCGCCAAAGCACGAGTTGAGGGGCAGGTGCTTGTACCCAAATACCGCTTGCGAGCTCAACCCATCACGGTAGCCCTCAATGCCAGCCTGGCCCGCGAGCGTCGTCACCCCGAGATCCGGCAGCGGCACAGCAAGCGCAATGTCTCCGTAGCGAAACCGCCTGCTGCTGCTCAGCCCATCATCCAACGACAGGGGGATCGTCCCCAGCATGGCCCACGAGCCGCCAGCCGGACGCGCGCTGATGAAGACCCTCTCCCGGTTCCGGGTGTCCTGCCAGATTCGCACCTCCACCCTTGCTGCCAGCGTGTAGTTCGGCAGCGGTACTCCCACGGCGATGTCTCCGTATTCATACCGTCCGGAGGAACTGGCTCCATCGTCCAACGGCAGCGGGATCGTCCCCAGCGCTCGCCACGAGCCGCCCGCTGATCGGGCACTGATGCGAATGTCCCGCAGGTCCTCAACGTCCTGCCAGACGCGTACCTCCACCTGCGCAACGTCCGGGTTGTTCTGCGCGATCGCGACCGCGACTGCCACCATCCCAGAAGTTGCCGCCAGCACTAACACCGACAAGCTCCTCACCAACCCGAAACTCGAGTGTGTGACGATGGCGCTATTGAACATCGGTCTCTCCCCTGGGCCAGCGGAGCCTACAACAGGGGCCGATGTAGTGCATGAGCGAACGCGGCACCCGCCGCGGGGCCTTTGCGTGAGGGCCACCTCTTCGAGGTGCCGCAGCCGTTCTTCCGGGGTTGCGTCTCCGTCCGGTTCGGTGATGTCGAACTGGAACCGGGCCGTTCCGCACCCTCGGCAAAGGCGATCAAGGCTTCCAACTCGCGACCGCAATTCCAGCAGGCCACGGGCTACTTCCAGGCGCCAGAGCGAGACCGGTGTCCGACGCAGGCGCCCTGTGGTTCCTCCGCAACTACCGCGAAGTCTGGAGCTCGTTCGTCTCCGACGAAGTCGCGAGGAACGTGGATGAAGCGCTCGAGGGGGAGAGCTAGTGTCCTGAGTCGGAAATGCGATTCGGATGGCTGGTGCTTCCCGGACGATGCATCTCAGGTCACGCCCAAACCTCTGGATGTGCACGCCGCTGGGGACTGAGCGAAGCCTGAGAGCGCCCACAGTCCGGCCATCGTGACGCTCACCGGCTTACGAGTGTAAGTAAGCAGGAGGGGGAGTCCGGCCGTCGTATCCGCATAGCACGGTGACCATGATGTGGCCAGGTCGGGGTCTTGCAGCCAGCGTTCGTGGCAGCGCTGGCAAATCCCGGAAGCCCCCTCAGCGCCCCTCGAACAGAACTCGCCCGCGCGTTAAAGGCACCATCAACTCGCCCACCCCAGCGAGCGGGCTCTGGCTTCTTCACCGCGCGCGAGGGTGTCGGCCTGCAGGGTGTTCCGGTAGCCATGAAGACGACTGCCCCGGATGCGGGAGCCGTGTGAGGGCGATGACCTTCAAAGCGTTCGCCTGTAGGCTGGCGTCGCGCGGCGGGTGAACGAGCAAGGAGGTGTCACGGCGTGACGCTGGCACTGGCAACGCGGATTGGGACAGGCTACCTGATGGCGACAGCGCTCGCTGTGGCGCTCGCTCTCGCGCTCACGCCGGTCTTCCACGACGGCTCGCCCGAGTACCCGGCGTGGCGGGTGCTGAACTGGTTCATGGCTGCGGGCGTCGTTGCCATTGTCGCGGTGAGTGGCTGGCGCTACCGCGGCGCGGGTGGCGATGGCGCGGCCGCGGTCGACTCACTGCGCGCGGCGCTCGCCTTTTATGGCTCGATCGCGCTGGCCATGCTCTTCTTCTGGGGCTGGTTCTGGACGCTCAACCCCGACAGCGAAACGGGCGCGGCCGTCACCTCGCACCTGGTCTACTTTCCAGTCATGGACGTGCTTTACGTCGCGCTCGCGCTGAGCAGCGGGCGCTGGCTTTGGCGCAAGGCGTCCGGGCCCCGGACGTAAGGTGGTGGATCGCTGGACCAGATCCGGCCGGACCCGGCCCCATCGCCCGGCATCGGCCGCTACGGGAGCGGCGAGTTCGTGAGCGATCAAACCGTGATCCTGGTTCTCGCCCGATGAGGAATACTGCGCGGCGCACTGGTTGCCCGGGCCGCTGGGCGATTGCGGTGGCGGTCGCGATCATTGCGCTGTTGGCGTTCGGGGCGCGACCGGCAGCAGCGCAGGTGGAGGTGGAGTTGGAAGCGGAGGCGGTGGAGGTGCGCGTGGCCGCGCGGCTGCTCGCGGACGGACGCGTGGAGGTCGCGTTGCAGGTCCGTCCCGAGGGCGGCGCCTGGGGCGAACGCCTATCGCCCGGGAACCGCCACCTGCCTGCGGACGCCGAACCCGGGCGCTGGCTCTGGACAGCGCCCCTCGAACTGAACGGGGCAGAGTGGCGTGTCACCGCGCGCAGGCATGCTGGCGGACATTTTGAGGTCGCGCTGCAGGTGCGCTCGCCCGGGGGCGTCTGGAGCGGGCGCCTGCCGCCCGAGAATCGCTTCCTGCCCCGCAACCTCGCGCCCGGGCGCTGGCTCCTGTCGTCGCCTGTTGCCGTCCACCGCGAGGAGCCGCAGATCGTTTCCTTCTACGGTCACCCCGACGTTGCGGCGATGGGGGCGCTCGGGCACGGGACGCCTGCCGGGGTCGCGGCCGAGATCGCAGCCTGGGCCGCGCGCTACGACGAGTTGAACGGGCCACGCGGCACGTTGCCCGCCTACCACCTGATCGTGGGCGTCGCCCAGACCACTCCCATGCCAGACGGCACCTGGCTGCGCCGCCTCTCCCACGAGCGCATCAGCGAGTACGTCGAGGCGGCGCGGGCGCGCGGCATGGCGGTCTTCCTCGACACGCAGATTGGCTGGAGCGACCCGCTGACCGAGGTGCGCCTGCTCGAACCCTTCCTGCGCGAGCCGTTCGTGCACGTCGCACTCGACCCGGAGTTTGCAACGGAGCAACTGGGCGTTGGGCCGGGACTCGCAATCGGCTCGGTCAGCGCGGAGCAGGTGAACGAGGTGCAGCGTTACCTTGCTACGCTGGTGCGCGAGGCGGGCCTGCCCCCGAAGATCCTCATGGTCCACCAGTTCGCGGACAGGATGCTTGCGGATCGCGAGGCCGTCGAGGACCACGCCGAGGTCGCGCTGGCGATCGACATGGACGGCTTCGGGCGCCCCGCCCCCAAGCTGTACGGCTACGAGCGCTATGCCCTCTCCGCACCCTCGGAGCGGCCCGCCCTGAAGCTCTTCTTCAACGAGGACGCGCCGATCCTGACCCCGGCGGAGGTGCAGGGCCTGGACCGCCCGCCAGACATCGTCATCTACCAGTAGGCGACGACCCCTCGGGCCGGGGCTGGCACGTCTCCATGCGAGGAACTCCCTGAAAGGTGCATGCACGCACCCCCTTCCAGGCAGTTAACCCCGGGCCCTTCCGCGCTCACACTCGGTTGCTCTCACCACATCCGCGGAGGGCGACCATGAAGCCTCGCATTCCCATCCCCAGGTCCCGTAGGAGGCGGCGCTTGGCGCTCCTGGCGGCCACGCTGCTGTCAGCGCTGCTGCTGGCCGCCGCCGTGGCCATTCCCAACGTCCCCGTCACTGCCCAGGAGCCATCCACCGACGAGGTCGTCTTCGTCAACGCCAGCGAGGACCCCGTCGAGCGCAAGGGCGACGGGCGCTTCATCGCTCGCCCCGTCTTCAGCAAGCAGGTCGCGCCCCTCTACTACGGCGTGCGCGACCCCGACACGGGCGAGTGGCTGACGACCATGTTCCGCGTCCACGGAGGCGAGAAGGAGCGCAAGGACGGCTGGGAGTACTCCTTCGAGTACCCCTTCGAGGACGGCCAGGTCGAGCTCGACAAGGAGCGCCCCTACCTGCTCGTGATCCTCGCCCTCAAGCAGGGGGAGACCTACCGCTTCTACACCGCCATCCCCGAGCACCGGCCGGGCGGCATCTGGAACAAGATTCTGCGTGCGCTCGATCCCGGGCAGTGGGGACGGGCGATCGCGGGCTGGGTGATCGAGGGGACGCACGGGACGCTCTGCGGGGTGGTCGAGCGGGCCACGGACGACGACGCCGACCAGTGCGGTGATTGGTAGACCCGATGCCGGACATCATCAGCGGCACCCCCGCGGAAATGACCTACCTGCACCCCATCGTGCGCGAGGCGTGGATGGTCGTGTGGGCCATCACCTCGGCCATGCTGGTCGCGATCGTCGGATGGATGGGCCTGAGCTTCGTCATCCAGGAGCACCTCGGACGGGTGCCCGCCGGCTGGCGGGAGATGGTCCCCCGCCTCCTTCTCGGCCTTGTGGCGGCCGCCCCCTCCCTCTGGTGGTGCGGCCTCGTCATCGACGTGGCCGACGCCGTCTCCGGCTTTGTCGCCGCCTCCCTCGGCCTGAGCGCGGGCGACCTCCTGCGCTCGTCGGCGCAGACGCTGCTGACGGCGATCGAGGTAGGGAGCGTGGGCATGGCCCTGCTGCTCGCCCTTCTCTACCTCGTCTACGGCTTCTTCGTCCTCTACGTGCTCCTCCAGCTCATCATGCGGCTGGCGCTCATCGACCTCCTGATCGTGCTCGCGCCGGTGGCCCTCGGGCTCTGGATCCTGCCGCATACGGCAGGCTGGGGGCGGCACTGGCTGCGGCTCTTCATGACGACCGTGTTCCAGCAGGCGATCCAGCTCATTGCCCTGGCGATGGGCTTCGGGATGCTCAACCTGTTCGCGGACATCGCCGCCTTCGAGCCGATCCAGGACCTCGTCTGGAAGCTGCTGCTGTCGCTGGCCTTCATCTACCTGGCGACGCGCGTGCCCTCCCTGCTCGGTAACGCTGGCACCTTCGACTCCTGGCTCCACACCCTCCACTTCGGCATGTCCCTGCCCGGGAGCATGGTGCGTTCGGCCCGCACCATCGGGATGCTCGGACGGGGCGTGGCGGGCGCAGGAAGGGCGGCGGCCGGAGCCGGTGCCGGCGGCGCGGCGAGCACGACCCTTGCCGCCGGGGGCGCGGTGCGCTC
The DNA here is from genome assembly GCA_026710655.1 of Chloroflexota bacterium. Lineage (GTDB taxonomy): Bacteria > Chloroflexota > Dehalococcoidia > Tepidiformales > Tepidiformaceae > UBA2991. The sequence goes on along the minus strand of JAPOQN010000066.1, from coordinate 13,451 downwards.
CGCGGCGGAGACAGGCACGCCCGCCGAGGGCGCGGGGCTGCCCCGCAGCGCCAGCGAGTAGCGGCCACCAGCGACACCGACAGACGGCACGGAGGAGTCCGCGCCGCAACTACCCGAGGAGACGGAGCGATGTGCCAGTAGCGCCAGGACCAGCCCTACCCGAAACGAGACACGACACATGCACAAGGAGTCGCAACCCCAATGGAAGACCTTGTCCAGACCATCTCCAACATCGTCGGCATCCTCCTCGGCCTCGTGGGGGCCGTGGGCGTCGGCTTCTTCATCTACGGCGCCTATCTCTACCTCACCGCCAGCGGCGCCCCCCACCAGATGGAGCGCGGCAAGAGCGCGATGATGACGGCCCTCGCCGGCATTGTCCTGGCGATGGTGGCCTACGGCATCGTCGAACTCGTCATCGGCGCCGTCGTGGACCCGGCCGTCGACATCGGCGACGTCCCCGAGCCTGAGGCCGCGCCGACCGAGAGCGCGGATGGGGGGTAGGCCATGCACGAGCACGAAGTGCCCACCCACGTACAGGCCGAGGACCGCGTCCTGCTCTGGTTCACGTTCCCCCAGATCGTCGCCCTGACGGCGGTCGCCGCCCTCGCCTACGGCGCCTACAGCCTCGCCCCCTTCGGTCCCGCGGGGGTGCGGATGGCGCTGGCTGTCCTCATCGGGCTGGTGGGAGTGGCGGCGGTCGCCGGCAAGATCGGTGGCCGGCGGCTGCCGCTGGTGGCCGCCGACCTCCTGCGCTTCTGGCTGGGGCCGCAGCGCTACGCCGGTTCCCCCGCCGAGCTGGCGCGGAGCGAGCCGCCCCCGCCGCCTCCGCCCACCCCGAACCCCCTCCAGCTTCTCGTGAAGCGGACGCGGCGGGGACTGCGCAGGGTTCGCAAGAAGCGTCGTCGGAGCGAGCGCAAGCGGCTACGCGCCCACTTCCGCTTCGGCAAGCGCCTCTTCCGCCGCAACGGCGAGGGCGGCAAGAGCCACCGCGTCGACATCCGCCCGCTCGCACGGCGGGCGGGGTTCGCCCTGCTCGCCACCGCGGTGGGGCTGACGACCGCCTTCGGACTCATGGCCCTCGCCTCGCAGCCTGCCAGCGCCGACGGCCACGACCAGTGGTTCGAGGAGGAGGTGCTCACCCCGGAGTCCGTCCCCGGGCAGCGCCTCTTCCTCGAGCGCCTCACTGTCTACGACACCCGCGCCGGGCTCGCCCTGCGGGCGGCCACGGAGGTGGAGGTCCAGGTCCGCGTGTACGGCGGGGCCGACGGGCAGACCCTCGTCTACCAGGCGACGGAGAGCCTCGTGACGGACGAGCGGGCCGCCTGGGACTTTCCCCTTGATGGGGATTTCCCGTCGGTGACGGTCTCCTGGCAGGACCGGCTCGGGGAGGCCGGCGCTCTCACTATCGAGGGCGCGCAGCTTCCCTATCCCCTGCCGTCCAGCCAGGGGGAGCTCTGCTTCCTGTCGGTGACCGCCCTCTCCTGGACGCCGGGGCGCATCGAGGGAGGCGTCGCCTCCACGTGTGCCTCGACGGTCGAGGAGCGGGTCAACCTGCCCGTCGCCTCCGGCCACCACGAGGCGTCGGTGGTGGCCCTCATCGAGGGGGCTGTCTCCGATCTCTCGGGAAGCCTCACCGTCACAGCCGGGGCGTTCTCGGCAAACGTCGCGCTCGTGCCGGACGGGAACACGGCGTTCAGGCTCTCCATCGCGAGCGGGGCGGGCGTCCATGCGGTGTCCATCGAGGCCGCCCTCGAGGCGACCACGACGGCTCCACTGCCAGCGCTGGTCCAGCTCACCCACTACCCCGAACGCACGGAGCGGCTCACGGAGACGGCGTCCGTGACGATCCCCGCCTTCGGCGACAGCGTCACCGAGTCGGTCACCATCACCGGCGAGGACGGCACGCCCACCGTCCACTCCGTCACGGCGAGCTGCTACGTCCCGGAGTCGACCGTCCGCCAGGACGTCGTCTTCACCGTCGTCCACGAAGAGCACGTGCGAGCTGAGGTTCTCTCTCGCGCCCCCCTCGTCCGCGTCCGGAGCGAAACCCTCGCCCTGGCAACGAGCCTCGCCTCCGACGACCCCTACGAGGCGCTGGTCTCGCAGGAGCCCGAGGAGGAGCCGCTCCCGACCATCCAGACCGCCGTCGCCCCCGAGGTCCTGCAGTGGCTCATCGGGGTGCTCGAAGGGAAGTAGCCGTGCTGAAGCGCACCGGAACCGTCCTGCTCCTCGCCAGCGTCGCGCTCCTCTCGATGGGCGCGGCGCCGGAGGAGGAGCAGGCGATGCTCGAAGCCTTCGACGAGGCGCTCACGGCGATGGCCTACGCGGCCGGGGGACTGGCGGTCTTCGCCATCGCCTGGGCGGGCGTCGTCCTCATGGCCGAGGGCGCCGAGGGACAGCGCGGCGGCCGTGCGAAGAGCGCCGTCTTCATGGCGGTCGTGGGCCTCGTAATCGTCCTCTCGGCGAAGGGCATCGCCCTCGCCCTCGTCAACGGCGTCATTCCGTCTTTCTGAGGCTCCCTCCGGGAGTGCCTCGCCGAACGGGACCGTCCTGTTCCCGACCGATACGCCACCCAACACAAGGAGACCACCGATGCGACTACCGCTACTTGAGCGAACGGCGCGCCCCGCGCCGCAGGCACCTCAGAGGGATGCGCCCAGAGAACTGCCGCTCTGCTTCCTCCTCTCCCACCTAGAGGAGGAAGCGGTCGTGCGGCTCGATGGGACAAAGGTCGGCGTCTGCGAGGTGCAGGGGCTGGAGCTGGATGAACCGAAGCTGGGGGCCTTCGCGGGCTTCCTCAACGCCCTCGACTTTCCCGTCCAGCTTCTCGTGCGCCAGCACCCGCCGAACCTCGGAGGGATGCGCAAGGCGCTGCGGGAAGACGAGCCGCAGGACCTCCCCGAGCGAACGAAGGCCGCAGCCGACTCCCTGCACGGTCTCTTGCTGGCCCTGGAGCGACGCGAGGGCATCCTCGACCGGCGCTTCTACGCCGTCACCGAGCTGGAGAGGGCCGAGGAGCTGCAGTCGCTGCTCACGCGTGCGGGGCTCTCCGTCCACCCTCTGAAGGGCCGCGCCCTGCGGCGCCTGCTGCTGGCCGCGGCCCTCGGGGGGACGCCCGTGGAGCGGGACGAGCAAGCCCCCGTCGGGGTGGAGGTGAGCCGCCGCGACCTGCGGCTCGGGGACCACCTCGCGCGGTCGCTGCACCTGGCGCGCTGGCCGCGCTCGCTCGCGCCCGGCTTCCTCCAGGGGTTGATGACGGCGGGCGTGCCCATGGACCTGTCGCTGCACCTTGGTCCCATCCCCGCCGAGCAGGCAGCGCGCACGCTTGAGTGGCAGAAGGTGCGCTTCGAGTCGGCCCAGAGCCTCTCCCTTAACAAGGGCCGAACGCTCTCGTCCGAGGCGGAGATCGCCCTCGAGGATGTCACGCGATTGCGGGACGAGGTGCAGCGCGGGCGGGAGCGCCTCTTCCACGCTTCCCTCTCGGTGACCCTCCACGCCCCCGACGAGGCAGCCCTGGACGATCTCACCCAGCGGGCGCGGGCGCACTTCGCCGCCACCCTCGGGAAGCTGGACCCGCTCGCCTTTCGCCAGCGAGAGGGGCTGCTCTCGACGCTCCCCCTCAACCTCAACGCCGTCGCCGCCTGGCGCACGCTCGACACCTCGTCGATTGCGCTCCTGTACCCCTTCTCGCCCCCCGACCTCGACACGCGCAGCGGCACGCTCGCGGGCATCGACCTCAGGGCCTGCGCCCCCGTCGTGTACGACGCCTTCGACGGCACCCACCTCAACGCCAACACGGCCGTGCTCGCGCGATCCGGCTCGGGGAAATCGTTCTCGACGAAGCTGGGGGTGCTGCGCGGGATCACACGCGGGGTGGTCGCCTATGTCATCGACCCGGAGGGCGAGTACGCCTCCATGGCCCGTGCCGCCGGCGGCCGTGTGATCTCACCCGGCGTGGCCGGTCAGGGGTTGAACCCCTTCATCATCGAGCGACGCGACGGCGAGGAGCTGCTGCAGCGCATCGGCAGCCTCCGCCGCCTGATCGAAGTGATGGTGGGCGAGCCGCTCGGGGCGGAGCGCCGCGCCGCCCTCGACCACGTCCTCGCCGCCTACTACGCCGAGCCCCGCGAGGGCGCCGGCTTCGGCGACTTCTACCGCTTCCTCCAGGAAAACGACGCCGACCTCAGCAAGCTGCTGCGGCCTTTCGCGACCGGCAGCCTGCGCCACCTCCTCTCCGACGAGGGCGACGACCTCCTCGCCACGGAGGCGCTCGTGACGGTCTTCGACCTGCGCCTCCTGGAGCCGGAGCTGCGGCCCGCCGCGGCCATGGTCTGCACGGAGACGGTCTGGGCGGCGGCTGCGCGAGACCCTCGTCCCCGGCTGCTGGTGGTCGACGAGGTGTGGAGCATCATGCAGCACCCCGAGGGCGCCGCCTTCATGGTCTCGATGGCGAAGCGCGCCAGGAAGCATCGCCTGGGACTGCAGTTCATCACGCAGGACGTGCAGGACCTCCTCAGCGAGGATTCTTCGCGGACCATCACCGGCCACAGCGGCCGCGCCCTCCTCCAGAACGCCGCCTTCAAGCTCCTCCTCCAGCAGGACGCCGCCGCTATCGAGACCGTGGGCGCCGCCTTCGACCTGCCCCCCGACCTGCAGCGCTGGCTGCTCTCCTGCCAGCGGGGCGACGGGCTCCTGCTCGCGAGAGGCAACCGCTTCCCCATCCGCATCGAGGCCGCCCCCGAAGAGCACGCCCTTATCGAGTGGCGCCCCGGCGCCCAGGACTGAAGCAGGTACGTCCCCCAGAGAAAGGAAGAGAACGATGGGGTCCCTCTAGTAGCTGTCTTCCCGGAGCCGGGAAGGCTCGTGTCCCGCGGCAGCCGTCAGCAGCCAGGAGTTGGCCGCGATCTCCATGACGAACCGCAGCATCCCGAACGCACGAAGAAAGGAACCCCCCTTGCGACTCGATCCCTTCCGGCGACCCGACCCGAAGCCCACCGGACACACGGCCAACCCCCACAACCAGCAGGAGCACCCCATGAATCCCATCCACCGGCTCTTCCCCCGCTCCGTCCCGAAGCCCCCCGTCCTCCTGGCGGTGACGCCGCCGCGGACGGGCGAGCGTACCCTCCTCGGCGTCGAGAACCTCCTCCAGTCGATCGCCGTCCCCGAGCCCTTCGCCCTGGAGCTGACCGGGGACAGCGACGGCGTCACGGTGCTCGTCCGCTGCCGCGACGGCGAGGTCGTGCGCGAGCAGATCGCCGCCCACTACCCCCAGGCCCGCATCGAGGAGATCCCGGATGACGAGGACCCCCTGCAACTCGCCGAGGGCGAACAGGCCTGGGGCCTGACCCTCACCTCCACGGGCCCCGACTACGTGCCCCTCCGCACCTTCCGCGACGACGACCTGCTCGACCCCGGTTCCGACCCCCTCATCGCCCTGCTGGGAGCGCTTTCCGCTCCGAAGGAGGGCGAGCGCGTCGTCACTCGCCTCCTCCTCCGCTCCCTCGGCCCGGACTGGTCGCAGCCCCACCAGGAGCTCGCCTTCGGGCAGCCGCCCGCTCAGCGTCCGCCCCCGGCGCCCGCGTCCTCCTCGCAGGGCGCGACCGGTGGCCCCGAACCCCTCGCCCTCGCCGTCCTCGGCGTGGTCGGCCTCGTCGCCTTCAAGGGCTACGACTGGGTACAGAGCGGCGAGCCCCTGAAAGCCGTCCTCCTCGGCCTGGGAGCGCTTGGGGCGAGCATCGCCGGACTCTGGGCCTGGCAGCGCTGGAAGGGCGGCCGCGACCGTGTCTACGACCCCGCCCTGGTCAGGGAGAAGGTCTCCCGCGCGGCCTTCGCGGCCGAGCTGCAGGTGACCGCCATCCTCCCCCGCGAGGGCACGAAGGAGCGAGCGCGCGACCTGCTCGGGCGGGTCGTCGCCGCCTACCACCACTACGACCACCCCGTGGGCGCGCGTTTCAAGGACGGGAGGATCCGGCCCGTCCTGCCGGAGCCCTCGATCGAACCGTCGCCGCCGGGCTTCTTCGGGAAGCGCAGCGCCCTCGGCGTACGCGAGGTGGCGGCCCTCTGGCACCCGCCGGGCGCCCGCGACGAGACGCCCCTCGTGGGACGTTCCGGAGCGAAGGTCCTGCACCCCGACGCGAAGAGCGCCGGCAGCGGCGCGCCCGTCGGGGAGACCGTCTCCGGCGCGAGCCGGACGGTCCACTTCCCCGAGGACCTGCTGCGCCGCCATCACCTCTACGTGGCGCGCACGCGCATGGGCAAGTCCACCCTCATGGGGCACCTCGTCGCCCACAAGCTGCGCGAGAAGGCGGCCGGCCGCGACGGCGACGCCATCGTGGTCGTCGACCCCCACGCCGACCTCGTCGCAGACCTCCTCGGGCGGGTGCCCGAGTCCCTCATCGACCAGGTGCGGCTCGTCGACCTCGCCGCCGGCGACGGCTTCCCCGGCATCAACCTGCTCGACACGCGCGTCTTCAGCGACCGCGACCGCACCGCTGACTCGGTCGTGCGCGTGGCCCGAGGCCTCTGGGAGCAGTGGGGGCCGCGAATGCAGTCGATCCTTGAGCAGACCGTGAAGACGCTGCACGAGGCGAACGCCTCCCTCGACCCCGAGGAGCAGCACACGATCCTCGACGCCCTGCGCCTGCTGTCCGATGAGCGCTTCCGCGCGGAGGTGCTGGGCCGCGTGCACGACCCCTACCTGCTGGAGTGGTGGGCCAGGGACTTCGGGGGCTGGCGCCGGGAGTACACCGCCGAGGCGCTCGCGCCCGTGCAGACGCGGCTCTCCTACTACGCCTCCTCCAGGCGGGCGCGCGCCATCCTCGGGCAGTCCCGCTCCACCATCGACCTGCGCCGCACGATCCTCGATGGCGGCGTCCTCTTCGTCTCCACCGCCCAGGGATCAGCGGGGCGCGACGTGGCCGCCCTCGTGGGCGCCTCGCTCCTCAACCTCGTCGATGCCGTCATCCGCGAGCAGGAGAGCCTGCCCGAGGAGCAGCGGCGGGGCGCCCTCGTGGTCGTCGACGAGATGCAGTCGATGCCCGGCGTCGACTACGAGTCGATGCTCTCGGAGCTGGGCAAGTACGGGGCCTCCTTCGTGCTCGCCACCCAGAGCCTCGACAAGCTCGACGACCTCTCGCGCACGATGCGAACCACGCTCCTCGCCAACACCGGCTGCCTGGCCGTCTTCCAGGTCGCCGGGGACGACGCCCGCACGCTCGTGCGGGAGCTGGGCCAGGAGCGCGTGGGCGAGGAGGACATCACCTCCCAGCCCGTCCACCACTGCTACGTGCGCGCCACCGTCGGCAAGGAGCGCCTTCCCGCCTTCTCCATGCGCGTGGCGAAGCCGGATGCGGGCGACGCCGGCGTGGCCGCCCGCCTCCGCGCCGCCTCTGCCGCCTACACGACCTCCGCCGCCGAGGTCGCCGCACGGGAGGCGCGGGCGCAGGAACGGGTGAAGGCCTACCGCGAGGGTCTCCAGGAACTGGCCGCTGCAAAGTCGGACGACGCGGCGGCGGGCGCGACCATCCTGCCCCCGGCGAAGGGCAAGCGCGGCGGACGGGATCTGCCCAGCGCCACGACCGGGGGAGAGGAGGGCGAGCCGTGAGGCGGCTCACCTGCGAGGAGGAGCTGCTGCGCCGGCTGGCGGAGGCGCCCTTCGCCGACCGCCTCGACCTGGCCGCCCTCACGGGCCGCTCGCCGTCCGCGGTGTACGGCGCGGCCGCGGAGCTGGAGGCAGCGGGGCTGGCCGCCGCGCTTCCCCATGCCACCGCGCTCATCGCTTCGACGCGGCGCTACTGCCTCACCGCCGCGGGCGTGCGCCGCCTGGCCCGCGCGGAGGGCGTCACCGTCGAACGTCTCCTCCGCACGCGGCCGGTCTCGGCCCACTGGCGCCGCCTGCTCCTGGAGCGGCTCGACGCGGTTGCCGTCATCTATCGCCTGGCCGCCGCCCTCTGCGGCCTGGGCCGGCCCCTTCGCATCCGCTGGTACCGGGCGTCACCGCTGGACGCGGCCCTGTTTCTTCCGGACGGAACCATCGTGGGCGTGGTCCGGCAGGGGGCCGCCACCGATCGCACCGCCTTCTCCAAGCGCCTGCGCCGCCTCTACGAGGGGCCGCTCCCCGGCGCCGTCCTCGTCCTCCTCCCCGACGAGGTGCGCCTGCGGCATGCGCGCCGGCTGCTGCGGGGCGCGCCCCTGACGGCCTTCCTCGCGCTCGAAGCGCACGTCGCCATCGCCGGGTCGGGCGACCGCATCTGGCGCCTGCCCTCCCTTGCCGGCGGCCTCACCCTCGACGAGGCGCTGGCCGCCGTCCCGGGGCGCGGCCTCGCCCCCGTTGAGTCCCTGCCGGGACGGGTGTTCCTTTCCCGCCCGTTCCGGCAGGGTGATACCCAGCTCGCGCCGTCGGTGCTCGCGCCCGCGGCGAAGCGCTTCCTCGACACGCTCTTCGACTGGCCCTGGATCACCCCATCCCACCTGGCCGGGCTGCTGGGCGTCTCCGGGGAACGGGCTTCCCGGCTTGCGGCCCGCCTTGAGGCAATGGGCCTCGCCGGGCGTATCCCGCTGGCTCGCCGTACCCTCCTGGTCCCGGCGGACCGCGGCATCGCGCTGCTCGCGAGGCGCGACCGCGCATCGGTGGGGGTGGCGTGGCGGCGCTGGAGCACGGGCCCCATCGACGCAGGCGCGCCGCCGGACTGGCGCGACGTCGCTGGCTCCCGCAGCCGCCAGCTCCTCCGCAACCTCGACCACACGGAGGCCGTCCACGGCTTCATGGCGGCCTTGGCCGTCGATGCCCGCAGGCTCGGCTGGGAGGTCGTCCAGCTCGACCCGCCCCACCGCGCCTCGCGCTACTTCCGCCACCAGGAGCGCCTTCACTCGGTTCGCCCCGACGCCTTCGGACTCCTGCAGCGATATGGGCGCGCGTGGCCCTTCTTCCTGGAGTGGGAGCGCCGGGCGGTGCGGCCCGTCACCATGCGCCGCCGCCTCGCGCCCTACCTCAGGTACTTCGCCTCGGAGCGGCCCCTCGAGGACCACGGCGCCCGGCCCGCTGTGCTCATCATCTTCGACGGCGAGTTGGCCGCTGCTCACTTCCTGCGCGTGGCGCGCGTGGAGATGGAGCGCACGGGCGTCGAGGTGCCACTCCAGGTCTCCCACAGGGCTGTATTCGAAGACCTGGGGCCACTGGAGCCGGCGGCCTGGAGGAGAGCCGGAGAGGCCGGTGCTGCTGGTGGGGGAATCCACGCCGGTAGGGGCACAGGAGGTTGAGTCCCATGCGGCTCTACTACGTCGATGAGCGCGAGGGCGAGGGCTGTTTCGTGCGCTCCGCCCTTGGGGTCGACGCCGAGCGCTGGAACGATCTCTTCCAGGACGTCCGCGCCTGGCGGATGGAACTGCGTGATCGCTACGGCATCCGGCCCGCGATCGAGCTGCAACCCTTCGACCTGCTCGCGCCGCCGGTGGGTAGCGACGCCGGCGCGTGGCTCTCCGCGGCCGACGGGGCGGCGGTCTTCCGGGCTGGGTTGCAACTCATCGAGGACGCCGCACGGCGCCGCGGGGACATCGAGGTCATCAACGTCTGCCTGCCCAGGCAGGACCGCGGACGCCACGAGCAGACGAGCCTCGGCCGCCTCCTCACCCGCATCAACACGGCCGTGTCCGCCGCAAACCGGCACGCCTTCCTCATCTTCGACGAGGTACGGGAGGAGCCCATCACCCGTCTCTACCGGCGGCTGCGCGTTAACAACCCCATCCCCAGCCGCTACGAGTCCTGGGACGACGGCTCCCCCACCCGCAACATCCCCCTCGACCGCGTCATCGGCGGCCCCGCCTTTCGCAGCGCCGGGGGCGACCACATCCTGCAACTGGCGGGCTTCGTCGCCCACGCCCTTCTGCTGCAGGAGGAGGGCGCAGGCAGGGTGGAAGACCTCGATCTCGCCCACACCTTCGCCGCCCTCGACCGCGCCCTTAACCGCGAGGCTTCGGCGCGCGACGCCCAGGGGGTAGTGAGGCGGTAGTGGCTTGCCCGTGCCAGCGCTTCTCGGCCCGGTTTGGCGAGTAGCGCAGCGAGCACGGCCGAGCGGCCCGTGCCAGGGCTGTAGACGAGACATTCGACAACCTCCAGCGGAGCTGGTCCATCGTTCCCAAGTCCCTGATGCTCTGTCGCCCAGCGAATTCGTTCACGTAGCGCTGTGTGTGCTTCGGGCTGAACTGATGGAACGTTCCGTGGTAGCCGCGCTTCAAGAGCGACCAGAACCCCTCGATGGTGTTCGTGTGGATGTAGCCTTCACGGGAATACTCGGCGCGGCTGTGGTTCACCGACTCCCTCTTGTACCCGCCCTCCCAGGTGATGGCGTTGTACGAGTTGTTCTCATCGGTGAAGACATGAGCGCCTGGTCGCACGTTCTCGTAGATGGCCTCACGCAGAGGCGGGCCCTGCCCTTCGTGGCACCGTCTCGGTCACGCCCACCTCAACGGCCAGTGCGTCAGTCGTTCTCCCCGTCCTTGTGACGGTGAAGGTCGCGGACGTCCCCTCTGTCCGCGGCGACGAACCCTTCGTGACAGGGCCTCGTCCACGTTAGCGACACGCTCTACCTACTGGAGCGGCGGTGAGCGCCAGGGCACGCTTTGGGCGGGAGGGTCGCCGCCACGGGTGTGGCAGAATAGCTGGCATGACTCGCGATGAACGCCTTGCCCAAGCGAATCAGGAACTGACCTACGCCACTACCTACCGGGACATACTGGTCAAGCGCCAGCGCACCAACACGCGTAACCCGAGGGCTGAGGAGAAGCAAGCTATCGACGAGGTGCTCGCCGAGGCCAACCGCCAGATCATCCGCCTCGAAGCGGAGAGCGAAGCGCTCAAGCAGATGCCTGCGGAGTGGCAGATGGTCCCGTGAGCGACCCCACCTTCGGCCAGCTAACGAAGCTCTCGCCGCGCGACTACTGGCCCGACGAGGCTGCCGACTTCACTCCCTGGCTTGCCGAGGAAGCCAACATCGCTCTGCTCGGCGCAGCCATCGGCCTTGATCTCGTCGTCGAGGGCGTCGAGGAGACCGTGGGCAGCTTCAGCGCCGACATCATCTGCCGCTCCCTGCCCGACGAGCACCGCGTCGTCATCGAGAACCAACTGAACCGCACCGACCACGACCACCTCGGAAAGCTCCTCACCTACGCCGGCGGCCTCGACGACGTGCGCGCCACCATCCTTATCGCACCCGAGATCCGCGACGAACACCGCGCCGCCATCGACTGGCTCAACGCCGTCACCATCGAGGGCGTCAACTGCTTCGGTGTCGAGATTCAGGTCTGGCGCATCGGTGACTCCCTGCCCGCTCCCCGCTTCATCGTCGTCGCCAAGCCCAACGACTGGCGGGGCAACGTCCGCGCCACCGTCAACAAATCCCTCACCCATACCCAGCAACTGCAGCTCGACTACTGGACGGCCTTCCGCGACTACCTGGCTGAGAGCGGCAGCGACTTCCTCCCGCATAGCCCCCGGCCCCAGCACTGGGCCACCGTCTCCATCGGACGCTCGGGAGCGAGCCTGGCGGCTATCGCCAGCACCTGGGACAAGGAGCGAGGGAGAGTGGGTGGCGAGAATCGCGTCGAGTTGGGACTGAACGGCGATGACGCCGGCGAGGTCTATGAGCGCCTGCAGCACGAGCGAGAGACGATCGAAGAGGCCCTGGGACCGCTCGAATGGCCCCAGCCCGATGAGAGCACCAAGTCGCGCCGCCTCTACGCCTCGCGGCCCGCCGACATCGAGGATCGCGACTCCTGGCCGGAGCAGTTCGCCTGGCTCGAGGAGCGCCTGCAACGCTTCGATGAGACCTTCCGCGAGCGAGTGAAGCGGCGCTGATGGCCTGGGACTAAGCCCCGCGAGGGTCATCCCCCTCTTGCTCAGACCTTGTGGTAGGGATGCTGGGCCGCTTTGCGGCTGAACGAGCCACCCACCTCCGCGCCCACGCGCCACTTGCGGATAGCACAACGGGCAAGAGGACGAAGAAAAAGACCCACACGGGCCACCCAATTTCGGTTCGGGTACCAGGGCCGTCCGGAGTTACTGCGCTCCAGACAATGAAGCCAACCCCAGCAAGTCCGACCAAAATCGGGGAGAGCCACCAGCGCACCCAGGTCCCAAAGAGCAAATCCAGCATAAAGCTACCGGCAAACGGCGCGACGACGGTTGCAAGTATGAATGCACCCATGGCAACTAATCCCTCCTCCCTGCGGAAAGTTACGCGCTGCGTCAAGGGGATGTGAGTCACGGGTCCGCCGCATCCGTGTTCTTCCCTGCGGTGCCCAGAACATGCCTCGCTTTCGCGATTGCCTTTTGTCAATTTCGCCTGGGCAATCTGCCGAATTCTCGTGGAAGGCGCCCCGGAACCAAATCGCTTGCTGCCTACGTCCGGTAGGGGGCGTTTTCCCCTGTACCGACTGGGTTTCTCCCCTCGATTGCCTTTCTGCAATCTTCTTCCTTTTCCTGTACACGCCCATGACATCCCATGTGGTTCGGCAGAGTGCAATTCATGGACACGGGCCCAACTCTCGACCGAAGCTCGCCAGCATCGGACAAGTGGTGAAACACGGGGACGACCGGGGTCACGGGCCTCCCGGTGGCGGGCGCGATGGAGGGTAGACAGGGGGCCGGCGCTAGCGTCGGGCGGGAAGGTTGCGGGTGTTCCTGCAGGGCTGGTCGGAGGCGTACTCCGAACACCCCAGGAAGCGGCCGGTGCGCCCCCCGCGAACGACCATCACCCCCGTGCCGCACGACGCGCAGACGGGCGGGCTGGCGTTGCACGAGGTGCTGGTGCAGCGCGAGACATCCCCGGCGATGACCGCAAACCCGCGCCTGCAGCTCTGGCAGCGGGGCGCGCGGTAGCGGCAGAAGGGGAAGTTCAGGCAGTAGAGGGTGCGCCCGCTCGCCGACTCATCGAGGCGGCCCGTGCGGCAGCGCGGGCAGGGAGGCGTGCGCTCGCGCCGGAACTCCCCGAGGCGGCGCAGGCCGGGCGACTCGCGCAGCAGCTCCTCCACGAAGGCGGAGGGGCGCAGCGCGTCAGCGACGAGGTACGCGCCCCGGCGGGCCCGCGTCATGGCCACGTAGAAGAGACGCCGCTCCTCGGCGTGCGGGTACTCTCCCTCCGGTGGAGGCGGCAGCACCAGGTCGAGGAGGGGGTCTTCCTCGACCTGCGAGGGGAAGCCTCGCCGGGCGTCGCGGAGGTCGAGCACGATCACGTAGTCGGCCTCACGCCCCTTGGCCGCATGGACGGTGCTGAACTCGACGCGCAGCCGGCCGGGACGGCGAGACGGCACCGCTTCCCGGGTGGCGCGGTAGCGGCCAAGCGCGAGCACGGAGATGGGCGGGCCGCCTTCGCCCTCCTGTGACTCGATGTCCACCAGGGCGTCCTCCACCCCACGCCGGGGGTCGGAGGCGGCGATCACGGTGACGCCGCCGT
>JAPOQN010000065.1 GCA_026710655.1 Chloroflexota bacterium | reverse complement strand
GACGAGCGAGCTGACGGAGTCGAAGGCGTTCATCAACTCGTTCGTGAAGGAGATCGCCGTCGCCCCGGGCGCCGCCACGATCCGCTACACGATCCCGATGCCTCAGGACAGTCCCGTGCGCGGCGGCAAGGCCGAGGATGTCGCCCTCGGCGGCCCGGTACTGTCTACCGTCAAGTCTGGTGGGCGATGAGGGACTCGAACCCCCGGCCTCTTCGGTGTAAGCGAAGCGCTCTAACCAGCTGAGCTAATCGCCCGGACCGCCAGTCTACCCGCCGGCCCCTACAGGACCGACCTGATCCCCTCCGCCAGCAGGATGCCCGGCTCCCAGCTGATCACCGACTTCGCCCGCGACGTGTCCGCGCACTTGCGTAACTCCTCGAACGCTCCCCGCGGGTTCGGGATGATGTGCTCCACCTCGCCCCCCACCATCGCCGCGATCTCGTTCACCGATGTCTCCTCGCCCGAGCCCACGTTCAGCGCCACCGCCCGTCCCACCGGCAGCTCCGAGTTGGCCGCGTTCAGGTTCGCCCGCACCACGTCGTCGACGTGCACGTAGTCGCGCGTCTGGCAGCCGTCGCCGTAGACGGTCAGCGGCTTGCCTTCGTCCCGCAGCCGCAGGAAGTGCGGGATCACGAGCGCGTACGCCCCCTCCGCCGACTGCCGCGGCCCGTACACGTTGAAGTACCGCAGCGACACGATCTGCATCCCGAACAGCGACGCGAACAGGTCCGCGTACTGCTCCCCGATCAGCTTGTGCAGGCCGTACGGCGACAGCGGATTCGGCGCCAGGTCCTCCGTCATCAGGTGCGTCTCCTGGTCCCCGTACACGCTCGAGGACGACGACACGACCACCCGCTCGACCCCGTGCTCGCGCGCCGCCTGCAGCACGTTCAGCGTGCCGTTCACGTTGATCGCGTGCGTCCCGACGGGGTCGTCCACGGACTGCTGGACGCGCGGCAGGGCGGCCAGGTGGAACACCCACGTCGCCCCCTCCACCGCCGACCGCACCACCTCCCCGTCCGCCACCGACCCCTCCAGCAGCTCCGCCGCCGGGTTCAGGTACTCCAGGTTCCCCGTCGAGAGGTCGTCGAGCACGGCCACCTCGCACCCGTCCCGCACAAGCGCATCGACGATGTGCGACCCGATGAACCCGCACCCTCCGGTCACCACGCAGCGCATGGCGGTCATGCTACGTGAAGGGCGCTGGGACGGGATCGCAGACACCGGCGCGGGTGCGGGCTACGATGGGGGCATGGCGCCAAAGCGCATCGCTGTTCTCGGCTCCACCGGCTCCATCGGACGCCAGACGATCGATGTTGTCCGCCAGCTGCCGGAGTTCTTCGAGATAACGGCCCTGGCCGCGGGACGCAACACCGCTCGCCTCGCCGAGCAGGTCGCCGACCTGCGCCCCCGCTACGTCTACGCCGCCGCCCGCGACTCCGCCCTCGACGATGCCATTGCTGCTGCCGGCGCGTCTTGGCTGCCCATGGACGAGATGGCCGTCTCGGACGATGTCGACATCGTGCTCGCGGGCACGGGCGGCGCCGCCGGTTTGCTTCCCACGATCGCTGCGCTGGAGGCGGGCAAGCCCGTCGCCATCGCCAACAAGGAGGCGCTCGTCATGGCCGGGCACCTCATTCGCCGCGCGATGGTCGCCGGCGGCGGCGACCTCCGACCCGTCGATAGCGAGCACTCCGCCATCTGGCAGTGCCTCTGGGGCGAAGAGGACCACGGCATTCGCCGCATCATGCTCACCGCCAGCGGCGGCGCCTTCCGCGACCTCGACCCCGACGGCCTCGCCGCCGTCACCCCCGCCCAGGCCCTCAAGCACCCCACCTGGAACATGGGCGACAAGATTACCGTCGATTGCGCCACCCTCATGAACAAGGGCATGGAGACCATCGAGGCGATGTGGCTCTTCGACGTGCCCATGGAGGCCGTACAGGTCGTCCTTCACCGCGAATCCATCGTCCACTCCCTCGTCGAGTTCAGCGACGGCAGTGTGAAGGCCCAGCTCGGCGTTCCCGACATGCGCCTCCCCATCCAGTGTGCGCTCGCCTACCCCGAGCGCATGCCCGAGCCACCCTCCCCCGCCCTCGACCTCGCGATGGCCGGCCAGCTCACGTTCGGCGAGCCCGACATCTCCCGTTTCCCCTGCCTGCGCCTCGCGATGGAGTCCGGCCGCCAGGGCGGCACCTACCCCGCCGCCATGGCCGCCGCCGACGAGGTCGCCGTCGGGCGCTTCATGGCGGGCGAAGTCGGCTTCCTCGATATCGCCGGCATCATCGAAGGCGTGATGGAGCGGCACGAGTCCACGCCCGATCCCGACCTCGAAGCGGTCTTCGCGGCCGACCAGTGGGCGCGCCGCGCGGCGGAGGTGGCTCCGGCGGGAGCCGGCGCGTGACCTTCCTCGCCATCTTCGACCTCGTCGACTTCTTCCGCTCCGCGCTGATCTTCGTCGCCCTCCTCGTTCCCCTCGTCGTCATCCACGAGCTCGGGCACTTCCTCGCGGCGAAGGCGTTCCGCATCAAGGTGCTCGAGTTCGGCATCGGCTTCCCGCCCCGCATCAAGGGGCTCACGTGGCGGCGCGGCGAGACCGAATACACCATCAACTGGCTCCCCATCGGCGGCTTCGTCCGCATGCTCGGCGAAGAGGACCCGTCCGACCCCCGTTCGCTCGCCGCCGCCGCCCACTGGAAGCGGCTCACCGTGATGGGCGCGGGCGTCGTCATGAACGTCGTGCTTGCGCTCCTGCTCTTCTCGATTGCCTTCATGGTCCCGCGCGAGCGCGCCCTCAACCTCGCCCAGGTCTCCGAGGTGATGTCCGACTCCCCCGCCGCGATGGCGCAGGTCACCGGAACCCTGCGCGACGGCACTGCCCCCGAGCAGGGCCTCCAGCCCGGTGACGTCGTCATGGAGGTCAACGGCCGCGAGGTCCGCAACGTCAGCGAACTCATCTTCCACACTCGCCGTTTCATCGGCGAGACGCAGACATGGGTCATCTCGCGGGCCAACTCGACCCTTGAGGCGGAGGTCTACGCCCGCTGGACTCCGCCCGAGGGCCAGGGCCCGACCGGCATCCGTGTCGGCGCCCCCACCGTCTGCTCCGATATCGACGAAGACGGCAACCCCATCGGCTGCCGCCAGCGCTTCCCCTACACCGAGAACCTCTCCTACCCGCCCTGGGAGGCGGTCCCGCGTGGCTGGCAGGCGATGATCGATGCGGTCGTCGTCACCAAGAACGAGATCCAGGTGCGCGTGAACGGCAGCAGCGGCGTCGCCCCCGACCAGCCCCTCCTCTCCGGCCCCGTCGGCATCGCCAACACCACCGGCGACATCGTCGAGCAGGCGGGCTGGCGGCCCCTGATCGAGCTGGCGGCGCTGCTCAGCCTCTCCCTCGCGGTGTTCAACGCCCTCCCCATCCCCGCCCTCGATGGCGGCCGCATGTTCTTCGTCTTCGTCGAGTTGCTGCGCGGCGGACGGCGCATCTCCCCCGAGAAGGAAGCGCTCGTCCACCTCGTCGGCTTCGCCGTGCTCCTGTCCGGCATCCTCGTCATCACCTTCTTCGACATCTCCCGCCTCATCACCTGACCCGCTTGCCGTGCTCTTCTCCCTCATTTTCATCACGCTCTACGTTCTCGGGTGGCTCGCCCTTGGCTTCCTTCCCTGGCTCCTCCTGAGCGTGATCACCCGCGGTAACGCCGGGCTGCGCTATCTTCCCCTGAGCATGCTCACGGGCGTGGTGGGCGGCCTCGCCGTCCCGCTGCTCTTCCGCGACGACGGCCTGGGGCTCATCCTCAGCTTCGTCGTGGCGTTCGCACTCCCCACGCTCGTGCTCGTCATCCAGCGAGCTACCCACCGGCCGCAGGCCGAACTCCGGAGGTAACGTGACGACCATCGCGCTTTCCACGATGTACGCCCAGCAGAAGCGCTTCGACGACGGGGAGGCGTTCGCGCGGTACGCCGCCGAGGCCGGCTACGACGCCATCGAGGTCTCGCACTCGACTTCCGAGGAGAAGCTGCGCCAGATCCTCGACTGCGGCGCCCTGCCGGTGACGTCGATCCACCAGCCCGCGCCCCACGTGGAGCTCCCCGGCCGCAAGAGCAACGCCGACCTCAACATCGCCTCGACCAACGAGCGAGAGCAGTCCCGGGCGATGCAGCACGCCCTCCGCAGCATCGAGTGGGCCGCCAAGGCGGGCGCCACCGCACTGGTGGTGCACCTCGGCGAGGTGGACATGGCCTGGTCGGGCACCGAGGCGGAGCTGTATCGCCTGTTCCGGCAGCACGGCATCACGAGCAACCGCGCTGCCGAGGCCCGCGCCGAGATGGAGACACGCCGCGCGGAAGCGGCCCCGGCGAACCTCGAGGCCGCGCGCGCCGCCCTCGAGCAGCTCGTTGAGGCTGCCCGGCCACACGGCATCGTCATCGGGCTCGAAAATCGCCTTCAGTACCACCAGATCCCCCTCCCCGACGAATCCCTCGCCCTCCTCGCCGGCTTCTCCACGGCCGAGGCCGGCCACTGGCACGACACCGGCCACGGCGAGGTGCTCGACCGCCTCGGCTTCCTGCCCCACCAGGAGTGGTTCGACAAGCTCGGCGACCACCTCGTTGGCGCCCATGTCCACGACGTGCGCGCCGTCCTCGACCACCGCGCTCCCGGTACCGCCCAGCTTGACTGGCCAATGGTCACCGCTGGCCTCGCGTCGCTCGAGGCCATCACCCTCGAGATCGACCAGCGCGAGCCGGACGAGGCCGTCCGCGAGGCGCCCGCCTTCCTCCGCTCCGTGGGCTTCGCCTAGGCGCCGCTAGTCCTCGAAGTTGATCTCCAGCGACACATCGAGCGCAGGCGCGCTGTGGGTCAGCGCCCCGGACGAGATCGCATCCACCCCCGTGGCGGCTACTTCCGTGACCCGCTCCAGGGTGATGCCTCCGCTGGCCTCCAGCTTTGCCCTCCCCGCCACGAGCCCTACCGCCTCCCGCATCTCCGCGGTGGTCATGTTGTCCAGCAGGATCCACTCCGGACTCGCGGCCAGCGCCGCGACCAGCTCGTCCAGCGTGTCCACCTCGATCTCGATCGGCGTCTCCGGTGCGTGCTGGCGGATTGCCCTGACCGCCGCCGCGAGCGTCTGGCCCTGCCGCGCGATCGCCTCCCTGTGGTTGTCCTTGATCATCGCCATCGCCACGAGGTCGCGCCGGTGGTTCGTGCCGCCTCCGCAACGAACGGCATACTTCTCCAGGTCGCGCACGCCGGGCGTCGTCTTGCGCGTGTCGAGGATCAGGCAGTTGGTATCCGCTACCGCCTCTACATAACGTCTCGTCAGCGTGGCGATGCCCGACAGCCGCTGGACAAAGTTCAACGCCGTCCGCTCCCCCGACAGGATCGCCCGTGCGGGACCGCTCGCGCTCGCCAGCACCGTCCCCGCGTCCACCCCTTCCCCTTCGGACACCTGCGCCGTGAACTCCACCCCGCTATCCAGCGTCGCGAAGACGTGGCTGGCGACCGGCAGCCCGCAGACTACCCCTGCCTCTTTCGCCACCAGTCTTGCGTGAGCGCCCAGCCCCGGGTCGACCACTGCCTGCGTCGTGACGTCGTCACCGGCACGATCCTCGGAGAGCGCCGTTCGCACGACGGCGGCGATGGCTCCGACCGGCGGTGGCTCAACCAGCACGATGAAACACCTGGCGACGCGCCCAGCGGGCGTCGTCCCGCTCGGGGAAGTCGGTACGGAAGTGCGCGCCGCGGCTCTCCTCGCGCGTGAGCGCGGCGGACAGCAGGAGCTCGGCCAGGACGGCCAGCCAGCGTCGTTCGTGCCCTTCCCGTGAGGGCTCGACTTCGGTGGTCGGCCACGAACGCACCGCCTCCAGCCCGGCCCGTAGCCCCTCCCCCGTGCGCTCGATGCCTGCGTGCTCCCACAGCAGGCGCTGGACCCCTGCATGTTCGCGCGGCGCCCCCCCGCTCGGGACGAATGGCGTCGAGTCCGGCATGGGCGCCATCGCCCCGCCCGTCCCGCTCGCGATGTGCTCCACCGAACGCTTGGCGAACACCACGGTCTCGAGCAGCGAATTGCTCGCCAGCCGGTTCGCCCCGTGGACGCCCGTCGCGGCGCTCTCGCCGCAGGCATACAGGCCCGGGACGGTCGTTCGGCCCCACTCGTCGGTGCGAACGCCGCCCATCAGGTAGTGCGCCGCGGGGGCCACGGGCACGGGGTCGCGGCGCAGGTCGATGCCGCGCTCCCCGCAGAACGCCGCGATCCCGGGGAACCGCTCGATCGGGTCGACCCCGTTGAGCGCGGTGCAGTCGAGCCAGACGTGGTCCGATCCGGCGGCGCGCATCTCCGACACCATCGCCCGCGCCACGATGTCACGCGGCGCGAGGTCGGCCAGTGGGTGGTAGCGAGGCATGAACGCCTGCCCGTCGCCGTCCCTCAGCACCGCCCCCTCGCCCCGCAGCGCCTCCGAGATGAGGAACGGCGGCGCCCCCTCCTGGCGGAAGGCCGTTGGGTGGAACTGGTAGAACTCGAGGTCCGTCACCTCCGCCCCCGCTTCGAACGCGAGGGCGATGCCGTCGCCGGTCGCCACCGGCGGGTTCGTCGTGTGGGAGAAAGCCGCCCCTGCCCCGCCCGTGGCAAGGATGACAGCCGGCGCCTCGAAGGCGCGCTCCGTCCCGGTGTTCTCACTGAGGGTCACGACTCCCCCGGTCTTGCCGTCTGCGAGCAGGATCGCCGTCGCCAGGGTGTGTTCACGTACCGTGATTCGGCCGCTCGCTACCTGGCTCGCCAGCGCGGTCGTGATCGCGGCCCCGGTGCGGTCTCCGCGCGCGTGCAACACGCGCGCGTTGCGGTGTGCCCCTTCGCGACCAAAGGCCCGGCTCGAACCGTCGCTGTCGAAGCTGACGCCGTACCGCTCAAGGTCGCGGATGCGGCGTGGTGCGCTCTCCACGAGGATGCGCGCCATCGCCTCGTCGACGAGGCCCGCGCCTGCCGCGATGGTGTCCGCCAGGTGCTGTTCCGGGGAGTCGTCGGGGCCGATGGCGGCCGCGATGCCACCCTGCGCGTGGCGCGTGCTGCCCTCGTGCAGCTCCGCCTTGGTGATGAGGAGCACCGGCCCCATCGCGCTCGCCTCGAGCGCCGCGAAAAGCCCCGCCATGCCGCTGCCGATCACGACCGCCCGGTACTGGCCGTCCGCCCGTGGGGGATCGCTCACGGACTTAGTGTACTTGGTACACGAAGTCCCCGCGATGCCTCGTGCAGCCCCTCCCGGTCGCTCGAATCGTGCGTCTCCGTACAATGCGATCCGTGGCGATTCACCCCATCCGGCGCGCCGGCGACCCCGTCCTTCGGCAGAAGGCGAAGCGCGTCCGCGCGCGCGACTCGAGCATTCCCAAGCTCATCGAGGACATGTTCGAGACGATGTACGACGCTCCGGGCGTCGGCCTCGCCGCGCCCCAGATCGGCATCCCCCTCCAGGTCATCGTGCTCGATACGCCCCCGGCGGAGCCGTTCGCCCTCCTCAACCCCCAGATCATCAAGCGCTCGGGCGAGCGCGTCCTCAACGAGGGCTGCCTCTCCGTCCCCGGCTTCCGCGGCGAGATCACCCGCTCGCTGAAGGTGCTCGTGAAGGGCATTGACCCCGCCACCGGCAAGGAAGTCCGCATCCGCGCCGAGGACGATCTCCTTGCCGAGGCGCTCGAACATGAGATCGACCACCTCAACGGCATCCTCTACATCGACTACCTCGACAGCCCCGAGGCCCTCGTTCGCATCGATGCCGCCCCCGAGGAGGAGGAAGAGGAGTGATGATCGGTGTCATCGGCGGCGAGCAGTGCAGCCCTGCGGAGGGCGAAACGGCCTACGCCGTCGGGCGCGAGCTCGCCTCGCGCGGACACACTGTCGTCTGCGGCGGGCGTGGCGGCGTGATGCGCGAGGTCTGCCGTGGAGCCCGCGCCGAGGACGGCGTGACCGTCGGCATCCTGCCCGGCGATGATCGCAGCGACATGAACGAATTCGTGACCGTCCCCATCGTGACCGGCATCGGCTTCGCCCGGAACACGATGATTCCCCGCACCGCCGATGCCCTCGTGGCCGTCGGTGGCCGCTACGGCACCCTCAGCGAGATTGCCTTCGCCCTCATCGCCGGCCGTCCCGTTGTCACCATGGGCAGCTGGGACCTGACCCTCCCGGATGGCGCCACCGCCCCCCTCGTCTCCTGCGACGATGCGAGCGCCGCCATCGACGCCTGCGAACGCCTCGCGGCAGGAGCCTCCTGATGCTGATCGAAGAGCTGGTCTCGCGCGAGGTCCTCGATTCGCGGGGCAACCCCACCGTGCAGGTCTCCGTGCTCCTCGACGACGGCTCCGTGGGCCAGGCCGCCGTTCCCTCCGGCGCCTCCACGGGCGCCTACGAGGCCGTCGAGCTGCGCGATGGCGACGCCCGCCGCTACGGCGGCAAGGGCGTGCTCAAGGCCGTCGAGAACGTCAACGCCGAGATCAACGCCGCGCTCATCGGCCAGCCCGCCGCCGACCAGCGAGCCATCGACCGCCTTCTCATCGACCTCGACGGCACCGCCAACAAGGCGCGGCTGGGCGCGAACGCGATTCTCGGCGTCTCCCTCGCCGTCGCCCGCGCCGCCGCCGATTCGGCCGAGGAGCCCCTCTACCGCTACCTCGGCGGGGCCGCTGCCCACCGCCTCCCCGTCCCCATGTTCAACATCCTCAACGGCGGCCGCCACGCCGAGGACTCGACCGACTTTCAGGAGTTCATGGTCATGCCCGTCGGCGCGGAGACCTTCTCCGAAGGGCTACGCATGGGCGCCGAGGTCTACCAGTCGCTCAAGCGCATCCTTTCCGAACGGGGCCTCAGCACGAACATCGGCGATGAGGGCGGCTTCGCCCCCTCCCTGCCGGGCAACGAGGAAGCCGTACAGGTCGTGCTGGAGGCGATCGAGGGCGCCGGCTACCGCCCCGGAGCCGACCTCGTCCTCGCCCTCGACCCGGCCACCACCGAGCTCTACCAGGGTGGGGAATACGTCCTTGAGAAGGAGGGCCGCACGCTGACCAGCGAGGGGCTCATCGATCACTGGGCCGGCTGGGCGGAGCGCTACCCCATCGCCTCCATCGAGGATGGCCTCGCCGAGGACGACTGGTCCGGCTGGAGCGCCCTCGTCGAGCGCCTCGGCGCGTCCGTCCAGCTCGTTGGCGACGACCTGCTGGTCACGAACCCGGAGCGCATCCAGCGCGGCATTGATGAAGGGGCCGCCAACAGCGTTCTCGTCAAGCTGAACCAGATCGGAACCCTCAGCGAGACCCTCGACGCGATTGCCCTTGCCCACCGCGCCGGCTGGACCGCCGTCATCAGCCACCGCTCCGGCGAAACCGAGGACACCTTCATCGCCGACCTCGCCGTGGCCACTGGTGCGGGCCAGATCAAGACCGGCGCCCCCGCCCGCAGCGAGCGCACGGCCAAGTACAACCGCCTGCTGGAGATCGAGTCGGAGCTGGGTGCGACCGCCAGCTTCGCCGGCTGGGAGGCCATCCGCCAGCTCGGACCCCGCCCCCCCGCCGAGACCCCACCAGCGCCCCCCAGCCGCGCCCGCCGCCGCCGCAGGCCCCGCGACCGGCACTAGGCCATGCCCGCGTTCCGTGTCTCACCGCCCCGCGTCTACCCCGAGGCGGAACGCTCGTCGAGGCCGCCGGCTGGAGCCGCGGGCTCCGCCGACGCCCATCGCCAGACCTCGTTTGTCCTCGGCGAGACCGTCGAACTCGTCCTCGACGGCCTGCGCCTCGAGTCCGCCGTCGCGAGCGAGGCCGCCGGATCGCGCTACCGCAACGTGACGGTCGCGGCTCTGCTCGCGACCGGCTCCCGGGCGTGGCTCGCGCGACTCCACGCGCTGCACGCCATCGAGTGGGGAGGCTATTCCGCCGCCGTCCCCCTCATCGCCGCCGCTGCGGACCACGAAGCCGCCTGCGCGGCCCTGCTCGTCGGCGATGGCGCGGCCTGGCAAGACTGGCTCGACGCCGGTGGTGTCGGAGACCTGCACGAGTCCCACGCCACGGAGTACGCCCTCGGAACGCCCCTCGGGGACGGCCCCCTCCCCGAACTCCTCGTGGACGTTCGCGGGGCGGCCGGCGCCCTCGCACAGCCGTCGCCCGGCGCGACCCTGTTGCTCGCGGGCGGGGAAAGCGGCGCGGGACGGCTTGCCGTCACCTTCGCCGATCGCGACTTCCACATGGCGCTCGCCGAGCTGACGAGCGGCTGGCTCCTCGCCCTCGGCGTCGCGAAAGTGGAGCTGTTGCTTGAGGCGGGCGATGCCCTTCCCGTCTCCGACCCCGACTCGCTCGCCCGCTGGGCGCGCTCCGCTCGCCGCGAGCTTGAGTCCCCCCGGCGTTGCCGCATGGAACGCCGCGACATCGACGGCGCCGATCGCTACGTCGTCGAGAACTGGCGGCGCGCCCCTGCCGGAGCCGTGCGGCGCATCGTCCTGTAGCGCCAACGAAACCCGCGCGTACGATTTCCGGCATGGCCCGTACCCTCCCCGCCCTCGCGCTCGCGGCCTTCCTCGGCCTGCTCTTCCTCGCCTGCGACGACGGCCCTCCCCCCAGCGCGGTCGACGACGAGGGTTACCTCGCCGTCATGTGCGCCAACCTCGACCGCTTCTCCGACGCGATCCTCGTGGAGACGGAGGAGGCGGGCATCGCCGCCGTCATCGAAGACTTCATCGACGAGCTGGAGGCCGTCGCGCCCCCCGCCGATCTCCGCGACTTCCACGAGGCGTTTATCGAGTACCTGGAGGACGCCGTCGACGATCCCACCAGCCCCCTCGTGCTCCCCCCACCGCTGCCGGACGACGATGTGCGCGAGCGGCTGGCGGGCAAGGAGCGCTCCGTGGAGGAGTGCCGCGAGCCCACCTTCTTCAGCAATCCCCCGGCGGACCAATAGCGGCTCGCGGGTATACTGAAGCGGCCAGCAGCCCCGAGGAGTACCCGCCGATGTCAACGCCCTATGCCTACTTCCAAGGTCAGATCGTCCCCCTTGAGGAGGCGAAAGTGGGCGTCATGACCCACGCCTTCAACTACGGAACGGCGGTCTTCGAGGGCATCCGCGGCAACTGGAACGACGAGGACGGCTGCCTCTACCTCTTCCGCGTGCGCGAGCACTACGAGCGGCTCGCCCAGAGCAGCCACATCCTTGGCCTTGAAATGCGCGAGGAGATCGACCGCCTCTGCGATCTCACCGTCGAGATCGTCGAACGCAGCGGCTACGAAGAGGACGTCTACATCCGTCCCATGGTCTACCTCAGCTCCGAGGTCCTCGGCGTGCGCCTCCACGGCCTCGAGAGCGACCTGCTCATCTTCATCGCCCCCTTCGGCCCCTACCTCGATATCGACAAGGGCGCCCGCTGCCACACCAGCAGCTGGCGGCGCGTCGACGACAACGGCATCCCGCCCCGCGCCAAGGTGACCGGCATCTACGTGAACAGCGCCCTCGCCAAGTCGGAGGCCGAGCTGAACGGCTTCGACGAGGCCATCGTCCTTACCCACGAAGGCCACGTCTCCGAGGGCAGCGGCGAGAACATCTTCATCGTGCGCGATGGCAAGCTCATCACCCCCGCTCCCTCGGACAACATCCTCGAGGGCATTACCGCCGCCACCGTCGTCGAGCTGGCCGCCAACGAGCTCGGCATCGAGACGGTGCAGCGTTCCATCGACCGTTCCGAGCTGTACATCGCCGACGAGGTGTTCATGACCGGCACCGCCGCTCACCTCACCCCCGTGACCGAAATCGACCGCCGCCTGGTCGGTGGCGGCGAGCCCGGCCCCATTACTATGGAGCTGTCGCGCATGTTCTTCGACGTCATTCGCGGAAAGAGTGAGAAGTACGGACAGTGGTGCACCCCGGCCCGCGTGCGGGTGGCGTCGTAGACGCCGAGACCTTTCGCCCTCCCCGCGCCCTCGGCGTCATCGTCGGCGGCGCCTTCACCCTCTGGGCGGCATTCATCGCGCTCGTGGCGGGCGTGCTCGCGGGCGGCGCCGCCATCGAGCTGACGACGTTCGTGGCCTGGGTGGTCGTCGCCCTCTTCAGCGGGCTCGCCCTCCTGTTCGGCTGGTGGACCATCGGGGTCGCGCGCCTCGCCTACCAGATCGACGATGATGCCCTGCGCATCCGCTGGTGCGGCGGCGAGGTCATCGTCCCCGTCGTCGATATCCAGCGCGTCGTGCCCGGCCGCACCGTCGGCGAGGAGTCCGTTACGGGCCTGAACTGGTGGGGCTGCCACATTGGTCGGGGCGTTGCTGCCAGCCTCGGCCCCACCCTCTTCTTCGCGACCCACAACCGGCCCGAGGACAACGTCTTCGTTGTCACGCCGGGGCGTACCTACGGCCTCACCGTGCCCGACCAGGTCGCCTTCGCCGAGGCCTGCTCGCGCCGGCTGATCGTCGGCTTCGAGCCGGCCGAGCCCCAGCGGGCCGAACCCCGCGGCCTCGCCCTCCTCCCCTTCTGGCGCGACACCGACGTCTGGTTCGTCATCAGCCTCGTGCTCGTGGCGCTCGGGGTCCTCGGCGGCTATCTCTTCAGCCAGTACCCGGATCTGCCCGCGCTCGTCCAGATCGACTTCCCCCGCGACACAGGCATCGTGCGCGTGGGCGACCCCTCCGAGCTGTTGCGCATTGGCGCGGTGGGAGGCGGAGTCGTGGCCCTCAACCTCGCCCTGGGGTTCGTCCTGCACGCCCGCGAGCGCGCCGCCGGACTGTGGCTGTTCGCCTCCGCCGCGCTCCTGCAGGCCGTGCTCCTCGGCGCCGCGATCGTCGCCTTCGAGCGGGCTTGAGGAGGAGCGCCCGCCTCTAGTGCATCTCCGCGGCCTGCGCCACGAGCGTGGCCGCCTGGTCCGCAGTTAGCCGGTCCGTATTGAGGCAGAGGTCGTAGTTCTCGGTCGCGAGCCAGGCTCGGTTGTAGAAGCGCCGGAAGTAGTCCTGCCGCTCCGCATCCGTCTTCGTCACCGTCTTTCGCGCCGACTCCACGTCGACGTTCATGCCCTTGGCGATGCGCTGGGCGCGCAGCTCCGTTGAGCCTGTCGTCAGCACCTTCAACGTATCGGACCGGCCCTGCAGGACCATGGGCGCGCCGTGTCCCATCAGGACCGCCTCGCCCTGGTCGGCCAGGTCGCGGATCACGTCCTCGATGAAGCGCCGGTATTCGGTCGAGGTCAGGAGCGGGTTGGTGGCCAGCGGCACCGGGTCCGCCCAGGCCGCCACCGGCATGCTGGGGTTGCGCGCGAGCGCTTCCAGGATGCGTGTAAGCAGCGAAGGTGTGTGTTCCGCTTCGCTCACCGTCTCAGGCGAGACGCCCGCCTCCTGGGCGGCGGTCTGCACCACCTGGTAGTCGTAAAAGCGGAAGCCCAGCTTTTCTGCCGTCATCTGGGCGATCTCTTCCCCTGCGGTTCCCACGGGGCGGGCTATTGCCACGATCCGGATGTTCATCGCTGGCCCCCTTGGCCGAGTTTTGCGCGGCGGGATTGTAACCCCCTCGGCTCTCTCACAGTATGCGCCAATTGCAGGCCCTTGAAGATGTAAGCGGGACCGTGGCAGGTGGCCCCGCTGGCGTGTATAAGCAAGAAAGGCGCTACACTCCGAAGCGGAGCCTAGCGTCGCCGAAGGGCACAGACCCACGGCTCGCGAAAGCAGTCAGGAACGGATGGATCGGTCCCGGCTTGCGAAGTTCATAGACCAGCGCGTGGGCGAGCTCCCACTCGCGGAGCCAGTGTTCCTCCCTCCCACGGCCACCGTTCGCACCGCCGTCCGGCGGATGCACTCGGGCGCGCGCTCGTGCGTGCTCGCCGTGGAGGAGGACAAGCTCCTCGGCATCTTTACCGAACGGGATGTCCTCACGCGCTGCATGTCTGCGGATTTCGACTGGGAACAGCCGCTCGACCCGGATCTGCTTACCCGAAACCCGGTCACCATCTCCGCCACGACCTCCGTGGGCGATGCGATCGCGCTCATGCAGCGCTACAACTATCGCACCCTGCCGGTCATGGACGATGACGCCGTAGTCGGGCTCGTGCGTCTGGGCGAGCTTCTGCAGCACTTCGCCGAATCTTTTCCCGAGGAAGTGCTGAACCTGCCGCCGCGCCCTCACCAGGTCGTGGCGAAGCGGGAGGGGGGATAGTCACAGGATGACCACCGAAATCGAGTCACCGCTTTCCGAAGCCATCACCACGCGCGATCGCGTCACGATCCGCTTTGCCGGTGACTCCGGCGACGGGATGCAGCTCACGGGCACGCAGTTCACCCGTACCACCGCCGTTTACGGGAACGATCTCGCCACCCTGCCCGACTACCCCGCCGAAATTCGCGCACCGACCGGCTCGCTCCCCGGCGTGTCCGGCTTCCAGCTCTCGTTCTCCAGCAACGACATCCACACCCCGGGCGACAACCCGGACGCGCTCGTGGCGATGAACCCCGCCGCCCTCAAGACGAATCTTGGCGATCTCGTCCGCGGCGGCCTCCTTATCGTCGATGAAGGCGAGTTCAACGCGACCAACCTGCGCAAGGCGGGTTACGAAAACAATCCCCTCGAGGACGGCTCCCTCTCCCCCTACCGCCTGCTGCGCATCGACATCACGAAGCACAACGCTTCCGCCCTCGACGGGCTCGAGCTTGGCGCCAAGGAGCGCTTCCGCTCGCGGAACTTCTACGCCCTCGGACTCGTCCTGTGGCTCTTCAGCCGGCCCATGGACACCGTCGTCCGCTGGGCCACCGACAAGTTCCAGCGCAACCCCGTCGTGCTCGAGGCGAACCTGCGCGCCCTGCGCGCCGGCAACGCCTTCGGCGAGACCAGCGAGCTCGTGCACGAGCGCTATGAGGTGCCCCCCGCCGACGTTGCGCCCGGCGTCTACCGCCACATCAGCGGCAACGAGGCCACGGCCCTCGGGTTCGTGACCGCCTCGCAACTCGCGGGCCTGCCCCTCTTCTACGCGAGTTACCCCATCACCCCCGCCTCCGATGTCCTGCACGAGCTGGCCAGCTTCAAGCGGTTCGGCGTCAAGACGATGCAGGCGGAAGACGAGATCAGCGCGGTCTGCGCCGCCATCGGCGCCTCCTACGCCGGCCAGATGGCCCTCACCGGCACCAGCGGCCCCGGCCTCGCCCTCAAGAGCGAGGGGCTCAACCTCGCCGTCATGGCCGAGCTCCCGCTTGTCGTGCTCAACGTGCAGCGCGCGGGCCCGAGCACGGGTATGCCGACCAAAACGGAGCAGGCCGACCTGCTTCAGGCGATGTACGGGCGCAACGGCGACTCGCCCGTCGCCATCATCGCGCCCTCCACCCCCGGCGACTGCTTCTGGATGGCCATCGAGGCCTTCCGTATCGCCCTCAAGTACATGGTCCCCGTAATCATCCTCAGCGACGGGTACCTCGCGAACGGTTCCCAGCCGTGGCCCATCCCCCGGCTGGAGGATATCCCCCCGGTGGAGTGGCGCCACGCCGAACCCGGCAGCGCCTCCCACGCCTACGAGCGCGACCCCGAGACGCTCGCCCGGGCCTGGGCCGTTCCCGGCCAGGCGGGCTTGGAGCACCGTGTGGGCGGCCTCGAGAAGTCGTACGAGACCGGCGACATCAACTACGAGCCCGGCAACCACCACAAGATGACCCTCACCCGCGCCGAGCGCGTCGCCCGTGTCGTCAGCGACGTGCCCGACATCGAGGTAACCGGTCCCGCGGAGGGCGATCTGCTGCTCCTCGGCTGGGGCGGCACCTACGGCGCCATCACCAGCGCGGGCGAACGGGCGCGCTCGGA
Organism: Chloroflexota bacterium; assembly: GCA_026710655.1. Lineage (GTDB taxonomy): Bacteria > Chloroflexota > Dehalococcoidia > Tepidiformales > Tepidiformaceae > UBA2991. The sequence continues at coordinate 155,529 of JAPOQN010000065.1, read as the reverse complement.
GGGCAAGGCGGTCGCCTCCGCCCACATCCGCCACCTCAACCCCTTCCCCGCCAATCTCGGCGAGGTGCTTTCGCGCTACGACAAGGTGATGGTCCCCGAGCTGAACAACGGGCAGCTCTCCGTCCTCATCCGTTCGCAGTTCCTCGTGGACGCAATTCCCTTCAACAAGATCGCGGGCCAGCCGTTCAAGATCACGGAGATCTCCGGAAAGATCGACGAGGTCCTGGGCATCTCCGGCCCCTTCGAGTTCGAGTTCTAGCGGCGGCCCTCGCCGCGGGAGGCTATCCAGTGACGTCAGCCAGTGCCAACGGCGCGATCGAGGAGGAGATCCCTCTCCTCACGCGGAAGGACTTCGTTTCCGACCAGGAAGTCCGCTGGTGCCCGGGTTGCGGGGATTACTCGATCCTCGCGCAGATGCAGAAAACGCTGCCCGGTCTCCGTATTCCCCGCGAGGAGATCGTCTTTGTCAGCGGGATCGGCTGCTCCAGCCGCTTCCCCTACTACGTCAACACCTACGGGTTCCACACCATCCACGGTCGCGCACCCGCAATCGCGACCGGCCTCAAGACCGCCCGCCCCGAGCTCACCGTCTTCGTCATCACCGGCGACGGCGATGGCCTCAGCATCGGCGGCAACCACCTCATGCACCTCCTCCGCCGCAACGTCGACGTGACCGTCGTGCTCTTCAACAACCGCATCTACGGGCTCACCAAGGGCCAGTACTCGCCCACATCCCCCATCGGCAAGGTGACGAAGTCGGCCCCGATGGGCACCACCGAAAAGCCCCTCGATCCGATCAAGCTCGCCCTCTCCGTGGGCGCCACCTTCGTCGCCCGCTCTGTCGACCGCGATACGAAGCACCTGGAGGCCACGCTGGCCACGGCCGCCAAGCACAAGGGCGCGGCCTTCGTCGAGGTCTTCCAGAACTGCAACATCTACAACGACGGCGCCTTCGCCTCGTTCGCCGACAAGGACGTGCGCCAGGATCGCATGGTCTACCTGGAGGACGGCAAGCCCCTCCGTTACGGCAAGCACCTTGAGCACGGCATCCGCCTCAACGGCTTCCAGCCCGAGGCGGTCGAGAACCCCATGAGTGACGACGAGCTGCTGGTGCACGACACCAGCCGCGACGACATCGCCCTGCCGATGATCCTGAGTGGCATGGACTACCCCGACTTCCCCGTGCCCCTGGGCATCTTCCGGCAGGTCGAGCGGGAAACCTACGACGGCCTCGTGGCCCAGCAGGTCGATGTCGCCCGCGATCGGGCCGAGCCCGATCTCGAGGCCCTCATCGCCGGCCCCGAGACCTGGAACGTGCTCTAGCGGTTCGCCGCCGGGGGCGCACTGGAGGCGCCATGACCGGAGATTCCGGAACCGAACTGGTCTACTGCCCCGATTGCGGTGAGGAGAACCTCGCCGGCGCTGATCGCTGCGAAAACTGCCTCCAGCCGCTTCGCAACGTCGACATCCCCGAGCCCGAGCAGGCCATCAGCGAGAGCGCCTTCAGCGCGCCGCTGGCGTCCCTGCGGCTCCTGCGGCCACCCGCCGTCGCGCCCACCGCCAGCGTGCGCGACGTTGTCAACCTGCTTGTCGAGAACCGCGGCGGCGCCGTGCTCGTCGTCGATGGCGACTCCCTCTCCGGCATCTTCACCGAACGCGACGTGCTCAAGAAGGTCGCCGGCCGGCCCGGCGCCCTCGATGCGCCCGTGGCCGAGTACATGACGACCGACCCTGTCGTCGTTCGCGAGAACGAGACCGTCGCCGTCGCTCTCCATAAGATGGCCGACGGCGGCTTCCGCCATGTGCCCATGGGTACTGCCCAGGGCTACCGCGTCGTGACCGCCTCTGATGCGCTCCAGTGGGTCGTCGAGCGCTACATCGAGCTTGGCGCCTGACCCACCCCCCGACCGGCGCACATCGGAGCCGGTTGCTATCATCGACGGCCCGCGGCGGTCTTTGTGCGCCGCGAGACCCCCGCGGAGGGCCGAATCCTGACTGCCACCTACCGTGAGCGCACAACCACCGCCAGCGGTGACCTGAAGCTGGCCTACCAGGAGTGGGGACCGGATGACGGACCCGTCATCCTCGCCCTCCACGGCTTTGGCGTCTCCGGCCACATGTTCGACGAATTCGGCCAGCGAGCCTCCGACCGCTACCGCCTCATCAACCTTGACCAACGGGGCCACGGCGACAGCGAGTGGGACCCCGACGGCGACTACACCCGCGAGAGCTTCGTCGCCGACGTCGAGGCCGTCCGCCAGTCGCTCGGTTTCGAGCAGGTCATCCTCATGGGCCACAGCATGGGTGGCCTCAACGGCGTCGAGTACACGTTCCAGCATCCCGAGCGCGTGAGCGCCCTCATCCTCGTCGATGTCGGTCCCGAAGCCGCGAAGGAGGGGGTCGACAACATCATGCGCTTCACCCGCGGCCCCGATGAGCTCGACTTCGACGAGTTCGTGCAGAACGCGATGCGCTTCAACACGCGCCGCACCGAGGAGAACATCCGCGAGCGCATGCGCCACCGCCTGCGTCCGCTGGAGAACGGCAAGTGGACCTGGAAGTTCGACAAGCGCTTCCGCGAGGGCGAAGGCGCCGTCCGCTCTGGCAGCGAGATCAGCGGCGACGAGCTCTGGCGGCGCTTCCGCGAGCTCGCCCCGCCGGTGCTTCTCGTGCGCGGCGGCCAGAGCGACATCCTCAGCCAGGAAGTGGCCGAGCGGGTGGTCGCCGAGGTGGCCAGCGCCCGGCTCGTGGTCGTGCCCGAGGCCGGCCACAGCGTTCCCGGCGACAACCCCGATGGCTTCACCGCCGCCATCACCGAGTTCCTTGACGACATTGATGGCGGCCGCTTCCCGGAGCCGCCCGCCAATCCCATCCCCATCCCCGACGACATCGCGGAGGTGCGCCGCGGGTGGCGCGCCCGCGAGCGCCGCGTTCCCGGCATGGCGCTCATCGCTGGCGCCGCCGTGGCCGTTGCTGCCGTTGCCGCCGCGGCTGCCGTGCTCTTCCGCCGGGGACGAAGGGGCGGCGGCGCCTAGTGCCGCAACTTCAGGTCGGGGACGCCACCCTCGGGTACGACGAGGCCGGGCAGGGCGCCCCTTCGTTCGTATTCGTCCACGGCTGGGCCGGGGACCGCTCCTTCTGGCGCCCCCAGGTGGACGACCTCTCCCGCGACTTCCACTGCCTCACCCTCGACCTGCGCGGCTGCGGCGAGTCCTCCCTCACCCCACCCTACGACCTCACCCAGGCCGCCGATGACATCGCCGCCGTCATCGAGGAACGCGGCATGGGCGCCGCCATTGTTGCCGGACACGACATCGGCGGGCTCGTCGCGCTGCTCGCGAACAGCCGCCACGAAGACCGCGTCATCGGCTCGGTCATCGTCGACCCGCCCCTCGACTCCGCCGCCCGCGGCGCCATGGGCGGTCTCGCCGCCCAGCTCCGCGAAGCCGGCACGATGGAGCCCGTCCGCGTGTTCTTCGACCGTTTCTTCGATGAAGAGGCCGACCCCGTCATCCGCGAGTACGTGGAGGAGCACATGCTCGCCTGCGACCCGCAGGTCGCCGCAGGACAGCTCACCGACAACGGTTACTTCGCCCAGAACCTGGGCGCCCTGCTGCAGGCCGCCGACAAGAAGCCGTTCATGGCGCTCTGGGGGAGCAACCCCCTTGGCGACCCCGAGCGGCTGCGCCAGATCACCTTCTTCCTCCGCCAGGAGCCCGTTACCGGCGCCGGCCACTTCCTCCAGTTGGAGAACCCCGCCATGACCAACGCCCTCCTGCGCGCCTTCGTCGACGACGTGCGTCGCGATCCGCGCATCAGCGCCTTCACCACCAGCTAGCGGTCACCGTGCCCGGCGCTATCCTCAGGAGAATGTCGGGAAGCAGGCTGCTCATCCCCGCTACCCTCCTGCTTGCCCTGCTGCTCGTCGCCTGCGAGGGCCAGCCGGGCGTCATCGACGAGCTGGTGGCTCGCTCCCCCACTCCGGACGACCCTGCCGCGGAGGCGGCCTCCTCCGAGGATCCTTCCCCGGTCGCGGCCACCGCCACCCCCTCGCCCGCCCCCCCGACCGCGACCCCCAATGCCGACGGCGTCTACATCGTGCCCTGCGGCGATATCCACGTGCCCCTCGACAAGCTCCACCGGCTGGAGGAGGACTGCGCCCCCGAGGGCCTTGTGGCCATCTCCGAGGCCTACGCCCACGGCCTCCAGGAGGTCGTCGAGCAAACACTTCCCGACCTGCTTGCGCTCCTCGAGGCGGCTGTCGCCGAAGGGCACCGGCTCGCGGTCGTAAGCAGCTACCGCAGCTTCGAGACCCAGCGCAACACGTACCAGTACCACGTCGACACGCTCGGACAGGAGGAAGCCTCGCGCGTGAGCGCCCGCGCGGGCCACAGCGAACACCAGCTCGGGACCACCGTCGACTTCTCCAGCCCGGCTGTCGCCTACGAGCTGGTCGAGGCCTTTGGCGGCACCCCCGAGGGGCGCTGGCTCGCCGGCAACGCCCACGAATACGGCTTCGTCCTCAGCTACCCCCAGGGGATGGAGGAGGTTACGGGCTACGTCTACGAGCCTTGGCATTTTCGCTGGGTGGGGCGCGAGATGGCGGCCGAGGTGCGCGCCAGCGGCCTCACCCTTGGGCAGTTCCTCCTGCGTTGATTGCTCCCCACCCGCCCTGATGTAAGACTCGCCCCACACAGGAGGCCTCCCATGTCCGAAGCCGAACTGCTCGTCGACCAGTGCGACGGCGTTCTCACCCTCACCCTCAACCGCCCCGAGCGGCTCAACGCCATCAGCGGGCCCATGCTCGCCGCCCTCTCCGCCGAGCTCGACCGCGCCAACACCGACCCCGAGGTGCGGGTTGTGGTGCTGACCGGCGCCGGCCGCGGCTTCTGCGCGGGGCTCGACCTGAAGGCGCGCGCCGACGACGAGGACGGCGGCGGCGCCCCCGACCTGCGCCTCTTCGACCTGCACAACACGCCCCCGCTGGTGCTCCACCGCATGGATAAGCCCGTCATCTGCGCGCTCAACGGCCCCGCCGCCGGTTACGGCATGGACATGGCCCTCGGCTGCGACATCCGCATCGCCAGCGACCGGGCCAAGCTCGGCGCGGTGTTCGTGCGCCGCGGCGTCCTTCCCGAGTCCGGCGGCACCTGGTACCTGCCCCGCCTCGTCGGCTGGGCGAAGGCCGCCGAGATCGCCTTCATGGGCGATGTCCTCGATGCCGAGCGCTCGCTCGAGATGGGCCTCGTGAACCGCGTCGTCCCGCACGACGATCTCATGGACGAGGTCGCCGCCATGGCCGCCCGTATCGCCAGCAACGCGCCCTACTCGGTGCAGGCGACCAAGCGCATGATGCGCCTGGGCATGGACGAGACCTTCGAAACGGCCGTCGACCACACCTACCTGCAGCTCCGCCCCATGTTCGGCAGCGAAGACTTCCGCGAGGGCATGACCGCCTTCCTCGAGCGGCGCGACCCCTCCTTCAAGGGCCGGTGATGGCGCCTGCTACACTGGCGCGGGCCTCGAACGGCCAGGAGCGTGTATGTACCGGCGCCTGATCCGCGGCATCGTCGAGCGTGGCCAGACGGGCAACCTGCTGTCGGCCGCGCGCGTCGCCATCGAGCACCAGGACAACCGCGGCATCCGCGCGCGCACCGCCCTCTGGGCCGCGATGACCGGCCCCACCAACGCCGTCTCCATCGTGATGGACTTCAATACGCTCGAGGAGCTTGAGCGCCTGAACGACCTCGCCACCCAGGACTCGCAGTTCGCGGGCATCTGGGCCGATGTCGAACGCCACCTCCTCCCCGGCCACACGAACGCCTCCATCCACCGCCTCTCCTACCACTCCGAGGGGCTTATCTCCGCCGAGGAGGCGACCGCCCCCCGGCGCTTCCTCCGCCTCATGACGGGCGAGGTGTTGCCCGGCAAGGGCCGCGAGTTCGTCGTCTCCCTCTCCGAGGCGTTGCAGTACCAGGCCGAACGCGGCGTCGACGCCACCACCAGCGTCTGGACCGCCCTCTCGGGCGGCACGAACGCTATCGCCATCGCCGGCGAGTTCGATTCGATGGCCGAGCTCGAGCGCTTCGACGACCTCGCCCTCCAGGATGCCGAGTTCGCCCGCTTCCGCCGCGCGACGCGCGAAGCGATGGCCTTCCTCACCACCCACGTCGAGCTGATGCGGAACGTCCTCTAGCGGCTGCGTCGCGTCGCGGACACGAGAAAGGGGCGCATTCGCGCCCCTTTCGACGTTCCTGGAACCGGGGAAGCTAGCAGCCGCAGGGCCGCGCTTCGCCGCTCCCGTCCTGGGTCTGGAAGCTGGAGCCGCAGGCGCAGCTCTTCGTCGCGTTCGGGTTGTAGATGCTGAAGCCGCTCTTCATCACCTCGTCGACGTAGTCGATCTCGGCGCCGTCGAGGTACTGGGCGCTCTCCGGGTCGACGACGATGCGGACGCCGCTGTGCTGCAGCACGATGTCGTCCTCTTCGGTCGAGCGGGCAAGGGCCATGCCGTACTGGTAGCCCGAGCAGCCGCCGCCGGCCACGAACACGCGCAGGGCGCCCTCGGGAAGGTCGCGCGCTTCCAGGAGCGCCTTTGCCTTCTCAACGGCGGCGTCGGTGATGGTGACGAGCTGAGTCTCGGTGGTGGCTTCGGTCGTCATGGGCACTCCTTCGGGGTTGTTCGCATGGTTATCCGGCGCGCAGGCACCGGGCACGGCTAAAGTATAGCAGGAGACCCGTCCCAAAAGCCGAGCGGGGCGTCACCGGAGGGAAGCATGGAGCGCGTCTACCTCGACCACGCCGCCACCACGCCCCCCGACCGGCGCGTGCTCGAGGCGATGTGGCCCGTCTTCTCCCGCGACTGGGGCAACCCTTCCTCCATTTATCTCGAAGGGCAGACCGCCAACCGCTGGCTCGACGAGGCCCGTTCCCGCTGCGCCCGCCTGCTCGCCTGCGAGCCCGGCGAGATCATCTTCACCAGCGGCGGCACTGAGTCCGACAACGCCGCCATCCGCGGCGCGGCCCTGGCCCAGCGCGATCGCGGCCGCGGCGACCATGTCGTCACGAGCCAGGTCGAGCACCACGCCGTCCTCCACACCGTCGAGCAACTCGAACGCGAGGGCTTCCGCGCCACCTACCTGCCCGTCGACTCCGACGGCTGCGTCGACCTCGCCGCACTTGAGGAGGCGATCGGGCCCGAAACGACCGTGCTCACCCTGATGGCGGCCAACAACGAGGTCGGTACGCTCCAACCCGTCGCCGAAGCAGCAGCCCTGGCGAAAGCGCGAAACCCGAACATCGTCGTCCACACCGACGCCGTCCAGGCCGCCGGGTCAATCGACATAACGCCGGAAGCACTCGGCGTCGACCTCCTCAGCCTGGCCGCGCACAAGCTCTACGGGGTGAAAGGCTCGGGCCTGCTGTACGTGCGCCGGGGCACGCCCTGGCAGCCCCAGATCCTCGGCGGCACCCAGGAGCGTGAGCGCCGCGCCGGCACCGAGAACGTCGCCGGCGCCTTCGGCCTCGCGACCGCCATGGAGCTTGCCTGGAGCGAGCGCGATGAGCGCGTCGGCCACTACCGCCACCTGCGCGACCGCCTCCTCTACGAGCTCCCCGAGCGCGTCCCCGACACCGTCGTGACGGGCCCTACCGACCCCGACCGCCGCCTGCCCAACAGCTTCAGCTGCTGCTTCCGCAACGTCGAGGGCGAGAGTGTCCTGCTCGGGCTAGACATGGCCGAGGTCGCTGCCAGCTCCGGCAGCGCCTGCACGACCGGCTCGCTGGAGCCTTCGCACGTCCTCACCGCCATGGGCATCGACGACGACCTCGCGCACGCTTCCCTCCGCCTCACCGTGGGCAAGGGGAACACCGACGCGCAGATCGACTACGTCCTGGAGCAGTTGCCAGCCATCGTCGAGCGGTTGCGGGCGCTCGCCCCGCGCTAACCGTCGTAGCGCTTGAAGATCACGCTGCCGTTTTGGCCCCCGAAGCCGAAGCCGTTGGTCATCGCCGCGCGCACCGGCATCTCGCGCGCCGTGTTCGGCACGTAGTCGAGGTCGCACGCGGGGTCCGGGTTCTCGAGGTTGATGGTCGGCGGTACGAGGCCCTCGGAGATTGCGAGCACTGATGCCATCGCCCCCACCGCTCCCGCCCCGCCCAGCAGGTGCCCCACCATCGACTTCGTCGCGCTGATCGCCAGCGAGCTCGCGTCGTCGCCGAAAGCGACTTTGATCGCGAGCGTCTCGGAGACGTCGTTCAAGGGCGTTCCCGTGCCGTGTGCGGAAATGCAGTCGATCTCCTCGGTGCCCATGCCCGCGGCTTCCAGGGCGGAGGTCATCGCCTGCGCGGCGCCACTGCCGTCGTCCCGGGGGGCGGTGATGTGGAAGGCGTCGCTGCTGAGCGCGCCGCCCGCGATCTCGGCGTAGACACGCGCTCCCCGTTTCCGCGCCCGCTCCTCCGACTCGACCACGAACACCGATGCGCCCTCGCCGAACACGAACCCGTCACGGTCGCGGTCGAAGGGGCGCGAGGCGCCCTCGGGGTCGTCGTTGCGGCGGCTGAGCGCCTTCATGTTCGCCAGTCCCGCCACGGAGACGGGGTGGATCGCAGCCTCCCCGCCCCCGGCGATGACAACGTCGGCGAGGCCGCTCTCGATAAGCGCCTTCGCCTCGATGTAGCTGTAGAGCCCGCTCGCGCAGGCCGCCGTGGAGGCCAGCGTGGGCCCACGCAGGCCGAGCTGCATCCCCACCTGGCAGGCGCCCATGTTCGGCGCCATCAGGGGCACGAAGAACGGGCTTACCCGTGCCGGCCCCTTGGCGATGTAGGTCTCCGTCTCGAGGAACGTGTTGAGCACGCCCCCCGCGCCCGTGGCGATCGCCGCGGCCGCGCGTGGACGCTCCTCGTCGCTCAGCTCCAGGCCCGCATCCTCGGCCGCCTCGTGGGCCGCAGCCACGCAGAACTGGGCGAAGCGCGACATGCGCCGAGCTGCCTTCGAGTCCACTCCCCGTGGCGAGAAGTCATTGACTTCCCCGGCGATGCGCACGGGCAGGTCGGTCGCGTCGAACGCCTCGATGGCGCCGATGCCGGAGACCCCGGCGAGCAGGTTGCGCCACGATTCGGGCGCCGTGAGGCCCACGGGCGTGACCGCCCCGATTCCGGTAACGAGTGCTCTGGTCATCAAGCCGCTCCGTTCATGGCGCGGAAGATCACCGCGGCGTTATGGCCGCCAAGCCCTACGGAGGTGCTCAAGGCCGTGCGCACGGGGCGGGATTTCGCCACGTTCGGCACGTAGTCGAGGTCACACTCGGGGTCCGGCGTCGTGTAGTTGATGGTGGGGGGCACTTTCTGGTCGCGGATGGCGAGGATGCAGGCGATTGCCTCGATCGATCCCGCCGCCGCCATGCCGTGCCCCGTGACGGGCTTTACCGAGCTCATCGAGACGCCGTACGCGGCCTCCCCCATGAGCTCCTTCACGACGAGCGTCTCGATGCGATCGTTCAGCTTCGTGCCGCTGCCGTGGGGATTGATGTAGTCGAACTCGCTCGCGTCGATCTCCGCCTCTCGCAGCGCGGCTACGATCGAGCGCCGCAGCCCGCGCCCCGCCTCGTCGAGCGCGATCATGTCGTAGGCGTCGTTCGAGGTTCCCGAGCCCAGTAGCTCGCAGTAGATGTGTGCTCCCCGCGCACGGGCGTGCTCCTCGCTCTCGAGGATGAGCGCGCCTGCGCCCTCCCCCGCCGCGAAGCCGTCCCGGTTCAGGTCGAAGGGCTTGACCGCCCCCTGCGGGTTCTCGTTGTCGCTCGCGAGCGCGCGCATCGAGCACCAGGTCGCGTGGAACACCGGCACGAGCACCGATTCGCAGCTCCCCGCGATGACAGCCGTGGCGTCGCCCCGCTGGATCGCGTGCGCCGCCGAGCCGATCGCGGCCGCGCCGGTCGCGCAGGCGCTCACGACGGCCACGTTGGGGCCGCGTGCCCCCGTGTGGATGGAGATGTGTCCGCTGGCCGCGTCGACGACGAAGTTGGCGATGAGGAAGGGAGAGACGCGCCTCGGTCCGCGCGTCTGCAACGCCTGGTCACCCGCCCAGATCTCCTCGTAGCCGCCACCCCCGTTGCCGAAGATGATGCCCACATCCTCGGAGTTCTCCTCGGTGATCTTGAGACCGCTGTCGTCCAGCGCTTCGAGGACGGAGTTCATGGCGAAGCGCACGCCCCGGTTCATGTGGCGCCGCTGCTTTGCATCGATGCGCTCGTCGATTTCGAAGTCGCGTACTTCCGCCTGGATGCGCACGGGAAACGGTTCCGGGTCGAACAGGGTGATGGGGCCGACGCCGCTGCGGCCCGCCAGCATCGACTGCCACGTCTCCTCGGCCGTGTTCCCGGCCGGGGTGACGGCGCCGACGCCCGTCACGACAACGCGGGGGCGAGTCACCGCGTGGCGCTCTCGACCGCGCTGAAGCGCTCGCTCAGCAGACCGCTGCGATCGTCGCTCAGACTCACGACGTTCGTCGTGGGGTCGATGCGACGCACCAGCTTGGTGAGCACGTTGCCCGGGCCGACTTCCACGAACAGGTCCGCCCCGAGTTCCTGCATGCGTTCCACGCCCCGCTGCCAGCGCACCACCGAGGTCAGCTGGTCGCGCAGTTCGGCGTCGACTTCGTGCTTCGAACGCAGGACATCGCCGTTGATGTTGCCGACGACGGTCGCCTGCGGCTCTCGCGGGGGGAAGTGGTCGAGCCAGCCGCTCATGGTTTCGCTTGCGCGCTGCATCAGCGGCGTGTGGGAGGCGATCGTGATTGGCAGCCGCACAACCTTGCGCGCGCCCGCTGCCTGGGCGGCGTCCATGGCCCGCTTCAGTGGTTCGATGGCGCCCGAGATGACGTTCTGGCCCTCGCAGTTGAGCGTCGCCACGCCGACGTACCCGTCGGCCCCGGTGGCCTCATCGCAGATGGCGAAGACGCTTTCCTCGGAGAGGCCGAGGATGGAGGCCATGCCGCCGGGGTTCTCCTGGCCCGCCTCGTCCATGGCGCGTCCCCGCTCCCGTACGAGGAGCAGGCCCTCTTCGAAGTCGAGCGATCCCGCCGCCACGGCGGCCGTGAACTCGCCCATCGAGTGCCCGGCCATCACATGCGGTTGCAGCTTGCGGTCGATTGCGGCCCAGCGCTCCTTCAGCGCCTCGAGCCAGGCGATGGAGATAACGAAGGTGGCGGGCTGCTGGTTGATGGTGCGTTCGAGCTCGTCCGCCGGCCCTTCGAAGCAGAGCTTCGAGAGCTTCGTTTCCAGTACCTCGTCTGCCCGCCGGAAAACCTCCCGCGCCGCGCGGGACGCGTGATAGAGGCGCTCACCCATGCCGACGCTATGGGAGCCTTGACCGGGGAAGATAAGGGCGATTCGGCGCCAGTGACCGACGTCTCGCTGCATGAATCCTCGCCCCGCTCACGATTCCGTGCGGGGGCAGGCCCGAGGATAGCAGAGCCCACGTCAACACAATAGGGAAAGGTAAGGTTTAGAGAAGGCTCACCGGATCGATGTCCACGCTCCAGCGCCGCCCCAGCGTGACCTGGTCGAGCAGCGCCCGCGGGTCGCGGCCCCTCAGCAGGATGTGCCAGCGGTAGTCCCCCCGCAGACGGCGCACGTAGGCGGGGGTCGGGCCGAGCACGTCGGGGTCGGGCCAGCCGGCGGCGTCTCGCCGCGTGCGCAGTTCCGCCGACACCTGCGAGGCGTGCTCCAGACCCCGCTCCTGGTTCGCGTGCCGGTAGGTGAGCCGCGCCAGCCGCGCGAACGGCGGGGAGCCGGCGCGCCGCCGGTGCTGCGCTTCGTTGCCGAAGAAGCCGGCGTAGTCGTGCTCGGCGGCGGCCCGGATGGGTGGGGCGTCCGGCTCGTACGTCTGGATGTAGACCTCCCCCCGCCGCTCCCGCCGCCCCGCGCGCCCCGCCACCTGGCTCAACAACTGGAACGTGCGCTCGTGCGCGACGTAGTCCGGCAGGCTCAGGCCCACGTCCGCGTCGACCACCCCCACGACCGTCATGGCTGGCAAGTCGAGCCCCTTCGCCAGCATCTGCGTGCCCACCAGCACGTCGATCTCGCGCGCTTCCAGTGACTGCAGGATGCGCTCGTGGCTCCCCTTGCCGCTGGCGGCGTCGCTGTCCCAGCGAGCCACCCGCGCCCCCGGGAAGGCGCGCTTCGCCGCCTCCTCGATGCGCTGCGTCCCCACGCCGAACGGCCGGTAGCGGGCGCTGCCGCACTCGGGGCAGGTCGTCTCCTGCGTGCGGCTGCGCCCGCAGTGGTGGCAGAAGATGTGCGGGTGGAGCGGGTCGCGCGTGTCCAGGCCCATCGCCAGCGCGCAGGAAGGGCAGGTGGGAAGGTGGCCACACGCACGACATAACAGGAAGCGCGCCGCCCCCCGCCGGTTCACGAACAGGATCGACTGCTCCTCTTCCTCCAGCGCCCGCCGCAACGCGTTCTGCAGAGGCACGCTGAAGACGCCCCGGTTTCCCGACTTCAGCTCCTCCCGCATGTCCACCACCCGCACGTCCGGGAGCGGCACGGTCTGCGTCTCGCCCCCCTCCATCCCCATCACCCGCGAGGGCAGGTCGAGACGCGTCAGGGCGCCCACTTCCGAGCGGTGGTACGTGGTCACGTCCGGCGTTGCGCTGCCGAGCACGAGCGTTGCGCGGGTCAGGCGGCACAGCTCGGCGGCGGCGTCGCGGGTGTGGTAGCGGGGCTGCGGGTCGACCTGCTTGTAGGTCCATTCGTGCTCCTCGTCGAGCACCACCAGCCCGAGGTCCGCCACCGGTGCGAAGACGGCGCTGCGCGAACCCACCACCAGCCGCGCCTCTCCCCGCTGGATGCGGTACCACTGGTCGTACAGCTCCCCCGTGCTGAGGCTGGAGTGCAGCACGGCGACTTGCGCCGGGAACTGCTCCCCGTAGCGCCGGATCGCCTGCGGCGTCAGCGAGATCTCGGGTACGAGCACGACCACCCCACGCCCCGCCGCCAGCGTCCGCCGCGCCAGCTCGAGGTACACCTCCGTCTTCCCCGATCCCGTGACGCCGTGCACCAGGTACTCGCCCGGCGCCCCGGTGATGGCCTCGACCACCTCCCCCTGCTCCGCCGTGAGTGTCGCCGGCGGGAGCGCTTCCTCCAGCCGTTCGGGGATGGGGTCCCGCTCGACGCGCGCCTCGTATTCCCGCAGCCACCCCTCCTCCGCCAGGTCGTCGAGGTGCCTTCGCTGCGCCCCCAGTTCGCGTATCTCTGTGAGCGTCGTGTCCCGCGCTTCCGCCAACCGTTCGAGGATGCGCGCCGCCACCGACCGCGAGGACCGCTCGGCCAGTTCGCGTGCGTGCCGCCGCGCGAACTCGGGCTCCGCCGCCAGCGCCACCCGACGCTCCATGCGCGGGCGTCCCGCCGGCCGCGCCAGTCCCTGCGCGACCGTCAGGTGACCGCTCGTCTGCAGTCGCTTGAGCAGGTCCATCGGCACCTGTCCCAGCGCCTCGCGCAGCGTGTCGAGCGCCGTTTGGCCGTTCTCCGCGAGGTACTGGAGCACGCGCTGGTCGGTGGGGTCGACGGGCAGGAGGAGGGGCACGTCCACCGGCGAGACGTTGGTCACCGAGCGCTGGCCGTACCCCGAAGGCAGGCACGTCGTGACGCACTCCCACAGCGGCGCCAGGTACTGCTCGCTGAGCCACCGGGCCAGCGCCCGGTGGGGCCCATCGAGCACCGGCTGCGGGTCGGCCACCGCCTCGATCGGACGCGCCTGCTGCTCAGGCGGCGTGTCCGTCTCGCCCAGCACGATGCCCTGCAGCACGCGGCTCCCGAAGGGCGCGAACACCGCCTGACCCAGCCGTACCTCCGTCCCTTCCGGGCGGGCATAGGTGAAGGGGTAGCGCGCCGGTTGTCCGCTGTTCACCGCGACCTCGACGAAGGCGCGCTCAACCAGCGGGAACTGCTCGGAATCGGCGGGACGCGGGTCGCTCGACACGGCTCCGGTAGCGTACCGGCTCCGGGCTTCGCTCAGGAGAAGGAGACGCAGGCGCTACCGATCACGCGCAAGACGCTCTCCTGGTCGAAGCGCCGCTCGTACTCCTCCGAGATCTCGTCGATGGCGCGTCGCCCCTCGTCCCCGGGCGGCGCGTAAATGATGACGAGCTTGCTTCCCTCGCGCAGCACCTCCCCGCTGGAGTCGCGCCACTGCCCGTTCCCCGAGAGCACCGTCAGCCCGTCCGGGAACCGCGGCGTGACCGTGTCAGCCAGGAACTCCCGCCACGCCTCCTCCGAGATTGCCCCCCCGTCGCCCTGGCTCAGCCCGAAGAAGAGCTGGTACTCCGTCCACTTCTCTGTCCCCTCTGGACACGCCTTGCCCCCGCCCCACTCGTCGCAGCCCACCAGCGCCACGGCCGCGATCCCCAGCACGACAAGAGCGATGCCAGGAGCCCTCACGCCTTCAACCACGCCCCACGAACGGCATCTTCGTGGCCATCACCGTCAGCGTCAGCACGTTCGCGTCGAGGGGCAGGCTGGCCATGTAGAGCACCGCCTTCGCCACGTTCTCCACGTCCATCGTCGGCTCCGGCCGAACGCTCCCGTCGGGCTGCGGCATGCCCCGCTCCATCTTCGCCGTCATCGGCGAGGTCGCGTTCCCGATGTCGATCTGCCCGCAGGCGATGTCGAACTCGCGCCCGTCCAGTGCCGTCGCCTTCGTGAGGCCGGTGATGGCGTGCTTCGTCGACGTGTAGGGCGCGGAGTTCGGCCGCGGCGTCGTCGCCGAGATGGAGCCGTTGTTGATGATGCGCCCGCCCTGCGGGTCCTGCGCCTTCATCACCCGGAACGCCTCCTGCGTGCAGAGGAATGCGCCCGTCAGGTTCGTCTCGACCACCGCCTGCCACTGCTCGAACGTCAGCTCCTCGAGCGGGCGTGGCGGCGCCCCGATACCGGCGTTGTTGAACAACACGTCGAGCCGCCCGAAGCGCTCGACCGTCCAGTCGAACAGTTCCTTCACGGAAGCCGGCTCGCGCACGTCCGTCGTGACCGCGATGGCGCGCTCTCCGTCCGCCCCCGCCTCGGCGATCGTGGAGCGCAGCGTCTGCGCCCGTCGCCCCGCCAGCGCCACCGAGTACCCCTCCCGCAGGAAGGCGAGCGACACCGCTCGCCCGATCCCTGAACCAGCCCCCGTGACGATCGCTACCGGACTCATGGCGCGAACCCTACCGCCCCGCTCCCGCCTGTGCCATCACGCGATCGCCTGCGGCGCGGTACAGTCAGGGCAACAGGAGAGATGCCATGAAGTCGGTCATCGTTGGTCTGGCGCGAACGCCCATCGGACGCTTCGGCGGGGGGCTGAAGCCCCTCCAGGCGACGGAGCTCGGCTCGGCCGCCATCGGCGGCGCCCTCGACTCCGTCTCCGTGCCTCCTGACGCCGTCGACGAGGTCATCTTCGGGCACGTCGTGCAGGCTGGCGCCGGCCAGATCACGGCCCGGCAGGCCGCCAGTGCCGCCGGCATCCCCATGACCGTCCCCGCCACGACCATCAACAAGGTATGCCTCTCCGGGCTCACCGCCATCGCCATGGCGGACCGTTCCATCCGCCTGGACGAATCCAATGTCATCGTCGCGGGCGGCATGGAGTCGATGACCAACGCTCCCTACCTCCTCCCCGACGCCCGCTGGGGCGGCCGCCTCGGCCACAGCCCGCTCGTCGATGCGATGCAGCACGACGGACTCTGGTGCGCCTTCGACGAGTGCTCCATGGGCGAGTCCGCCGATGCCAAGAACGAGGAACTCGGCATCTTTCGCGAGGAGCAGGACGAGTGGTCGGCGGCCAGCCACCAGCGCGCCGCCTCCGCTCGGGATAGCGGCCACTTCGCCAGCGAGATCGTCCCGCTCGACGTGCCCGCCCGCCGCGGCGAGACCGTGCGGGTCGAGCACGACGAGGGAATCCGCGACACCGTCACCGCTGCGTCGCTCGGAGCCCTCCGGCCCGTTTTCACGCCGGAAGGCACGACCACGCCCGGGAATGCCTCCCAGATCAGCGACGGCGGCGCCGCCGTCATCGTTGCCAGCGAGAAGGCTGCCGCCGACCTCGGCGCCGACCCCATCGCCGAGGTCGTCTCCTACGGCCAGATCGCCGGCCCCGACGCCACCCTGCACGAGCGCCCCGCGCAGGCCATCAATGCCGCTCTCGACCGCGCCGGCCTGAAGGCGTCCGACCTCGATGTCGTCGAGATCAATGAGGCGTTCGCCTCCGTCGCCCTCTGGTCCGCGCGCATGCTCGATCTCGACCCTGAGTGCGTGAACCCGAACGGCGGCGCGGTCGCGCTCGGCCACCCCCTCGGGGCGACCGGCGCCCGGCTCATGGTGACGCTCCTGAACGAGCTGCGGCGGCGCGGCGGCGGACTTGGCGCGGCCTCCCTTTGTGGCGGCGGCGGTCAGGGCGACGCGATCATCGTGCGCGTCGGCTAGGGGTCAGACTCCGCGCTGCTCCGCGATTTCCAGCAGTTCGCGCGCCAGCGCCCGTCCCAGCCCCGGCCCGGCCTTGACCGGGCCTCCTACCTTCGAGCGCACGATGACGCCTTCCGGCGCGACCAGTCCGTGCAGCTTCAGCGTCGTGCCGAAGCTTTCCGCGTAGGCGGCTGCGGGATAGCTGCAGCCCGCTTCGAGGGCCGCCAGGAAGGCCCGCTCGGCCGAGACCCGTCGCCGCAGGTCGGTGTCGTCGATAGCGGCAAGCAGGCGCTGCGTCTCCACGTCCTCGCGCCGGCACTCGACCGCAAGCGCGCCCTGCGCCGGCGCGGGTAGCATCTCCTCGAACCCGAACAGATGGCTCGCGCGGTCCGCCAGCCCCAACCGCTCCAGCCCCGCGATGGCAAAGAGCGCCGCGTCGTACTCGCCCGAGTCCACCTTCTCCAGGCGGGTGTCCACGTTGCCCCGGATGGGGCGCAGTTCGAGGTCGGGCCGGACGGCGAGGGTCTGCGCCGACCGGCGCGGGCTGCTGGTTCCGACGACCGCGCCCGCCGGCAGCCCTGCGAGCGTGGCGCCTTCCCGCGACACCAGGGCGTCCCGTGGGTCCGCGCGCTCGGGCACCGCGGCGATGACGAGCCCGTCGGGGCGAGCCGTCGGCAGGTCTTTGTAGCTGTGGACCGCCACGTCCACCTCCCCTGCCAGCAGCGCATCCTGGATCGCGGAGGTGAACCACCCCGCGCCCTCCCCCGAGGTCAGCGGGCTCGTGCGGTCGCGGTCCCCGGCTGTCGTGATCTCGACCGGCTCGACCGCGAGCTCCGGCCACGCCTTCCGCAGGCGGGCGGCCACGAGTTCGGTCTGGATGAGCGCGAGGCGGCTCGCGCGCGTTCCGATGCGCAGCGTGCTCACGGCCCGCCGCTGCTCGCGACCGGTCCCGGACTCGCCTCGCGCAGCGCCTCGGCGGCGGCCCGCACCGTCTGGTCGATGTCCGCCTCCGTGTGCGCCGCCGAGACGAACCACGCCTCGTACTGAGACGGCGCCAGCATCACGCCCCGCGCCAGCATAGCCGCGTGGAAACGCGCGAACGTGGCCGTGTCGCACTCCAACGCCTCCGCGTAGTCCCGCGGCGGTTCGGTATGGAAGAAGAGCGAGAGCAGCGAGCCTCGCCGTACGACGCAGGCGTCCGCTTCCGACCGTCTCACCGCCGTGTTCAGGCCGTTCTGCAGGTACCGTGCCAGCTCCTCGGCCCGCTGGTACGGCCGGCCATCGCGGAGCGCGTCGAGCGTCGCCGTGCCGGCAGCCATGACCAGCGGGTTTCCGCTCAGCGTGCCCGCCTGGTACACAGGGCCCTCCGGCGCCAGTTGCGACATAAGCTCCGCTCGGCCGCCAAGCGCCCCCACCGGCAGCCCGCCCCCGATGACTTTCCCCAGGCAGACGATGTCCGCCTCCGGCAGCAGGCCGCTGAGCCCGTACCGCAGACGGAATCCCGTGATGATCTCGTCGTTGATCAGCAGCGCGCCGTGCTCGCGGGGAACGGTTTGGAGCGCCTCCATGAAGGCGTCCTCGGGCGGCACGACGCCCATGTTCCCGGCCACCGGTTCGACGATGACAGCCGCTGTTTCCTCGGCGTGCGCCGCGAACCACTGCGCCAGCGCATCGGCGTCGTTGTAGGGAAGCACGGCCGTGCTCCCCGCGATCGACTCCGGCACCCCCGCCGAGTCGCTCAGCCCCAGCGTCGCGACCCCGCTTCCCGCCTTCACCAGCAGCCCGTCGCTGTGCCCGTGGTAGCACCCCTCGAACTTGACCACGAGGTCCCGTCCCGTCGCTGCCCGCGCCAGCCGGATGGCGGTCATCGTCGCTTCCGTGCCCGAGTTCACGAAGCGCAGTCGTTCGAGCCCCGTGGCCTCGCTGATGCGCGTCCCCAGCGCCACCTCCCCCGGCGAGAGCGCCCCGAACGCCGTGCCGCCTGCCGCCGCCTCCCCAACCGCCGCCACCACCGCCGGGTGCGCGTGCCCGAGGATGAGCGGCCCGTACGCCGCGACATAATCGATGTACTCCCGGCCCTCGATGTCGTACAGCCGGGCGCCCTCAGCGCGTGCGATCGGCACGGGTTCGTCGGGGACCGCCCGGAACGAGCGCACGGGGCTGGACACTCCCCCGGGGAAGAGCCCGCCCGCCTGCTCGCGCAGGTCGGCGTTACCCACGCCCGGCCCCGGCAGGCGTGAGCGCCAGGTATGCCTCGCGAAGCTCGTTCCCCGGCTCTGGGAAGTCGGCGAAGGCCACCGACGCATCAGATTCGGCCGGCTCAGGTGGCTCCTTCTGCCACAGCGTTGCTTCCCGGCAGAGGGCGACCATGACGCTGCACGGCTCCGGACAGGGGATCGCACCCTCGGATGCCGTCGCGTCCGCCCATACGGGCGTTCGTACGCAGCGACCGCAGAGCACGTCCCGCGCTCGCTCCCGACCTTCGTCGTCGAGCTCCCCCGCGACCCGGTAGCGGCCCAGCTGGCGCGCCACCACCTCATCGAACGGCACGACTCGGAGCGTCCCTTGGGCGGCCTGTTCCTGGTGGAGCAGCGCCTGGGGGTAGACGGCTTCTATTGCTGCTTCGGTTAGGTTGCCGGGCAGGGAAACGCGCCACCCACCGGGCATCGTCCGCGCCCCGCTCAGCGGACGGTAGCGACCGTCGTCGTCGAGGCGCACATGCTCGCGTAGCGCCTCGACAGTTGGCTCCAGCTCAACGGCGTCGGGCCCCGAACACGGCCCCGAAAGCTCCACCCGTCCCTCCCGAAACGCCACCGCTACCTCCCCCAGCGTGAAGTCCCGCCGGGCCGCGATCGCCTCGGTCGCCGTGGTGTACACAGGGCCATTCTAGCGGTCGTCGCCCCGGCCATAGACGCGAACCCGCGCCCCGTCACATACTGCCCGCGCCCGCAGCCGAGCGGCAGGAGGTTCACGATGGGACAGTTCCAGCGCACGCAGGTCGGAAACGCCGATCTCATCGCTCTCCAGGACAGCTGGGCGGCCATGCCCCCATCGATGTTCTTTCCCGACGTTCCCGTCGACGCATGGGCCCCCTACGGCGAGTTCCTCGACGGCGACGGCAACCTGACCCTCAACCTCGGTACCTGGCTGGTCGTCAGCGAGGGCAACACCATCCTCGTCGACACCGGCCTCGGCGGCCGCCCCGCCCCTATGCCCCTCAAGGAGGAGACCGCCCTCCCTTCCGTGATGGAGGCCGCCGGCGTGAAGCCCGGCGATGTCGATATCGTCCTGTTCACCCACCTCCACTTCGACCACACCGGCTGGAACACCGTCGACGAGAACGGCGCCGCCGTACCCCTCTTCCCCAACGCCCGCCACGTCGTGCAGCAAGCCGAGTGGGACTACTGGACCGGCAGCGACGAGCTACGCGCCGCCGCCCAGTACGACAACTCCCTCGGACCGATCGAGTCGGCGGACCTGCTCGACCTCGTCGAAGGCGAGCACGCCGTCACGAGCGAGCTGGTGACGGTCCCCACCCCGGGCCACACGCCCGGACACGTCTCCTTCGTGCTCGCCAGCGGAGGCGAGCGCGCCTACCTCATTGGCGATGCTGCCCACCAGCCCGTGCAGGTGCGCGAGGACGGCTGGTGCCCCGGCGCCGATGTCGACAAGGTGTCCTCAACGGCGAGCCGCAAGGCGCTCTTCGCCCGCATCGAGGAGGAAGGCGCGCTCATCGCCAGCGGCCACTTCCCCTTCCCCGGGCTCGGCCACGCCGTCGCCGGCGACGGTGGCCGCGACTGGCAGCCCGTAGGCTGACCCCGTGGCCGGCGAGGGTGCGGACATCGAAGGGGTCGCCGGGGTCATCATCTGGACCGACCGGTATCCGGAGATGCTCGCCTTCTACCGCGACGTCCTCGGCCTGATGCCACGCAGCGAGAAGCCGGCGTTCGCGAACTTCGAGTGGGGCGGTTTCCGTCTCAGCGTCGCCGCCCACGACGAGGTGCACGGCCCCGCCCGCGACCCGCTTCGAATCATGGTTCACCTCAAGGTGGCGGACATCGCCGCCACCTACCGCCGCCTGGTCGACCGCGGCGTGGCGTTCTCGCGCTCGCCCGAGCAGGAGCGCTGGGGCGGCTGGGTCGCGACCTTCGCGGACCCCGACGGGAACACGCTCCAGCTGCTCCAGTTACCGGCCTGAACCCTCAGACCAGCGGCCAGGGGTAGCTCCGGTGGGGACCGGGGGTCGGCATGGCGCGCGTGCGCAGCAGCTGATCGGCCCGCCCCAGGAGCGCGCCCACCTCGCCGGGCGAGAGGAGCGCCGTTAGCGCTTCGGTTTGCTCATCGTCCCCTGCGACCGCTGTTGCGGCGCGCTCCACGTCGGCCAGCCACTCGTCCGAGATGGGCTGCTCCGCCCAGTCCCAGATCACCGTGCGCATCTTGTACTCCTGGTGGAAGCAGAGCCCGTGGTCGATCCCCCAGACCCGCCCCTGCTCATCGAGCAGACAGTGCCCCCCCTTGCGGTCGGCGTTGTTCGCCACGAAGTCGAACACCGCCATGCGCTGCAGCTGTGGCACCAGCGCCGGATCATCGCGCTGCTCGAAGAAGTGCGAGGCCTGGTCGTGGGGCACATAGAGCTGCAGCGACCCCACCCCCTGGGGCCCGTCCCGCACGACCGTCGGCGGGATGAACGACCACCCCAGCAGTTGCGCGAGCTGGTAGGCCGCCACCTCCCGCGCGTAGAGCGTGCCCGTGGGGAAGTCCCACAGCGGTGTCTCCCCCGACTCCGGTTTGTAGACCGCTGCGATCTCCTGCCCGTCGCCGGTGCAGAGCTTGGCCAGGTAGACGTAGTTGCTTGAGGACCAGAGCATCGTCAGGTCCTCGAAGTCCGCCTCCAGCAGGAGCCGTTCCGCCCCGGCCATGTCGACCTCGCGCGCCATGCGCGGCAGCGTAGCAGAGCGCCCGCCCCGTGGCCGTGGGCTAGACGGTGATGGTTCCCCGCAGGACCGTGATGGCGCTCCCCGCGATGCGCACTGCCGTGGGCTCGTCCCCCTCGCCCTCCACCTCCACCTCGACGATGCCGGGGCGCCCCATGATGTGCCCCTGCTCGACCGTGTAGGCGGTCTCGCGCACGAGGCCGTAGCGCCACAGGTAGGCCGCCATCCCGCCCGTCGCACTTCCTGTCACGGGATCCTCCGAGACGCCCGACGACGGCCCGAAGTGCCGAGCGTGCGCCTTGTTAGCGGGGTCGTACGCCTCCGGGGTGAATACGTGCGTGCTGAAGTAGTGCCCCACCCCCTCCAGGTCGCTCAGGTGCTGGAGGTCCGGCCGGATTCGTTCCAGCACCGCCAGCGACTTGACCGGCACCATCGCCTGCGGCGTGCCCGTGCTGACCACCTGCACCGGGACGCCGTCGAGCATGTCCGCCGTCGTGATTCCGAGTGCCTGTGCGTACACGCTCCGGTCCAGCCGCCGCTGGAACTCCGGCGCCGCCTGCGTCATCACGATGCGCACGCGCCCGTCGTCCCTGCGTTCGATGTCGACCGGCAACACGCCGATGCTGAGCTCTTGCACGATGCGCCGCGGCCCCTCACCCAGCCCGATGCGCCCCTCCTCCACCAGCGTGTGCATAGTTGCGATCGTGGGGTGCCCCGCCAGCGGGATCTCCTTCAGCGGGGTGAAGAACCGCGCCCGGATGTCGGCCACGTCGGAGGGCGTCACGAACGACGTCTCGCTCAGGTTCAGCTCCCGCGCGATCGCTTGCATCTGCGCGTCGCTCAGCCCCTCCGCGCGAGTCACCACGCCGCAGGGGTTCCCCGCGTACCGTTCGTTCGTGAAGGCGTCGACGATCTTGATCTCGTACTCAGGCATCGCGGCAGCGTAGCATCGCGCCATGTCCATTCAAGAGCACGACCCACTCGCCACCCGCGTCGGCGAGCTTCTCCTGGAACGCGAGGAACGCGTGGCCGTCGCTGAAAGCACTGCCGGCGGCCTCATCTCCGCCCGGCTCATCAGCGTCTCCGGCGCCTCGAAATGGTTCGACCGCGGCCTCGTCGCCTACACGATGCCTTCCAAGCAGGACACCCTCGGCGTCGACATCCACTTCCTGCGCGAGCACGGGACCGTCAGCCCCGCCGCCGTCGCCGCCATCGCCGAGTCCGTGCGTGAGCGCACCGGTACCGCCTACGTGGTCGCCGAGAGCGGCATGGCGGGACCCATCCCCGGGCGTTCGGCCAAGCCCATCGGCGGTGTCTCCTTTGCCCTCGCCGGACCCGATGGCACGGTGAGCGAGGAGGTGCACTTCGAGGGTTCGCGCGTCGCCATCATGGAGCAGATCGCCGAGCACGCCCTGCAGATGCTCGTCGCCGCCCTCGACTCTGGGGCCTAACTCGACCCTGGGCTAAGGTGAGGCCACCCCACCCCCGCGCAGCCAGCGCGAGAATGGAACCATCCGTGCCTGCACCCGACCTCGACACCATCGTCTCCCTGGCCAAGCGCCGGGGCTTCGTCTTCCCCTCCGCCGAGATCTATGGCGGATTCGCCAATACCTACGACTACGGCCCCCTCGGCGTCGAGTTGAAACGCAACATCCGCGACGCCTGGTGGCGCGCCATGGTGCGCGAACGCGACGACGTGGTCGGCATCGACGCCGCCATGCTCACGAACCCCGAGGTCTGGGTCGCGAGCGGCCACACGGCCGCCTTCAACGACCCCCTCGTCGACTGCAAGGACTGCCGCCAGCGCTTCCGCCCCGATCACATCGAGGAGGGCCAGTACGGCGAGGTCGTGCGCGACGACGACGGCCACCTGCGCTGCCCCAACTGCGGCGGTGAGCTTACCGAGCCCCGCCTCTTTAACCTCATGTTCCGCACGCAGGTGGGACCGGTGGTCGACGAAGGCTCGACCGCCTACCTGCCCCCGGAGACGGCCCAGGGCATGTTCGTCAACTTCGAGAATGTGCGCAGCTCCATGCGCCGCAAGCTCCCATTCGGCATCGCCCAGACCCGCAACAGCTTCCGCAACGAGATCACGCCCGGCCGCTTCATCTTTCGCACGCTCGAGTTCGAGTGCATGGAGGTCGAGTTCTTCTGCCGCCCTGCTGACGCACCCGAGTGGCACCGCTACTGGATCGACGAGCGCCAGCGCTGGCACGCCGAGACCATCGGCATCGACCCCTCCCGCATCCGCATCCGCCCCCACACAGCGGAGGAGCTCTCCCACTACAGCGATGGCACCAGCGACATCGAGTACGAGTTCCCCTGGGGCTGGGGCGAGCTTGAGGGCATCGCCAACCGCACCGACTTCGACCTGAAGGCGCACAGCACCCACAGCGGCCAGGACCTGACCTACTTCGACGAGGAGACACGCGAGCGCTTCACCCCCTACGTCATCGAGCCCGCCCTGGGCCTTACCCGCACGGTCGCGGTCGCGCTCATCGAGAACTACACGGTCGAGCCCGACGAGAAGGGCGACGAGCGGGTGGTGCTCAAGCTGCCCCCCACCATTGCCCCCATCAAGGTGGCGGTGCTGCCCCTCTCGAAGAAGGCCACCCTCACCCCCACCGCCAAACGCGTCCACGCGCTCATCCGCTCGCACTGGATGACCCAGTACGACGAGACGCAGTCGATCGGCCGCCGCTACCGCCGCCAGGACGAGATCGGCACGCCCCTCTGCGTCACCGTCGACTTCGACACGCTCGAGGACGAGGCCGTCACCATCCGCGAACGCGACTCGCAGGCGCAGGTGCGCGTCCCCATCGCCGGCCTCGTCGACGCCCTCCGCGATCGCCTTCCTGGGGTTCGCTAGGGCGCAAAGTAGGGCCTGTGGTGAAGAGCGACGCGGCGACGGTCGACGAATACCTGGCCAGCCTGCCCGAGGACCGGCGGGAGGCAATCAACGCGGTGCGCCGGGTTGTCCTGGAGAACCTGCCTGAAGGCTACGAGGAGTGCATCTCGTTTGGGATGATCAGCTACGTCGTGCCCCTCAGTCGCTATCCGGACACGTACAACGGGCAGCCCCTGGCGCTGGCGTCGCTCGCCTCCCAGAAGCGTCACATGGCCCTCTACCTGAACAACGTCTATAGCGACCCGGAGACCCGGGAGTGGTTCGCCACCGCCTACGCGGCCAGCGGCAAGCGACTGGATATGGGGAAGTCATGCGTGCGATTCCGGCGCCTCGACCACCTCCCGCTGGACGTGGTCGCCCAGGCGATCGCACGCACGAGCGTCGACGACTTTCTCTCCTTCTACGAAGCCGCCCGTAGCCAGACGAAGCGGGGCTGAGGGCCTGTCCAACGGGTCCCTCGCTGCTCCGCTAGCTCGCCGCGAACTCCCTGCAGGCGATGGCGCGGCCGAGGTCGTCGATCGCCTCGCGCAGCATGCGCTGCAACACCGCCTGCTCCTCCGGCGTCTCGTCGAGGAGCGCCTGCGCCCGGTCGAGCGTGTCCTGCTCGACCCGGTAGCTCGGGAAGAGACCCCCGTAGAACACCGTCGCGAATTCGCGGTCGCGTTCCACGAAGATGCCGCCAACCTGCTCGAAGAAGGCGTCGACGTATGGCGCCAGCAGGTCTGCCTGGTGCGTCCAGTTGAATCCGCTCATCGCCGCCTGGTTGAGGTAACGCGAGCCGTACCCCTCGCCTGAGAAGCGCTCCCACGCCTCTGCCTTCACCCCGGCGTCGGGGATGGCGGTGCTGCAGCGAAGCTGCGCGCGCTGCCCCCGGTCGGACGGGTCGCGCTCGGCCTCGGCGGCTACCCGCTCAGCCGCTCCCGGCAGGCCGAAGGCGGTGTGGCGCGCGGCCACGCCCCAGCGCATGTCCTGGTCCAGCTCGAAGTCGGGCACGACCTCGTCCCCGTCCGCCAGCCGGCCGATGTAAGCAAGATCATCCGGGTGCAGCGCGAGGCCAACGAGCGACCGCGCCCAGATGATGCGCGTGTCCTCGTCATCGGCAGCCAGTAACCCCTCGCGGGCGGTCTCGAACAGCAGGTGGGCTTCGGCGTCCCGCTGGTCTGCGGGTACGTACGCATTCCGCGCGGAAAGCGCGTGCCCGAGGACCGAGTCGACGAGCTCGATGTTGCGCTCGAACCCGATCTTCTCCCGCACGATCGCGAGGAAGTCGGTCGACTTGAGCTGCTGGTCGCGCACCATGCTCCAGAGCGTCGACCAGAGCTGCTGCCGCAGCAGGTCGTCCCCGACCCGCTCGATGTTCTCCCGCGCCCACGCCACGGACTCGTCGTCGAGCGCGATCTTCGCGTAGGCGTGGTCGTTGTAGTTCGGGAATACGAGCGCCGGCCGCGCCCGTCCACGCGCAGCCTCGATCTCGGCGCGCTCGCTCTCCAGCACGGCGGGCACCGCCTCGATTGTGGTGGCGTCGCCGTCGTCCGTCAGGAGGCCCGTCTCCAGCGTGTGCGGTCGGATGGTGGGGTAGTCCGCCGGGGCGGTCTGGCTCAGTTCGAGCCGGGTGACTCGCTCCCCGTCGCTCTCCCAGTCGGCCCGGATCGTGTTCAGCGAGGAGGTCTCCAGCCAGAGCCGCGACCATTCACCCAGCTCCCGGCCGCTCCCCTCCTCCAGCGCCCCGAGGAAGTCGGACAGCGAGGCGTTGCCGTAGTCGTACGTGCGGAAGTAGTGCCGCATCCCCTCGCGGAACCCCTCGATTCCGATCGTCGCAACGAGCTGTTTCAGGACCGAAGCGCCCTTCCCGTACGTGATCCCGTCGAAGTTCAGGAACGTCTCGTCGGTGTCGCGCACGGTCCCGGCGATGGGATGCGTCGTGATCAGCTGATCCTGCCGGTAAGCCCAGTTCTTGATGCCGTTGTTGAAGTCCTGCCAGCCCGACTGGAACCGGGTCGCCCCCTCCATCGCCAGGTACGACATGTACGTCGCGAAGCTCTCGTTCAGCCAGAGGTCGTTCCACCAGCGCATCGTCACGAGGTTCCCGAACCACATGTGCGCCATCTCGTGGAGGATCACCTCCGCCCGCCGGCGCCGCTGGTTCTCCGTCGGCGGATCGCGGTACACCATCGACTCGTTGAAGGTTACGGCGCCCACGTTCTCCATCGCCCCGTGGTTGAACTCGGGCACGAATATCTGGTCGTACTTGCCGAACGCGTACGCGTAGTCGAAGAACTCCCCGAAGAAGTCGAGCCCCTGCCGCGTGATCGCGAACAGCTCGTCCGTGTCGAGGTACTGGGCCATGGACTTCCGGCAGAGCAGCCCCAGCGGGATCCCGTTGTGCTCGTCCGCGGCCACGTGGTACGGCCCCGCGATCAGGGCGAACAGGTAGGTGCTGAAGGGCGGCGTCTCTGCGTACTGCCGCTGGATGCGCCCGTCCGCCAGCGTCTCCGCCGAGGTCTCCTGCGAGTTCGCCGTCAGCGTCCACTCCGCCGGGGCTGTCACCGTCAGCCGGTAACGCGCCTTGATGTCGGGCTGGTCGAAGCAGGGGAACAGCCGGTGCGCGTCGAACGGCTCGAAGTTCGTGTACAGGTATTCCTCGCCGTCCTCCGGGTCGACGAACTGGTGGAGACCGTCGCCGCCGTGGTCGTAGTCGTTCTCGTACTCGATCCGCAGCGTGTTCGAGGCCGCCAGCGCCGCCCCGGGAAGCGTCAGCTCCCGCCCACGCCATTCGAACTCGACCGCTTCGCCGTTCAGCTCCAGCAGGTCGATGCGCTTCCCCCGGAAGTTCAGCATCAGGTCGCCGCTGCCGCTCTGGTCGAAGGTGATCGTGACGGCGCCTCCGTAGGTGGGGGCGCCCTTCGTCAGGTCGAGCGCCAGCTCGTAGCGGCAGTTGGAGACGCGCTCCGCCCGCGCTGAGGCGTCGGCCTCGGTGAGGATGTCGCGTTCCTGGGTAAGGATGGGCTCGGTCACGGGGTTCCTCGCTTCTCTCGCTGGGTGGCCCGCAAAGGCTACCGCCCGCCGCTCTCAGCGTCAGGCGGGGCGCTCCTGTCCCGCGTTCGTGACGCGGGGTACAATCGCGCAAGCTCAGCCCGAGGTGTCCCGCTTCCATGCCCAACAGTGACGTTGTCGAGGCGCTCGTCACCGCCATCAACTACGACCGCTTCGACGAGATCCAGGCGCTGCACCATCCGGGCGTCGTCTTCCACTCCTTCCGAAGCCCCATGCTGCGAGACAGCGTGGCCGTGCGTGACTTCCACCGTGAGCTCCTGCAGCGCTACGCCGACTGCACCTACACGGACGCCGAGTCCGTCGAGGACGGCGGCGCAACCGCCCTGCGCGCCACCATCGAGGCCAAGGGTTACGACTGGCGCGCCTTCCAGCAGCGTGTGCTCGACATCGTCCGCGTCGAGGACGACCTCATCGTCGACCGCCGCCTCTACGGCATGATGCGCGACATCGAGCTCGACAAGCCCGCCCTCGCCGCCATGGACGCCGCCAACGCCTTCCGCGGTGGCTCGCCGCGCTCGACCCGGCGGCTCGTGCGCGGCCTTTACGAGAAGCTCATTGCTGGCGACCGCGACGAGGTGGCGGACTCGCTCGACGAGAAGGTCACGCTCATCGACTCCGTCTACGGCATCGTGTCCGGCGTCGATGCGGTGCTTGACCTCTTCGAGGCGACGCCCCGCCCCGCCTTCGGCTACCCCCGCCTCACGGCCGTGGTTGCCGGCGAGAAGGACGCCGCCGTCGAGATCGCGATCGACCCCGCCCGCCCCCGCATCGCCGACTGGGTGCGCCTCGTCGAGGGCAAGGTGAAGGTCATCGAGAGGCACTGGATGCTGCGCGAGATCGGCATCAACCCCTTCGTGGAGTACAGCCGCGACCGCCACAGCCGCCAGGTGATCCTGCCCAAATAGTCCGCCCCGGCCCTTCCGCCGCGGCCCAACCCCAAAGGAGTGCCCGCATGGCCACGATGTACTACGACGACGACGCCGATCTGGGACTGCTGAAGGACCGCAAGATCGCGGTCATCGGCTTCGGTTCGCAGGGCCACGCCCACGCCCTCAACCTGCACGAGTCCGGTCTCGACGTGCGCGTCGGCCTCTATCCGGGGTCGCGCTCGTGGAGCTCCGTCGAGGAATCGGGCCTGCGCGTCGGCACCGTTGAGGACGTCTCCCGCGAGGCCGACATCATCATGGTGCTCATCCCCGACCACCTGCAGCGCAGCGTCTACGAGAAGGCGATCGAGCCGGGCCTGGCCGAGGGCAAGATGCTGATGTTCGCCCACGGCTTCAACATCCACTTCCAGCAGATCGACCCGCCCGACTTCGTCGACGTCACGATGATCGCGCCGAAGGGCCCCGGGCACCTGGTGCGCCGCGTCTTCACCGAGGGCGGCGGCGTTCCCTGCCTGCTGGCCGTCCACCAGGACTCCAGCGAGGTGGCCAAGCAGGTCGCCCTCGCCTACGCCAAGGGCATCGGCGGCACGCGCGGCGGTGTCCTCGAGACCACCTTCCTCGAGGAGACCGAGACGGACCTCTTCGGCGAGCAGGTCATTCTCTGTGGCGGCCTCTCCTCACTCATCAAGGCTTCCTTCGAGACGCTCGTCGAGGCCGGCTACCAGCCCGAGAGCGCCTTCTTCGAGACCATGCACGAGTTGAAGCTGATCGTGGACCTGATCTACGAGGGCGGGCTCGCAAACATGCGCTACTCCATCAGCGATACCGCCGAGTACGGCGACTACAGCCGCGGCCCCCGCATCATCACCGACGAGACCCGCGCTGAAATGCGCCGCATCCTTGAGGAGATCCAGTCGGGCCAGTTCGCCAAGGAGTTCATCCTGGAGAACATGTCCGGCCGCTCGAGCTTCCTCGCCATGCGCCGTCGCGATGCGAACCACCAGGTCGAGCAGGTGGGTGCCGAGATGCGGGGCATGATGTCCTGGCTCAACCAGGACGGCTAGACGGGGCGCCTCACCGACGAGGGCTGGTCGCTAGAAGCGTTCGAGGGCAGCGAGGACTCCGACGCCCGCAACCATGAGGGCGCCGAATCGAAGAGTCAGGCTCAATTCCAACGACTGCAGTCCACTCTGCAGGTCGATCTGGGTGGCGAACCCAACCAGGTCTTCCTTCCGCGCAAAACCTTCGAGGTCCTCCTTCCTCACAAAGTCTGCCAGGTCATCCTTGGTGGCGAAGCGTTCGAGGTCGTCTTTGGTCGCGAACGCCTGCATGTCGACGCGGATCGCCTGAAGATCGCCCTTTGTTGCGAACGCCTGCATGTCGACACGGATCGCCTGAAGATCGTCCTTAGTCGCGAACGCCTGCATTTCGACGCGGATCGCTTCGAGGTCGTCCTTGGTCGCGAAGCGTTCGAGGTCATCCTTGGTGGCGAGCGGCTCAATATCCCGCTTCGTGGCCAGTGACTCGTAGCCGTCGCCGTAGACCTCGAAGAGGGCCTCGGTCTGCTCTTCGCTGAACCCGCCCCCGGTGAGCCGCGTGAACGACTGGTGCGACATGCCCCTATGCTACAGGACAATCAATAGAGAGGGCAATGAGGTCTGTCGGGTCGGCAATAAAGAAGGGGTGGCCCATGGGCCACCCCTTCCGCATCGGTTCCGTTAGCCGCGCGCTAGACGCGGTGGCACCAGACCCAGTGCTCCTTGCCCCCGGTGCCGACGTTCCGCCACTCGGGAATCTCCTCGCGGCACTGGTCGACGGCGATCGGGCAGCGTGTGTTGAACACGCAGCCCGGAGGCGGCGAAAGCGGGCTGGGAACGTCGCCCAGCAGGATGATGCGCTCCCGCTCGCGCTCCACTTCGGGGTCCGGAATCGGAACCGCCGAAAGCAGCGCCTTCGTGTACGGGTGCAGCGGGTTGTCGAAGATCGTGTCGCGGTCGGTGAGTTCCATGATGTGCCCGAGGTACATCACGGCCACGCGATCACTGATGTGGCGCACCACAGAGAGGTCGTGCGCGATGAACAGGTACGTGAGGTTGAACTCATCCTGCAGGTCCTGCAGCAGGTTGATAATCTGCGCCTGGATCGACACGTCGAGCGCCGAGACCGGCTCGTCGCAGACGATGAACTCGGGCTCGACCGCGAGTGCGCGGGCAATACCGATACGCTGGCGCTGGCCGCCCGAGAACTCGTGCGGATAGCGGCTGGCGAAATACGGGTTCAGCCCCACCGTCTGCAGCAGGTTGTGCACGCGATCGCGCTTCTCCTGCCCACGAGCCAGGTTGTGGATGGTGATCGGCTCCGAGACGATCGACCCGACCGACATACGCGGGTTCAGGCTCGCGTACGGGTCCTGGAAGATCATCTGCATGCGGCGCCGGTAGGTGCGCAGCGAACGGCCACGCACCTGCGTCAGGTCCGTGCCCCCGAAGTTGACCGAGCCCGCCGTGGGCCGGTTCAACTGCAGGATGGCCTTGCCGGTCGTGCTCTTGCCGCAGCCCGACTCGCCCACGAGACCGAGCGTTTCGCCGCGCTTCACGTTGAAGGTGACGCCGTCCACCGCCTTCACGTCGGCTACGCGCCGCTGGAAGATCAGTCCCGCCGTTACCGGGAAGTAGACCTCAAGGTCCTCGACCGAGAGGAGAGCGTCCTCGGAGCCGTTGCTCATGGTCGCTTCTTCGACGGTGCTAGCTTGTTGTGACAACTGGCTGCTCCCTTCCGACGTTCTGCCACTCCCAGCAGGCCGTCTGGTGTTCGCCTTCCACCTGGACGGTGTCCGGATACTGTGCGAGGCACTGGTCCGTGCGCCAGTCGCACCGCGGGTAGAAGCTGCAGCCCTCTGGCAGGTGCGCCAGGTCGGGCGGCAGGCCCTCAATGGGGATCAGCTTCTCCTGCCGGAGCTCATCGAGCCGCGGCACCGAGTTCAGCAGACCCACCGTGTAGGGATGCTTCGGGTTCGCGTAGAGCTCATGCGCGTCCGCCCGCTCGATGACCTTGCCGGCGTACATCACGTTCACCCGGTCGGCGTAGCGAGCGACCACGCCCAGGTTGTGCGTGATGATGATGACCGCCGTGCCGAACTCGCGGCTGAGCCGGGCCATGACCTCGAGAATCTGGGCCTGGATCGTCACGTCAAGCGCCGTCGTGGGCTCGTCCGCCAGCAGGATCTTCGGGTTGCAGCTCATCGCCATCGCGATCATCACGCGCTGGCGCATGCCCCCCGAGAACTGGTGCGGGTAGTCGTCGATGCGGCTCCGGGCGGCGGGAATACCCACCAGCTCCAGCAGCTCGACCGCGCGCTCGCGAGCGGCCCGGCCCCGGAGGTCCTGGTGGAGTTCCAGCGACTCGGTGATCTGCCGCCCGATGGTTAGCACGGGATTAAGCGATGTCATCGGCTCCTGGAACACCATCGCGATGTCGTTCCCGCGGATGCGCCGCATCTCGTTCTCATCGAGCTTCAGCAGATCACGTCCCTGGAACATGATTTCGCCGGAGACGATCTTGCCTGGGGGCGAAGGGATCAGGCGCAGGATAGAAAGCGCCGAGACGCTCTTCCCACAGCCCGACTCACCCACAAGCCCCAGCGTCTCGCCTTCCTCTACGGAGTAGGACGTGCCGTCAACTGCCTTGACGACGCCCTCCTGCGTGTAGAAGTACGTCCGAAGATCATTTACCTCAAGAAGCGCCATGACGCCCCCTTTCGCCTGACTCGGATTTGCCTGCGTCCCGCTCTGACGAGTGGCGGGTCCCCCATGGGGCCATGGGGAAGAGGAGATTCGAACTCCTACGCCTTGCGGCACATGATCCTAAATCATGCTCGTCTGCCAATTCCGACACTTCCCCGGTCCTGGGCCAAATGGCGAACCATCCGGCGAGACCTCTCTGGAGTGGTGAGCCGCGAAGGACTCGAACCTTCAACCTAGTGATTAAGAGTCACTTGCTCTGCCAATTGAGCTAGCGGCCCCCCAAGGTCTGCCGGAGTATAACGAAGCGCCTTCACGCGCGACAACAACTCGGGAAACGAGTTTGAAACCTCCCGAAGCCGTCAGCTGGCTCCGCCAAGCAGTTCGATCACCTCGTCCACCGCTGCTACGCGCCAGTTTGCCCACGTCTCGCTCGTGCGCTGCCACTCCAGGTAGCGCTCGCGCCCTTCCGCCCGCGCCTGCTGGATCTCGTCCTCGCTGGGCTCGTGGCCGAGGCGCTGGGCGATTGCCTCCGGGCGCATGTCGCCGAGCACTTCGTAGAGCTGGTCCATCTGCTCGTTCGCGAGCGCCGGCCGCTCGATGAAGTGGCCCAGCTCGATGTGCTCGGCGTTGTAGAAGACGTAGACGGGGATGGATTCGAACTCCCCGTCCTTCAGGTACTCGGCGATCATGTCCTTGTTCTGGTCCCGCTCGAAGATGCGCACCTCGATCCCGAGCGCCTCGGCGATGCGCACGCCCACCGGCATTCCCCGGTACACGTCGGGACACCAGTCCTCGCCGATGATCACCATGTGGTCGGGGCCGTTCGGCTGCGATGACAGGTCGCTCAGGGAGGCCTGCTGCGCCTCGCTGATGACCAGCTTCCCGTAGTTGTCGTCGAACTGCTCGCGGTTGCGGATGCCCGACTCGATGTACTCCTCGTAGGTCTTGCCCTGCGTGAAGCGCTCCCGCGTGATGACGGATTCGGTTGCCTGAGCCACTGTGGCCTCCCTCGTCGTGTTCGCTATGGAGTCAGCCTATCGGCGGCGGGCTGGCGCTACAACTCGCCCCGCTCCGATGCCTTCGCCCGCTCCCACAATTCGTCCCGACCCTCCATGTCCATCTCGTTCAGGTCGAGCGATCGCTCCGTGGCGTACTGCTCCACCAGTCCGAAACGGCGCCGGAACTTGCCGTTCGCCCGGCGCAGCGCCTGCTCGCCGTCGACCCCCATTGTCGCCGCGATGTGCGCGATCACGAACAGCACGTCGCCGAACTCCTCCTCCCGGTCGGCCTCCGTCTCGGCCAGGGCCAGCTCCGCAATCTCCTCGGACAACTTGTCCAGCGGTCCCTGGATGTCGGGCCAGTCGAACCCGGCTCGCCGGGCGCGCCCCTGGATTGTCTGCGACTCCGCCAGCGCGGGCAGCGTGGCCGGCACCCCGTCGAGGCGGGACCGGTCGGGCCGCTCCTTCTGCTTCAGCACGTCCCAGCTCTCGCGTACGTCTTCCGCTGTCTCCGCCGTGGCATCGGCGAACACGTGCGGATGCCGCGCCACGAGCTTGGAAGCGATGCGCGCGTACACGTCGCCGAACTCGAACTCGCCCAGCCGCTCCGCCACGGCTGCGTGCATCAGCACCTGCAGGAGCACGTCGCCCAGCTCCTCGGCGATGGAATCCGCCTCGCCCGAGTCGATCGCTTCGAGCAATTCGTAGCTCTCCTCCAGCAGGTGGGGCCGCAGCGATTCGTGCGTCTGTTCCCGGTCCCAGGGGCACCCCTGCGGGCCGTGCAGGCGCCGGATGATCGCTTCCAGCGCTTCGAACTGCCGCAGGTCGTCGGGGATGGGATCCGGACTCGAATCGGTCGCCATGCCCGCAGTCTACGCGGCCCCGTCTCGCCCCCATGCGAGGCTCGGTAGGACACAGCGGTCCTTCGCGCGACAATGGAGCCATGAGCGAAGTACAACGGACCTGGGGCGGTCGCTTCGAGGGGTCGATGGACGACCTCACGCGCGACTACACCGCGGGCGTTGATCGTGACCTGTACGAGCACGACATCGCCGGCTCGGTCGCGCACGCGCGCATGCTTGGCGCCACCGGCATCATCCCCGGGGACGAGGCTGCGGCGATCGTCGCTGGCCTTGCCCGCGTGCTCGAACGCTTCCGCGCGGGCGAGGTCGAGTGGCGCCCGGAGCTCGAGGACATCCACACCCACGTCGAGGTGCTCCTCCGCGAAGACATCGGGACGGCTGCCGGCCGCCTGCACACCGCCCGCTCGCGCAACGACCAGGTCTCGCTGCTCAATCGCATGCTCGTGCGCGAGCAGTGCGACCTGGCCGCCGCCGCCGCGGAGGGCCTCATCGAGGCGCTCTGCGACCTCGCGCTGGTCCATGCGGCCGACCCCATGCCGGGCTACACGCACCTCCAGCGCGCCCAGCCCGTGACGCTCGGGCACCACCTTCTCGCCTACGGCGAGATGCTGTTGCGCGACCGCGACCGCTTCCGCGATTGCCGCGACCGCGCGAATGTGCTCCCCCTCGGCTCGGGCGCCCTCTCGGGCTCGCCCTCCCCCCTCGACCGCGAGATGGTCGCGCGCGAGCTCGGCTTCGACGCCGTCTCCCGCAACAGCCTCGACGCGGTCGCTGACCGCGACTACGCCATCGAGTTCCTGTCCGCTTGCGCCATTGCGCAGGCGCACCTCTCGCGCCTCGCCGAGGAGATCGTGATCTGGTCGTCTGCCGAGTTCGCCTTCGTGCGCCTGCCCGACGCCTTCGCCACCGGCTCCAGCATGATGCCCCAGAAGAAGAACGCCGATGTCGCCGAGCTGGCCCGCGGGCGCACCGGGCGCGTCTTCGGCGAGCTGGTAAACCTGCTGACGAACCTCAAGGGCCAGCCCCTCGCCTACAACCGTGACCTCCAGGAAGACAAGGCCGCCATCCTCAACGCGGCCGCGGTCGTCGTGCCCACGCTCCGCATCTTCGCGGCGATGGTCCCCGCCCTGGAGTTCGACCTGCCGCGCATGCGCGACGCCGCCTCCGGCGGCTTCGCCCTCGCCACCGACATCGCCGACTATCTCGTGCGCAAGGGCCTGCCCTTCCGCGAGGCTCACGCTGTCACCGGCGGCCTCGTGCGCGAGGCCGAGGAGCGCCGCTGCGAGCTACACGAGCTCCCGTTCGAGGTTTACACCGCGGCCAGCGGCCTGTTCCAGCCCGACGTCCTCGACATCGACGTCCACGCGGCCCTCGCCGCCCGCGATGCCATCGGCGGCACCGCCCCCGTCCGCGTCCGCGAAGCCGCCGCCGCCCTCCGTCGCGCCGCGGCTGGCTGACAGGCTGTTCATTGTTCGCTACAATGTAGCTCGCAGGGGCAGCGCGACGTGAACCAGGTAACGGTCCGGGACATGGATGACAGGGTGTACCAGTGTCTCCTCAGGATCGCGGAGGAGGAGGGCATCTCTCCGGACGAGGCTGCCCGCAAGCTCCTCTACAAGGCCGCAGAGCTTCCTGGGTCGCCTTCCCCTCCCCGCAGGATCGGCAAGTCGCTGGACCACTTTGTCGGGAGTATGGCTCCCGAGGAGTCCGCTGAGCTGAAAGAGGCTCTGGAGTTCTTTCACACCATCGACGAGTCGATGTGGCAGTGAAGGTCCTCCTGGATGCCAATGCATACAGGCTGGCTGCTGAGGGCCACCCCCAGGTGTCGGCGTTCGTGCAAGGAGCTGAAGAGGTCTACTTGTCGGTCATCGTCCTCGGGGAGCTTCTCTATGGATTCCGCTGGGGAACACGCTTCGAGGCGAACATGGATCGCCTCCAGGCGTTCCTTCGCGCCCCTGGCACGTCGGTGGTTGCTGTAGGTCAGAGCACAGCCGAACGCTATGGCCGAATAGCCGCCGCTCTTCGCGCCAAGGGCCGACCTATCCCCACGAACGACATCTGGATCGCCGCGCATGCCGTGGAGACTGACGCCGAGCTCGTCTCCGCCGATGCCCACTTCGAGCACGTCGATGGCCTCGCCTGGACCCGCGTGACTGCGGGCTGAACCGGCCCCCTAGTCCAGCTGCGCGACCAGCCCCTTCGTCGCTTCCGCCGCAGCAACGACGCGCTCGCGTTCGTCGTCTGACAGCTCCAGCTCGAAGGTGCGCTGGATGCCGCCCTCGCCGAGTTGCACGACCGTGCCCGAGAACACGCCCTCGATCCCGTACTCGCCCTGGTGCAGCGTCGAGCACGGCATCAGGCGGCGCTGGTCCAGCAGGATCGACGTGACCATCGCGATCGTTCCCGCCGAAGGGGCGTAGTAGGCGCTGCCGACGCCCATTAGTTCCCCGATTTCCGCCCCGCCCCGCATCGTGCGGCCCACGACCTCGTCGATCTGCTCCGCCAGCAGGAGCTTCGTCAGCGGCACGCCACCGACCCGCGTCTGCGAGACGACGGGCACCATCGTCGTGTCCGTGTGGCCGCCGATGACGTAGCCGTGGACGTCCTGTGGCGAGACGCCGCAGGCGTCGGAGACGAAGTGGCGGTAGCGCGCGCTGTCGAGTGCACCGCCCTGGCCGATGACCCGCTCCCGCGGGAAGCCGCTCGCCTCAAGGGCGACGTGGCACATCGCGTCCATCGGGTTCGAGAAGATGACGAGCGCCGCGTTCGGCGAGGCCTTCGCCGCATCCGCCACCTTGGCGCGCACGATCGCGGCGTTGCTGTTCAGCAACTCCTCGCGGCTCATCCCCGGCCGGCGGGGCGCCCCCGCGGTCACGATCACCACGTCAGAGTCCGCCGTCTCTTCCCAACCGTCGGTGGCGCTAATGGAGGCGCTGAAGCCGCTCCATGCGGCTGCCTGCGACTCATCCAGCGCCTTGCCGAAGTGCATCGTCTTGGCGAACTGGGGGTCGTCCTGCAGGACGACGTCGCAGATGTCGCGCTCAATGAGCCGCTGCGCCATGGCGCCGCCGGTCATGCCGGCGCCAACGATCGTGACTTTCTTCCGTGCCATCGTGTGTCCTCTTTTGGGGGTGCGAGATTGTGCCGCGAGACTAGCACGGGGCTCCCCTAGAGACCGCCGGACACGTTCATGAAGCTCGCAGCGCGGGCAGCCCATACACTGGGCGTGTGGATCAGTCCCGCATCCGCAATTTCTGCATCATCGCCCACATCGATCACGGTAAGTCGACGCTCGCCGATCGCTTCCTTGAGGTGACCGAGACCGTGGCCGTGCGCGCCATGGCCGACCAGGTGCTCGACACCATGGACCTGGAGCGCGAGCGGGGCATCACGATCAAGGCCGCCGCCGCCCGCATGGCTTACCGCGGCGCCGATGGTGAGGAATACCAGTACAACCTCATCGACACCCCCGGGCACGTCGACTTCACCTACGAGGTCTCCCGCTCGCTGGCCGCCTGCGAGGGCGCCATCCTTGTCGTCGATGCCTCCCAGGGCATCGAGGCGCAGACGCTCGCGAACGTCTACCTGGCGCTCGACCAGGGGCTCACCCTCATCCCCGTCATCAACAAGATCGACCTGCCCCACGCCGAAACCGAACGAGTCGCGCACGAGCTGGAGCGCGTCATCGGATTCGCCAGCGAGGAGATCATCTTCGCGAGCGCGAAGGAGGGGAGCGGCATCGCCGAGATCCTCGAGGCCGTCTGCGAGCGCGTCCCTCCGCCCACGGGCGACCGCTCGGCCGAGCTCAAGGCGCTGATCTTCGATTCCAAGTACGACGCCTATAAGGGTGTGCTCGCCCACGTGCGCGTGATGGAAGGTGAGATGCAAGGCCGCTCCGACTTGCGCCTGATGCAGACGGGCAAGAGTTTCGAGCCGCTAGAATTCGGCATCTTCGCTCCCGCGTTGAGTCCCCTTGCGGGCCTGGCCGCGGGCGAAGTGGGATACATCGCGACGGGCCTGAAGGAGGTCGCCGACTGCCGCGTGGGCGACACCGTCACCCTTGCCGCCGCCCCCGCGTCCGAACCCCTCCCCGGTTACCGGCAGGCCAAGCCGATGGTCTTCGCCGGCATCTACCCCACCGACTCCGACCAGTACCAGGAGCTGCGCGAGGCGTTGGAGCGACTCGCCCTCAACGACGCCTCCCTCGCCTACGAGCCGGAGTCATCGGCGGCGCTGGGCTTCGGTTTCCGCTGCGGCTTCCTCGGCCTCCTGCACCTGGAGATCGTGGTGGAGCGACTGGAGCGCGAGTACGACCTCGGCCTGCTTACAACCGCCCCCAGCGTCGAGTACGAGGTCGAGCTGAGCTCGGGCGAGGTGGTCGCCATTGAGAATCCCTCCCTCCTTCCCAACCCCTCCCGCATCGAGGAGATCCGCGAGCCCTGGGCGAACATCGACGTCGTCACGCCCAGCCGCCACATCGGCCAGGTCATGGACCTTGTCACAAGCCGGCGTGGGAGCTTCCAGCGCATGGAGTACCTCGAGCCGGAGAA
Organism: Chloroflexota bacterium; assembly: GCA_026710655.1. Classification (GTDB taxonomy): domain Bacteria; phylum Chloroflexota; class Dehalococcoidia; order Tepidiformales; family Tepidiformaceae; genus UBA2991. The sequence continues at coordinate 117,162 of JAPOQN010000065.1, read as the reverse complement.
CGACCTCGCCCCGGGCGAGGCGCGTGTGCTCCTCGCCTACGAGATCCCCATGGCCGAGATACTCGTCGACTTCTACGACAACCTGAAAGGCTCCACGAGCGGCTACGCCAGCCTCGACTACCAGCCCGCGGGCTACCGCGCCGCCGCGCTCGTTAAGGTCGATGTGCTCGTGAACGGCCAGGTGGTTGATGCCCTCTCCATCATCACCCACCGCGAGAACGCTACCCGCGAGGGCCGTTCGCTGGTGCTCAAGCTGCGCAGCCTCATCCCCCGGCAGATGTTCGATGTGCCCCTGCAGGCCGCGATCGGTGGCCGTATCATTGCCCGCGAGACGGTCCGCGCGCTGCGCAAGAACGTCCTCGCCAAGTGCTATGGTGGCGACATAACGCGAAAGCGGAAGCTGCTCGAGAAGCAGGCCGAGGGCAAGAAGCGCATGAAGCGCGTCGGCAACGTGGAAATTCCGCAGGAGGCCTTCATGGCCGTCCTGCAGCTACGCGAGGACTAGGAGAAAGAGATGATCAAGGCGTTCGTGCTCATCGTCGTCGACCCGGCAGAGACCCAGCGCGTATTCGACTCCCTGCAGAATGTGGATGGCATCGCCGAGGTCTACCAGGTGATGGGCCCCTACGACATCGTGGCCGTCATCGAAGCGCCCAGCATCACGCAGGTGCCGGCCCTCATCAGCCAGCACATCCGCGTGGTCGAGGGCATCGAGAGCACGACCACCTGCGTCACCTTCCCCGACTCCTAACACGGCCCCTCGTCGCCGTACATCTGCTGTCGTATACTGGAAACCGTACGGAGTCTTCCGTACGGGAGCACCCATGGCCGCGCGCCTGGAAGTACGGCTGGACGAAGAGCGGAAGCAGCGGTTGGACATGCTCGTTGAAACAGCGGGAATCCCCACTTCCGAGGTGGTCCGCCGCCTGATTGACGAGGCTTGGGAAGCCGTGATGCTGGAGCGCCGCAAGGCCGCGGTCGAGCGGCTGGCCGCCCTGGAGGTCGAAGACGTTCCCGATCCGGATGTCCTCTCGCGCCAGCTTGTGAAGGCCTACGAGCCCCTCCCTTGATCGCCTTTCTTGACGCCAACGTCCCCATCTACGCCGCGGGCCGGGACCACCTCTACCGGGAGCCTTGCGCGCGCATCCTGTGGATGGTGGCGGCGCATCCGCGCTCCTTCATCGCTGACGTTGAGATCCTCCAGGAACTGATGCATCGGTATATCGGTTCGCGGCAGTGGCCCCGAGGGAGAGAGGTGCTCCAGCGGTTCGCGGAGTTGATGTCCGGCCGCGTTGAGCCGTTCTACGTGGAGGATGTCCAACTGGCGGCGGAGCTGGCGGACCGCTATCCCGGGATCTCCGCGCGCGACTACATCCATGCGGCCGTCATGCGGCGGCTCGGCATTGAGCGGATCATCTCCGCCGACAGGGACTTCGACCGTCTACCCGACATCACGCGGCTTGACCCCGCCAACCTGCGAGAGTGGGAGGCCTCGGTTCTCTCCGTGTAGCCGCGCGCCCGCTAGAAGATGCTGGCGTCCCCGGCCTCTTCCGTCTCGCCGACCGCCTGTTCCGTCGTGATCAGTCCCCGGCCGTGGATGAGGCGCCGACCGGCGGCCTCGAAAGGTGTGGCGCCTTCCGCGTCGGTACCCAGCGCGCGCTGCACCAGCGAGAACAGCGTCTCCCCCGTGATCAGTGCGTAACCGTAGTTTTCGCAGGCGATGCGCAGCGCGTCGCTGAACTGGTCCTTCCGCGCCGTCGGGGTGATGGTGCGCTTCCCGTTCACCACGATGATGCCCCGGAGCTGATCCCCCTCCTCGAGCAGGCGCCGCTCAAGCCGCCGCTGGAGCCGCACGTACGGCCACTCGGCTACACCCTCGCGGTCGCTCTCCACCTCGACCAGTGCGGTGTGCTCCCCCTCCGTGACCGCCAGACCGTCGTCTGCGGTCGCCGCCTCCAGTCCGAGGAGCGCCAGGGCGTCCTGGACGGCGCCCACAAAGGTTGGGCCGGTCGCCCACAGGAGCCGCCGGTGGGCGGTCAGCAGGTCGAGTCGCTCGCGTACCGCCGCCGTTCTTGCCGCCGCCGCCGACTCCGCCTCCTCCAGTTCCGCCAGTTCCGCCTCGATCTGCTCGGAACCGGGCAGCGCGTGCGTGCGCGCCCACCCGGGGGCGTCCTCCGAGACGGCGCCCGCGGCCACCTCCGTCATCGCGTCGACCAGCGCCTGGGCCAGCTTCGTGCGGATGTTCCCGGTGACACTCGCGAACACGGGCGTCACCACCACGCGCCCCGCGAGCACCTTGAACTCGGCCGCAATGGGCACGTTCGAGCCGCCCGTCGCGATCACGTGCCCTTCCCGATCCGCGGTCGCGATCGCCGGATGCAGGACGGCGCGGTAGGTGATGTGCCGCCGGTACTCGCGCAGCACCCCGCTGAGCGGGTGCCGGTCGTCGGCGATGCGGACGGTCTTACCCTCGCCGGCGCGCAGGTTAGGTGGGTTCCAGCTCCCCCCCTGGGGCGCCGGCAGCCAGCTGTAGCGGTCGAACCCCTCGAAGCCGATGACCCCGGGCAGGACCGCGTTCGGCCGCCCGACCACGAACAACGTGCCTCCCTGTTCGAGGAAGCGTTCCGCTTCCTCCGCCCGCCGCAGGAGCTGGTCCGCGGCCGAAATCTGCGTCGCCGTTGTCGCCCCGTTGACCACATCCCGCCCGTCCTGCGCGACGAAGGGGCGCTCCCCTTCCAGCAGTTGCTGGACCGACATCGTGATCGCCTCAGGGTCGATGAGGGCCGCGTCGTAGTCGGTGATGCTGGGCGCGTTCAGGATCGTGTGGTTGTCCACGATCGTGTTCGGCAGGGAATACCCGATGGTCAGGATGCGCATGGCTACTGCTCCGTTGGCATGAGGGCGGTGAGGTGGGCGAGGAGGTCCGCACGGATCTCCTCGCGGTCGATGGCGGCGGCGACCGCGGCGGCGATTGCCCCCGCGGGCCGGCCCGCGTCGTAACGGCGACCTTCGAAGCGGCAGGCGAAGACGGGCTCGCCCGCCGCGATCTGTACCCCGAGCGCGTCGGTGAGCTGCAGCTCCCCGCCCGCGCCCGGCTCAAGTTTCTCGATCTGCTCGAAGATGGAGGGGCCGAGCACGTACCGCCCCACCACGCCGAGATCGGACGGCGCCTCGCTCGCCGGCGGCTTCTCGACGATGCCGCGCAGGCGAACGGGGTTGCCCGGACCGGTGGGGTCGACGATCCCGTACTGGGGGATCTGCTCTCGCGATACCTGCTGCACGGCGATGACTGATGCCGCGCCGCAACCCTCGTAGACCTTCGCCAGCTGCGCCGTGCAGGGCGCGGGCCCGAGGATGATGTCGTCCGGGAACAGCAGCGCGAATGGCTCGCCTTCAAGGTAGGGCTGCGCCTGCTGGACCGCGTGACCGGTCCCCAGCGGCTCGCGCTGCTCCACGAACGTGAATGTCGCCAGCCGTTCGGGCGCCAGCACCCGCGCGGTCAGGGCGTCGTCGCCGCGCTCGCGGGCAATGCCCTCGATGCGGGAGCCCCCGCCGAAGTGCTCGCGGATCGCTGCGCGGTCCGGCGACAGCACGATCACGACGTGTTCGATGCCCGCCGCGACCGCCTCTTCCACCGCGTACTGGATGATGGGCCGGTCCACAACCGGCAGCATCTCCTTGGGTATGGACTTGGTCGCCGGCAGCATGCGCGTGCCGAGCCCGGCCGCGAGGATGACCGCTCGTCGCACGGACGCCATGGGGCCATGGTAGAGCCCGGCGCGGTTGCGATATACAGCGCCAGAATCGGGGTGCTATCATCCTCTGCACGTTCAACGGGGAGCAGCTTGAGAAAACGACGCTCGAAAGTTCCGCCTAAACCGCCGCCGCCGCAGCCGCGCATCAACGAGCGCATCCGCGTTCCCGAGGTGCGGGTCATTGACGAAGAGGGTCAGCAGGTCGGCGTTCTCAGCACGGCGGAAGCGATCGCCATGGCCCGGGAACGCGATGTCGACCTCGTCGAGGTCTCCGGCCAGGCCTCCCCTCCCGTCGCCCGCCTCATGGATTTCGGCCGCTTCAAGTACGAGCAGTCGAAGAAGGAGAGCGAGGCGCGCAAGAACCAGGTCAAGACCCGGCTGCGCGAAGTGCGCATGAAGCCGAAGATCGACGTGCACGACATCGACTTCAAGACGCGCACCGTCGAGAAGCTTCTCCGCCAGGGCGACAAGGTGAAGGTCACGGTCATGTTCCGCGGGCGGGAAATCACCCACCCCCAGATCGGCAAGAACCTCCTCGATCGTATCTTCGTGAACCTCGAAGATGTAGCGACGAAGGAGAAGGACGCAGCGCTCGAAGGCCGTCACATGTCGATGATCCTGATTCCCGACAAGCGCGGGATCGCGGCGCGGGACCGTGCCGCCGAGCTTGAGGCGGAAGCCCAGAACGGCGCCGCCCAGGCCGGGGAAGAGCCCGAGAGCGAGAGCGGAGAACCCGTCACCGCGGCTGCGTCCGGGGACTAGCCAGTGCCAAAGATCAAGACCCACAAGGGCGCCGCCTCGCGCTTTCGCGTAACCGGCGGCGGGAAGATCATGCGGATGTACGGAAGCCGCAACAACTTCCGCCGGAAGAAGCGCAAGCCCGTCCGCGTGAAGTTCGGCCGCACCGTCCCCGTTTCCGCCTCCCAGTCGCGAACCATCAGGAAGATGCTCGCAGAGTAACCCGTTCCCCTGGCCGTCGGGCCAGGTTCACGAAGGAGCCCAACCCATGAGTCGAGTGAAGCGCGGTGTCACCTCGCACCGCCGCCACAAGAAGATCCTCGCCCTCGCGAAGGGCCACCACGGCCAGCGCCATCGCGTCTTCCGCCGCGCCAACGAGAGCGTCATGCACGCCCTTCGCTACAGCTACGAAGACCGCCGCACGCGCAAGGGCGACTTCCGCCGTCTCTGGATCATCCGCATCAACGCCGCCGCCCGCCGCGAGGGAATCAGCTACTCGCGCCTCATGAGCGGTCTGCGCAAGGCCGGCGTCGAGCTCGACCGCAAGATGCTCGCCCACCTCGCCGTCACCCGGCCGGACGCCTTCGCCCGGGTCGCCGAGCGCGCGAAGGCCGCCGCCTAGGTCCGTTTCTCGCCCCGGTTCAGTTAGCGGACGCCATCTGGATCACCAGCTGCTGCAACACGATCATCAACAGGATGGCCGCGAGCGGGCTCAGGTCCAGCATCCCCGTGCTCGGCAGCACCCGCCGGATCGGGTCGATCACGGGCTCCGTGATCCGGAACAGCACCTGGTAGATAGTGCTCCCCTGGTCGATCGGCAGGAAGCTGATAAGCGCACGCGCCACGATCGCCCACGTCAGGATCGTGAGAAACGTCAGGGTGAACTGGGCAACGTAGGGATGCACGGCTCGTAAGCCTCGGCCTCAAGGATACAGCAGGGTACTCCGAACCTCGCGTAAAGCCCGCCGATGCCGAATACTCGTTCGATGGAAGGCCTCCCCGAACTCCGTACCGAACGCCTCCTCCTGCGCCCTTACCGCAGCGGCGATGTCGACGACGTTTTCGCCTACGCTACCGACCCCGAGTGGAGTCGCTACCTCGAAGTGCCCTCGCCCTACACGCGTCGCGACGCCGAGGAGTTCGTCGCGACCTTGCTCCTCGCCGATCCCGCAAAGAACCCCACGTGGGCCGTCGTCTACGAAGGGCGCGCCTCCGGCAACATCGACCTGAGGGTTCGCGACCACAACCTGGCGGAGATGGGTTACTCCATCGCCCATCCCCTCTGGGGCCAGGGCCTGACCACAGAAGCGGCCCGGGCTGCAATCGCCTATGGCTTCGAGTCGATGGGCCTGGCGCGCATTCAGGCCGTCGCCGACATCCGCAACTCGGCCTCCTGGCGCGTCATGGAAAAGCTGGGGATGACGCGTGAGGGCGTGCTGCGCGGCAACCGCCTCATTCGCGACGAGCGCACCGACGACGTGCTCTACGCAATCCTTCGGGACAACTGGTCGCCGGCAGGCGACCAGGCTGCTCAGCAACCTGCCGAGGCAGGCCCGCCGGAGCTTCGTACACCCCGCCTCCTCCTGCGCCCCTTCCGCATGGCCGACATCGACGACGTGTTCGCCTTTGCTTCCGACCCCGAATGGGGCCGCTACCTCGAGGTTCCCCACCCGTATGTCCGTCGCGATACCGAGGAGTTCATGGCCACGGCCATCCTCACGAGGACCGAGGAGAAACTGAGGTGGGCGATTGACCACGACGGACGGGCCTCCGGTTTCCTCAATCTCACCCCTTCTGCCGGTTCGGCCGAAGTCGGCTACGGCATCGCCAGCGCCCTCTGGGGACAGGGCCTCACGACCGAGGCCGTGGCCGTGGCAATCGAGCATGGCTTCCGGACCCTTGGGCTGGAGCGGATCTACGCGTACGCGGCCATCGACAACGAGGCATCCTGGCGGGTCATGGAGAAGCTTGGCATGAAGCGCGAGGGGTTCCTTCGCCGCCACCGCCAGCTCCGCGGCGAGTACATCGACGACGTGCTCTACGCGATCCTGCGAGACGAGTGGCGGGCCGGCGACTAGATGCTGACCTGCCGAACTCGCAAGGGGTGTCGCCTGACTCTGCGCTGACGCTGGAGTTCCTTCCCGACCACCGACCACCGACCACCGACCACCGACCACCGACCACCGACCACCGACCACCGACCACCGACCACGTTCCCGGTTTCCTAATCGACACCAAACGCTGCGCTACTCCTGGGGAGCCGCATTGCCTCCGAGAGGTGGCTAGGGCCCCGGACTCGCAACAGATGTCCCTCGTCGGGCCGACGGCGTCTATCTCACAGCCGCCCGGCTGTTGGCATGTAAGGGCCACCCCTCGAACTCCCCAATATTACTGTTCCAACATGGATGTTGGGAGACAAAGAGATTGGTTGGCGTTGCTCACTGCTGGACGTGTCCCCGTTCCCTGTCGACCTAGTCCTCGAACGTGACCTTGAAGATGACACCGGTGTGGCGGGCCGTCACGAAGAGGGGGCCGTCTGCAGTCGTGAGAAGCCCATATGGGTCTCCGAAGCGGTATCCGGGGGGCATGTGCGTCTCCCGGTCCACGACGATCGAGAGGATGCCATCGGTGGTGAGCCTCAAGACGCGGTCGAAGGCGAAGTCAGCAACGTAGAGGCTCCCATCCCGGCCGACGGCGATCCCGGCGGTGAAGGGCGAGAGCGCTCCGCCCTCGTCATACCCTGGCGTCCTGAGCACAGTGGACACGAATCCGTCGCGATCGATCTTGCGAATGGCGTTGTTCGACTCGGTGAAGAGGATGTTGCCCTCCCGATCGAGCGCAATGCCATCTGGGCTGCTGAACAGGGCCACTGGCCCTGTTCCGTCGCGGGTCCCGGGATTGCCCCTGAATCCGTCGGGATCGCCGGCAATGGTCGAGACCCGGGCGCCGGGGAACACGCGCCGGATGAGGTTGTTCCCGGAGTCGGCGACGAACAGGCTTCCGTCGTCTTCACGCACGACCCCCTGGGGATAGGAGAATCTCGCCTCTGCCGCGGATCCATCGCGGAAGCCCCGTTCGCTACCGGCGACAGTCCTCACCGAGCAGGACCCGGGCTCGCCGGCATCGATTCGACGAATCCGGTGTCCGCTTCTCTCGGACACATAGACAATCCCCCTGTCGGTGTCCACCGCCACCCACGCGGGTTCCGAGAACTGGGCATCCCCGCACGGACCATCGCGCCCGCCCGCCCCGTTCCCTCCCGCAAGCGTGGTTACCGTCCCATCCAAGCCGATGGCGCGGATCGCATCGTTGCCCGAGTCGGCCACGATCACGTTCCCCGACCCGTCCAGAGCCATACCCACCGGGAAGAAGAACTGCGCCTGTGTGCCCTGCCCATCCAGGAACCCCTGTTCACCCTCCCCTGCAAGGACGCTGACACGCACTCCCGCCACCCGTGGAAGTGGTTCGAAGTCCGCCAGCGGAATCGCATCGGCCCCAGACCCGCCACCGCCGGAAAGGACTCGGCGGATGACGGTTCCATCCTGGTCAGCTACAACAAGCGAGCCGTCGGGAGCGAACGCCATTCTGCTGGGAGCAGAGAACGTTGCCGCACCGTGAGGACCTTCAAGTTGGCCTTCCTGCCCCGTGCCAGCGACTGCCTGTAGCTCGCCCTCAGCCGTCAGCCGGACAATCTGGTGGCGCCCCGTGTTGGCGAGATAGATCACACCATCGCCCGTTACCGCGAGGCCTGAGGGATAGGCCAGGGTGCCACCTAGTGATGGGGGACGGTCCCGGTAGAGGGTCGTAACGACGCCAGCCGTGTCGATCTTCCGGATGGCGAGGACCATCGCGCCCGAACCCAGGGAACCCCTCGTGTCGTCGATCAGGTAGAGGTTGCCCGCGTCATCAGCCGCCATGTCGTACAGGCTCTGGAACTCCGCCTCCTCTGTCGGTCCATCGCGCCAGCCCCAGCCCTTGTGCTTGACCACGGTCGAGACCCAACCCGACGGCGACAGCCGCCTGACGGCGAAGCGCTCCAGGATGTAGAGGTCGCCGTATGCATCCACTACGAGCGCAGCAGGACCTGCCAACAAGGCCTTGTCGGCGGGACCATCCCGTATCTCCCTCCAGTCGGCTTCGCCGCGGTCGCTCCCGGCGACCGTTGACACCACGCCATCGGCAGTGACCTTCCGGATGCGGTGGTTTCCGGCATCGGCGACGTAGATGGCGCCATCCGCATCAATCGCCACATCTCGGGGCGAGTTGAACTGGGCGTGCTCCGCCGTGCCATCCAGCAGACCTGCCCCGTTGCCACCCGCAATGGTCGTCACGACTCCCTCGGGCGTAACCCGGCGGATCGCATGGTTCCAGCGATCCGCGACGATCACGCTACCGTCGGAGGCGACGGTGAGCCCGAGCTCCCCCCACCCCCGTGCGTCCGGGTATCCCGTTCTCCCAAAGCCCCCAGCCAACGTCGCAACTCCCCTGTTCGGCAACGGTACGGCGAGGGCGATGTCTCCATAACGAAATCGTCCGCTGTTGCTGAGGCCAGCCTCCAGCGGCAGGCGAATCGTGCCCAGCTCTCGCCACGAACCGCCGCGGGGACGTGCGCTGATGTAGATCGCCCCGGGTTTCCGCACGTGCTGCCAGACGCGCACCTCCACTGCGGGCGGGATCGCCTGAGTGGGCACGGGAACGTCCAGGCTGGTGTCCCCGTATCGGAATTGTCCGCTGTCGCTGAAGCCATCGTCCAGCGGCAGTGGGATGGTGCCCAGCGTGCGCCACGAGCCATCCGCCGGGCGGGCGCTGAGGTGGATCTCCCTGCCATCCTCCAGGCTCTGCCAGACGCGAACCTCGATGCGGACCGTGCCCCCAGCCTCTCCCGTTGCCCCAGCTCCCGCCATGGCCGACAGCCCAAGCGCAGCCACTGCTACAAGCATGAGCCCGCGTGGGACGTACGAAACGAGGCGCTGGAGGTGGGCTACAGTCGACACGAAACAGGCTCCTTCCGAACTCGTCACTTCTGAGGGGCGTACGCCACACCTTCGCCCCTCGCGTCACTGAGGGGAGGCCGCGGTCCCGCAGTATCCAGGAAGGCCTGTCGATGCCGACAACTCCGCTTCACTCCGATTCACTGGCAGTCGTCGACGGGCCCAGCATACGTGGTTGCTCCCCCGCGACCCTAGGGGCCCAGACAGCCCCGGCCAGGGCACTGTCTCTACATTGGCGACCTCGTGGGTCTGGGGACCACCGACCACCGACCACCGACAGTTCGGCCTCAGGAAGAAAACTCGTACAGGCGGGCGGGGCGGTGGGCGCCTTCCTTGCGGGTTTCGTTGGTGGCCCGGACGATTCCGAGCCCGACCATCCGGCGCCGGAAGTTCCGCTTGTCGACCGGTTCCTCGAGGATCGCCTCGTAGACGCCCTGCAGCTCCCGCAGCGTGAAGCGCCGGGGCAGGAAGCTGTAGGCGACGTTCGTGTAGGCGAGCTTGTTGCGCAGCCGCTCGCGCGCGTAGTCGAGGATGCGCTCGTTCTCGAACGCGAGGTCGCCGAGTTCGCGCAGGGCGTGCCAGGCCGGGCGCCACTCAAGTTCGCGCCGCAGCCGTGCCTGCGCTGCCGGGAGCAGCGCGAAGTACGCGACCACGATCCCCGCGTTCCCCTCGTCCGTCGCATCGAAGCTGTAGAGCTGTTCCAGGAACACGTCCGTCAGGCCTGTTTCGTCCTGGAGCTTGCGGCTGGCTGCCCCGTCGAGCGTTTCGTCTCCCTGTAGCAGGCCCCCGGGCAGGGCCCACTCCCCCTGGCAGGGCTCCGCCGCGCGCTCGATCAGGAGCACGGAGAGCCGCCCTTCGAGCACGGTGAAGATGACCACGACCACGGCCGGCGCCATGCAGCAAGTGTAGGACCTGCGCCCCAAGGCGGGGCGAACAGACCGGCCCGAATGTGGCGCAAGCGATCCGCGTGCCTACAATGCCTGTGGAGGGGTCGCATAGTGGCCTAGTGCGGGCGCCTGCTAAGCGCTTACCGGTGGAAACGTCGGTCGAGGGTTCGAATCCCTCCCCCTCCGCCACTCAAGACCCGAGAGAAATGATGACCGAGCGCTACTTCCTCTGGACCGTTGGCTGCCAGATGAACGTCGCGGACAGCGAAAAGCTGGCCGCCGGCTTCACGCGCCTCGGCATGGAAGCCGTCCCCGAGGCCGCCAGCGCCGACATCGTCGTCATCAACACCTGCAGCGTGCGCCAGCACGCCGAGGATCGCGCCTACTCCCAGCTCGGACGCGTACGCCTCGTCAAGGAGGAGCGCCCCGACCTCAAGGTCGCCGTCATGGGCTGCATGGTCGGCCTGCGCACGACCGACCTGGAGAAGCGCTTCCCCTTCGTAGACGTCTTCGCCCGGCCCCAGCAGTTCGAGCCCATCATGGAGCTCGTCGAGGAGCCCGCCGAGGATCTCGGAGGCGAGTTCTGGCCAGCCACGTTCGCCGTGCCCGACGGCCCCACCGCCTACGTGCCCGTCGTCCACGGCTGCGACAAGTTCTGCACCTACTGCATCGTCCCCTACCGTCGCGGTCGCGAACGCAGCCGCCCCGTCGACGAGGTCGTGCGCGAGGTCGCCTACCTCGCCGCCAACGACGTGCGCGAGGTGACCCTGCTCGGCCAGACGGTCGAAGCCTACGGCCACGACCTCGACGCCACGCCCGACCTCGGCGACCTGATGCGCGAGCTCTCCGCCATCGAGCGGCTCGACCGCATCCGCTTCCTCACCTCCTACCCGAAGGACATGACCCCGCGCATCCTCCAGGCCGTCGCCGACCTCCCGAAGGTCATGGAGTGCTTCTCCCTGCCCGTGCAGGCCGGCAGCGACGCCGTCCTCGACTCGATGCGCCGCGGCTACACGAAGGCCGAGTACCTCGACAAGGTCGCCGAGGTGCGCGGCCTGATGCCCGCCGCCGGCATCACCACCGACGTCATCGTCGGCTACCCCGGCGAGACCGAGGCCGACTTCCAGGAGACGATCGAGCTACTCGAGAATTTGCGCTTCGATAAGGTTCATTCGGCGGCCTACTCCCCCCGCCCCGGCACGATCGCCTACCGCAAGCTGCCCGATGACGTCCCCGCCGAGGTCAAGTCCGAGCGCCTCCAGCGTATCAACGCCATCGAGGAGCGCATCTCCCGCGAGATCAACGAGTCCCTCCTCGGCACGACCCAGACCATTCTCGTTGAGGGGACCAGCAAGAAGGGCCAGCCCTACGGGCGCACCCGCACCGGCAAGCTCGTCCACCTCGACGCCCCCGCTCGCACCGGCGCCCTCGTCGACGTCCGCATCGACCACGCCGGCCCCTTCGCCCTCCGCGGCTCCGCCGTCGATGCGCTAGCGGTGGTCGGCTAGCTGACTCGCTCGACCTCTTGAAACGCGTCGAACCCGCGATCGAAGCTCAGGATGCGATTGACGCCGGCACGGCGCATCACGGCAATGTGGATGGCATCCCGCGCGGATAGCCCGGGCGCAGAGGCGAGGATGTCCTTCGCCTCCAGCACGTCTTCCCGTCCGAACACCAGGATGGACGACACGAGGTCATCAAGAGCTTCAAAGGCAGCGTCGACAACTTCCAGCCGCTGCGTGGCGTGATACCGGTGGAGTATTTCCTGGTAGACCTCCACGTCGGTGACGAGCTGCTCGCCAGCGGCTGTCAAAGTTGGCAAGAGGCCCATGACAGTGGTCTTGTTGGGATGCTCGCCGCCCACCAGATACATCGGGACGTTGGCGTCGACGAAGATCACCACCTCACCCAGCGGCCCGCCTCGGTCTCCCGGAGCATGTCTTCAATGTCGCCCGTTGGGTACGAGTATTGAGAAGCCTTGATGATGGCCCGGAACTTGCGCTCCATGTCCTCGTCGACGGTCACCCTCGGGTCACGCGCATCGAGGGCATCGGAGAGAGTCGCGCGAATCCACTCCACCACCCCAAGCTCCGCCGCCGTGGCCAACGCATCTATGGCCTCGCTATCTCCTGCCAGGAGAACCCCCAACGGGTCGTGAGCGGGCGCTTGCTGCTTCGTCGCCTTCGTCGATGCCATGCCTCAATTGTAGCGCACAATCGCCCGCTGCGGTTAGGACCTGGAGGATCCGCTGACGCAAAACTACGCCTGACCGGCCTCGCGAACCCGGTCGCGGAGCGCATTAAAGTAATCTGCGTCAGCCACGACCGCTGATGGCGACGCCGTGCCTGCAAGTAGCAGGGCACGCAAGCGCTGGCGGTCCTTCTCCTTGCGGGTCACGCTGCCCTACGCCCTGTCGAACTCCAGCCAGAGCTCCCGGAACCCGCGGAGGACGTGGTTCGGGCCGTGCCGGAAGTCGTTCTTGCCGGGGCTGTAGCGGATGTTCGTGAGCCGTGTCAGCAGGCGCTCGAAGGCGATGCGCCCCTCCATCCGCGCCAGCGGCGCCCCGATGCAGTAGTGCACCCCCGCTCCGAAGCCGAGGTGCCGCTTCGCTTCCTCGCGGTGGATGTCGAAGGCGTCCGGATCGTCCCAGTGCGAGGGGTCGCGGTTGGCGGCCGCGTAGAAGATGGAGATGCGCGCCCCCGCCGGCACCGCTACGCCTCCGATCTCGGTGTCGACGATCGCGTGGCGCCCCAGCTGCTGCACCGGCGACTCGATCCGCAGCGCCTCCTCGACGAAGTTGGGGATGAGGGAGTGGTCCGCGCGGATCTCGGCCAGCAGTTCAGGGTGCTCCAGCAGCAACCACATCCCGCTGTCGACCATGTTCAGGGTCGTTTCCGTGCCGCCCATCAGCAGCGTCACGAGCATCCCCTGCAGCTCCTGCTCGTGCAGCGTGCGCCCCCCGAAGCCCTTCATGGAACCCGTCACGAGGTCCGTGAGCATGTCGCCGCGCGGGTTCTGCTGGCGTTCCTCGGCCAGGTCCAGCAGGTAGCGCCGGAATTCCTCGCCGCTCGCCAGTAGCTCCCCCACCCGCTCCCGCTCGACCAGCCCGAAGCCTGCCCCCATCAGCTCGATCGTGTCGTTCACCCAGCTCGTTACCCGGGGAATGTCCTCGTCGAGGATGCCCATAAGCTCGACGAACACGAGCACGGTCAGCGGCGTCGAAAACTGGCTCGCCAACTCCACCTCGCCGTCGTCGATGAAGCGGTCGATGAGCCCGTCGATGACGCGATACACGTTCGGCTCGAACGACTCGATCCCCCGCTTCGAGAGCCACGGCCCGGCCAGGCGACGGTAGTGCGTGTGCTCGGGCGGGTCGCTGCCCGGGAGGGCGCCCGTCTCGCGCGCGAGCTGCGCCTGTTCCGCCGGAAGGCTGTGCGGGTCCACCTGCGGCAGGTTCGAGAACAGGTCCGCTCGCTTCAAAACGAACTGCACGTCGTCCCAGCGCGTCACGATCCAGGCATCCGCCGACTCGAGGTAGTACACGCCCTGCTCGCGCATGCGCTCGTACATCGGGTAGGGGCACTCGATCACGTCGGCGTTGTACGGGTTGAGCTCCGTCGGTGCGGTCATGCAGGCGCCTCCGTGAGCGAAAGCGTATTGCCGTCGGGGTCCTTGAACCAGGCGATGCGCACACCGGCGCCGGGAACCGTCCAGATGCCGCGTTCGTCCTGCTCCATGCCCTCGTAGCGCTCGAAGACCACTCCGCGATCCGCGAGCCCGTCGATGGTGTCTTCGATGTTGGAGACGCCCCAGCCGAGCACTGCGAACGGTACCGGTGTGAACTCCCCGACCCTGGAGAGCCGAAGCATCGTCCCGTGCGCGTCGAACACGGCTGCGAACGGATCCTCCGAGAGCAGCGTGAGGCCGAGTGTGTCCTGGTAGAAGGCGCGGGCCTCGTCGAAGCGGACGCTCCCCACGAGCGCGGTCAGGTCCGATGTTCCCAGCATGGTCGCTCCTTGCGGCGGCGTTGGTAGCACGCAGCTACAGGCGCCGTCAACGCGATCCTACGCGCCGCAATTGCCCCCTATTGGGGGCGGCGGTAGGATGCCTGAGGCCCGTTTCGCGGGTCTGATAACTCCGAGGGTAACCATGGCTCAGGCTGTTGCCGCGCCCCTCCGACGCGGATTTCTGACCACGCTCCGGCAAGACCGCTGGTGGTTCGAACCGGCGCTCGTATTCGCCAGCCTTTCGCTCTTCTTCGGCTGGCTCACCGTCTCCATCATCATGGACTTCGGCCCCATCGGGCACTACGAGGTCGAGGGCACCCACCTCCTCACCCCAATCTTCGAGCCCACCTGGCTCACCATGATCAACGCCGATTGGGAGGGCGCCTGGTACCTCTCCCCGGCCTTCATCGTGCTCATCGGGCCCGTCCCCTTCCGCGCCACCTGCTACTACTACCGGCGCGCCTACTACCGCTCCTACTTCCTCAGCCCCCCCGCCTGCGCCGTCGGCGACGTGGCCCCGAGCTACAAGGGCGAGTCCCGCTTCCCCCTCATCATGCAGAACATGCACCGCTACGTGATGTACGTGGCCCTCGTGTTCGTGCCGCTCCTCTGGATCGGCGCCATCCGCAGCCTCTACGTTCCCGGCGAGGGCTGGGGATTCGGCGTGGGCTCCGCGCTGCTCATCCTCAACGCCTTCCTCCTCATGATGTACACCTTCTCCTGCCACTCCCTGCGCCACTTCGTGGGCGGCGGGCTCAACTGCTTCAGCTGCTCCGCCTTCACCCGTGCTCGCAAGCGCGTCTGGGACTACGTCAGCATCTGGAACGAGAACCACCGCTTCTGGGCCTGGTCGAGCCTGCTCGGCATCGTCCTCGTCGATGTTTACATCCGCCTGGTCGCGAACGGGCACATGACCGACCCCAACACCTGGAGCCACTTCTAGACGATGGTTGAGTACGAGCGCCACGACTACGACGTCATCGTCATCGGGGCCGGCGGGGCCGGGCTGCGCGCCGCCATCGAGGCGTCCGCGCAGGGCGCCCGCACCGCCCTCATCTGCAAGTCGCTGCTGGGCAAGGCCCACACCGTCATGGCCGAGGGCGGCATCGCCGCCGCGCTCGGCAACGTCTGGCCCCAGGACAACTGGAAGGTCCACTTCCGCGACACCATGCGCGGCGGCAAGATGCTCAACAACTGGCGCATGGCCCAGCTCCATGCCCAGGAAGCCCCCGACCGCGTGAACGAGCTCGAGGAGTGGGGCGCCCTCTTCGACCGCACCGACGACGGCCGCATCCTCCAGCGCGACTTCGGCGGGCACCGCTACGCGCGTCTCGCCCACGTCGGCGACCGCACCGGCCTCGAGCTTATCCGCACCCTTCAGCAGCACGCCGTCCACAAGGGCATCGACGTCTTCATGGAGTGCACCGTCTCCCGACTGCTCAAGGACGGCGACCGCGTCTCCGGCGCCGTCGCCTACTGGCGCGAGAGTGGCAATCTCCTCGTCTTCAACGCGAAGTCGGTCGTGCTCGCCACCGGCGGCATCGGCAAGGCCTTCTCCGTCACCTCCAACTCCTGGGAGTACACCGGCGATGGCCACGCCCTCGCCTACTGGGCCGGCGCCGAGCTCATCGACATGGAGTGCGTCCAGTTCCACCCGACCGGCATGGTCTGGCCCCCGAGCGTTCGCGGCATCCTCGTCACCGAGGGCGTCCGCGGCGATGGAGGCACGCTGCGCAACAGCGACGGCGAGCGCTTCATGTTCAATTACATCCCCGACTTCTTCGCGGCCGAGACGGCCGACACCATCGAGGAAGCGGACGGCTGGTACGAGGACAAGGAGAACAACCGCCGCACCCCCGACCTCCTCCCCCGCGACGAGGTGGCCCGCGCCATCAACTCCGAGGTGAAGGCCGGCCGAGGCAGCCCCCACGGCGGCGTCTTCCTCGATATCGCCTCGCGGCGCTCCACCGAGTACATCCGCCGCCGCCTGCCGAGCATGTACCACCAGTTCAAGCAGCTCGCCGACGTCGATATCACGGCCCAGCCGATGGAAGTCGGCCCCACGATGCACTACATCATGGGCGGCATCCGCGTCGCCGCCGACACCGGCGCCGCCACCGTTCCCGGGCTCTTCGCCGCGGGCGAGTGCGCCGGCGGCATGCACGGCGCCAACCGCCTCGGCGGCAACTCCCTCTCCGACCTTGTCGTCTTCGGGCGTCGCGCCGGCCTTGGTGCCGTCGAGGACGCCGCCCGGGTCTCCGCCCCGGAGGCCGACGACGCGCAGGTCAAGGAGATCGTCTCGGAGATGCGCGCCCCCTTCGAGCGCGATGGCGCCGAGGGCCCGTACGAGATCCAGCGCGACCTGCAGGAAACGATGAACAGCCTCGTCGGAATCATCCGCACCGAGTCGGAGTTGCTGGAAGCGCGTGAACGCATCGACGGGCTCAAGGGCCGCGCCGCTAACGTTGGGGTCTACGGCCATCAGCAGTACAACCCGGGCTGGCACCTGGCCATCGACCTGCAAGCCCTGATGACCGTCTCCGAAGCGACCGCCCGTGCCGCCAACGTTCGCCAGGAAAGCCGTGGCGGCCACACCCGCGATGACTATCCCGGCCCGAACGATGCCGAATGGGGCAACAAGAACGTCGTCATCCGCCAGGGCGCGGACGGGGAGATGGAGGTCACCACCTCGCCCCTCCCCGAGATGCCCGCCGACCTGCAGGAGCTGTTCGAGGAGTAACCATGAGCGAAACAGCGAACATGCGCGTGTTCCGTGGCGATGCCGAGAGCGGCGACTGGCAGGACTACGAGGTCGAGATGGAGGAGGGCCAGGTCGTCCTCGACGTGATCCATCGCATCCAGGCCACCCAGGCCCCCGACCTCGCCGTCCGCTGGAACTGCAAGGCCGGTAAGTGCGGCTCCTGCAGCGCCGAGATCAACGGCGAACCCCGCCTCATGTGCATGACCCGTATGAACCTCTTCGAGCCCGGCGAGCAGATCACCGTCGCTCCGATGAAGACCTGGCCGCTCATCCGCGACCTCGTGACCGACGTCTCCTTCAACTACGAGGTGGCCAAGACCATCCCCGCCTTCAAGCCGCGCGCCCCCGAGGCCGACGGCACCTACCGCATGATGCAGGAAGACGTCGAGCGCGGGCAGGAGTTCCGCAAGTGCATCGAGTGCTTCCTCTGCCAGAACGTCTGCCACGTCATCCGTGACCACCCCGAGAACAAGCCCGAGTTCGCCGGACCGCGCTTCTTCGTGCGCCTCGCGGAGCTTGAGATGCACCCCCTCGACACCGAGGACCGCCTCGAGCTCGCCCGCCAGGACGCGGGCGTCGGCTACTGCAACATCACCAAGTGCTGCACCGAGGTCTGTCCGGAAGATATCCACATCACGGACAACGCCATCATCCCCCTGAAGGAGCGCGTCGCCGACCGCTACTTCGACCCCATCCGCTGGCTCGGCTCAAAGATCTTCGGCCGCTAGGTCACCAACTCGACCGCCACGATTACAACCTCGCCGGGGTGATAGGTGTAGGTCACGCGTACGCCGGGACTACCGGGTGCCGGATCCTGCCGATAGATGTAGGAGTCCGCACGGGACCCCGCCCTGCCTGCCGTTGGGTTGTCAGCCAATCTCCACTGAACCGACAAGAGTGTCTCGGCGAAGGTAGGAACCTGCTGCTGGATTCGACGGGCTTGTTCTCGAGCTTCCTCGTTGAGGGCGACGCTGGCTCTACTCACCGTAGCGCGTGATGTGCTCGGCCATAGCCTTTTCCGCCCAGACCATGTCTTCGGCCGTGGGCTCTCGTTGGAGCGCCTTAATCTCTTCCAGCGTCCTCCCGAAGAGACGCTCGACGCCGTCGGGTCCGACTTCGATCAGGCTCTCAAGGTCACGATCGAGGAGGTCCTCGGGCTGAACCTTCGTCTCTTCGGTGGTCACGGCAGTCCTCGCGCGTGGTGTGCCATCAGTATAACCCGGCAAGAGTAGGTTTCGACAAGAGCCCTAGGCAGGCTGCGGCTGTGGCAGACGCTCGACCGCGCCGAGCGGGTCGCGCTCCGGGTGGACGAGGTAGCGCAGGCTCGGCAGCGTGATGTCGACCGTTGTCAGCGACGCCGAGATGGGATGCGCGGCGCTCGCTCCGGGCAGGTTCCACGCCTCCGCATCGAATACCTTGAGCCGCGGGCGGCCCCGCTGCGCTCGCTCGAACGTGAAGTCGGGGTCGACCTGGAGCAGCAGCGCCTTCTCTTCGCCGTCGCGCGACACCCGCGCGAGGTTGAGCGAGGCCATGTACTGCACGTCCGCGCCGGTGATGGGCTGCGGGTCAACCAGCTCGCCCTCAAGGACCACTTCCCCGTCGACCGTGACGCTCGTGGCCGCCCGGGCGTATCCCGGCTTGAACCACACGTCAGCGAGGTCGATCGGATAGCCCCACCGCTCCCGCAGCACGCTCGTGGCCGCCGCCGAGTCGCAGTAGCCGCGCACGAGCAGGCCGCGCGGACGCGCCCCCGCGCGGCACCCCACCCGCACCGTCGCCAGGTTGAACGCTCCCACCTCGCTGTCGGGCACGTGCGTCACGTTCACCAGTAGCGTTGGCGGGATGCTGGGGTGCAGGGCCGGAGGCAGCAGCGCCTGGCGGTCGCCGCCGAGCTCGTAGTGAAGCTGCAGATGCTGCGCCCCCTTCAGCTCCCACGGATCCGTATCCAGGCTCGTGAGCAGCGGAGCGCTGCCGGCGATCGCGGTCAGGTCGCGCGTTCCCGTCAGCGGCATCAGGCGCCACCCGCCGCCGTTGCGCCGGCGGGCTCGGGAGCCGCGTCCGTCTGCGCGAACTGGGGCATCACTTCTTTCGCGAAGAGCCGCATCGAGGCGAGCACGTCTTCCTGCGGAACGGTCTCGTGCACGTTCAGCAGGAAGTTGATGCGGTCCACGCCTGCTGCCTCCCAGGAGCGCACCGCTTCCGCCACCCGGTGCGGGTCGCCGATCGTGAGCCCCTGCGGAACCTTGCCCTCGGGGCCGCTCGTCGACTCCTGCCGCAGCTGGTACAGCAGCCCCGGCGACAGGTACGACGGCGTCGGAAACGCCTGCCGCGTCGCCAGCGTCTGCTCGGACAGGTAGTTGAACGTGCCCGCCATGCGCTGGCCTGTCTTCACGCCCTTCTCGTCGTCCTCGTGGCAGTAGAGGAAGCTGACCGTGTTCACCTGCTCGTTCACGAATTCGCCCACCGGATCGCACGACTGGATGCGCTTGCGGTAGCCCTCGATCTTCTGCGCCTGCTCGCCCACGCCCCCGAACGACAGCCCGAGGCTGCCCAGTCCGCGCTCGGCCGCGTCGATCTCCGTGCCCACGCTCGTTACCGCCACCCACATGGGCGGATGCGGCTTCTGGTACGGCTTCGGCAGGATCGTGCGCTCCGGCATCGAGAACGCCCGTCCCTGGTGGCTGAAGCGCTCCTGCGTCCACATCTTTGGGATGACGCGCACGTACTCGTCCCACGTCTTCTTCGTCTCGTCCGGGTTCGCGCCGAAGCCCCCCAGCTCGGTCCACGTCGCCGAGCGGCCCGTGCCGAACTCCAGCCGCCCGCCCGACACCAGGTCGAGCACGGCCGCGCGCTCGGCCGAGCGGATCGGGTTGTTCAGCTCGGGCACGCAGGTCACGATGCCGTGCCCCACGCGAAGGTTCTTCGTCTGCATCGCGATCGCCGTCAGGAAGATCTCCGGCGCCGAGCAGTGCGAGTACTCCTCCAGGAAGTGGTGCTCCACCGCCCACGCCTGGTCGAACCCCAACTCGTCCGCGAGCCGCGCCTGCTCCAGGCAGTTCTGGTACACCGTGTACTCGGTCTCCGGCCCCCACGGACGCGGCACCGATATCTCGAAGAAGACCCCGAACTTCATAGCTTGCTCCCCCCGCCGGCCGAGTGGTCGCGGGTCACCGGCAATCGTGGACACTTTCGGCGTTGTTGTCGAACCCCGCCCGCGCTCCCGCCGCCCCGACCGGCTATCCTCCCGCCCCATGACCAGCCTCGACGGCGTCCGCGCCCTCACCTTCGACCTCTTTGGCACCGTGCTCGACCTCGACGGCAGCCTCGTGCCTCCGCTCGCGCGCTTCTTCGGCGAACGCGGCGCCGGCGTGGATGCAGCGGTGTTCTGGGCGCAGTGGCGCGCCCGCCAGCGCATCGAGCAGTACCAGGACACCATCCTCATGCTGGGCCACAGCGGCTACCTCGAAACCTGCCGCCGCGCGCTCCGCTACACCCTCCGCCTGAACGGCATCGGCGTCGACGACGGAACCGACGACGCGATCATGGCCTTCTGGCAGGACCTCTCCCCCTACCCCGAGGTGCTCGATGCTCTTGCACGTCTTACCCCGCGCTACGACCTCGTCGCCCTCTCCAACGGCAACGCCCACTTCCTCGAGCACCTGGCCACCAACCGCATCGGCTGGGACTTCGATGCCGTTATCTCGGTCGGCGAGGTGGGCGCCTTCAAGCCCCACCCGGCCGTCTACCGCCACGCCGCCAAGACGCTCGGCCTCGAACCGGCCCAGTGCCTCATGGTCTCCGCCAACTCCTTCGACGTGCTCGGCGCCCGCGCCTGCGGCTACCGCGCCGCCTTCGTGAACCGTCGCGACATGCCCTACGAGGACTCGCCCCTCCAGCCCGACCTCACCGTCCCCACCTTCACCGAGCTCGCCGATGCGCTCCTCTGAGGCCATCGCGGGGACTCGCGACGCGCGCTCCCAGCGCGTACGGTGCGCGCCGTGAACGTCCCCCTGCCCCTCGAAGGCGTGCGCGTTATCGACCTAACCGGCGTGTGGGCGGGCTCCTTCTCGACCGCCATCCTCGGCGACCTCGGCGCGGAAGTGCTGAAGGCCGAGAACCAGTACGTCTGGCAGCCGCTCACGCGCGGATCCCGCGCCCACCCCACCCCCGATGAGGTCAAGGCCTACCCCAGCACGATCTGCTTTCCCGACAACGACCCTGGTTCGCGTTCCTGGAATTACTGCTCCCTCTTCGTCGGGATGTTCCGCAACAAGCGCAGCTTCACCGTCGACCTCCGCCGGCCCGAGGGCCGCGAGATTCTCGGGCGCGTCGTCGCCCAGGCCGACGCCGTCATCGAGAACAGCACCGTTGGCACCATGGAGAAGCTGGGCATCACCTACGAGTGGCTGCGCGAACAGCGCGAGGACATCATCTTCGTGCGCGCCTCGGGATACGGCCTCACCGGCGAGTACTCGGACGCCCGCACGCTCGGCATCCACCTCGAGAGCGTCATGGGACACCAGCTGCTGCGCGGCTACCAGCCCGAAGAGCCCATCCTCGGCGTCTTCGCCGCCGACTACGTGAGCGGCACCCAGATCGCCCTCTCCGTGCTCCTCGCCCTGTGGCACCGCAACAACACCGGCAAGGGCCAGTTCATCGAGCTTGCCCAGGCCGAGAACGCCGCTGCCATGTTCTCCCAGGCCTACCTCGACTACGCCCTCACCGGGAACGTCCAGGACGCCATCGGCAACCGCTCCATCTACGCCGCCGACGGCGTGGCCCCCTGTGGCGTCTACCCCTGCCTCCCCGCCGAGGAAGGCGGCGACGGCGACGACTGCTGGATCGCCATCACCGTGTCGAACGATGAAGAGTGGGCCGCGCTCCGCAGCGTCATGGGCAACCCCGACTGGGCGGGGAGCCCTGAGCTTGCGACCGGGGCAGGCCGTGTCGCCAGCCAGGACCTCCTCGACGAGAAAATCGCTGAGTGGACGCGTGGATTCGAGGACGAGGCGCTCTTCCACCGTCTGCAGCAGGTCGGTGTCCCCGCCGCCCCCGTGCTCCACTCCTGGCGCGTCCTCGGCGATCCCCACGTGCAGGCCCACGGCCTCTACGAGCCCTGCGAGATCGAGGACGACATCGGGGTGTACTCCTATCCCACGCCCCTCTACCGGCTCCCCGCCTCCGAGGGCGGTATCCGCCGGCCCCCCGTCGCCCTCGGCCAGGACAACGACTACGTCTACCGCGAGTTGCTGGGCGTCTCCGACGAGGAGTACGACCGCCTCGTCGCCGAAGGCCACATCGCCACGACGTTCCACGAGTCCGTCCGCTGATCCTCCCGCGTGCCCGAACGATCACAACCCGTCCGTATACTCGGCTGCCGCGCCGGGGGTGTGCGACCGTGACCGAGAACTCGCTGTGGCGAACCGTGTCCGGGGTCGAGGTTGACCGCGGCTGGCGCAGCGACCGCCGCGCGGTCGCTGCCACCCTCGTCTCCGAGGTGCTGGGAACCTTTGCGCTCGTGTTCTTCAGCGCCGGAGCCGTCGCGGTTGATGCCGCCAGCGGTGGGGGTGTCACCCCCGTCGGTGCGGGACTCGTCGCCGGCCTGGTGGTCGTGGCCATCATCTTCGCCCTGGGCCACGTCTCGGGCGCGCACATCAACCCGGTTGTCACGCTCGCATTCCGCCTGGCGGGGCGAATCGGATCTCTTCGCGCCGTCGCCTATGTCGCGGCGCAACTCACGGGCAGCGTTCTTGCCGGGCTTGCCATCATCGCCATCGTCGGCGATGCCGGCGACGCCGGCGCCACGGCTCCGCGAATCGGAGGCGTCGAAGCCGCCCTTCTGGCCGAAATACTCCTGACCTTCTTCCTGGCCCTGGTGATCATGGGCGTGGCAACGGATGAGCGGGCCCAGGGCAGTTTTGCCGCCATCGCCGTGGGCTCGTACGTGGGACTCGCCATTCTCGCCTGGGGCCCGGTGGGGAATGCCTCGATGAATCCGGCTCGCTCGCTCGGCCCCGCGATTGCCGGCGGCGAGTGGAGCGCGCACTGGATCTACTGGGTCGGACCGATCGTGGGGGCCACGCTCGGGGTGCTCGCCTACTCGCTTCTCCGAGCCCGCCGCTCCCCCAACACCGACTCGTCATAACGCAAACGGGGCGCCTCCCGACCGTCTATCCTGCCCGCACGATGACCGCCCTCGATCGCTACCAGGCCCTCATCGATGCCAGGCGTGAGCAACGTGACGCGCTTGGGCTCGACGAACTCAACTCCGATCGCTGGAGCGAGCACGCGCCCTCCTACCGCTTCGACCCCCGCCGGGAACTCGACGCGAACCTCGCCGAGATCGCGACGCTCGTCGGGCCGGACGACCACGTGGTCGATGTCGGCGGCGGCGCCGGCCGGGTTGGCTTGCCGCTGGCCCTGCGCTGCCGCGCCCTCACGAACGCGGAGCCGGCCTCCGGCATGGGGGACGAGTTCCTAGCTTCCGCTGAGGAGGCGGGCATCACGAACGCCACCCTCGAGCGGGCCGCCTGGCTCGATGCCGAGGCCGAGGGCGACTTCGTCATCAGCTGCGATGTCGTCTACTTCGTGCGTGAGATCGACGGGTTCGTGCGGAAGCTCGATCGCGCCGCCTCGCGCCGGGCCGCCATCTGGATCTGGAGCCCGACGCCGCCTGCGCGGAACTCCCGCCTCTTCGAGATCGCCCACGCCGTCGAGCTGGTGCGCTCCCCCGATCACCGCGAGCTGCTCCCGGTGATGTGGGAGGCCGGCCTCCTCCCCGAGGTTCGCCTGCTTCCCGAGCCCTTCACCTGGCCGGAGCGCATCGAGTACCCCACGAACGCGGAGGAGGCGGTCGCGTTCGCCCTGGAAGATGTGGAAGCGACAGGAGCGCCCGGGGCGGAAGAGCGGGTGGCCGCCCGCCTCGATGAGCTCTTCACGCGCGATGGCGAGCGCTGGATTCCGAACTGGCGTCCCCCGCTGCAGGGCCTCCTGATTACCTGGGAGACCGCCGGTGCTCGTTCCTGACGACCTCGTTCTCTGCCTCGGCGCAATCGGAACGGCGACCTTCGCGGAACGCGTCCGCGCTGCCCGCGAGAACGGCTTCGCGGGCATCTCCATGTGGATGTCTCACTACGACGAGGCCCGCGCCGAGGGCCTCTCCCACGCTGAGATGCGAGCCATCCTCGACGGCGCGGGTGTGAAGCTGGCGATGCTCGAGTACATCACCGCCTGGGCCAGCGGCCCCGCCGAACGTGAAGCCATCGCGGAGGAGACCGCCCGTATCTGCGGCATCGCCGAGGAGCTTGGCTCGGACACGGTGCTCGCGGTCACGATGGCCCCCGCCATTGACCCCGCGGAGGCCACCGCCGGCCTCGCCATCGCCTGCGACGTCGCCGCCGGGTACGGGCAGCGCCTCGGTGTCGAGTTCCTGCCCTGGACCGGCATCCCCAACCTCGCCGCCGCCTGGCCCCTCGTCCGCGACGCGGACCGCCCCAACGCCGGCCTCGTGTTGGACTCCTGGCACTGGTTCCGCTCCGGCCCCGACCCCGACCTGCTGCGCGCCATCCCCGGCGAGAAGGTCATCCACCTCCAGATCAGCGATGCCCCCGCGGAGCCCGAGCCCGACGTCGTCGCCGAGACCATCGGCAAGCGCCTCCTCCCCGGCGAGGGCGCTATCGATCTCCCCGAGCTCCTCCGCATCCTCGACGAGATCGGGCGGCAGGGCCCGACCGCCGTCGAGGTCTTCAGCGACTGGCTCCGCAGCTACCCGCCCGTTGAGGGCGCGCGCCTCGCCGCCGAGGCCGCCCGCACCGTGCTCGCGGACGCCCGGTGACCTCGGGCGACCTTCTCCGGGACCTCCCTCGAAACCTCCCCGAGGAGCTGGTCGAGACGCTCTCGGAGAGCGACACAGTCCGCATCGAGCGCATCGTCTCCACCGGCCACGCCTCGCCCGAGGGCTTCTGGTACGACCAGCCCCGGCCCGAGCTCGTGCTGGTCGTCCAGGGCCGCGCCCGCCTCGAGTTCGACGACGGGGAGACGCTGAGCCTCGAATCCGGCGGCTGGGTCGACATCCCCGCCCACCGCCGCCACCGCGTCGCCTGGACCACTCCCGATGAGCCCACCGTCTGGCTCGCGGTCCACTACTGAGCCGTTGGCACGATCGTCACACGCGCGGCGGCTACCCCACTGGCGCGTTAACGAATCACCTGCAACGCTGGATAGGCAGCACTTGCTGCCGCCAAATCCCCTTCGGGGGAGCGGGGGAACCGCCACATATGGGGCGTACCGCGAAAGCGGACGGCACCTCCAGTCGTAGCCCGACAGCTAACCCCGCCGGCGTAGGAGGGACCTCACGTGGGGGTCTCTCGATGGCTTCGGCTCGTTTTCGTAGCGAAGCACCCAGACCCGATACGACCGTATGCAGTCGTGCGACCCCGACGACGACGCCTGGCGTTGCGCCCGTGGCGGGAGCAACGCCGCCATTGCTCATACGGAGGTGTATCTGTGCTTGAGCATGAACTGGCCCGGTCGGTCCTTCTGGGGAATCTCATCGAGGCGAACTCGCCCAAGGTGCGATTCCGCAAGGAGTGGCAGGCCCTGCGCGCCGCCGAGGCGCGCGCCCGCAACACCGGTGCGGAAGTCCATCCCGTCGACGTCTTCCTCCAGGGGAAGGAGCTCGACCGGGCGGCGTAACCGCCTGAACGCGGGGCC
This sequence comes from Chloroflexota bacterium, assembly GCA_026710655.1. Classification (GTDB taxonomy): domain Bacteria; phylum Chloroflexota; class Dehalococcoidia; order Tepidiformales; family Tepidiformaceae; genus UBA2991. Next base: position 91,311 of record JAPOQN010000065.1, on the reverse strand, counting down.
TCGCTCTTGGGCGAGGCTCCGGTCTGGGTATAAACACGGGGCGGGGGCCAATTGGCCCCCGCTTTTGTGATCCCCGGCGGGACATCCGTTCTATACTTCTATACTCTCCAGACAACGCTTGAGTTTGGGGTCCGGGAGGGACGGTGCTCTACGGCAAGTGGCGCCCACGTGGCTTTGACGAGGTGGTCGGTCAGGACCACGTTGTAGCCACCCTTCGCAACGCTCTCGCTACCGACAAGGTCGCCCACGCGTACCTCTTCGCCGGCCCCCGCGGCACCGGCAAGACAACCACCGCCCGCATCCTCGCCAAGGCCGTCAACTGCGGCGACCTCACCGACGGCGAGCCCTGCAACACCTGCCGCTCCTGCGAGGCCATCAACCGCGGCGCCGCCCTCGACCTCATCGAGATGGACGCCGCCAGCAACCGCGGCATCGACGACGTGCGCGAGTTGCGCGACAAGATCGCCTTCGCCCCCAGCGACCTCGAACGGAAGGTCTACCTCCTCGACGAGGTGCACATGCTTACCACGGGCGCCTTCAACGCCCTCCTGAAGACGCTGGAGGAGCCGCCCCCGCACGCCATCTTCATCCTCGCCACGACGGAGCTGCACGAGATCCCCGCCACCATCACCTCCCGCTGCCAGCGCTTCGAATTCCGCCGCGTTCCCATCGAGGCGATGGTCGCGCGCCTGCGTTTCATCGCCGAGCAGGAGGGCTTCAGCGTTCCTGATGAGGGCCTGCTGGCCATCGCCCGCGAGGCCCGCGGCGCCCTCCGCGACGCCATCACTCTGCTTGAGCAGATCGCCTCCATGTACGGTTCCTCGCCCAGCACCGACGACGTGCTCGAATCCCTCGGTCTCGTCCGCGACGAGCGCACGGAGAAGCTCGCCGGAGCCCTCGCCGAGCGCGACCTCGGCGCCGCCCTCGAGATCGCCCGCGACGTTGCCGGAGACGGCATCGACATGGCTCGCTTCACGCGCGAGACCATCGATACCCTGCGGGAGCGCCTGCTCGGCGCCGCCCGCGACCGCGCCCCCGAGGTCGGCCTCCTGACGACCGCCGTGGCCGAGCTCGCCGGCGCGGACTTCCGCCGCGACCCCGGCAGCCCCGTCCCCCTCGAAGTCGCCTGCGCGGCCGCCGTGCTCGGTCCAACCCAGCCCGCCGCGGCCCCCGCGGCCGCCGGCGCCGGCGCGAACGGGCAGCCGGCCCGCTCCGGTCAGCGGCCCCAGCGCAGGCCGCAGGGCCGCCGCCGCGACCCCGCCGATGAGTCCCGCGAGGATCGCTTCCTCCGGGAGCTCTACGAGCGCTGCCGGATGACCCAGCCGGCGCTCGCTGCCTGGCTCAACGGCTCCTGCGAGGTGCTCGCGATGGACGGCGAGGAGCTCAAGCTCGGCTTCTACCACCCCATCCACATGCAGAAGATCGCAAACGACGGCCGCACGCTCGTGGAGCAGAAGGCGGAGGAGCTGCTCAAGCGCCCTGTTACCCTTGCCGTCGAGCGCATCGAGCGACGCGCCCCCGCGACCCGGCCGGCCAAGGGCGGGCACCTGGCCGCGGCGGCCCGCGAGATGGGCGCCAAGCCGGTCGAGCCTGCGGGGCCGCCTCCCCGCCCGCAACCCCCCGAGGAGGGCTTCTGATGGCAAAGAGCAGTGGCCGCAATCGCTACATGCGTCGTGGTGGCGGCGGCGCCCGTGGAGCCGGTGGCGCCCGTGGCGGCGCCCAGGGTGGGCAGCTCGCCGAGGCCCAGGCGATGCTCCAGCGCGCCCAGGAAGAGCTTGCCACCAAGACTGTCGAGGGCACTGCCGGCGGCGGCGCCGTGCGCGTCACCATGAACGGCGAGCAGAAGGTCCAGGCCATCTCCATCGAGCCCGATGTCGTCGACGCGGAGGATGTGGAGATGCTCGAGGACCTCGTCCTCGCCGCCATCCACGACGCCTCCGAGCGCGCCAGCGCGATGCAGGCGGATTCCCTCGGGATGCTCGGCGGGCTCGACCTGCCGGGGCTCGGCGGCTGAGGCGGCGTGCCCGAAGCCGGCGCGCCCGAGCCGATCGCCCGCCTGGTCCAGGAGTTCTCCAAGCTCCCGGGGATCGGCCCCAAGTCCGCCCAGCGACTCGCCTACCACGTCCTCCGCGCCTCCGAGGATGACGCCCGCGCCCTCGCCCGGGCCCTCACCGACGTGAAGGAGCACGTCGTCCTCTGCGATACCTGTTTCAACATCACCGTCCACAACCCCTGCGCCTTCTGCGACGACGAGCAGCGCGACCGCTCTCTCGTGTGCGTCGTCGAGCAACCCCTCGACGTGCTCGTGGTCGAGCGCACGGGCGGCTACCGCGGCCTCTACCACGTCCTCCACGGCTCGCTGAATCCGATCGATGGCGTCGGACCCGAGCAGCTCCGCGTCCAGGAGCTGCTGCGTCGCGTCGAGGCCGGAGGGGTCGTCGAGGTCATCATGGCCACCAATCCCAGCCTCGAGGGCGAGGCCACCTCGATGTACCTCCAGCGCCTGCTCCAGCCGCTGGGAGTGAAGGTCACGCGTCTCGCCCGCGGCCTCCCCAGCGGCGCCGACCTCGAATACATGGACGACCTGACCCTCTCCCGAGCGCTCGAGGGACGGCAGGAGCTGTAGCGTGGCGGCGCGGCCCCGCGTCTACCGCGCCGAGGGGGTCGTCCTGCGACGCCGCAACCTCGGCGAGGCGGACAGCATCCTCACCGTCTTCAGCGGCAGCGAAGGCAAGTTCGAGGCCATCGCCAAGGGCGTCCGCAAGGCCCGCAGCCGCATGCGCGGCCACCTCGAACCCCTTACCCGCAGCCGCGTGCTCGTCGCCCACGGACGCAGCCTCGACGTGTTCACCCAGGCCGAGACCGTCGACGCCTACCGCCGCCTGCGCGAGGACCTCGACGCGAGCGCCGAGGCGCTCTACTGCCTCGAGCTCGTCGACCGCTTCACCGAGGAGCGCGAACCGATCCCGGAGCTCTACGCCCTCCTCGTGACCGCCCTCGAACTACTCGAAGGCGGCGGCGGCTCTGCCGTCACCCGCCACTTCGAGCTGCGCCTGCTCGGCCTCCTCGGCTACGAACCCCACGTCGATGGCTGCGTGCTCTGTGGGGGCCGCCTGCCCGAGGAGGAGACCCTGCTCTCGCCGGCGGCGGGTGGTCTCGTCTGCCGCCAGTGCCGCGCCGAGGCGGGAGCCGGCCGCATAGTCTCCGTGGAGGTGGTCAAGCTGCTGCGCTTCGCGAGGCGTGCGGCCGCTCCCGACTTCGCCGCCGTCCGCATCCCGCCCGGGGTTGGCCAGGAGCTGCGAACGGCCACCGCCGAGCTGGTGCGCTACTACCTCGATCGCGACCCGAACGCCCGCCGCTTCGTCGAGGGCGTGAGCGCCCTCGACCGCGGTGAAGAGGCCTGAACGTTCCCTGCTTTGACGAACGCGGTAGAATCTTCGTTACGAAGAGTCGCTCCCAGAGAGCGGAGGTTCCCCAATGCCCCTGTACGAGTACTACTGCGAACCCTGCCACGGTGTGTTCGAAGAGCTGCGCCCGATGCGGGAGGCCGGCGAGGCCGTTCCCTGCCCCGAGTGCTACGAGGACGCGGACCGCATCATGCCCACGTCCTTTGCGGCCTTCACCTTCCGCGATGGCTACCCCCGCAAGATTCCCGATGACGGCACCTACTGGCACCTCGGCCAGAAGGTCAGCACGCGCGTCACCGGCGGCCGCCCCAACGAGCATCCCGAGGTCAACAAGCCGGTTCCGAAGAAGCGGCTCACCCGGGGCGAGCGCTCTGCCATCAACGATATGCGCGAGGTCGCGGCCAAGGGCGATCTCGTCGACATGTTCAACAACCCCATCTCCCCCAGGGAAGTGAAGCAGGCCTACGACCGGCGTGACGTCATCAAGAAGGGCGTCCCGGCCCGCATCCACAAGGATATGAAGAGGAAGTTCCGCTAGCTCCGGCGGGTGAGCACGTAGCCGCTCAGTTCTTCGAGCGTGTGGCGAGCGTCGCTCGCCTCCAGGGCCGAGAGCCCTTCGAGGGCGCGGTCCACGAACTCCTGCGCCATGCCCTGCGCACGGCCGATTGCGTCCGACTCGACCACGGCCGCGAGGGCGTCCGGCAGGTAGCCCTCGCGCTCCCCGTCTGCTGAGAGGAAGCGCCGCACGGGGTTCTCGCGCGGCGCTGAATCCAGGTAGAAGAGCGCCGGCAGCGTGATCGTGCCCTCGATGAGGTCGCCCCCCGCGGGCTTCCCCATCTCCGCCTCGTCCCCGGTGAAGTCGAGGATGTCGTCCACGATCTGGAATGCCATCCCCAGGTTGTAGCCGTAGCTCCGCAGCGCCTCGACCTGCCCCTCCGTGCACTGCGCCAGCAGCGCCCCGCCCTGCGACGCATGCCCGAACAGAGCCGCGGTCTTGCCGCCGATGCGCCACAGGTAGTGCTGCACGTCGCGGGCCACGTCGAAGGCGGCCGCGTCCTGGTCGAGCTCACCGCTCGTCATCTTCATCAGCGCCAGCGCAAACAGCCGCGTGACTGGCAGGCTGCCCGTGCGCGTCACCATCTCCGCCGCGTTCGCAAACATGAAGTCGCCCAGCAGGACCGTCAGGGCGTTGTCGAACACCGCGTTGGCCGTCGGCCGCCCGCGGCGGCTCTCCGCCCCGTCGACCACGTCGTCGTGGACGAGGCTGGCCGTGTGCAGTAGCTCGATGGCCGTGCCCAGCGGCACCAGCCGGTTCAGGTTGTAGTCGCCGAAGCTGCCCGCCAGCAGTACGAGCGCGGGCCGCAGCCGCTTGCCCCGTGGGGCCAGCGCGTGGTCCAGCATCAGGCGCAGCGGCGCCAGCTCGACGCGCTTCACCGACTCAAGCAGGTCCTCGACGAGGATCAGGTCCTCGGCCACGGGGCCGTAGAGGGCGGACGATTGCGTCTGCGTCACGCGCTCGCCTCCATGGCCGGGATGGCGCCGAAAAGCGCCTCCGCGTTGGCCGTCGTGGCCGCGGCCACCTCCTCGATGCCGACCCCGCGCGCCTCCGCCACCACCTCCGCCGCGACCCGCACGTTCGCGGGCTCGTTGCGCGTGCCCCGGCGCGACTGTGGCGGCAGCGCCGGGCTGTCGGTCTCGATCAGCAGTGATGCGAGCGGCAACCCCGCCGCCACCCGCCGCGCCTCGTCGTTGCGCGGATAGCCGGCCGAGCAGGGCAGCGAGACCAGGAACCCCATCTCGACGTACGTTCGGGCCTGTTCCAGCGTCCCCCCGAAGGCGTGCAGGACGCCCAGCGGACGCCCCTGCCCCGCAAGCGGTGACTCGGCCGCGAACCCCGCGAGGTGTGGCTGTAGCTCTCCCTCCGCGTCGCGGGAGTGGACGGAGACTGGCAACCGCAGCCGCGCCGCGATTGCCAGCTGCGCGTCGAGGACCCGCCGCTGCACATGGCGCGGCGCGAGGTCGCGGTAGAAGTCGAGCCCGATCTCGCCGATCGCAGCCACGGGGGATGTCCGCGCCAGCTCCTCGATGCGGTCGAGCGCGTCCTCGGTCGCCTGTGCCGCCTCGTGCGGGTGGAACCCGACCGTCGCGAGCAGCCTCGGGTGCTCCGTCCGCGCCGCGAGGGCGATGGCCGTCTCGCTCGACGCAACATCCTCTCCGCACACGACGATGGTCTCGACGCCCGCCGCTGTGGCGCGCGCGAGGACCGCCTCGCGGTCCTCGTCGAAGCGTGCGTCCTGCAGATGGCTGTGGGAGTCGAAGAAGTGCATCAGGTCGCGACCGGTTCGGGGATGTCCAGCTTGCGGTAGAGGGCGCCGCCCTCGCCGAGCGCGCGGCCCGCTGGCGTCTCCGTGAGGTTCCAGCCGGCCGACTCGGGCGTGCCGTCGTGCCCGAGCGTGGCGTGCAACCGGCTCGTGGAGAAGGGCAGAATCGGGTGCAGCAGCGTGCACAGCCCCGAGATCGCCTGCAGCGCCGTGTGGAGCGTTTCGGCGGCGTGCTCGCGGTCTTCCTTCACCGCGCGCCAGGGGGCGCGCTCGTCCAGGTACTTGTTCGCCGCCTGCGCGACTGCCAGCGCCTCGCGCAGCGCTCCCCGGAACTGGCAGGCCGCGTATTCCGCGCCCGCCCGCTCGAAGCCTTCGCGCACGGTCGCCAGCAGCGCCTCGCTCTCGGGGCTCAGGGCGCCCGGCTCCGGCACGACGCCGTCGAAGTTGCGCCGAATCATCGCCAGCACGCGATTCGCGAGGTTGCCCCACGTCGCGATCAGGACCTCGTTGTTCGCGCGAATGAGCTCCTCCTCGCGGAACTCCGAGTCGCTCGTCTCCGGCATAATCTGCGTCAGGTAGAAGCGCACGACATCCGCGTCGTACGTGTCGAGCAGGTCCAGCAGCCACGTCGCCGTGCCCTTCGACTTGCTCTGCTTCTGGCCGTCCGAGAAGTTCACGTACTGGTTGGCGGGCACGTCGTGGGGCAGGTTCAGACCGCCGTAGCCGAGCAGCATCGCCGGCCAGATGAGCGTGTGGAAAACGATGTTGTCCTTGCCGATGAAGTAGTAGGCCTGCGTGTTCTCGTCTTCCCAGTAGAGGCGCCAGGCCTCCGGATCGCCGCTCTGACTGGCCCATTCCTTCGCCGCCGAAAGGTACCCGATGACGGCATCGAACCAGACATAAATGCGTTTGTCCTCGTACCCCTCGACCGGAACCGGCACGCCCCAGTTGATGTCTCGCGTGATCGCCCGGTCCTTCAGCCCCTCTTCGAGGATGCCAAGCGTGAAGTTGGCCACGTTCCGCCGCCAGTGGGGCTGTCCGCTGACCCACTCCCGCAGCTGCTCGTTGAAGGCCGAGAGCCGCAGCATGAAGTGTTCCGACTCGCGTACCTCGGGCGTCGCTCCGCTCACCTTGCTGCGTGGCTCGATCAGGTCGATCGCGTCGAGCTGGGAGCCGCAGTTGTCGCACTGGTCGCCGCGCGCGTCGGCGTAGCGACAGAGCGGGCAGGTGCCCTCCACGTAGCGGTCCGGCAGGAAGCGCTTCGCCTCGGGGTCATACAGCTGTTCCTGCGTCCCCTGGTACAGCAGGTCCTGCTCCAGCAGCTTCGAAAAGAGCTCCTGCGTGGTCTCGTAGTGGTTGTCTGTCAGCGTCGTCGTGAACAGGTCGAAGGAGATTCCGAAGCGCTCCCAGGCCTCGAGGATCTTCGGGTGGTAGCGGTCGACGATCTCCCGGGGCGTGACGCCCTCGCTGTCTGCCGCCACGGTGATGGGCGTCCCGTGGCAGTCCGAGCCCGAGACCATGAGCACATCGTTGCCGCGCATCCGGTGGTAGCGCGCGAAGATGTCGGCGGGGAGGTACGCCCCTGCCGCCTGGCCGGCGTGCAGGAGGTAGTTCGCGTACGGCCAGGCCACCGCCACGAAGATGCGTTCGGCCATGGATGCCCCTTTGGAGAGCGCTCAGGCGAGTCTAGCACCGCGTCGCTTTAGGGCTTAGGGCAGGTAAAGCGCCTGTTTCCTATTCCTTGTCCTCCGGCCAGGCGTCGTATGCCTCCGCCCGCGAGACCCCGAAACGTCGCGCCGCCGCGCTCGCGGCCGCGCTGCGACGCGCCCCCGCCTCCCGCATCTCCGCCAGGTAAGCCCGCAGCTCGCGCTCGTCGCTCCCCGCCGCCCACCCCCGCACGTCGACCACGACCGTGCACTCCCCCCGCGTCTCCCGGTAGCGTTCCGCCAGCTCCGACGCCCGTCCCCGCACCGCCTCCTCGTGCACCTTCGTCAGCTCCCGGCAGACCACCGCCGGCGGGTCGTCGAGCGCCCCCGCAACGTCGTCGAGGGCAGCCGCCAGCCGCCTCGGGCTCTCGAAGAACACGAGGACCTGCGCCGTTCCCGCCGCCGCCGCCAGCCGTCGCCGCCGCTCCCCCTGCCCCCGCGGCAGGAACCCGAGGAAGTGCAGGTCGCTCCCCCCGAACCCCGCCACCGACACCGCCGCCGCCAGCGCCGACGGGCCCGCTACGGCGAACACGGGGATACCCGCATCGTGCGCCGCCTCCACCGCCCGCCCCCCGGGGTCCGCGATCACCGGCGTTCCCGCGTCCGACGTGAGCGCCACGACCCCCTCCCGCGCCGCCTCCAGCAGCCGCGGGATACGCGCCTCCACGTTGTGCTCCGTGAGGCTCAGCGCCGTGGCGCTCGTCTCCACGCGCCGGGCGAGCGTCCGCAACACGCGCGTATCCTCAGCGGCGATGAGCGAGGCCTCCCGCAGGACCGTCGCTGCCCGCTCACTCAGGTCGCCAAGATTCCCGATCGGCGTGGCGACCACGTAGAGGCCGGGAGCCAGTTCATTCATGCTTCGGTCAGCTTCACAGAACGGCGCGACGAGCGCGAATTCTGGTCCCGTTCTCATTGACCCTGAGAGGGGCGCGGGGCTACTCTTTCAGTAGCCGTGAAGCTCCTATTCGAGTCACCCACCACCGAACGGAAGTTGCTTCGGTGAGCCTCGAAACAGCATCCGCAACCGTCGCCGCGCCTGATTCGTCGGAGCGCGGCGTTTTGCATACCCAGGAGGAGGGTTTGTCCGTGCCTGCACCGCGTTTCAAGCAGCTCAAGCATGCCTACGGGTTCGATGACGTCGCCATCGTTCCCGGCGAGGTCACGATCAACCCCGAGCTCGTCGAGATCGGCCTCGATATCGGGCCGTACCACTTCGGACTGCCCTTCATCGCCGCGGCCATGGACGCCGTCGTCGATCCCCCCTTCGCGCGGCTCATGCACGACGCCGGCGGTCTCGGCGTCCTCAACCTCGAGGGCATCTGGACCCGCTACGACGATCCTCGCCCCATCCTCGACGAGGTCGCCTCCGTCAATCGCGAAGAAGCGACGGCCATCCTCCAGTCCGCCTTCCAGAAGCCCATCCGCGACGACCTCATCGCCGTCCGTGTGCGGGAGATGAAGGAGGGCGGGGGAATCGCCTCCGTCTCCGTCACGCCCAAGAGCACCAAGCGGTACGCGCCCCTCGTGCAGGAAGCGGGCGCCGACATCCTCGTCGTCCAGAGCACTGTCACGACCGCCCGCCACGAGTCCAGCAGCATTGAGGGTTTGCGCTTCGAGAAGCTTTTCGAGCAGATTCACATCCCCGTGGTCGTCGGGAACACCGTCGGCTTTGCCGCCACCCTCGAGGTGATGCGCTCCGGCGTCGCCGGCGTCCTCGTGGGCGTTGGGCCGGGCGCTGGCTGCACCAGCCGCGAGGTCCTCGGCATCGGTGTCCCGCAGGTCACTGCCACCATCGACTGCGCCGCCGCCCGCGAGGCCTACCTCGCCGAGACCGGCAACTACATCCCCATCATCACCGACGGCGGCATCCGCACCGGCGGCGATGTCTGCAAGTGCTTCGCCGCGGGCGCCGACGGCGTCATGATGGGCTCCCCCTTCGCCGCCACCACCGAGGCGCCCGGCCGCGGCTACCATTGGGGGATGGCCACCTCCCACGTCGACCTTCCCCGCGGCACTCGCGTCTTCGTGGGCGTCAACACGACCCTTCAGAAGACGCTCTTCGGTCCCTCCACCCGTACCGATGGCACGGAGAACCTGGCCGGCGCCCTCAAGACCGCGATGGGCATGTGCGGCGCGCATACCGTCCGCGAGTTCCAGGACGCCGAGATGGTGATCGCGCCCTCGATCAAGACCGAGGGCAAGATTTACCAGTTCGCCCAGGCCGAGTCGTAGGCCACCCGACGGACAGGGCCGTCCCTTCCCGGGCTGTTCTCGCCGCATCCCTGGGGCTGGCTGCCATCGTTATGGCGACGCTCGCCCCGAATCTGGGCGACACCGCACGCGCCCACGAAGACTGCCCCCACTTCGATCTCGATAACCTCCGCGTCGCGCTCGAGGACTTCGACGTTGTCGTTGTCGGTGAGGTCGCGATGGTGGATGGCGCGCCCGCCATCGAGCCCGAGGTCTACCTGAAGGGTTCCGCCGTAACGGGCGCCCTCGCGCTCGACGACGCCTCTGAGTGCGATCGCGCGGACCTGCCCGCTGCGGGAACGCGGGTCGTTGTCGCCCTGCGACGGGAAGCGGGCGCGTTCCAGTGGCCCGTCCCGGCGGCGCTTTTCGTCGTCGAGGGCGGCACGGCCACGAATGGCGCCGAGCCGCCGCTGTCCCTCCCCGAAGACGACCTCGTGTCGCGCATCCGCGAGGTCAGCGGTCAGTACGCCGTGCTCGCCACCGATCCCTCCGAGGGCGCCTCCGTCAACTGGCTGGGAGTCGTGCTGCCCGTCGCGCTGGCGGCGGCGCTCATCCTCGGGATCGCGCTCGTGCTGCTGCGTATCTGGCACCGCATAGAGCCCGAGTAGCGCTACAGCAGCGACTCCAGCACCTTCGCGACCGCGTCCTCCTCGTCGGGAAGCACCTCGTTCGCCGCATCCTTGGCCGACTGGTGGCCCTTCGCGACCGCCAGGCCCCGCCCCGCCCACGCCAGCATCGAAACGTCGTTCACGCTGTCCCCGATCGCGACCGTCTCGCTCGCGGCTATCCCCAGGTCCTGCGCCACCAGCGAGAGCGCGTGCCCCTTTGTCGCTTCCGGCGCCAGCGCCACCGTCACGAAGGGGAAGTCGAGCAGGTGCAGCGAGTGTCCCAGGCGTTCCACCAGCTCCCGGTGCACCCTGGATGACTGCTCCGCATCGGCCAACACTCCGACGCCGTTCGGCTCAATGCCCAGCGTCTCCGGTCGTTCGTGGACTTCGGGTGTCACCTCGCCAAGTTCGGCGTAGTACTTCGTCGCCGGCGACTCCGTCGTGACGGCGTAGCGGTCGGAGCTGAACCATTCGTAGTCGAGCCCGGACTCACGGGCGTAGGCCGAGACCTCGAGCGCCAGCTGGCGGTCGATCTTGAGCTCCCGCACGACCGCCCCGTCGCCGTGCGCGATCAGGCAGCCCTCCTGCGCGATGAAGGGCGTCTCCAGCCCGAGTTGCCTTGCGACCCGGATTACCCCCGCCCGCATTCGTCCGCTGGCCAGCATCACCGTGCGCCCGTCTTCGACGAGCGCCGTCACGGCGGCCCGCAGGCGCGGGGAGGGGGCTCCACCCGAGGCGATGCCGTCGTACGGCAGGATCGTGCCGTCGATATCCAGCGCGATGAGCCTCACTCCCATCGTGCAGTCACCACCCGTTCCCACCCCACGAGGTCGTTCACGATCTCCGCCTCCGCTCCGACCCCTTCGACGACCTCGGCGAGCCGGCGGGCCTGTCCCAGGCCCACCTCGAAGGCGACCAGCCGCGGACGCAGCCGATCGTGGCAGTCGTCGAGCAGTGCGCGCAGCAGGTCGAGCCCGTCCTCGCCGCCGTTGAGCGCCACTCGCGGCTCCCAGTGCCGCACCTCCGGCTGAAGCGTCTCGATCACGCCCTCGGGTACGTAGGGCAGGTTCGCAAGGATGATGTCGGCCCGCGCGATCGCGCGAGCCAGGTCGCCCCGCACCAGCGCGACCGGCACTGAGTGCTGAGCCACATTCAACGCAGCGATGCGCAGGGCGTCGGCGCTGATGTCCGTTGCGACCACCCGCGCGGTCGGGGCGGCGCTGGCAACGGCGATGGCGATCGCGCCGCAGCCCGTGCCCATGTCCAGGACCGTCGCTCCGGGGTCGCGCTCAAGCTCGGCAAGGCCGATCTCGACCAGCAGCTCGCTCTCGGGTCGAGGAATCAGCGCCCCTTCCCCCACCGTGAACTCCAGGCCGTGGAACTCGCGCACGCCGGTCAGGTAGGGGGTCGGTTCACGGCGCAGGCGCCGCTCCATGAGCGCTTCGAGCCGGGCGTCGGTCCCTTCGGCCACGGGTTCGTCGGCGAAGAAGGCGCTGCGGCTCAGCTCGCTGGCGTGGCGCGTGAGCAACTCCGCCTCCATTGCGGCATCGGGGATGCCCGCGGCTTCCAGCTCGGCGCGTACCCGCGCTGCGACGGCGCGCGCCTTCACGCGGTCGCCTGCAGCCGCGCGGCCTCTTCCGCTGCCGCCACCGCGTCGATGACGTCGTCGATATTCCCGTCGAGCCGGTCGGGGATGTTGTGCACCGTCAGCCCGATGCGGTGGTCGGTGATCCGGTCCTGGGGGAAGTTGTACGTGCGGATCTTCTCGCTGCGGTCCCCGCTTCCCACCTGCGTGCGGCGGTCCGCCGCCAGCTCCGCGTTCTGCTTCTCCTGCTCCATCGCCAGCAGCCGCGAGCGCAACACCGTCATCGCCTTCGCCCGGTTCTTCATCTGCGAGCGCTCGTCCTGGCAGACCACCACCTGGCCCGTCGGAAGATGCGTCAGCCGTACCGCTGTGGCGACCTTGTTCACGTTCTGCCCGCCCGCTCCCGAGGCGTGGAAGATATCGACCCGCAGGTCTTTGTCGCTCACTTCGACGTCGACCTCTTCCGCTTCGGGCAGGACCGCGACTGTCGCCGTCGAGGTGTGGATGCGGCCCTGCGCCTCCGTGGCGGGGACGCGCTGCACGCGGTGGACGCCGCTCTCGTACTTCAGCCGCGAGAAGGCGCCCTCGCCCGTCACGCTGAAGATGACCTCCTTGTACCCGCCGATGCCCGTCTCCGAGACGCTCAGCACCTGCGTACGCCAGCCGTGGCGCTCGCCGTAGCGGAAGTAGGCGCGGTACAGCTCCTGCGCGAACAGCGCCGCCTCCTCGCCCCCCGCTCCCGCCCGGATCTCCATGATCACGTTGCGGTTGTCGCGTTCATCCTTCGGCAGGAGCGCCCGCAGGATCTGGTCGTCGAGGCTGGCCAGGCGCTTGTCCGCGCTGGTCACCTCGGCTTCCGCGAGTTCCCGCATCTCGTCGTCGCCCTCGTCCAGCAGCTCCTGCGCGTCGGCGCGGGCGCTCTCGGTCTCGGTGTAGTCCGTCAGCAACTCCACGATCGGCGCGATCTCGGCGCGCTCGCGGGCGAGCTTCGAGGCCTTGTCATAATCGGAGGCGATTTCTGGAAGCCCCATCTCCGCCGTGACCGCGTCGAAGCGGACACGGATATCGTCGAGCCTCTGGCGAACGGCCTCGTCCATGGTCCTATTCTGGGGGCGGCGCGCCCTTTGCGCTCGGTTAGTGGAGGGACTCGCCGAGACGGGACGCGAGATCCCCGAGGAGCACGTCTTCCTGGTCGCCTTCCTCGCGCAGATCCTTCAGCGCCGCCACGCCCCGCTCCGCCTCGTCCTCCCCGATGATGACGGCGAACCGCGCCCCGCTCCCGTTCGCGCGGCGCATCTGCGCCCGGAACGACCGCCCCGTCTCCCCCATGAGCGTCGCGAACCCAGCCGCCCGCAACTCCGACCCGGCCCGCACCGCAGCCCGCCCGCCTGCCTCCCCGGCGTGGACGACAAACGCGTCCGGCGCGCCCGCCTCGGGCAGGGGAACTTCTTGCCGCTTCATCTCGATGATGACCCGCTCAAGGCCCGTGGCGAAACCGCTCGCTGGCGTGGGCTTGCCGCCGATCGTCTCGATGAGCCCGTCGTAGCGGCCACCCGCTCCGATCGAGCTCTGCTGGCGCCCGTCGCCCCTGGGCACGATCTCCCAGACCGTGCGGTTGTAGTAGTCGAGCCCGCGCACGAGCAGCGGGTCCACCGTGAAAGGCACGCCCGCCGCAGTCAGCCCCGCCTTCACGCCCTCGAAGTGCTCCGCCGCCTCCGCGCTCAGGTCGTCGATCATGGTCGGCGCGCCCTCGCGCAGCTCCTGGTCGCTCGGGTCGTTGCTGTCGAGCAGCCGCAGCGGGTTGCGCTCGAGCCGTCGCTGGCTGTCCTCCGAGAGCTGGTCGCGCAGGGGCAGGTAGTAGTCGCGCAGCCGGTCGAGGTAGGCGCGGCGCGCCTCCGGGTCGTCGATGCTTCCCAGGCGGATCTCGAGGTCCTGAAGCCCGAGCCGCTCGTAGAAACGCCAGTGCAGCTCGATCAGCTCGGCGTCGGCCAGCGCCGTGTCCGAACCGACGACCTCGCAGTCGAACTGGTTGAACTGGCGCAGGCGACCCAGCTGCGGGCGGTTGTAACGGAACATGCGCGCGATCGTGAACAGCCGCTGCGGCTGCGGCCTGCTGGCGAGCCCGTGCTCGAGGTAGGCCCGGCAGATGGCGGGCGTCGCCTCCGGGATAAGCGAGAGCGCTTCCCCGCCCTGGTCCGCGAAGGAGTACATCTCCTTCTCGACGATGTCCGTCGTGTCGCCCGTGCCCTTCTCGAAGAGGGCCGCGTCCTCGAAGGTGGGCGTATCGAGGCGTTCGTAGCCGAAGAGCCGTGTCACTTCCGTGGCGGCGTCGTGTATCGCGCGCCAGTACGGCTGCTCTTCGGGGAGGATGTCCTCGGTCCCTCGCGGCGTCTGATACCGTCCGCTCATGCCCGTCCCGTCAGGTGTGGTGGGGTTGCCTGCTAAGATACTGGCAGAAACGTCCCAACGAGAAAGCGCGTGAGCGTCCTCGAACGTTCCCCCGAGTCCACCGCCATCGCCGACCTCCTCGAAAGCGTCGGGAGCTATCTCCCTGACGAGCGAGTGGAGTTGATCGCCGATGCCTACGCGTTCGCCGAAGAGAGCCACCAGGGCCAGATGCGCCGTACCGGCGACCCCTACATTTCGCATCCGCTCGAAGTCTCCAAGCTTGTCGCCGGCCTCGAGCTCGACCAGCCCTCGCTCATCGCCGCCCTCCTCCACGATGTGCAGGAGGACTGCGACGTCCCCAACGAGGAGATCGCCGAGCGCTTCGGCGAGGACGCCGCCCAGCTCGTCGAGGGGCTGACCAAGCTCGACAGCCTGCCCCTGCGCGTCACCGAGGAAGACGGTGGGGGCGTCCAGGCCCAGAACCTCCGCAAGATGCTGCTGGCCATGGCCGCCGATGTGCGCGTGGTCCTCATCAAGCTCTGCGACCGCCTCCACAACATGCGCACGCTCTACGCCCTCCCCGAGGAGAAGCAGCGCCGCATCGCCCGCGAGACGATGGAGATCTTCGCGCCCCTCGCGACCCGCCTGGGTATCTGGCAGATCAAGTGGGAGCTCGAGGACCTCGCCTTCCGCTATCTCGAACCGGGCCGGTACCAGGAGATTGCCGCCCGCCTTGACGCCACCCGCCTCGCCCGCGAACGCTACATCGAGGACGTGGCCGCCGGCCTCTCCATCCAGCTCGATGACGCCCGCATCGACCACGAGGTCACGGGCCGCGCCAAGCACATCTACTCCATCCACCAGAAAGCGCGCCGCTACGGCCGCGAGGCCAAGTCCTTCGACCAGATATACGACCTCCTCGCCCTCCGCATCCTCGTCAAGGACGTGTCCGCCTGCTACGCCGCCCTCGGCGTTGTGCACTCGACCTGGCGCCCCCTCCCCGGCCAGTTTGACGACTACATCGCCAGCCCCAAGGCGAGCATGTACCAGTCCCTTCACACCACGGTCGTCGGCCCCGGTTCCCGCCCCCTGGAGGTGCAGATTCGCACCTACGAGATGCACCGCGTGGCTGAATACGGTGTTGCCGCCCACTGGCGCTACAAGGGCGCCAGCGACCGCTCCGCCCAGGACGAAGAGCGCATCGCCTGGCTGCGCCAGCTCCTTGAGTGGCAGCGCGAGCTCTCCGGCGCCGAGGAGTTCGTCGAGAGCGTCAAGACCGATGTGTTCGACGACCAGGTGTTCGTGCTCTCCCCCAGGGGCGATGTGCTCGACCTCCCTGCCGGCGCCACCCCCCTCGACTTCGCCTACCGCATCCACACCGACCTCGGCCACCAGACCATCGGCGCCAAGGTCAACGGCAAGATGACGGCCCTCAACTCCGCCCTCCACAACGGCGATGTCGTCGAGATCATGCGCAGTCGCTCCCGCCGCGGTCCCTCGCGCGACTGGCTCAGCGAGAGTCTCGGATACCTCCAGACCTCGCAGGGCCGCCAGAAGGTGCGCCAGTGGTTCCGCAAGCAACGCAAGGCGGAGAGCATCGAACGCGGCCGCGAGATGCTCGAGCGCGAGATGCGCCGTCTCGCCTTCGACCTCGCCGACTACCAGGACGAGCTCGTCGCCCTCTTCCCCGGCAAGACCTGGAACGACCTGCTCGCCAACATCGGCTACGGCGATGTCAGCGTTGAGTCGGTCACGCGCAAGGCCAGCGCCCTCCTGCAGAAGCACCAAGAGCCCGATGAGCTCGACGAGATCCCCGTGGGGCGGCCCTCACGCCGTGGTACTGGAGCGGGCCTGCGGGCGCTGGGCGCGGGTGGGCTTGAGACCACCCTCGCGCGTTGCTGCAACCCCGTCCCCGGCGATAGCGTCCGCGGCTACGTGACCCGCAGCCGCGGCGTCACCGTCCACCGGGCCGACTGCCACAACGTCCTCCACGAGCGCGAGCGCGACCGTCTCATCGACGTCGACTGGGGCACGACCGACGAGCAGCGCTATCCCGCCACGGTCCAGATTGACGCCTGGGACCGAGTCGGTCTCCTGCGCGAT
Source organism: Chloroflexota bacterium (assembly GCA_026710655.1). GTDB lineage: Bacteria > Chloroflexota > Dehalococcoidia > Tepidiformales > Tepidiformaceae > UBA2991. Next base: position 74,943 of record JAPOQN010000065.1, on the reverse strand, counting down.
ATCAGCACGCTCGTGGCCGCCGAGGACGTGAACATGGTCAACGTGAACACGGTCAAGAACGGCAACGGCACCGTCTCCGTCCTCGCGACCCTGGAGACGAGCGGGCTCTCGCAGATATCGCGGCTGCTCACGCGCATGGAGACGATCCGCGGCGTGCGCAGTTGTGCGCGCAAGTCCAGCTAGCTAGCTAGGACGCGCGCCGCGCCAGCTCCTGGCGCCGCGTGGTGAGGGGTTCCACGCGGCCCAGGGCCGGACGCAACTCTCCTCGAACGGACTGCCGTGGCTGCCAGAGGACCACCCGAGGCCCCTGGGCCAGGTGCAGCCTTCCCCTTCGCGGAAGCATGGAGCGAATGGTCGCTCCAAAGAGCGCCACCGCAGCTCCGACAAGCAGGACATCGAAGATGATCGTGGGGATGACGTTCACCATGGTCAGCACATCCGTTCGCAGGGTCCGCACAAGGTATCGAACAGCCGTTCGCCTGTCAACACGCATGTTCTACCGTGATGTTCCTACTCCGCACGCTCCCGGTACTGCAGAGCCTCCGCGACGTGCCCGCTGCCGATAGCGTCGCTGGCGTCGAAGTCGGCGACCGTGCGCGCCACTTTGAGCACCCGGTGGAAGGCGCGCGCCGAGAGCGCCATCTGCACGGCCGCCTGGCTCAGGATGCGCTGTGCCGGCTCGTCCAGCTTCCACTGCGCGTGCTCGCGTACCTCCGTCGGCCCCATCTCCGTGTTCAGACGCGTGCCCGTGCCCGCGAAGCGTTCCCGCTGAATCTCGCGCACGGCCCGTACCCGTCCCGCCACCGCCGACGACGGCTCCCCGCGCGTTCCCGCCGCCAGCTTCTCGTAATCCACGCGGGGCACGTCGATGAAGATGTCGATGCGGTCCAGCACCGGCCCCGAGACGCGCCGCTGGTAGCGAGCCGCCGCGTTCGCCGGGCAGCTGCACTCGCGCACCGGGTCGCCGCGATAGCCGCAGGGACACGGGTTCTGCGCCGCCACCAGCGCGAAGCTCGCCGGGAACGTCGCCGACTGCCGCGCCCGGCTGATCGTCACGATGCGATCCTCCAGCGGCTGTCGCAGCACCTCGAGCACCTGCGTCCCGAACTCGGGAAGCTCGTCGAGGAAGAGCACTCCGTGGTGACTCAGCGTGATCTCGCCCGGGCGCGGCACCGACCCGCCCCCCACCAGCCCCGCGTGCGAGATCGTGTGGTGGGGCGCCCGGAAGGGTCGCCCCCGCAGCAACGCCCCGCCCGGGGGCAGCAGCCCCGCCACGCTGTAGATGCGCGTCACCTCGAGCGCCTCGTCGTTCGTCATCGGCGGCAGGATCGAGGGGATGGCGCGTGCCAGGAGCGTCTTGCCGCTCCCCGGCGGACCCCGCATCAGCAGGTTGTGGCCCCCGGCCGCCGCCATCGCCAGCGCCCGCTTCGCGTGCTCCTGCCCGATCACGTCGGCCAGATCGGGACCGCCCGGCTCGTCGCTTTCCATCTCGTCCGTCGGCGCGTACGGGCTGATCGGCGCCTTCCCCAGCAGGTGCGCGGCCAGCTGCGTCAGCGACTCCACGGGAAACACCTCGATGCCGTCCACCAGCGCCGCCTCGGGAGCGTTCGGGACCGGCACGAACGCCCGTCGCGCCCCGCGATCGCGCGCCACCGCCACCATCGGCAGCGCCCCCCGCACGCTCCGCACCTCCCCGTCGAGCGCGAGTTCCCCGACGAACACCGCGTCGCCGAGGTCGGCCTCGACCTGCCCGCTCGCCACCATCACGCCGGCCGCGATGGGCAGGTCGTAGGCGGGCCCCTCCTTGCGCAGGTCGGCGGGCGCCAGGTTCACGACGATGCGGCTGTTGAACGGCCATGTGAGCGCGCTGTTGCGGATGGCTGCCCGCACCCGTTCCTTCGACTCCTGCACGGCCGCGTCCGGCAGCCCCACGATCGCCGTCGTCGGGTTCTGCGCGCGCGAGATATCGACCTCGACATCGACCATGACGCCGTCCAGCCCAACGACCGCGCTCGACTGCACCTTTGCCAGCATCGGCGCAGTCTGCCGTGCCCGGACAAAGGGAGCAACCGGCAAAGTTTGCCGCACCAGTCGCTGCCGGGTGCCGGCGGGCTCTCCCGGGGTGGTGGGATGAGGCTCCAGGAAGCTGTGCGGAGCAGCCTTTGAGGGAGCCGCCCGCGGGCATCCCGAAACTCGTAGAATGCCCCCCGCCTATCTGGGCAAAGTCGGAGGAGATAGCCATGAATGCCCCCAATGTCCTGCTCGCCTCCAAGGGCCACCCCTTCCAGCGCGAGCCTTTCTTCCAGATGTTCGATGCCTTCCAGCAGGGCGGCGACATCTCGGCCTGGACCCACGTCGAGCAGCCCGCCGCCCAGCTCTTCTTCCAGCCCGAGAACTCCCGCGAGTACGACTGCATCGTCGATTACTCGATGCCGGGCGTCTTCGGCGTAGGCGGCCCGCCAGACCCGCCCGAGGCGCTGAAGGACGGCTACATGCGCCTCACCGAAGAGGGCAAGGGACTCGTCATGATCCACCACAACATCTGCTCCTGGCCCGGCTGGGAGGAGTACGCGGAGATCATCGGCGGCCGCTTCTTCTACAACCCCGGCAGCCTGCGCGGCGTCGACTATCCCGACTCCGGCTACCTGCTCGCCGCCAACCACACCTGCCAGGTGGTGGAGGCCGAGGCCAACCACCCCGTCGTCGACGGCGTCGACCTCGAGTTCGAGTTGCAGGACGAGATCTACCTCGCCCCCTACCACGAGGACAGCCTCGTTCCCCTCGTCCGCAGCGACTTCGACTTCACCTACAAGAACTTCTTCTCGCCCTCGCTGGTGGTGAACGACGGCCGCATGTACGAGCGTGGCGACTGGACCCACCCCCCGACCCCCAACCTGGTCGTCTGGGCGAAGAACTACCGCAACAGCCCCATCGTCTACGTGCAGGCGGGCGACGTGCCCACCTCCTACAACAACCCGAACTACCGCAAGCTGCTCTCGAACGCCATCAAGTGGGTCGCCTCCGATGAGGCCCACGCCTGGGCGCGCGAGCGCAACGCCGCCGCCGTTTCCTAGGCGAAGGGAGAAACCATGGCCAGCAACTGTGTCCTTGATCACCTCGAGACGTTCTCGTGCGGCCCCGGTGGCCACAACTTCGCCGGCGGGGTCTCGTGCAGCGCCTGCGGCAAGAACGAGACGCCCCATCTGACCTGCATCTTCTGCAACCTGGACGGCGTCGAGCGCTACGGTGGCATCTGCGACGAACACACCGTCGCCAACGGCGACCGCGAAGCGACCGGCCCCATCTGCGGGAACTGCCACGTCGTCGTCTACGACGCCGACCGCGACAGCGGCGGCTGGGTGATCATGAAGGACGGCGCTCCGCTCCTGGCGTAAGTCCGTGGCGGTTCACGCGGCCCGGCAGGCCCCCTGTTGCGAGGTGGGCTGGGCCGCTGCGTCGGTCGCGACGGAGCCGGGGGACGCAGCGAGCCGGCACCGGGCAAGGGGCCCGTGGCCAGCTGCGCTACCTGGGGTTCGAGTGTGCTCCCGCTCTGCGTCCGAAGCGGAAGGGATTGGGAACGAACATCGGGACCGCAGCCCGGTAGGCGCCGTAGCCGGGATAGCGTTCGCTCGACACCCGCTCGCCGACCCGCGTGGCGCACAGAAAGAGCACGACCAGGGCGAGACAGCCAAGGCCTGTCCAGTGCCAGATATGGGAGGCCCCGGATACGGCGAAGAGGTAGAAGGCCGCCCACATTCCCATCTCGCAGGCGTAGCTCGGGTGACGGCAGAATCGAAACAGGCCCCCCGTCATGAATGGCTGCCGTACCTCAGCCCCCTCGCTCACAAGCCGCTTCTTGTTCTGTTGGAATCTCCACATCTGTGCGTCGGCGATGGTCTCGGTGAGAAGCAGGAGCAGGAAGATTACGGCCGCAACGGCGTCCAGCCAGCCCAGCGGTTGCTCGGCGTGCTCCCACGCCTGGTGTATCGGCGAGGTGAACAGCCACAGGATGGCTATCTGCCCGAAGGCAATGAACGTCAGGTTCACCACCTGGAACTTCACTGCTCCGAGCTGCTCCCTCACGTAAGTCCACCGATAGTCCTGGCGGCCAACCCGGTAACCGCCCTTGAGAGCGAGGTTGTAGGTCAGCCTGAGCCCCCACAGGACAGCCAGTGCGGTCATGATGTTGACGCGAGGCGAGTCAAACCCCAGATCGACGGCCACGATCAAGCACAGGACAGCGGGCACGATCGACCACAACCGGTCTACCCAGGAGTGGTCACGCGTTAGCAGTGTCAGCACCCAGCAAACCGCAGCCAGGACGACGCACAACTCCAGCGCCGTCTCGTAGGGGGTGCCTGCCAGCGGATGATCGATCACGCGAATACCACCACAATCTCGAATTGGCTGACGTTGCCGGCCAGATCCCGGGAGTGGCGTGGAACGCGCGCATGATAGGACTTGAGCGGCGCCGGCGGTCCCGGCTTGGCTGGGCCGTGGCGAGCCGCTACGATCATTCGCGCCGCGGCCCCGTGGTGTAGCGGCCTAACACGCCACCCTGTCAAGGTGGAGATCGTCGGTTCAAATCCGATCGGGGTCGCCAGCCATTTGTCCTGAAGGGCCCCTGCCTGCTGGCAGGGGCCTTGTCGTAGAGCCCGGTAAAGCCCTCGGCCCCACTGGACGGCGCTGCTATGCTCGATCCAGAGGAAGAAGGCATCCCGTGAAAGCGCTCCTGAAACCCCTCATCACCGTCTTCGCGTTCATCGATGGCGTCATCGCGAGCGTGGTCCACGGCGAGCAACTCCGGCGCCGCGTGGTAAACCGCATGACTATCACCTCGGGGTCCAGCCCCGACCCCAACCGCCGCCCCCGCCGCCGCTAGCTCGTGACCGCGCCCTCCGAGGCGCTGGAGACGCCAGCCGCGTACTTGGCGAACACGCCCCGCTTGTAGCGCGGCGCTGGCGGCGACCACGCTGCCAGCCGCCGCTCCAGTTCGGCCTCGTCGATCTCCACGTCCAGCCGCCGCGCGTCGATGTCGAAGGAGATGGTGTCGCCCTCCTCGATCGCCGCGATTGGCCCGCCCGCCGCCGCCTCCGGGGCGACGTGACCGGCCATCAGGCCGTGCGTCGCGCCGCTGAAGCGTCCGTCCGTGAGCAGCGCCACCGAGTCGCCCAGGCCCTCGCCCACGAGCGCGGCCGTCACGCCCAGCATCTCGCGCATGCCCGGACCGCCCTTCGGGCCCTCGTAGCGAATCACGACCACGTCGCCCGGCGAGATGCGCCGCTCCGAGACCGCCGCAAAGGCGTCCTCCTCGCGGTCGAACACGCGCGCCGGCCCGCGGTGCTGCATGATTTCGTGCCCCGCCACCTTGATCACGCATCCCTCCGGCGCGAGGTTGCCCTTCAGGATCACGAGCCCGCCCGTTTCCTTCAGCGGCTCGTTGGTCGACACGATCACGTCCTGGCCGGGTGACTCCTGCGCCTCCGCCGCCTCCTCCGCGATGGTGCGGCCGGTGACCGTTGGCTGGTCCCCGTGGACCTTGCCGCCTTCCAGCAGGCGTTGTGCGAGCAGACGCGTGCCGCCTGCCCGGTCCATGTCGAGCGCGACATAACGACCGCCGGGCCGCAGGTCGCCGATGATCGGCGTGCGCTCGCTGACCTCGTCGAAGTCGTCGATGGTGAGTGAGACGCCCACCTCCCGCGCCATTGCCAGCAGGTGCAGGACGGCGTTCGTCGAGCCGCCCGTCGAGGCCACGCAGACGATCGCGTTCTCGAACGCCTCGCGCGTCATCACGTCGCCGGGAAGCTGGCCCCGCGCCAGCACGTCCATCACGAGCGTGCCCGCCTCATGGCCCGCGCTGTTCTTGCGCGGGTCGGTCGCCCCCGCCGAGCCGCTCCCCATCGGCGAGATGCCGAGGAACTCGATCGCCGTCGCCATCGTGTTCGCCGTGTACTGCGCCCCGCACGCCCCCGCCCCCGGGCAGGCCACGTCTTCGAGCGCCGTCAGCTGTTCGTCGGTCATGTCGCCCGCGGCGTGGCGACCCACCCCCTCGAACACGTCCTGGATGGTCACGTCTTGGCCTTCGTAGTTCCCGGGCGCGATCGAACCGCTATAGAGAACGAGTCCCGGCACCCCCAGCCGCGAGAGCCCCATCACCCCGCCCGGGATCGTCTTGTCGCAGCCCACGATCACGACCGCCGCATCGAACAGGTAGCCGCGACCGCACAGCTCGATGCTGTCCGCCACGACCTCGCGGCTGATCAGCGAGGCTTTCATCCCCTCTGTCCCCATCGCGATACCGTCGCTGATGGAGACCGTGTTGACCTCCATGGGCGTGCCTCCCGCCTCGCGGATGCCGCGCATCACGTCGGCGGCCAGCTCGCGCTGGTTGAAGTTGCACGGCATCGTCCCGATCCAGCTGTGCGCGACCATCACCAGCGGGCGCTTCAGCGCCTCCGAGTCGTAGCCGACGGACTTCAGCATCGCCCGCGCCGGGGCCCGGTCGGGACCGTCGACGAGCGTGCGGCTGCGGTGGCGGGGATCAAGCGGCATGGGGGAACTCCAGGGCTTCGAAGTGTGCGAAATCGAGCCTACGCGCTGGTACTTTCCCGAGCCAGAAGCGGTGAGGGGACGGCGCTACTTGACCGCCGAGGTGGCCGCCACCTCACGCAGCGCCTCGCCCAGCCGGTGGACGCCCTCCTCGATCTCCTCGACGGGCGTGTAGCTGAAGGCCAGCCGCAGGTGCTGCGTCACGTTGCTGTCCGCGAAGAAGTGCGGTCCCGCGCCGATGATCACGGCCTTCTCGTTGGCCACCCGCTGCACTTCGAGCGCCGAAAGCCCCGGCCGCAGCCCCACCCAGACGAAGAAGCCTCCGCCCGGGCGCTGGTAGCTGATGTAGTCGCCGCAGTGCTCATCGAGCGCGTCGCAGAGCCGCTCGAGCTTGCGCCGGTAGATGGCGCGCAGCCGCTCGACGTGCCGGTCGAGGTCGCCGTTCCGGATCATCTCCGCCACCGTGCGGCCCAGGTATGGGCTCGACCCCATGTCGTAGCGGAGGGCGGCCATGCGGTTGATCAGCGTCGGGGGCGCCAGGTTCCACCCCAGCCGCAGCCCCGTCGCGATGATCTTCGAGAAGGTAAGCACCTTGATCGCGAGCTCGCCTCCCGAGAGCGAGAAGAGCGACGGCGGCGGCTCGTCGCCGAACCAGAGCTCGCCGTAGGCGTCGTCCTCCAGCAGCAGAATGCGGTGGTCGCGCGCCAGTTCAAGCAGCTTCTCGCGCCGGTCCAGCGGCAACGTCGAACCTTCGGGGTTCTGGTGCGTGGGGATCAGGTAGAGCAGCTTCGCCTGCCGCCCCTCGTCCGCCAGCCGGTTCAGAGCCTCCTCCACCAGGTCGACGCGGATGCCATCCTCGTCCATGGGCACGGCCTCGACGGTCGCCCCGAACGAGTGGATCGTGCGCAGGCTGCCGGGGAAAGTGGGGCTCTCCACGAGCACCGTGTCGCCCGGGTCGAGCAGTGCCTCGCAGGCGATGCCGATGCCGTGCGCCGCCCCCGATGTCACGATCACATGCTCGTCCGTCAGCGGTAGCCCCTCGATGCCCGAGGATCGCTCCGCGATCGCGTCCCGCAGCGGCTGCGCCCCGAAGGTGCCGCCGTACTGCAGCGCCTCGCGACGCTCGCGGTCGAGCACGGTGCGCGTCGCGCGCAGCAACTCTTCGCTCGGCAGGGAGGGCACATCCGGCAGCCCGCCGGAAAACGAGATCACGGGACGGTCGTCGGGACGGGCCGCGGCCCACACCCCCGCTCCCATGATCTTCGAGCGGGCGCTCACGATGTCTTCAAGGGAATCCTGGGTCCAGAACGGAGTCTCGGGCATCGTCCAAGTATGGCCGCGCCGGTGCCCAGTGGCGAGCGACTACCCCGTTAACGCAGGCGTAACGGCGGGAGGCGATCTCCGGGCTACGATGCCGCTATACTTATCGTTCACCCGAGTGTGCGTTGGGAGGCGCGAGCCTCGCGAGGCGAGGCGCGGGAAAACATACCCCGCGCACAGAGCCTCCCTTTCCGGCGGCGGTGCTCCGGGTAACGAGAACGAGAGGAGACGCTTGATGGCCGCGCATACCCGGCCCCCGAAGCAGGGTCTCTACGATCCCCGCCTCGAGCACGACTCGTGCGGCGTCGGCTTCCTCGTCCACCTCAAGGGACACCGCTCCCACATGATCGTCGAGAAGGCGATCGAGGCGCTCGCCAACCTCAACCACCGCGGCGCCAGCGGCGCCGAGGTCAACACCGGCGACGGCGCCGGCCTCCTCATCCAGACCCCCGACGAGTTCTTCCACCACGAGTGCGCCCAGCTTGGCATCCCCCTCCCTCCGCGCGGTTCCTACGGCGTGGGCATGCTCTTCTGCCACGGCGACGACCAGGCCCGCCGCCTTGCCATGAACCTCCTCGCCGAGATCGTCCGGGGCGAAGGCCAGCACCTCCTCGGCTGGCGCGACGTCCCCACCGACAACTCGATGCTCGGCGAGACCTCGCTCGTGGCCGAGCCCTCCGTCCACCAGGTCTTTATCGGTCGCGGCACCTGGGTCGAGTCCGAGGACGACTTCGAGCGCCGCCTCTTCGTCATCCGCAAGCTCTTCGAGCGCGAGGTCGAGCGCCGCGGCATCGGCGACTCCGAGGACTTCTACTTCCCCAGCCTCTCCTGCCGCACGGTCGTCTACAAGGGCATGCTCACCGCCCTCCAGCTGCCCGAGTACTACCCCGACCTGCGCGACCGCCGCATGGTCACGGCGCTGGCGATGTTCCACTCCCGCTTCAGCACCAACACCTTCCCCAGCTGGAAGCTCGCCCACCCCTACCGCACCATCTCCCACAACGGCGAGATCAACACCCTCCGCGGCAACAAGAACTGGATGGCCGCCCGCGAAGCCCTCCTCGAGACGCCCCACTTCGACGACACCCAGAAGATCCTGCCCATCATCGACGAGGCCGGCAGCGACACCGCCTGCCTCGACAACGCCCTCGAGTTGCTGACCCTCGGCGGCCGCCCCATCGAGCACGCGATGATGATGCTCATCCCCGAGGCCTGGTCCGGCCACGAGACGATGAGCGCCGAGAAGAAGGCCTACTACGAGTATCACAGCCTCCTGATGGAGCCCTGGGACGGCCCCGCCTCCGTCGCCTTCACCGACGGGCGCACCATCGGCGCCGTGCTCGACCGCAACGGCCTGCGCCCCTCCCGCTACCTCGTGACCAAGGACGACCTCGTCGTCATGGCCTCGGAGGCGGGCGTCCTCCCCGTCGAGGACGACAACGTACTCATGAAGGGCCGCCTGCAGCCCGGCCGCATGTTCCTCGTCAGCCTCGAAGAGGGCCGCATCATCGGCGATACCGAGCTGAAGCAGCGGCTCGCACGCGCCAACGACTACGGCGGCTGGCTCGGCGAGAACCTCACCCGCCTCGCCGACCTGCCCCCCGCCGAGGCTCCCCCGCCCATCCAGGGCGACGACCTGTTGGAGCGCCAGATCGCGTTCGGCTACACCCTTGAGGATGCGAAGTACCACCTCGGCCCGATGGCCCGCCAGGCCCAGGAGTCGCTGGGCTCGATGGGGACCGATACGCCCCTCGCCGTGCTCTCCGAGCGCCCCCAGCCTCTCTACAACTACTTCAAGCAGCTCTTCGCCCAGGTCACGAACCCGCCCCTCGACGCCATCCGCGAGGAGATCGTGACCTCAGTCGATTCCCTCCTCGGCGCCGAGGGCAACCTCTTCAGCGAGGGGCTCGACGACGGCTACCGCATGATCGCGCTGCCCACGCCCTTCCTCACGAACGCCGAGATGGCGCAGCTGCGCGCCCTCGACCACGGCCGCTTCCGCTCCGCCGTGCTCCCCATGACCATGTCCGCCGAAGAGGGCCCCGCCGGCATGCAGCCCGCCCTCGACGAACTCTTCGAGCGCGCCGACGAGGCCATCGAGGACGGCGCCAACATCCTCATCCTCTCCGACCGCGACATCGACCGGGAGCACGCACCCATCCCCGCCCTGCTCGCCACCGCCGGCCTCCATCACCACCTCGTACGCAACAAGCGCCGCACCAAGGTCGGGCTCGTCGTCGAGACGGGCGAGGCCCGCGAGGTGCACCACTTCGCTCTCCTCATCGGCTACGGCGCCGGCGCCATCAACCCCTACCTCTCGCTCGACACCCTGCACGCCATGACGGTCGACGGCTCACTCGAGAGCGACATCCCCTGGGAAGAGGTCGAAGCCAACTTCGGCAAGGCCCTCAAGAAGGGCGTTGTGAAGGTCATGTCGAAGATGGGCATCTCCACGGTGCAGAGCTACCGCGGCGCCCAGATCTTCGAGGCCGTGGGTCTCAACGAGGACCTCATCGACCGCTACTTCACGGGCACCGTGTCGCGCATCAGCGGGGCCGGGCTCGAGCAGATCGCGGCCGAGATGCTTGACCACCACGCGCGCGCCTACCCCGAGCGCGACGGCGGCCTCTACGGCGTGGGCTGGGGCGGTCAGTACCAGTGGCGGCACGGCGGCGAGTACCACCTCTTCAACCCCGACACCATCTTCAAGCTGCAGCACGCCACCAGGACGAAGCGGCAGGAGATCTTCCACGAGTACACCACCCTCGTGAACGACCAGGCCCGCCAGATGGCCACCCTCCGCGGCCTCATGGAGTTCCGCTCCGACCGCGAGCCCATCCCCATCGAGGAGGTCGAGCCGGCCTCCAGCATCTTCCCCCGCTTCGCCACCGGTGCGATGTCCTTCGGCTCGATCAGCGCCGAGGCGCACGAGACGCTCGCCATCGCCATGAACCGCATCGGCGGTCGCAGCAATACCGGCGAGGGCGGCGAGGATCCCCGCCGCTTCACCCCCGACGACAACGGCGATCTCCGCCGCAGCTCCATCAAGCAGGTCGCATCCGGCCGCTTCGGCGTCACCAGCGAGTACCTCGTCAACGCCGACGAGCTCCAGATCAAGATGGCCCAGGGCGCCAAGCCCGGCGAGGGAGGCCAGCTCCCCGGCCACAAGGTCTGGCCCTGGATCGCGCAGGTGCGCTACTCGACCCCCGGCGTGGGCCTCATCAGCCCGCCTCCCCACCACGACATCTACTCGATTGAGGACCTCGCCCAGCTCATCCACGACCTCAAGAACGCGAATCCGCGCGCCCGCATCAGCGTCAAGCTCGTTGCCGAGGTGGGCGTGGGCACGGTCGCTGCGGGCGTGGCCAAGGCCAAGTCCGACGTCGTCCTCATCAGCGGCCACGACGGCGGCACCGGCGCCAGCCCCCTCACCTCGCTCAAGCATGCGGGCGTGCCCTGGGAGCTCGGCCTCGCCGAGACCCAGCAGACCCTCGTCCTGAACAAGCTGCGCGACCGCATCATCGTCCAGACCGACGGCCAGATGAAGACCGGCCGCGACGTCGTCATCGCCGCCCTCCTCGGCGCCGAGGAGTACGGCTTCGCCACCGCCCCGCTCGTCGTGATGGGCTGCATCATGATGCGCGTCTGCCACCTCGATACCTGTCCCGTCGGCGTCGCCACCCAGAACCCGCAGCTCCGCGAGAAGTTCACGGGCAAGGCCGAGCACGTCGTCAACTTCTTCGAGTTCATCGCCGAGGAGATCCGCGAGACCCTCGCCGAGCTCGGCTACCGCTCCCTCGACGAGCTCATCGGCCGCAGCGACCTCATCGACGCGCGCCGCGCCGTCGACCACTACAAGGCGCAGGGCATCGACCTCTCCGCCATCCTCTACCGGCCGCAGGTGCCCGAGCACGTCGCCACCCGCCGCATTGCCGAGCAGGACCACGGCCTTCGCCACGCCCTCGACCAGGAGCTCATCCAGCTCGCGCGCCCGGCCCTCGAAGAAGGCGAGCCGGTGGACGTCGAGGTACCTATCCGAAACGTCAATAGAGTCGTCGGAACCATCCTCGGCAGCGAGGTCTCCCGCCGCTACGGCCCCGCCGGCCTCCCGCCGGACACGATCACGTTCCGCTTCAAGGGCTCCGCCGGCCAGAGCTTCGGCGCCTTCGTGCCCAAAGGCATGACCCTCCTCCTCTCGGGCGACGCCAACGACTACTTCGGCAAGGGCCTCTCCGGTGGGCGCCTCGTGGCCGCCCCACCCCCCGACTCAACCTTTGTGCCCGAAGAGAACATCATCATCGGCAACGTCGCCCTCTACGGCGCGACGGCCGGCTCGGCCTTCATCCGCGGAGTCGCCGGCGAGCGCTTTGGCGTACGCAACAGCGGCGCCCACGCTGTCGTCGAGGGCACCGGCGACCACGCCTGCGAGTACATGACCGGCGGCCGCGTCGTCATCATCGGCCCCACGGGCCGCAACTTCGGCGCCGGCATGAGCGGCGGCATCGCCTACGTCCTCGACGAGGACGGCGATTTCGACATCCGCTGCAACAAGGAGATGGTCGACCTGGAGCCCCTCGCCGAGGACGAAGACATCGACCTCCTGCGCAGCCTCCTCGAGCGCCACCGCGAGCACACCGGCAGCACCGTCGCCGACCGCCTCCTCCAGGACTGGCAGGCCACGATTTCGCGCTTCGTAAAGGTTATGCCCCTCGACTACCGCCGCGTCCTCAACGAGCAGAAGGCCGCCGAGGAAGCCGAGCGCGCGCAGGTGGGGGCCACCGGTGGCTAAGCCCACGGGCTTCATGGAGTTCACGCGAAAGGGACCGCCCAGCCGCCCCGTGGCCGAGCGCGTCACCGACTGGCTCGAGTACTACGAGGAGATGCCCGCCCAGCAGCTCAACGAGCAGGCCGCCCGCTGCATGGACTGCGGCGTGCCCTTCTGCCACCAGGGCTGCCCCCTCGGCAACATCATTCCCGACTGGAACGACCTCGTGTATCGCGGCCACTGGCGCGATGCCATCGAGCGGCTCCACGCCACCAACAACTTCCCCGAGTTCACCGGCAGACTCTGCCCCGCCCCCTGCGAGGCCGCCTGCGTCCTCGGCATCAACGACGACCCCGTCACCATCAAGCAGGTCGAGGTCACCATCATCGAGCGCGCCTGGCAGGAGGGCTGGATCCACCCCGAGCCCCCGCAGCAGCGCACCGAGCGACGCGTCGCCGTCATCGGCTCCGGCCCCGCCGGCCTCGCCGCCGCCCAGCAACTCCGCCGCGCCGGCCACGATGTCACCGTTTTCGAGCGCGACGACCGCATCGGCGGCCTCCTCCGCTACGGCATCCCCGAGTTCAAGATGGAGAAGCGCTTCATCGACCGCCGCCTCGAGCAGATGGAGGCGGAAGGCGTCGTCTTCCGCCCCAGCGTCAACATCGGCGTCGACGTCGACGCGCGCGACCTCAGGGACGAGTTCGACGCCATCTGCCTCTCCGGCGGCGCCACCCACTCCCGCGACCTCCCCATCCCCGGGCGCGACCTCGACGGCATCCATCTGGCGATGGACTTCCTGCCACCGCAGAACAAGATCGTCGCCGGCGATGACGTCCCCGAGGACGAGATCATCTCCGCCGCCGGCAAGCGCGTCATCATCCTTGGCGGCGGCGATACCGGCGCCGACTGCCTCGGCACCGTGCATCGCCACGGCGCTCTCAGCGTGAAGCAGTGGGAGCTCCTCCCCCGTCCCCCCGACACCCGCCCCCCCGAGACGCCCTGGCCCACGTGGCCCAATGTCTTCCGCACCTCGGGCGCCCACCAGGAGGGTGGCGACCGCGACTACAGCATCCTCACCAAGCAGTTCAGCGGCGAGGACGGCCGCCTCACCACCCTCCACGGCGTCCGCCTTGAGTGGGCCCCCGGCGAAGACGGCCGCATGAACATGACCGAGGTCCCCGGCAGCGAGTTCGAGGAACCGGTCGACCTCGTGCTGCTCGCCCTCGGCTTCCTCGGCCCCGAGAAGGCCGGCATGCTCGAACAACTCGGCGTCGATCTGACCGAGCGCGGCAACGTCGCCGCCGACGAGAACAAGATGACCAGCGTCCCCGGCATCTTCACCGCCGGCGACATGACCCGCGGCCAGTCACTCATCGTCTGGGCTATCGCCGAGGGCCGTGCCGCCGCCCGCGGCATCGACCGCTACCTCATGGGCGAAACGTCCCTGCCGTAATCCAATAGAGATATACTGCAAGCGACTCCACACCCGGAGGGGGGTGCGCTCTTGTCCGTGCGTGAGTTCCTGAAGCGTCGCCTCGGTGGCTCCCGGCATGGCCGTGGGGCCGCCTTGGAGCAAGGTGTCGACGCTCTCGACCAGCTCGCCATCCTGGGGCAGCTTGATGGGCTTCGAAGCATGGAGGATGGCTGGCTCGACGGCGAGGGTCGCGCCCCGGCGCCAGGCCTCATTGACTGGCTCGTCCGGAGCTTCGAGGCGCACTACCCGGATGAGGCTGAACCGCCGTTCCTCTACCCAACGGTGGAGGGAGGCGTGCAGGCCGAGTGGAGCGTTGGGGGCCACGAAGTGAGCCTCCGGTTTCCTCCCGACCACCAGACCGGTGAGTGGCATGACCTCGCTCTGGACACCGACGAGGAAGAAACCCGGGAGCTTGACCTGGCTGAGGGCCGGGACTGGGAGTGGCTGGCCGCGCGCGTGGTTGCACTCTCGCAACCCGCATGAACGATGAGACGCTGCTCCTGCGGCAGATCCACCCGAGATTCGTCCAGCGCGACCGCGTGACGAGCCAGGCGTTTACGCCGCGATCGACTGATGCGAACCGCCTCTCCGTGTACGACGGCGACCAGATTCAGCCCGCGGCCGCGTGGCGCCACTACACGCCCCGCCAGTCGCTTGAATCGGCGGGGGTCATGGCGGTGACTCTCGCCGATTGCACGGTCCTTGACCTTCCAGTTCGCCCCGACCCGGCTCCATTTCCGGAGCACGCCGTCATCGACTTCGGCGGCTTCGGCAGGAACGCCATTAGCCGGGTGGCGAAGCGCTTGCGCGACGCCGCCAGCCGGCGAGGCTGGCTCCATCGGGCGGCAGCCGTCCGCTGAACCCTTCCCCTACCCCGCCCGCTCGATCAGGTACCGCGCGACCGTTGCAAGCAGGACGCGCTCGTCTTCGCGCAGTCCCAGGCTGTCGAGGAGGCTGCTGGCCTCATCGACATAACGGCGTGCGTGCTCTTCCGCCACCGCCTTCACGCCGTCCGCCTCCATCTGCACCGAGACCGCCTCGATCTCCGCCGCCGGCGGCTCCTCGTGCGCGTACAGCCGCTCGATGGCGCCGCGCGTGCGCGGCTCCGCGAGCCCCGCGATCACCGGCAGCGTCTTCTTGTGCCGGGCCATGTCGTTCTGGTTCGACTTGCCCGTCACCGAGGGGTCGCCCCAGATGCCGAGGATGTCGTCCCGCACCTGGAACGCCAGCCCCACCTTGCGCCCCCAGTCGCGGATGCCGTCGCTCTGCGCCTTCGGCGCTCCGCTCAGGATGGCGCCCATCTGCAGCGGCGCCCCGATGAGCGCCCCCGTCTTCCCCTCCACCATCGCCAGGTAGTCATCGATCGAGACATCCCCGCGGGGCTCGAAGCTGAGGTCGTTCCACTGGCCGCCGATCATGTCGTCGGTGGCGGACAGAAGCGCGTCGAGGGCGGCCACGCGACGCTCGCTGGGTGCATCCGAGTCCGAGAGCGCCCGCAGCGCGCGCGTCAGGAGGAAGTCGCCGACGTTGATCGCCTGCGCCTCGCCCACGACCCGCCAGATGGTGGGCCGGTGGTGGCGTTCGGCGTCGCGGTCCTGGATCTCGTCGTGCACGAGCGAGAAGTTGTGGACCAGCTCCACGGCCACCGCGCCCGGCATGGCGTCGGCGGCCGAGCCGCCGAGCGCCTCCGCCGCCAGCAGGCAGAGCGCCGGCCGGATGCGCTTCCCGCCGGTCGTGGCGGGCCGCCCCTCCTCGTCCTCCCACCCCATGACATAACGGCCGCCAGCCGCCAGACCGCCCTCGTTCGTGCCGACGGCCGCGCGGAGGGCGTCCTCGAGCGCTTCGAGGTGGGCGGTTAGCGCCGTGGGAGGCGATGCTGCAGCGGTTGACATGCGGCCTTGCTCCCCTTCCCGTCGTTCAGGCGGTGGCGAGGCTCTCCTTGCGCAGCGCTCCCCGGTCCTTCAGGACTTCGATCGTCCGGCGGGCGATGCCGTCGCCGTCGAGGTCGTACACCCCGCGGTACACCTTCTGCGGACCGTGATCGACGATGTCGTCCGGCATCGTCAGGTTCAGCAGGAGCGAGTCGGAGACCCCGTTGTCCGCGAGGACCGTCAGCACGGCCTCGCCGAAGCCGCCCGCGCGGACGTTCTCCTCAGCCGTGATGATGCCGCCCGTCTCGCGCGCGGCCGCGAGGATCGCTTCCTCGTCGAGCGGCTTCGCGAAGCGCGCATTGATGACACGCGCGTCGATACCCTCCGACGCCAGCAGGTCCCCCGCCTTCACGCATTCGATGACCGACGCCCCGAACCCGATCAGGGTGACGTCGCTCCCGTCGCGCAGCAACTCCGACTGGCCCACGGGAATCTTCTTCATAGGCTGGTCCGTGGGAGCCCCCGGGCCGGCCCCGCGCGGGTACCGCACCGAGAACGGCATGTTGTGCGCCACTGCCGTGAAGAGCAGGTCGCGCAGCTCCGCCTCGTCCTTGGGCGCGCTCACGACCATGTTCGGCAGGCAGCGCATGTAGGACGTATCGATGAAGCCCTGGTGCGTCTTGCCGTCGTCGCCAACGAACCCCGCGCGGTCGAGCGCGAAGATCACGGGCAGCTTCTGCACCACGATGTCGTGAACGATCGAGTCGAAGCCGCGCTGCAGGAAGGTCGAGTAGATGGCCGCGATGGGGCGCATCCCCTGCGTCGCGAGTCCCGCCGCGAACGTAACCCCGTGCTGCTCGGCGATGCCGACATCGAAGACGCGTTCGGGGTGTTTCTTCTGCGTGGCCGCCAGACCCGTGCCTTCGAGCATCGCCGCGGTGATGGCCACCACGCGCGGATCCTGCTCGATCAGCTCGCTCACCGCCTGCGCGAACACCTTGCTGTAGGTGGGAGGCGCCTTCGGAGCGTCGGGGGCGGGCGCCTCCTTCAACCAGAAGGTGCCGCTGTGGCTCTGCACCGGGTCCGCCGCCGCCTCCGGGATGCCGTGCCCCTTCTCCGTCAGGATGTGGAGCAGCACGGGCTTGCCCCGCACCTTCTTCACGGCGGCGAGCGTCGCTTCCAGCTCGCCCAGGTTGTGTCCGTCGATGGGACCGTAGTAGTCGAAGCCGAACTGCTCCCAGAAGCTCGCCGGCACGATCAGGTCGCGCATGCTCGACTGCACGCGCTGCGCCCCCTGCCAGACGTCCCTCGCCAGGTTGCGCCCGATGGGGAACTGCTCGACCAGTCCGTCGATACGCCCCTCGATCTCCTGCTTGACGCGCCGGTAGTGCGGCTCGATCCGCAGCTTGTTCACGTTGCGGCTGAGCGCCCCCACGTTCGGCGAGATCGACATGGAGTTGTCGTTCAGGATGACGATCAGGTTCGTGCCCAGGTGGCCGGCGTGGTTCAGGCCCTCGAAGGCCATCCCCGCCGTCATGGCGCCGTCGCCGATGACCGCGATGACGTGGTGGTCCTCGCCGCGCAGGTCGCGCGCCGCCGCCATGCCCGTGGCCGCCGAGATCGACGTGCCCGCGTGGCCTGCGCCGAAGAGGTCGTGCGGGCTCTCGTTTCGGTCCGCGAACCCCGAGAGGCCCTCGTACTGGCGGATCGTGTCCATCTGCCCGCGGCGCCCGGTCACCATCTTGTGGACGTACACCTGGTGGCTCACGTCCCAGAGCATCCGGTCCTTCGGCGAATCGAACTGCCGGTGCAGTGCGAGCGTCAGCTCCACGACCCCGAGATTCGAGGCGAGGTGTCCCCCGCCGCCGATCCCCTGGATCGTATTGACGAGCTCATCGCGAATCTCCCCGGCGAGCTGTTCGAGCTCGCTGGACGAGAGGGCGCGGAGGTCTTCGGGGGAGTCGATCTTGTCAAGCAAAAGGCTCATCGGAAGCCTCCTTGTAACCCTGTGGAGAGAGTGAAGCGGCTGCAGCCTTTTACCGCAGTCAGGGCGCTTACCGGCGCCCGGCGTGGATGGTGTCCCGGGACATATACGCGAGCCGGAGGCAAAAGGTCAAGGAAAGGTTAAGGCGCAAAACTCCCTGTGTGGTGGGGTCCGGCCCCGTTCGTGGCGTTGGCGTGCGCCAGGTGAAGCGTGAACGTCGCCCCCTCGCCGGGCGTGGACAGGACATCGACCGAACCTCCCATCAGGTCCATCAGCTCCCGCACGATGGCCAGCCCCAGCCCCGATCCGCCCCGCCCCCGCACCCGGCTCCGATCCACCCGGTAGAAGCGCTCGAATACGTGCGCCAGGTCCTCCGGCGGGATGCCCGGGCCCGTGTCCTTCACCCGGATCCAGACGCGCTCCCCGTCACACCCGCTGTCGACCGCCACCGAGGCGCCTTCGCCCGTGTGCTTCACGGCGTTGTCGACCAGGTTGAGCACGCACCGGTAGAGCAGGTCGGTGCTGCCGAGCGCCTCGCAGGCGCTCCGCGCTTTCGTGCGGAGCGCCACATTGGCCCGCTCCGCCAGGGGCTGCAGCTCCTCCAGCGCCATCCCCACCAGCTCGCCCGGGTTGACCGTTTCCACCGGCAGCGAGGCCTGCGGGGCCGTCAGCAGCAGCAGGTCCTCGCTCAGCCGGGTCAGACGCTCGGTCTGGCCCTTGACCGTCTCCAGCAGGGCCCGCTGCTCGTCGTTCTCGGTTTCGCTCGCCATCTCCGCCACCTCGATATTGGTGCGGATGGCCGCGAGCGGCGTGCGCAGCTCGTGCGAGGCGTCCTGTACGAACCGCCGTTGCGCCTCGAACCCCCGCTCGATGCGCTCGATCATCGAGTCGAAGGTGTCGGCCAGCTGCTTCAGCTCGTCGTCCGGACCTTCGTGGTTGATGCGCTGCGAGAGGTTGGTCGCGCTGATCTCGGAGGCGACCTCCGTGATGTCGCGCATCGGCCGCAGGATGATGCCCGAGAGGGCGAACCCCCCGAACCCGGAGATGATGGCCAGCCCGAAACCGGCCACGATCGACCACGTCCGCAGCCGGTCCAGGTTCTCCTCCTGGAATTCGTCACCCGCTTCCTCCACCAGCCGCGCGGGGGTCATGGCGGGCATGCCCGCCACCTCCTCGCCGCCCGACTCCACGCCCGCTGTCTGCCACTGGGCCTCGTCCAGACCCATCCCCTCCATGATCGCGGTGTCGTCTGGCTCATCGATGCGGGCGGCGATGTTCAGGAACAGGATGAATGCCAGCCCCAGGATCAGCAGGAGCGTCGAATACCAGACCGTCAGCCGGAAGCGGACCGTCCTGACAACCGGCGGCAGTTGCGGCCTAAAGGACGTAGCCCTTCCCCCGGATGGTGGTGATCATCGCCTGGTCGAAGCCGTCGTTCAGCTTGCGGCGCAGGTTGTTCATGTGCACCTTCACGGTCTGCGTGAAGGGGTTCATGCGCTCGTCCCAGATGCGCTCGATCAGCTCTTCCTGGGGGATCGCCCGACCCTCGTGCTTCGCCAGGTAGTAGAGGAGCTCGAACTCCTTGGGCGTCAGGTGGATGGAGACCCCGTCCCGCCGCACCATGTTCGTGTTCGGGTCGAGCTCCAGCCCGCGCGTGGACAGCACCGGGTCGAGCGGCGAGCCCTCGCGCCTCGAGACGGCCCGGATGCGAGCCGCCAGCTCGCTAAAGGCGAACGGCTTCACGAGGTAGTCGTCGGCGCCCTCGTCCAGGCCCTCGACGCGCTCGCGGATGCCGCTGCGGGCGGTCAACATAATGATACCGCCGCCGAACTGGTCCGCCCGCAGCCGGCGGCACACCTCGATGCCGTCGACCCGTGGCAGGTTCAGGTCCAGGCAGATGACGTCGTAGGAGGCGCCTCCCGCCTTATCGAGGGCTTCCGCCCCGTCGTAGGCCACGTCGACCGCGTAGCCGAGCTTGCTCAGCCCGCGATCGAGCGCGGAAGCCAGGGACTGTTCGTCTTCCACAACCAGGACTCGCATGTGTCCTCCCCGCAGATGGTCTGTGATCCTAGCCTAGGTCAAGGAGGGGCGGCGAAAAGTAAAGGTTCGGGGAGAGTCACCATGCTGTGCGGTGGCACGGCCAGAAGTGTCCTGCGCGCGTGCGTGGTTGCGCCGCGTCACGTGCGTGAGCGCGGGTGGGCGTTAAGGGTTGGGCTGCCTACTCGCCTAAGCCAAAGTTGGGGGCCAACTGGTACGATCGATGGAAGGGCGTGCGATGTCCCCAGGACGCGGCTGGCACCAACCGGCACTGGGCTGGAAGAGGAACCAACGATGATTGATCTCCAGGCCCTGATAACGACGTTGCTGGTGCTCTTCATAGTGTTTCTGGGCAATCGTGCCTGGCCTCACATGCTGATGGCGTGGCGCTGGGCAGGCTCGCAGGCACGTTCGTGTAAGCGCCACATAACACACAGGCGGAGAATGCGCTGGATTAGGGAACGGCAGTTCCAAATGGTCAATCTTTCCCATCTTGCGAAGACCGCAGATGAGTATCGGCTGCGCCACCCCGATTGCTGGACGTCCCCAATGTTGAGCGTATTCTGGAAGGCGACAAACGAACTATTTCAGAACGATATCGCAGAAGAAGTGGTTTACGACAAGTACGGCATCTCGTTCAAGTTGCATCCTGGGGCAGTATTTGGCATGACGGTTCGAGGTGGACGGTCGGCTGATAGAGACTGGAGCGTGGAGCACTATGCCTCTCGCCTCGCTTGCACAAGTGGGGCATATATCGCCCCTGATATGTGTCTTTGCGGCCGCCACTACTACGACCACTTTCCTCACCACGCGTTCAGCAGGTGTCTCGGGCGGTTGCTTCCGCCGGCAAACGGCGCCCGATCCAGACGCAAGCGTGATGGCGCATTCCTGTCGGGCGAACTGGCGAGAGGGGAAGCCCTAAGGGAGTCTGAAGCGGGGGGTCTGGGCTCTTACTCGGTAGCGCCCACGGCGTTGGAGGGTGAAGGCGATGCCTGAGGACATTCGCGAGACGCTTGAGAGTGCTCAGGACATCTTTCTGGGCACTCTTGCGAAGGCGCTCGTCAGGACGCTTGACCCTCCAGTTCTCCTGCGACTGGGGAAGGCGTTTGAGGAGTTCCTGGAAGAGGAACTCCCGGGCTACCTCCGTGAAGGCGTCGAACCACCTCCAACCGACCTTCGGGGGATCGTCCGGTACTGGGAGCAGCGGTTCCTCGACCGGCTGGAGCACCACCGTGGCTCCTAGCTTGGGCTGCCCGACGGTGGCCCCGAGGCGCCCCCTGCTGCCTACCCACCCCGCGTTATCATACATAACTGGAATAGTGCGAAGTTAATCTGCGACCAGGCAGCTACCGCTCCCAGGCCCCCTCTCGACCCCTCTTCCCCTGCCCCAGACGCCCCATCCCCTACAATCCGCCCGAGGAACCCCGATCGTGCCTGCACCCATCATCGCTGCCGAGCCCGGCAAGGCCGTCACGCTCCTCCGCCCCGACGCGGACGGCTGGCGCGCCGCGCCCCTCGCGCGCGCCGGCTTCTGGCCGGCCTGGCGGCCGGGCCACGACGCCGTCACCCTTTCCGTCGTCGTCGAGGAGGGCAAGCAACAACGCAGCGCCATCGAGATGCTCGACCTCGAGGGCAACCACCTGCGCACTCTCTACGAGAGTCCCCTTGGCGACGCCGTCATCGCACCCAACGTGCCCCACTACGCCCTCTGGTCGCCGGGAGGTGACCTGCTTGCGCTTGTCGCCACCGGAAGCGC
Organism: Chloroflexota bacterium; assembly: GCA_026710655.1. Classification (GTDB taxonomy): domain Bacteria; phylum Chloroflexota; class Dehalococcoidia; order Tepidiformales; family Tepidiformaceae; genus UBA2991. The sequence goes on along the minus strand of JAPOQN010000065.1, from coordinate 53,187 downwards.
CGGCCTCACCCTCTACCTGAGCGAGGCGGACGGCCCCCTCATCGCCGACCCCATCCAGACCGGCGCGCCGCTCTTCCTTGCCTGGTCGCCCGATGGCAGACGGCTGGCCGTCCACGCGGGCGTCAACCTCTCCGTCCTCGAGCTCGCCGAGGCGCGCGCCTCCCGCCCCATCTCCGCCGACGCCCGCGGCTTCCGCACCCCCGCCTTCAGCGACGACGGCGAGCTCCTCGCCTTCGCCACCCCCGACGGCACGGGCGACGGCGTGGTCGTGAAGGTCGCCAGCGGCCCCGCCGGGAAGACGGAAGCGGTCCACGAGCTGCCCGGTGGAGTCGCCCTCGCCTTCCGCCCCGGCACGCGCACCCTCACGGTCGCCGTCACCACCCATCCCGCATCCGGCGCCTTCGACGAGCTCTGGGCGATCGACCTCGCCGCCGGCGCCGAGCCCCGGCTCCTCCTGAAGCGCCCCTTTGCGAGCATCTTCTGGGATCCCGCCGGCGAGAAGCTCGCTTTCGTCGTGCCCTCCACCACCGGCGACTCCACCGTATCCCTGCACGCGCGCACGGCCGCGGGCGAGTTCCTCGGTGCGAGCTCCCCCTTCCTCCCCTCCTCCGACTTCCAGACCATGGCGGGGTTCTTCGACCAGTACGCCCACTCCCACCGCCTCTGGGCGCCCGACGGCTCCGTCTTCCTGGCCGGCGGCCGCCTCCTCACCGACTCCCCCGCCGCTGCCTTCGGCGACGGCTCCCACGACGCCATCCTCTGCTGGCGCCCCGAGCGGGGCGCTCCCATCGAGCGTATCGGCGAGGCCGGTATCGGCTTCTTCCCGCCGCCCGCCGCTCTATAAGGCTCGATAAAGGGGAAAGGCGGTCCGCGTTGCCGCCCGCCACACCCACACCTACACTCGAACGCAGGCCCAGCAGGCCACCCGGAGCAGCTTGATGGATCCGTCTCAGGAACCTGTATCCACCGATTCACGCGGCGGAGGTGGCTTTCGCACATTCGCCGTCGCCCTGATGGCCGTCGCCGGCCTCCTTCTTATGTTCGGTCTTGGCTACGGCGTCAACGACCTCGTCAGCGAAGACGAGGTTCGCATCGTCACCGAGCCCGCCAGCGAGGGCGAACCGGCCCGCCAGGACGCCGCCACCCAGGCGCAGGCCCAGGAAGAAGCGGGCGAACGCTCCCAGCTTGCCGTGGGCGCCTCCATCCTCGAAGAGACCTTCGAGGTCCTACAGGAGGAGTTCGTCGACAAGGAGATTCTCGACGAGCGCACCTTCCTCGATGCCGCCATCCGGGGCGCCATCGACTCGCTCAACGACCCGTACACCGAGTACCTCAGCCCCGGCGACCTCGCCCTCGGTACCGGCCAGATCGAGTCCACCTACGAAGGCATCGGCGCGACCGTCACCGATCGCTCCGGCGCCATCCAGATCGTGAGCCCCTTCCGCGGCTCGCCGGCCGAGGAGGCCGGCATCCGCGCCGGCGACATCATCCTCGCCGTCGACGGCGAGTCCACCGACGGCTGGACCGACCAGCAGGCCGTGCAGCGCATCCGTGGCCCTCGCGGCACCGAGGTCGTCCTCACCGTGCAGCACACCGACCTCGCCACCGGTGGCTCGCCGCCCGAGATCGAGGACATCACGATCGTGCGCGGGCAGATCCGCATCCAGAGCGTCTTCACCGAACCGCGCCTCGAGCTCATCCCCGGTGAGACCGGCCCCAACCTCGTCGACCGCGACGGCAACCTCGTGGACGACATCCTCTACATCAACATCTCCCAGTTCCACTCCAACACGCCCGAGGAGCTGCGCTCCGCCCTCGCCGACGCCGACAGCGGCCAGTACATCGGGCTCATCGTCGACGTTCGCTCCAACCCCGGCGGCCTCCTCCGCCAGACCGTCGAGGTGACGGACGAGTTCCTCAACGGCGGCGCAATCCTCAGCGAGATCGATGCCGACGGAGAAGTGCGCACCTTCGGCGCACGCGAGGGCGGCGTCGCCACCTCCGTCCCGATCGTCGTCCTCCAGGACGATGCCAGCGCCAGCGGCGCCGAGGTGCTCGCAGCCGCCCTCGTCGATAACGGCCGCGCCGTCATCGTCGGCACGCGCTCCTTCGGCAAGGGCACCGTCAACCAGCTGCACCCGCTCACCAAGTGCGGCGCCCCTGAAGAGATCGGCTGCGGCGCCCTGTACGTCACGATCGGCCGCTGGCTCCGTCCCGACGGGCAGGCCATTGAAGGCCTCGGTGTGAGCCCCGACTTCGAGCTCAATCTCACCGGCGACGATTACATCGACTACGGCGACCTCCAGGTGTTCGCCGCCATCGACATCCTCCGCGGCATCGAGCCGCCGCCGCCCCCCGAGCGTGTCGAGGACGAGGAAGAAGGGGACGTCGAGCGCCCGAATGTGATCGAGCGCGAGGATCCCCACGCCACCCAGTCCGAGGAGGAAGACGAGTAGCCGCGCCCAGGTTGGGCCCCGCCCCGCCCCGTGCGAGACTGGAGCCATGCCCGCTGGACAGGCGATCGTCGCCCAGAACCGCCGCGCTCGTCGCGACTACGAGATCCTCGAGACCTACGAGGCCGGCCTCTCCCTGACCGGCTCCGAGATCAAGTCGATCCGCCTCGGCAAGGTCGACATCCAGGGCGCCTACGGACGCCTCCGCAAGGGCGAGGCCTGGCTCCTCGATGCCTACATCGCCCCGTACCACAACGCCGGCTACTCGCCCCACGAGGCGCGCCGCGACCGCAAGCTCCTGCTCCACAGGAAGGAGCTGCGCCGCATCCGCATCGCCCTCGATGAGCGCGGGCTCACGCTCGTCCCCCTGAACCTGCACCTGAAGCGGGGCATGGCCAAGGTTGAGCTGGGCGTCGCCCGCGGCATCAAGCGTTATGACAAGCGACGCAAGATCCGCGAGCGCGAGGAAGGCCGCCAGGTCGCCCGCGCTCTCCGCCACTCCGTCTAGGGCGCTGCCGTCCCCCGCTTGTGTCGCAAAACGTCTGTGCTACGCTGGATAGCAGCAATTGGGGACGAAAGGTATCGACAGGAGGGAACGTAACCGGGTAGCAGGCCGAGGTTGGTCGTCACCCTCGTTAAACCGGCGGCCATTTGAGTAAGCGCCGAAGATCGCGAACTCGCTCTCGCGGCTTAACCCGTGAGACGTCTCACCGATAGCCCCCTCCCCGACGGAGCACGGTGAGGCGCCATAAAAGCCGGGGCGCTGTGAGTTGACGCCGATACGACTCACCTAAGATTCATCGGCTGGTTCCATCGTATTCGCCCCCCACCTGCGGAGCGACGGAACGAGACCCCAACTGGTGGGAAAGCCTGTAGGACAATCCGGAGCAGACCCTGGCTGGACCGGGAGTTCGATTCTCCCGCGTCTCCACCAACAACAACGAGCGAGGCCCCGCAAGCGCGGGGCCTCGTTGGTATCCTGCCCCGCGGGGAGGGTCCGATGCCGAAGTGCAAGCACGTCTGGCCCATCATGAAGGAACCCGTCGACAGCCTGGTCTGCCGGCGATGCGGCGAAGAACGCGACATCACCCGCAAGAACGCCGACCTCATGTTCCAGGACATGGACTTCACGCCCTTCAAGTGGGCCTTCAGGACCTACGTCGAAGGCATCCTCGCCGAGAAGTAGTAGGCTCGCCCCCGGCGCCCCCCCGTGGCCGCGCCGACAGAGACAGAAAGGAACCCCCATGGATGCCCGTGACCTTCTGCGCGCGCAGTTCGCGTGGATCCACCAACTCCTCGCCGGCACGATGAGCGACTGTTCGCAAGAGACAGCCGACCATCGCGGCGAGGGCTGGGCCATCAGCCCCATCTCCGCCATCTACGCCCACATCGCCATCACCCAGGACGGCATCGTCCACGGGCTCGTCCAGGGCCGTCCGACGCTGCTCGAGTCAGACGGGTGGGACGGGAAGCTGGGCCTGGAAGCGGCGGGCCCCCGCGACGCCTCGTCGTGGGCGGACAAGCGCTTCGACCTCGCGACGGTCCGCGACTACGCCGCGGCCGTGCAGGCAGCGACCGACGCGTTCCTCTTGGAGGCTCCCGACGACCTGCTGGAGAAGGCGATGGAAACGCCCATGGGCGAGCAACGCGCCATCGATATGCTTGCCAACGTGGGTGTCGCCCACGTCGCCAGCCACTGGGGCGAGATCGCCGCCCTCAGGGGCGTGCAGGGTGAAAAGGGACTGCCCTTTTAGGGAGACCCGCCCTCGCTAGCCGGCCTTCTCCGCTATCAGCGTGTCCAGCTCCACCTTCAGGCGTCCCAGCACCTCGTCGTACGGGTAGGCGCCCAACTCGTCCTCGCCCCGTTTCAGGTTCACGAACGTCGGCGCGCACCAGAGCCCCAGGTCGGCGTCGTCGGTCTCGCCCGGACCGTTCACCCGGCAGCCCATGACCGCGATCGTTATGTCGTGCTCTTTCGCGTAGGCCGTCATCGTCTTCACGTCCTGCGCGAGCTCGATGAACGCCTCGTTCTCGACGCGGCTGCAGCTCGGGCAGCTGATGATGTTCAGCCCGCCCTCGAGGAATTCCGGCACCGAGCGGAAGCGCCCCGCCTCGATGTCGTCCAGGATCGACTTCCCCGCCTCCACCTCGCGCCACTTCTCCGCGAACGGCAGCGTCAGCGAGACACGGATCGTGTCGCCCACGCCCTGGCTCAGGAGCTGCTCGAAGGCGATGCGCGTCTTGATGATGCCCTCCGGCGGCATCCCTGCCTCGGTCACGCCCAGGTGCAGGGGAATCTCCGGACGCGCCTCCGCGAACCGCTTGTTCCCCGCGATCACCTTGCGCGGATCGCTGTCCTTCATCGAAACCACGTACCGCGTGAAGCCGATGTCGTCGAGCATCTGCGTGTGTTCCAGCGCGCTCTCGACCATCGCCGATACGCCCTCCAGCCCGGGCTCGTCCGCACCCTCGTACTTCTCGTCCATGGCCGGGTCCACCGAGCCGCAGTTCACCCCCACGCGAATGGCGCAGTCGTGCTCACCCGCCGTCTCCGCGATGAACGCGACCTTCTCCGCTACCGGCTTCGACTTCTCGTGGTGGTACAGGTGGCCGGGGTTGTAGCGAACCTTGTCGACGTGCGGCGCGACCTGCGTCACCAGCCGGTAGCTCTCCTGCAGGTCGACCACGAAGTTCGCCTCGGGAACCGCCTCGCGCACCTGCGCCAGGCATTCGACGTCCTTGCGGCTGTCGACGGCCACGCGCACCAGGCCGGCGCCCGCCCCGTGGATCATCTTCACCTGGTCGATGGTTGCCTCGACGTTCTGCGTCTTCGTCGCCGCCATCGACTGCACGACAACGGGCGCCCCGCCGCCAATCGTGACCGAACCCGCTTTCACCGCACGCGTTTCTGCTCGCTTCATGCCCCGGAGTGTATCCCGACTCCCGTAAACGGCGATAGCGCCCCGCTTACCCCCACCACGCCCGATCGATGCCCGTGAACACGACGAACGGCGCCAGTAGCACGACCACGATCGACGCCAGCGCCAGCAGCGGACCGCGGTTGAGGCTCGCGAACCCCTCCCCCGAACCGGCGTAGGCGTTGCCGCTCGCCTCGACGATGCGCCGGCGCTGCGTGCGCAGCCTCAGGCTGTTCGCCATGACGCTTACCGAGCTCAGCGCCATCGCCCCGCCCGCCACGATCGGGTTCAGCAGCCCGGCCATCGCGATCGGGATAGCGATCACGTTGTAGCCGAACGCCCACCCGAGGTTCTGGCGGATGGTCCTCAGCGTCGCGCGGCTCAGCAGGATCGCCTCCGCGATCCGGGCGATGTCGCCGTGCAGGAGCGTGATGTCGCTCGCCTCGATAGCGGCGTCGGCGCCCGTGCTCATTGCGATACTGACGTCGGCCTGCGCGAGCGCGGCCGCGTCGTTGATTCCGTCTCCCGCCACCCCCACCCGCAGCCCCTGCCCCTGCCCCTGCAAGTCGCGCACGAGCGCCAGCTTCTCCTCCGGACGCAGCCCTGCGTGCACCTCGTCGATGCCGAGGGCGCGGGCGGCCGCCAGCGCGCTCCGCTCGTTGTCGCCGCTCGCCATGATCGTCCGCACCCCCAGCGATCGCAGCGTCGCGACTGCCTGTGCCGCGCTCGCCTTCAGCGGGTCGGCGAAGGCGAGCGTCCCCGCGTACGCCCCGTCGACCGCAAGCAACGAGGTTGTCCGCCCCTCCCCCTCCAGTCTGGATAGCGTGGCCTCGGCATCCGCGTCCAGGACGATGCCCCGCTCCTCGAACAGCCGCCGCGCTCCGATGAGCACGCCCCGCCCGCTGACTTCCCCTGTCAGACCCGCCCCCGGCAGCGCCTCGAATCCGCTCGCCGCCTCGATCGCCAGCCCCCGCCCCTCTGCCGCCTCCACCACCGCCGCGCTCAGCGGGTGCTCGCTCAGCGTCTCCACCGCCGCCGCCAGCGCCAGCACCTCCTCCCCGAACCCCGTCGCCGCCGCGACCTCCACCAGCTCCGGGCGGCCCTCGGTGAGCGTCCCCGTCTTGTCGAGCACGACCGCGTCGATGCGCGCAGCGGTCTCCAGCGCCTCGGCGTTGCGAATCAGGATGCCGCGCTCTGCCCCCATCCCCGTCCCCGCAACGATCGCGGTCGGCGTCGCCAGCCCAAGGGCGCAGGGACAGGCGATTACCAGCACCGCGACCGAGAAGACCATCGCTCCCACGTACGAGTCGCCGAGGAAGCCCCACCCCAGGAAGGTTCCCAGCGCCAGCACCAGCACGATCGGTACGAACACAGCCGCCACCGCGTCCACCACCCGCTCCACCGGCGCCCGCGACCCCTGCGCCTCCGCTACCAGCGCCGCCATCCGCTGCAGCACCGTGTCCTCCCCCACCGCCGTCGCCTCCACCTCGATCACGCCGTGCTGGTTGAGCGCCCCGCCCACGACCGTCTCCCCCGGCCCCCGCTCGACCGGCATCGACTCCCCCGTCAGCAGCGATTCGTCCAGCGCGCTCCGCCCTGCTCGCACCACCCCGTCCAGCGCGACCCGCTCGCCCGGCCGCACCCGGAACACGTCTCCCACCGCAACCTGTTCGAGCGGCACGGCTTCCTCCCGGCCCTCCCGCAGCACGTTCACAGACTTGGCCGCCAGCCCCAGCAGGGCCCGGATGGCGCCGCCCGAGCTCGCCCGTGCCCGGTCCTCGAAGAAGCGCCCCAGGCTCACGAACAGCAGCACCGCCGCGCTCACGTCGAAGAACATCGCTTCGCTGCGGTCGAACAGCACCACCCACGCGCTAAACACGAACGCGACCGTCGTGCCCAGCGCCACCAGCACGTCCATGTTCGGCGTGAGCGCTCGCAGGGCCGGCAGCGAGGCCCGGTAGAACCGCCACCCGAGCAGCCCCTGCACGACTCCCGCCCCACCCAGCAGCAGCCACCCCGTGACCGGCTCGCTGCCGAACAGCGCCAGCCCGGCGATGTCCATCCCCATGCTCGCGATGATGACGGGGACGGCGAGCACGCCCCCCACCGCCAGCATCGCCATCCGCACCCGGTCCGGCTCCTCCGCAGGATCCGCGCCGGCTTCGAGCTCGGCGGCGTCGTAGCCCGCCCGCTCGACGGCCGCCACTAGCGGGTCTGCCCCGATCGCCTCCCCCAGTGACACGCGCGCCGTCGACGTGGCGAAGTTCACGCTCGCCTCATCCACGCCTTCAACGCGGTTGAGCGCCCGCTCGACGCGCCGCACGCACGAGGCGCACGTCATCCCCCCGATTCGCAGGGTGACGGCGCCCTCCGGACTCGTCATGAAGCGGCTTGCGGCGCGGCCTCGTACCCCTCTTCCACGATCGCGGCCACCACCGCTGTCATGTCGACGCCTTCCCCGGTCAGCGTGGCCGACCCGGCGTCCAGATCGACGCTCGCTTCGGTTACGCCCTCCACGCCGCTAATCGCTTCCGTCACCGCGCGAACGCAGTGGTCACAGGTCATCCCATCGACTTTGAGCTCGACTGTTTCAGGCATCGTGTCCTCCGTGTGCCGTTGCTGTGGCGCCCGCCGTCTGTTCCGCGGGCCCTTGGATCTTGTAGACGCGCAGGAGTTCGCGCACGGCGCGCTCCGACTCCCCGTTCGTCACCTGCTCGATGACGTGCGTGCGCAGGTGCCCCTCGAGCACGAGCGCGTCGAGGCTGCGCAGCGCGCGCTGCACCGACAGCGACAGGTCGAGCAGGTCGACGCAGTAGCGATCTTCCTCGACCTGCTTCTGCAGCGCATCGATCTGCCCCGCGATGATCTTGAGCCGGCGGCTGGCCTGCTGCTGTGTTTCAGGGAGCATGTGCGCCCTCCCTAATAGGGTACCCCCCTATCCTATCAGCTCTGCGCGCGGCGCGGTCCCCGCGTACACTCGTCCCATGCGAGTCGGAGCACACATCTCCTCCTCCGGAGGCCCCCAGAACGTCTTCGGTCGCGCTGAAGAGATCGGCGCCGAGGCCATCCAGCTCTTCATCTCCGCGCCTCAGCAGTGGCGCCCCCCCAACCCCGGTGACGAGGCCGTCGCCGCCTTCCACCAGGAGCACGAGCGCATGCCCGTGCCCGTCTTCTTCCACGGCGTCTACCTCGTCAACCTTGGCACCCAGGACGAGAAGCTCCTGAACCGCTCCGCCGGCTCCCTCAAGCAGTACGTGAAGTGGGCGGGAACGCTGGGCGTCGAGGGCACCATCTTCCACGTCGGCAGCCACAAGGGCGCCGGCTTCGACGCCGTCAAGGACCAGATCTGCCGCGTCATGCTCGAAGTGCTCGAATCCGCCGGCAACGACTCCATGCTGCTCATCGAGAACAACGCCGGCCAGGGGAACGGCATCGGCTCCACCTTCACTGAGATCGGCGAGCTCATCCGGGGCTGCGACGACCACCCCCGCATCGGCGTCTGCCTCGATACCTGCCACGCCTTCGCCATGGGCTACGACATCACCCAGCGCGAGGGCTGCGAGCTGGCCATGGAGGAGTTCGACCGCGAGATCGGCGTTGACCGTCTCCGCGCCGTCCACGCCAACGACAGCAAGATGCCCCTCGGCGGCGTGCGCGACCGCCACGAGAACATCGGCGACGGGCACATGGGCCTCGATGGCTTCCGCACCATCCTCGCCCACCCCGCCTTCCGCGATGCCCCCCTGCTGCTCGAGGTGCCCGGCATCGAGGGCGACGGCCCCGACGAGGAGAACGTGAACCGCCTCAAGCGCATCCGCGAGGAAGTCGGCGCCCCCGGACCGGACGGCTCGTGAGCAACGGCGGCGGGCGCAAGCTCCAGGGCGCACTCCTCGAGGAGTGCGCTGAGTGGATCTGGGAGCAGATCCAGGACGAAGGGCTCTTCGTCCCCGGCGAACTGATCGAGCTCATCCTCACGACCGAGCGTGAGCTGAACCTCCAGACCCACCCCCTCCCCGAGATCGCAACAGGCGTCGCCGCCGCCTTCCGCGAGCAGAGCCACCTCCTCTCCCCCACCGACGAACGCGCCATCGAGGCCGTCCTTGCCTGGGAGGACGAGTTCCTCGGCATCGCCGGCATCCCCCGCGCCTTCAGCTGACTGGCCTCCTCGCACCCGTTGACTCCGCCCCCGCGCCGCCTGACACTCAGGACAGCACCTACCGGGAGGTGGACGCGCCCAAACACATTCGACAACAGGTGGGATCGGTCAAGCGCCAGGTCCGCGTTCCGCGCGGATGACGAGGCGGGGGCAGAATCGAACCATTCGGCGGGTGGCCCCCCGGCGGCACGGTCGTAAGGCTGGAGACAAACCAGGTCGGGTAACCGGCTGACAAAGCACCAGCCACGTGCGAAGGGCTCGCGGCCCTTCTCCCCACCAGGCACACCGAGCATCGACCGGAGACCCGTGCGTCTCCACGATCGCCACGGGGAAGCTGTATGTGCGGGATCATCGCCTACACCGGCTCGCGCCAGGCCGCGCCTATCCTGCTGGCCGGCCTGCGCGACCTGGAATATCGCGGTTACGACTCGGCCGGCGTCGCCCTCCTGCCCGAGGCAGGAAGCGAGCCCGCCGTCGCCAAGCGCCGCGGCAAGATCGCCGAGCTCGACGGCGCCATCGGCGAGCACGCCCTGCCCGCCGCCCACACGGGTATCGGTCACACCCGCTGGGCCACCCACGGCTCCCCAAGCGACGCCAACGCCCACCCCCACACCGGCTGCGGCAGCGATGTCGTCATCGTCCACAACGGCATCGTCGAGAACTACGCCGCCCTCCGCGCCGAGCTCGCCGGGCGCGGCCACGCCTTCGATAGCGAGACCGACACCGAGACCATCGCCCACCTCCTCGAGGAGCGCCTCGATGCCGGCAGCGACCTCCTCGCGGCCATGCGGGAGGCCTGCGCTCGCCTGACTGGTTCGCACGCGATCGTCGCCCTCAGCCCGCGCGAGCCCGGCATCGTGGTCGGGGCGCGCATCGGCAACGCCGGCGGCGTCGTCGTCGGCTACGGCAAGGGCGAGATGCTCCTGTCCAGCGACCTTGCCGCACTCCTCCCCCACACCCGCGAGGTCGCCTTCCTCGCCGACCGGCAGCTCGTGCGCATCAGCGGAGACCGCGTCGACTACGCCGGCCTCGACGGCTCCGCCGCCGATGTCGTCCCCCGCACCCTCTCCCTCGACCCCGCCAGCGCCGACAAGGGCGCCTACGACACCTACATGCGCAAGGAGATCATGGAGCAGCCCGCGGCCCTCGCCGACACCATCGGCGGCCTCATGACGGTCGAGCCCCCCCGCCTCTCCCTCGACGACCTCGGCGAGGCCCGCCCCTGGCTGGAGCGGGTCGAACGCGTCCTCCTCGTGGGGATGGGCACCAGCCTCCACGCGGCCATGGTCGGGCGCTGGTACTTCGAGCAGATCGCCCGCCTCCCCGCGGACATCGACAACGCCAGCGAGTTCCGCTACCGCGAGCCCGTCCTCGGCCCGGAGACGCTTGTCGTTTCGGTTAGCCAGTCGGGCGAGACCGTGGACGTGCTCGAGGCCATGAACGTCGCCCGTGCCTCCGGCGCCCCCCAGATCACCATCTGCAACACCCCCGGCAGCCAGACCACCCGTGTCGCCGACGGCACGGTCCACACCTACGCCGGGCTCGAACGGGGCGTCGCCAGCACCAAGACGTTCACGACTTCGATCGCCGCCCTCTTCGCCCTCGCCCTCGAAACCGCCCGCGTCCGTGGCCGCATCAGCGAGGACGACCTCGCCCGCCACGTGCGCGACCTCGCCGCCATGCCCGAGATCGTCGGCCGCCAGCTCGAGTCCTTCGACGCCATCGCCGCCGCCGCGGAGCGCTTTCGCACCACCGACCACATCCTCTTCCTCGGGCGCGGACCAGCCCTCCCCATCGCCCTCGAAGGGGCCCTCAAGATGAAGGAGCTCTCCTACGTCCACGCCGAGGGCTACGCCGCGGGTGAGATGAAACACGGCCCCATCGCCCTCATCGACTCCGGGTTCCCCACCGTCGCCCTGGCCGGGCAGCACGCCCTGCGCAGCAAGATCGTCTCCAACATCGAGCAGATTCGCGCTCGCGACGGCGAGGTGCTCGCCGTCGTCACCGAGGGCGACGACGAGCTCATCGCCCTCGCCAACGAGTCCCTCACGGTGCCATCCGTCCCCGCCCTCCTCGAGCCGCTGGCCGCGATCGTGCCCCTGCAGGTGCTCGCCTACGCCACCGCCGAGGCCCGCGGCTGCAACATCGACCAGCCCCGCAACCTCGCCAAGACCGTGACCGTCGAGTAGCGCCCGGGTCCTTCGCGTTAACGTTCAACGAAATCTGCCCCGTTCTGTCACGTTCTGACTGGTCTGGGTCCCCCCGCCGGGATAGGCTCGCGTTACCGAAAGAGCCGCGGTTCCCCTATACCCGGAGGACTCCCCCATGACCAGCACCACCGCCAGCCCGGATTCGGCTACGGAGCTATCCCCCAAGCTCGTCTACCTCTTTGGCGACGGACGCGCTGAGGGTGGCGCCGGCATGCGCGAACTGCTGGGCGGCAAGGGCGCCGGCCTCTCCGAGATGAGCAGCCTCGGCATCCCCGTTCCCCCCGGCCTCACCATCACCACCGAGGTCTGCAGCGCCTTCTACGCGAACGGCCAGCAGTACCCGGACGGCCTCGATGAGCAGCTCCGCGCCGGCATCGCCCACGTCGAATCCATCGTCGGCGCCCATTTCGGCGACGCCGACAACCCCCTCCTCGTCTCCGTCCGGTCCGGCGCCCGCGTCTCCATGCCCGGCATGATGGACACCGTCCTCAACCTCGGCCTCAACGACGAAACCGTGCAGGGCCTCGCCCGCAGCTCCGGCGACGAGCGCTTCGCCTACGACTCCTACCGCCGCTTCGTCGCCATGTACGGCGATGTCGTCCTCGGCCTCAAGCGCGAGTCCGACCTCGACGAGGACCCCTTCGAGGCCATCCTCGAGCGCAAGAAGGAGGCCCGTGGCGTGGAGGAGGACACCGACATCCCCGCCGACGCCCTGCGCGAGATCGTGGCCGAGTACAAGGCCGAGATCCGCGCCAAGCTCGGTATCGAGTTCCCCGACGACCCCTGGGAGCAGCTCTGGGCTGCCATCGGCGCCGTCTTCGAGTCCTGGGAGAGCCCCCGCGCCATCGTCTACCGCCAGCTCAACGGCTACCCCGGCGAGTGGGGCACCGCCGTCAACGTCCAGGCCATGGTCTTCGGGAACCTCGGCGACGACTGCGCCACGGGCGTCGCCTTCACCCGCAACCCCAAGACGGGCGCCACCGGTCTCTTCGGGGAGTTCCTCATCAACGCCCAGGGCGAGGATGTCGTCGCGGGCGTGCGTACGCCCCAGGCCATCCGCGCCGTCGAACGCGTCGACGGAGACGCCCCCTCCATGGAGGAGGTCCAGCCCGCCGTCTACGGCGACCTCATCGGCGCCGCCCAGCGCCTCGAGGATCACTTCCGCGACATGCAGGACATCGAGTTCACCGTCCAGCGCGGGAAGCTCTGGGTCTTGCAGACACGCAACGGCAAGCGCACCGGCCCCGCCATGGTCAAGGTCGCCGTCGACCTCGTCGACCAGGGCCTCATCGACCGCGACGAGGCCCTCCGCCGCCAGGACCCCGAGCAGATCTCCGAGTTGCTGCACAGCGTCTTTGCCGATGGCGCCACCACCGACGTAATCGCTTCGGGTCTCCCCGCCTCCCCCGGCGCCGCCGTCGGCAAGGTCGTGTTCTCCGCCGAGGAGGCGGCAGAACAGGCCGAGGCCGGCGAGGACGTCATCCTCGTTCGCGTCGAGACCAGCCCCGAGGACATCCAGGGGATGCTCGCCGCCCAGGGCATCCTTACCGCCCGCGGCGGCATGACCTCCCACGCCGCCGTCGTCGCCCGCGGCTGGGGGAAGTGCTGTGTGGCCGGCTGCGGCGAGCTTGAGATCGATTACGCCGACGGCTCCTTCCGCGTCGATGCCGGTGGCCGCAACCTCACCGTGCGCCGCGGCGATGTCATCTCCCTGAACGGCACCACCGGCGAGGTGATGCTCGGCGCCGTGCCTCTCGCCGACCCCGAGCTCCCCGACGACTTGAACCGCCTGATGGCTTGGGGCGACGAGGCCCGCCGCCTGGGTGTGCGCGCCAATGCCGACACCCCCGAGGACGCCGCCAAAGCGCGCGAGTTCGGCGCCGAGGGCATTGGTCTCTGCCGCACGGAGCACATGTTCTTCGGCGAAGACCGCATCCTCGCCGTCCGCCAGATGATCCTGGCCGAGGACGAGGCCGGGCGCCGCGACGCGCTCTCCCGCATCCTCCCCATGCAGCGCCACGACTTCGACGGCATCCTCCGCGCGATGGCCGGATTCCCCGTCACCATCCGCCTCCTCGACCCGCCCCTGCACGAGTTCCTCCCCCACGGCGCCGAGGAGATGGAGCGTTTCGCCGACGCCATCAGCGTGGAGCCGCAGCGTGTCTCCCAGCGCGTCCTGGCCCTGCAGGAGTTCAACCCCATGCTCGGCCACCGCGGCGTGCGCCTCGCCATCACCTACCCCGAGATCTACGAGGTCCAGACCCGGGCCATCATTGAGGCCGCCTGCGATCTCCGCGCCGAGGGCGTCGACGCCCAACCCGAGATCATGATCCCGCTCGTGGGCGCGGCCGAGGAACTGGCGCTTCTCCGCGAGCGTGTCGCCGCCGTCGCGGACCAGATCACCGCCGAGCGCGGCATCGACCTCGACTACACCATCGGCACGATGATCGAGTTGCCCCGTGCCTGCGTCACCGCTGGCCAGATCGCCGAGCACGCCGACTTCTTCTCCTTCGGCACCAACGACCTCACGCAGACGACCTTCGGCCTCTCCCGCGACGATGCGGGCCGTTTCCTGCCCGACTACATCAGCCAGAAGGTCCTGGAGAAGGACCCCTTCGTCGAGCTCGACCGCGAGGGTGTGGGCGAGTTGATGCGCCTTGGCATCGAGCGCGGGCGCGGCGTGAAGCCCGACCTGAAGCTCGGTATCTGCGGCGAGCACGGCGGCGATCCCCCGTCGATCGCCTTCGGCCACGACGTTGGCTTGGATTATGTCTCGTGTTCACCCTACCGCGTGCTCACCGCCCGTCTTGCCGCCGCCCAGGCTGCGCTCGCCGGGGGCAGCTGAACCGCACGCCGAAAGGGGCGAGGGTTGGACCTTCACCGTGTGCGCCGCCGCATCGAGGAGGATGAGGAGCGCCTGAGCCCCTTCGCCGCGCGCTCCGTGGACGCCACCCGTCCCCGTCTCGAGGAGCCCTCCTCCGTACGCGCCGCCTTCCAGCGCGACCGCGACCGCATCGTTCACACCAAGGCCTTCCGCCGCCTCAAGCACAAGACGCAGGTCTTCATCGCCCCCCAGCAGGACCACTTCGTCACCCGCCTCACCCACACCTTCGAGGTCGCGCAGGTGGGACGCACCATCGCCCGCGCCCTGCGCCTCAACGAGGACCTGGCCGAGGCCATCGCCCTCGGTCACGACATCGGCCACGGCCCCTTCGGCCACGCCGGCGAGGAAGCCCTGGCGGAGTGCCTCCCCGAGGGCTTCCGCCACAACTACCAGTCCGAGCGCGTCCTCGACAAGCTCGAGAACGACGGCCGCGGCCTCAACCTCACCCACGCCGTGCTCGATGGCGTGCGCAAGTCCAGCAAGGCCCGCGAGGACGTGCTCGCCGAGGGCTGGGGCGTCCCCGAGACACTCGAGGGCCAGGCGATCAAGCTCGCCGACGCCCTCGCCTATCTGAACCACGACGTCCAGGACGCCATCCGCGCCGGCATCATCGGCGAGGACGACCTGCCCGCGGCCTCCCAGCGCATCCTCGGCCGCTCCCACGGCGAACGCCTCGAGGCGCTTGTCACCGACGTCGTCGAGTCGAGCTGGGCCGCCACCGGCGAGGACCGCGGGGAGGACGCCGAGCCGCCCGCCATCACGCTGAGCGCCACGGTCCACGGCGCCGTCAACGAGTTGCGCGAGTTCATGTTCCAGCGCGTCTACCTGCTCGCCGAGCGCCGAGCTGAGGTCGAGCACGCAAAGAACATCGTGCGCTTCCTCTTCGACCACGCCGTCGAGCACCCTGCCTCCATCTCCTCCGGCTACTCCCTCCCCGACGACCCCCTGCCCCGCCGCGCTGCCGACTTCGTCAGCGGCATGACCGACCGCTACGCCATCCGCCTCGCCGCCCGTCTCGGCTGCGAGGACGCCAGGGACTGGCCCCTCTGATGCCTCCCCGGATTGCCTTCTGCGATAGGGGTGGGATACTGAAGCCGTGGTGGCGAAGGCGCGTCGCGTGTGAGTGAACAGGACCGTCCGGGCCCTCCCGACGAAGATCCCGTGATCGGGGGCGATAGCCCACCCCCTTCCCCACCGCCATCCGACGACCCCGACCAGGGCGTTATTGGCGTGACCCCGCCCCAGCCCGCGCGCAGGCCCCTCGATCCCTGGGAGGCCCAGCACCTGCGCCGCGAGACGCCCGACCTGCGCACCTATGGGCGCGACGGCCCCCGCGCCGGCTACTACGGCGCCACCCAGCGCTCCGCCGGGCGCACCGCCGCCATTTACGTCTCCACCATCGCGGCGCTGGTCATCGGCGGCATCCTCATCTTCCTCCTCTTCCAGGTCCTTGGCGGCGACGACGAAGCCCCTCCGGCCACTCCCACACCGATACCCGTCGTCGCCGAGGCGCGTATCGAGTCGCCTGTCCCGGGCGAGCGCGTCACCGTCAACCAGGAGCGCGCCGTCATCGTCAGCGTCGTCTCCGGCGAGGACATCGTGCGCTTCGAACTGCTCGTTAGCGGCATCGTCACCGACCAGCAGTTCTCCGGCACCGTTACCGCCGAGAACACCTACGCGGCCGTCCTCCAGGCCCGCTTCGAGGCGGCCGGCGCCTACGACCTTGTCGTCCGCGCGTTTACCGCAACGGGCGAGGAGATCGTGTCCGACCCCATCCAGGTGGTCGCCATCCCGGAACCCATTGCCACACCCGAGGTCCTGACCATCTGCGAGATAGTCGGCGTCGCCAGCCTGCGCACCGGCCCCGGGGAGGTCTACAACCAGGCCGGCACGCTCGAACCCGGCGACGTCGTCACCGTCACCGGCAAGACCCTGAACCTCCAGTGGCTCCAGATAGAGCGAGGCGGAGGCCTCTGGGTGCGCTTCAACGCCGTGGAGACCACCTGCGACCTCACCGATGTTCCCTTTGTCGAACCCCCGCCCCCGCCCACGGCCACCCCCACGCCCCCGACCCAGGACGACGAGGAAGACACGGAGACGCCCACCCCCACCCCGTCGGAGGGCGATCCCACGGAGGTCGTCTCACCCAACGCACCCGATTTCGTTCCTTCCGACGCCGTCTTGATCGAACGCGGCGCCACGCTCCGCATCACCATCACCAATACCTCTACGAATCCCTTCTCGGGCGCCATCGTCGTCCGCGTCGACGGTGTGGATGCGAGCCCCGCGGAGCAGGTCGTCAACGTGGCCATGGACCCCAACGGCACCGCCGCGGTCAACTTCACCATCGACCCGCCGGTTACCGTGCAGGCCTCTGTCACGGTCACGGTCGATCCCGACGAAGCCATCGCTGAGTCCAGCGAGGACAACAACACGGTCGAATTCGTGCTCGCGCCGCCCCCCGAGGGTCCGGTCCTCTCGCTCGTCCCGGGCATCACCGGGGGCGCCCTCTCGATAACCATCCAGAACGACGGTGAGGCGCTCTCGACCAACGATGCGCGGCTCGTCGTGAGCGTCCCCGGCGAGACGACCACGCGCACCATCTCCCCGCTCGCAGTCCCCGAGGGCCAATCGGTCACGATTGGTGGCATCGCCGTGCCCGCCACGGGCGAGTCCATCCGCGTCACCCTCTTCATCGACGGCGTCAACATCGCCACTGCCACCGTGCCCAACCCTAACGTCGTGGAGGTCACCCTCCCCGAGGAGACCCCCGACACCGGTGAAGAAGCGGGCGAACCGACAGAACCTGAAGAACCAGAGGAACCAGAGGAGTCGCAGGGGCAGTAGAATCCGGGCGTGGACGCCGTCACCGAAATCAAGCGGCGAATCGACCCGGCTGAGTACATCGGCCGCTCCGTCAAGTTGTCGAAATCGGGCCGCAACTTCCGCGGCCTCTGCCCCTTCCACACCGAGAAGACCCCCTCGTTCTACGTCTTCATCGACCGTGGTTCCTGGCGCTGCTTCGGCAGCTGCGGCGAGGGAGGCGATGTCTTCTCCTTCGTCCAGAAGCGCGAAAACGTGGACTTTCGCGAGGCCCTCCGCATCCTCGCCGACGAAACGGGCGTCGAACTCTCGGCGCGCGCCGCCGAGCAGCGCACCCGCTCCGAGCGCCTCAGCAGCATCGTCTCCGCCGCCGTCGACTTCTACCAGCAGCAGCTCGCCGGCGAGAACGGCGCCGAGGCGCGCTCGTACCTGGCCGACAGGCGTGGCCTGACCCAGGAGACCATCGAGACGTTCCGCCTCGGCTGGGCCCCCGACGAGTGGCGCCTCCTGCGCGACTACCTGCTCGGCCGCGGCTACACCGACGAGGATGCCCTCGCCGCCGGCGTCCTCCACGAGAGCGACTCCGAAGGCGCCCCCTACGACCGCTTCCGCGGACGCGTCATCATCCCCATCGCCGACGACCGCGGCGCCTTCGTCGGCCTCGGCGGACGCATTCTCGGGGAGGGCGAGCCCAAGTACCTCAACTCCCCCCAGACCGAGATCTTCGACAAGGGCCGCACCCTCTACGCCCTCGACCTCGCCGGCCCCCAGGCGCGCGAGAGCGGCGCGGTCGTCGTCGTCGAGGGTTACCTCGACGTCATCGGCCCGTGGCAGGCCGGCTTCCGCAACCTTGTCGCCACCATGGGCACCTCCCTCACCGAGCGCCACGCCGCCCGGCTCACGCGCTTCGCCTCGCGCGTCGTGCTCGCCATGGACCCCGACAGCGCCGGAATGGCCGCCGCCGAACGCGCCGGCTCCCTCCTCCTCGACTTCGGCTCCCCCGAGGGGATGGGCGCCGCCCAGCGCAGCGCCGAGGCCATCACTGCCGATGTCGACATCGACCTGCGTGTCGCGCCCCTCCCCGCGGGCAAGGACCCCGACGACCTCACCCGCGAGGATCCCGAAGCCTGGGGCGCCGCCATCGAGAACGCCGCCCCCTTCGCCCGCTTCCTCCTGGAGCGCCTCATTGCCGGTAGCCGCGGCGATTCACCCCTGGAGGCGAGCCGCATCGTCGACCGCCTGCGACCCGTGCTGCTCGCCGTGCGCAATCCCGTCGAGCGTTCCGCGCACATCCAGAGCATCGCCCGCCGCCTCGGCATCGCCGAGCGCGCCATCGCCGACCGGCTGCGTGTCGAGGGACGCCGCGCACCCGCCGTACCCGAAGCGCAGGTCGCCCCCGCCCGCCCGCCCGCCGACGAGGTTCTGCTCTCGACCCTGCTGCACAACCCCGGCCTGCGCGCCGACCTCCGCCACCTCCCCGCCGACCTCTTCCTCGACGCCCTCGACCGAGAGATCCTGGAGCGCTGGCTGCACGACGAACTCGAACCCGCCACGGAAGACGACGACGACCCGGTGGCGCTCCGCCTGCGGAACCTCCGTGCCCGCCGCGAACCCCTGCTCTCCCCCGCCGAGGCGCGCGAGCGCGCCTCCGACCTCATCCGGCACATCGTCCGCGAGCGCCTCATCCAGCGGCAGTCCGCCGTCACCGAGGAGTTGGCGGAGGCCGAGCGTACGCTCGGCGCCGGCCGCGTCACCGAGGTGGCTCACCTCGCCTGGCTCGGCGCCCTCCCCTCGGAGGAGACGCTTGAGCTGGCGCAGATGGCCATCGAGCAGCTCGAGCTGGGCCTCAGCATCCATCGCCGCGAAGAGCGCGACGCCTCCTGACGCTTCCCGCTTCGGTTAGGGGTTGAGGTCCCCGGTCGCGGGCCCGCGTGCCTCTGCGAATGCGAATCCGAGCACGCCCAGCGCTTCGCGAAGCGTTCCCGCCCCGCCACTACCGACAAGGATGCGCTGCGCGGCTTCGTCCAGCAGGTCCAGCGCCCGTGGCGAGTCGAGGTCGTCGTCCATCGCCGCCTCGAAGGCGTCCCGCAACGCCGCGTCCTCCGCACCCTCAGCCCCCATCCCGCAGGCGTCCCGCAGCCGCTCGTACCGCTCCCCGAGCGCCTCGATCGCGCCCTCGCGGTAGTCGGCGTCGCTGCGGTAGTGCTCGCTGAGCAGGTAGAGCCGCAGGTGGTCCGGCTCGAAGCGCTCCATCAGGTGGCGCGCCAGCACGAGGTTCCCCAGCGACTTGCTCATCTTCACGCCGTCCAGCTTCAGCATCCCGTTGTGCATCCAGTACCCGCAGAAGGGCGCCTGGCCGGTGGCGCTCTCCGCCTGCGCGATCTCGTTCTCGTGGTGCGGGAAGATGAGGTCGCGCCCGCCCCCGTGGATGTCGATCTGGTCCCCCAGGTGGGTGCGCGACATCGCCGTGCACTCGATGCTCCAGCCCGGACGCCCGTCGCACCAGGGGCTTGCCCAGCTCGGTTCGTCCGGCTCGCAGCGCTGCCAGAGGAGGAAGTCGAGCGGTCCCCGCTTCTTCTCTTCGCGCTTCGATTCGGGGTTCTCGCGCTTCGCCAGCTCCTCGATCGAGATGCCGTTCAGCTGCCCGTAGCCGGGGAAGCGCTCCGCCTCGAAGAACACGTCCCCGTCCGCCTCGTACGCCGCCCCCGACGCGATCAGCGCTTTCGTCGTCTCGATGATCGCGTCGATGTGGTCCGTCGCGAAGGGATAGGCCGTCGGCCGGAGCACGTTCAGCCGGTCCAGGTCGTTGCGGAAGATGGCGTCGTTCTCGTCCCGGATCTCGGCGATGGGGCGCCCGCCCTCGCGCTTCGAGACCATGATCATGTCGTCGTCGATGTCCGTCACGTTCTGCACGTATTGAACGTTCAGGCCCTTCCACGTCAGGTAGCGCCGCAGCACGTCGAAGTTCACGTAGGAGAAGGCGTGCCCGAGGTGGGTCACGTCGTACGGCGTGACCCCGCAGACGTAGATGCGCGCCTCGCCCGGCACGACCGGAACGAACTCGCGTTTCGCGCGTCCAAGCGAGGAGTACAGGTGAAGGGTCACGGGCCGCTCCCGGGCGTCCTCTGGAGCGGGAAGCGTACCAGAGCGCCCCTCTCCGGGCCGCTAGCTGAGAACGCCATCCGCCACCAGCTCGGCGATCGCCTCGGGCGACATCTCCAGCAGCTCCGTGAACACGTCGAACGTGTCCGCCCCCAGCGAGCGGGCCGCGTAGCCGGTCGTGGGCCGTTGACCGTCGATGTAGGCGGGGAAGCGCTCGGCGCCCTGCTCCCCGCCGTCCTCCGTCGGGATCGCGCCCAGGAAGGAGCGAGCCGCCAGGTGCGGGTCCGCCGTCGCGATGTCGCCCCCGTCCTGCACCACCCCTGCCGCGATCCCCCGCGCCTGGCACGCCTCCATCACGTCGTACCGGTCGCGACCCGCGGTCCAGGCGCCGACGCAGCCATCCAGCTCGTCCTGGTTCGCGATCCGCGCCTCGTGCGTCGCGAAGCGCGGGTCGGCCGCGAGCTCCGGCGCCGCCATCAGGTCGCAGAGTGCCCGCCACTGCTCGTCGCCCCGCACGGCGATCGCCACCCAGCGGTCCTGCCCGCTGGCCGGATAGATGCCGTGCGGCGCCCAGCCGTCGAACGGATGCCGGTTCGCGACCGGTTCCGGGTCCGTCCCGTTCGCGAAGTGGTCGAGGAAGGCCGGACCCATCAGCCCCAGCCCCAGCTCGTACTGCGCCACGTCCACATCCAGTCCCTGCCCTGTCCGCCGCCGGTGCTCCACCCCCTCGAGGATGCCCAGCGCGGCCGCGACGCCGCTCAGGTGATCCGTCAGCGAGTAGCCGAAGCCGATGTCCTGTCGCCCGGGCACGTTTGTCAGGTAGGTCAGGCCCGTGATCGCGTGGATCGTCGGTGCGAACGTGACGAAGTCCCGCCAGGGGCCCGAGTTTCCCATCCCACCCATTGCGACGACCGATACGCCCGGAGCCGTCTCTGCCAGCCCTTCTCGATCCAGCCCCCAGCGCGCCAGCACACCCGCGCTGAAGTTGTCGATGATGGCGTCGCACTCGCCCGCGAGGCGGCGAGCCAGCTCGCGCGCCTCCTCCCGCCGCATGTCGAGGGAGATGTTCCGCTTGTTCCGGTTCCAGCTCAGGTAGTAGGGGTGGTTGAGCGTGTTCGCCCCGGCGTTGCGCGCCGCCGTCCCCACCTTGATGACGTCCGCGCCCAGGTCGGCCAGCACGCGCGTCCCGAACGGCCCCGCGAGCACGTGCGTGAAGTCGAGCACCCGCAGCCCCGCCAGCGGCGCCGTCGCCGAGGGCTCGCCGGGAACCGCCTCCAGTTCAGGACGCGCGCGCCACGTTGCCTCCTCCACGCGAGCCGGCGCCCCCGGTGCGGGACCGTCGGCGTCGCTTGTCAGCAACCGCCCCGGAAACGGCACGTTCCCGACCCCGTCGACCGCGCGTTCCTTGAAATACTCCCGCGCCTCGATCTGCGGCGTCGCAACGACCTTGCTCACGGGCCAGACCGCCCCGAACGGCAGCCTGCGCCGCTGCGCCTCCATGAAGAGTTCGTCCGCCTCGTTCTCCGCCGTCCAGTCCCGCAGGATGCTCATCACATGCGGCATCTGCTTCACCAGCGCGATCAGGTCCGGGAACTCCTCGCGATCGGTGAGGTTCCCCGCCGATTCCGTCTCCTCGAGCCACGGGATGAGCTTGTCCATCAGCCCCAGCGAGGGCGTTACCATCAGCCCGTTTCCGTCGCGGTCCGGGTAGACCTCGTAGCCCCCACTCCAGTGCAGGCTCCCCTGGCGCTCCGCGATCCGGGTCGTCCAGCGGCCCCCGTCGGGGAAGAACCACTGCATCAGCATCTGCTCGGTGTTAGCCACGAGCGTTTCGTGGCTGGACAAGTCGATGTGACACCCGTGCCCCGTCGAGTCCCGCAGCCGTACCCCGGCGAGCGCGCAGCAGGCCGCGTAGAGGCCGACCGTGTGCGCCGTCTGGTTGCCGTATCCCGTCAGCGGCGGCGTCTCCGGCTTCCCCGTGATCGATGCCGCCCCGCAGAGCGCCGTCGCCACGAGGTCGTTCACCGCCAGGTCCGCCCACGGCCCCTCCTGCCCCATCGGCGTCACCGACAGTCGCACCAGCTTCGGGAACGCCTCCCGCAGCGTCTCGCCATCTATCGGCGCATCGTCCCCCCGCCAGTCTTCGATCAGCAGGTCCGCCTCGGCGAGCAGTGCGCGGCCGCCCTCGCTGCCCAGGTCCAGTTCGACCACGCGCTTGCCTGCGTTGTACCAGGTCGACTGGATGGAGACGCCGCTCTCCCCGAAGAAGGGCGGCTCCTGTTCGAGCGCATCACCGCCCGGCGGGACCACCCGCACCACATCCGCGCCGCCGTCGGCCAGCAGCCGTCCGGCGAAGGCGCCCGCCCAGCCCACTTGCTCGACTACGCGGAGTCCCTGCAGCGGTGTGCTCGTGCTGGCCATCGCGCGGAATCGTACGGAGCGATCCCCCAGTGCGCGAGAGCCGCGCTCCCGTAGTAGCCCCATACGGGTTGTCATTGACCCGATTCGCGCCCCTTCGTACGGTGGAGCCGCCCCGCGTAGGCTTATTGAACCCCCATGCAGCACACGCGCGAGGAGCATGGTTTGCCGCGATTCGCGTTGGCCATGGCGAAGCAGACGGTGGGCGCGCTCCGAGACCTGGCGCCCATCTTCGCGGTCATCATCCTTTTCCAGATCGTCGTGCTCCGACAGCCCTTTCCCGATGTCGCCAACGTCGTTGTCGGGCTGGTGTGCGTAGTCCTGGGCCTGGCGTTGTTCGTTCAGGGGCTGGAGAGCGGGCTGTTCCCGCTGGGCGAGGCCCTGGCCCAGGGGATGGCGCGCAAAGGAAGCGCAACCGCCCTGCTGGCGCTTGCGTTCTGTCTCGGCTTCGGCACTACCGTGGCGGAGCCGGCGTTGATCGCCGTGGCCGCCGAGGGGGCTGCGGTGGCGGCGGAGGCGTCGTTCATCGGCGACAGCCAGGCAGCCCAGGGCCGGTACGCCCTTGAACTACGCCTGGTGGTGGCTGTTGCCGTCGGCCTCGCCATCGTCCTGGGGGTGCTGCGAATCCTGAAGGGGTGGCCCATCCACCGCTTCATCATCAGCGGCTACGTGCTGGTCATGGCGATGACCCTGTTCGCGCCCGAAGAGATTGTGGGGGTCGCCTACGACTCGGGCGGCGTGACCACCAGCACGATCACGGTGCCGCTGGTCACCGCCCTGGGCGTGGGCCTCGCCTCCACCATCCGCGGGCGCAACCC
Source organism: Chloroflexota bacterium (assembly GCA_026710655.1). Taxonomy (GTDB): domain Bacteria; phylum Chloroflexota; class Dehalococcoidia; order Tepidiformales; family Tepidiformaceae; genus UBA2991. The sequence continues at coordinate 29,405 of JAPOQN010000065.1, read as the reverse complement.
GATGCTCGACGGCTTCGGCCTGATCGCCTTCGCCAGCCTCACCCCCATGATCGGCGTGCTGGGCTACGGGATGGTGGCGTGATGCTCGACTTCCTGGCGAACTTCGGCGAAACCCTGCTGACGACGCTGCGGGACGTGACCCCCATCGTCGTCATCCTGGTGTTGTTCCAGGTGGGGGTGCTGCGGCGCAAACTGCCCAACATCCGCGGCATCGCCACCGGGTCGGTCATGGTGCTGCTGGGGCTGGCGCTCTTCCTGATCGGGCTGGAGCAGGCGCTGTTCCCGATCGGCGAGACGATGGCGCGGCAGCTCACGGAGAAGGCCGGGGCCGCGGGGCTGGCGGACGCGGTGCAGTGGCAGGACTACTGGGTCGTGTATCTGTTCGCGGGGGCCATCGGCTTCGCAACGACGATCGCCGAGCCGGCCCTCATTGCCGTCGCGCTGAAGGCCCGGGAGGTCTCCGGCGGTGCGGTGAATGCATGGGGGCTGCGGCTCGCCGTGGCGGTGGGTGTGGCCATCGGAGTGGCGCTGGGCTGCTTCCGCATCGTCACGGGCACGGCGCTGCCGTGGTACATCGTCGCCGCTTACGTCGGCGTCATCGTCCTGACCTATCTGAGCAGGCGCACCATCATCCCGTTGGCCTACGACAGCGGCGGCGTCACCACCTCGACCGTCACGGTGCCGGTGGTAGCGGCCCTGGGGCTGGGTCTCGCCGCCAACGTCCCGGGGCGCAGTCCCCTCATCGACGGCTTTGGCCTCATCGCCTTCGCCAGTGTATTCCCCATCATTTCGGTGCTAGGCTACGCAATCGTCGCCGATCGGGTGGACCGCTGGCGCACGCGGAACGAACGCCAGGAGGCGAAGCCATGAAGATGGCGCTGGTCGTCGCGCTGGTGAGCGACGAGAAGACGGACCACATCATCGATGCGGCCCGCGCGGGTGGCGCGACGGGCGAAACCATCATCAGCAGCGTGCGCGGCGAGGGACTGAAGCCGCGAAAGACCTTCCTCGGGCTCGACCTGACGGCGAGCCGGGACGTGGTGCTGTTCCTGGTGGCGGAAACCCGGGCCCGGGACATCCTGGAGCGCATTGCGGCCGCCGGCGGCATGGACAGCGAGAGCGGCGCCGGCGTCGCCTTTCAGATCAACATCGAGGACGCCGTTGGCCTCTCGACCCAGTTGCCAACGCTCATGGAGGAGTTGGAAGGCGCTCTATGAATGATCAGAGCGACAGCAGGGCGATCCACGTGCTCGACGTCATGGGCGGGGACCTGCACACCATCGACGGGCTGGCGACAGCGGCCGAGGCCATGGCCACAATGCAGCGGCTGAAGATCAGCTCGCTGGTCGTCACCCGCCGCCACGACGACGACGAGCTGGGGCTGATCACGGTGAGCGACCTGGCGCGGGAGGTCATCACCCGCGATCGCGCGCCCGATCGCGTCAATGTCTACGAGATCATGTCGAAGCCGGCGCTGACGGTGCGCTCCAGCATGCTCGCGCGGTACGCGGTGCGGCTGCTCGTGCGGTTTGGCGTCTCCCGCGCTCTCGTGGTCGACGACGCCGGGGCGCCCCGAGGTCTGGTCACGCTGCGCGATCTCGTCCTGGCGCTGACCCCCGAGTAGCCGTCGCGCCTCCTGCTCGTGCGTCGAGCCAGGCAATTCCCTACAGGTGGGCGGACACGCCCCCGTCGATGCGGAACACCTGCCCGCTCAGGAAGCCCGCCGCATCGGATGCCAGCAACACTGCCAGCGGCCCCAGGTTCTCCGCCCCACCGAAGCTGCGCATGGGGATGAAGCGCAGCAGCAGGTTCTCGCCGGGATCGTCGCCGCCGCGTCCCGGCGTCCAGTCCATCCAGCCCGTCGCGATGCTGTTCACCGTGACCGTCGGCGCCAGCTCCTGGCTGAGCGCCGCCGCCAGCCCGAACACGCCCGCCTTCGCCGCCGTGTAGGCGCTCAGGTTGTTCACGCCCCGCTCCCCGAGGATACTCGAGACGAAGACCAGCCGTCCCGTCTCTCCCTCGCCCAGCTCCCGCACCCACGCCCGCGCCGCGTAGAACGCCCCGCTCAGGTTCACCGCCTGCACGTTCGCGAACTCGGCGTCACCCGTCTTCTCGATCGGCTTCGCCAGCGGCAGGTCGGCGTTGTAAACCAGCACGGACGGAACCCCGAACTCCTTGACCAGTTGCCGCAGACCCACGCGCACATTCGTCGGCAGGGTCACGTCCCAGCCCTGGCTGAACGTCTGCCGGCCCGCGTTCGCAACCGCGCGGCTGGCGCGCTTTGCCGCCATCACCTCGTCCCCGTCCATCGTCGCCGAGGCGACCGCTACGTCCGCCCCCGCCTCCGCCAGCGCCTCCGTGATCGCGCGCCCCACCGGGTTCGCGAACCCCACGACCAGCGCCCGCTTGCCGCTCAGGTCGTACCCCTCCTGCCGCTCCCAGTCAGCCATGCGCCTGCGCCTCCACCTCGTCCGGTGCGTGGCCCGTCGGGGCGATGCCGCCTGCCAGACCACCCCCGTCGATGGGATAGTTCGCGCCGGTCACGTAGCTCGAGGCGTCGCTGCAGAGGAAGAGCGCCAGCGGTCCCAGCTCCCACGCCTGCCCCAGCCGCCGCGCCGTGATGTAGCTCCCCCGCTTGCGGATCGCCTCCGCCTCTTCCTCGGTCTCCGTTGGCCGCTGCTCGACCAGCCCCGGCGTGATGCAGTTCACCCGGATCCCGTCCCGCGCGACCGCGCTCGCGACGGTCTGGGTGAAGTTGATGACGCCCGCCTTCGCTGCCGCATACGTCGGGCTCTGGGGCGTCGCCCGCATGCCCATGCCGCTCGCGATGTTGAGGATGGCGCCGCTCCCCTGCGGACGCATGTGCCGCAGCGCCGCCCGCGTGCAGTAGAACGTGCCGTTCAGGTTGACCGCGATCCCCCCCAGCCAGTCCTCGTCCTCGATCTCCCACACCGCCTTCCCCCGCCCCGGCGAGTCGCCAATCCCCGCGTTGTTCACGAGGATGTCGAGCCGCCCGAACCGCTCGACCGTCGCCTCGATGAGCCGGTCGCACTCCGCGCTCGACGTGATGTCGGTGGCCATCGTCAGCGGCTCGCGCCCGCTCTGCTCGGCGAGGAACGCCGCCGTCTTCTCAAGCTGCTCCGGCGTCCGCGCGGCGATGCAGACATCCGCCCCCGCCAGCATCAGCGAGCGCGCCATCTCCCGCCCCAGCCCCCGGCTCCCCCCGGTCACGATCGCGACCCGCCGCGGCGGCCCATCCAGACGCAACGCTTCCAGCACGGCTCCTCCTTGCGACCGTACCGAACTATACGGTCCTAGCTGGCTGCCGCTTCCGGAAATAGCCAGGGCGTGCGCTCGCGTCGCTGTGATTCACATCCAAGCGTGCTCTCGTGAGCAAAGAGGTAGTGGCCTCGCCGAGGCTTCGGCATGCCGATCCGGGATAGCACTTGGTCGGGGTCGTCGTCGTGGTACGTCAGGAAAGCGTCCACCAAGTTACCGTCTGAGTCGTAGAACGGCTCGAATACAGTTGCGGGAAAGGACTCCGCCAAACGAGCCACCTGCCTGGACTCGTCGTCGAACTCAGGAATGTTGTCGTACCATCGCCGCTGCCGGTTATCGAGTGTTGCCTGCTCGCTCTCACCATCGAGGACATCGATCACGAACAAGGGGATACTGCTCTCTTCCGCGAACTGGCGGACCCTCTCGCTGACGTTTGTCTTCTTGAACTCGATTAGAACGATCGGCTTTCCCTCGCGTCCGATGATAGTGATGTCTGGTCGCAGGCCATTTGCCAGACGCTTCTCCAGCACCACATCGACAGCGCCTGCTAGCGGCTCGAATACATGTGGCTTCAAACACTCTCGGCAGGTCCAGGTGATGTCCCCGAACATTGGGGCGCGGCTCCAGAACTTGGCGGCGGTCACCTCAGACCAAAGGAACTTGTGCCAGGCCTCCTTCACCTGCCTGTGCTCCTCAGACTCCCCCGGCGGCCTGCAGTCCTGTCGGCTTGGCAGGTGGGCAAAGGAGGAACGCCTGGTCCGCCGATGCACGGGATAGAGCAGGCAGCGTCTGTGATGGGCAATGCCCGTATAGCGTTCGCCTGTCTCCGCCTTTTCTATGGGAATGCGAAGACCGTCTCTTGCAATAGCCGAAGTGATTATGTCGGGGTTCAATCCAGGTTCATCCTTCTTCACAGATAAGGGCAGTGCCTGGCAGCGTTTTCCATGTTCGGCAGCGTAGCATAGGTGCTGATGCGGGTTATCCATTTTGCCGATCTGCACATTGGCGTCGAGCTCTACGGACGCCCCCTCCCGGGCAAGCCCTGGTCGACGCGTATGCAGGACTTCCTGACCGCTTTCGACCACCTCGTCGACTACGCCCTCGAGGAGCGCGTCGATGCCGTCGTCTTCGCCGGCGACGCCTACAAGGCGCGCGAACCGAGCCAGACGCACCAGCGCGAGTTCGCCAGCCGAATCCGCCGCCTCAGCGAGGCCGGCATCGCCACCTTCCTGCTCGTCGGCAACCACGACCTTCCCAACGCTGAGTCCCGCGCCCACGCCCTCGAGATCTTCCGCACCCTTGATGTCCCCAACGTGACCGTCGGCGATGCCGCCTGGTTCGAGCGCGAGGGCCACGTCCCGCAGGTACTGGAGACGCGCGCGGGACCGCTCCAGGTCGCCTTCGTCCCCTGGCCGCAGGTCTCGCACCTGCTCGCCAACAGCGAGGAGGCGGAAGGCGCCTCCATCGAGCAGCTCTACAAGCTCATCGAGCGCGCCATCTCCGACCTCGTCGTCGCCCAGGCGGCGCACATCGATCCCGACGTGCCCGCCATCCTCACCTGCCACCTGCCCCTCAGCGACCGCCTCGTCGCCGAGAATAGCGGCAGCGAGATGTGGATGCAGAGCGGCGCCGTACCCCGCGTCCCCCTGAGCGCCCTCCACCTCGACCACTTCGATTATGTCGCGCTGGGGCATCACCACAACGCCATGGAGCTCAACGCCGACCCACCTTGCTGGTACTCCGGTGCGCTCCAGGAAGTCGACTTCGGCGATGCGCGCTACGCCAAGGGCTTCCTGACCCTCGAGTTCGACACGACGAGGCCCCGTGGCGAGCGCCTGACCGGCAGCGGCGCCCCCCAGCTCCGGCGGGCGCCCAGCCGCCCCTTCGTCAGCATCACCGTCAAACCCCGCGACGCCGACCCCAACGAGGAGGTCCTCGCCGCCATCGCCAGGCAGGACGTGACCGACGCCATCGTGAAGGTCGAGGTCCACATCGATCGCGACCAGGAAACCCTGCTAAGGCTTTCCGAAGCACGAAGGGCCCTTGCTGACGCTCACACCATCGCCTCCATCCGGCCCATCCTGCCCGAGGACAGCCGCTCCCCCCTGCCCCCCAACGTCCAACCCGACGCCTCCTCCCCCATCGAAACGCTGGATACGTTCCTCAAGCTGCGGGAGGTCGCCGACGAGCGGCGCGAGCGCCTGCTCGCCGCGGCCACCGAGATCATTGAGGAGAGCGAATCCGTTGGCGTCTGAACCCACCCCCGTCCGCCTCGTCCACACCTCCGACGTCCACCTCGGGGCGTACTCATCGAGCCCCCGGGGTCGCGAGGAGCCCCGCGGCCGCCGCCTCGAAGCGGGCTTCGAGGCCGTCATCGACCTGGCAATCGGGTCGAACGCCGACGTGCTCCTGATCGCCGGTGACTTCTTCGACCACGCCCGCATCGGTCCCGATGTGGTCGCCTTCGCGACCGACCAGATCAACCGCTTCCCCGGCGAGACCGTGCTCCTCCCCGGTAACCACGACCCCATCGGCCCCCACGGGCCCCACGTGCGCCACGACCTCCAGGCGCTGGCTCCCCGCCTCCGCCTCGTCCGCGACCCTGAAGGCGAGTTCCTCGATTTCCCCGCCCTCGACCTGGCCGTCTGGGGCCGCGCCATCACCGTCGACGTGCTCGAACGCCCCCTCGCCGCACCACCGCCCCGCCGCGGCGACCGCGCCTGGAACATCGCTATCGGCCACGGCCATTCCGTCGCCGAGGATGCCCAGTTGGAGCGCTCCCTGCGCATCACGCCCGACCACCTCGCCGAGAGCGCCCAGTGGGAGTACATCGCCCTCGGCCACTGGGACGTCCACAGCGATGTCAGCGCCGGAGGAGCCACTGCCGTCTACTCCGGCTCTCCGGCCTCCCTCGGCGATGTCGGCTACGGCGTCGCCGTCGTCGTCGACCTCGACGGCTCCGGCGTGCGCTGGCACGCTCACCGCCTCGACCCCGCGGAGGCCTCCCCGTGATCCCCCGCCGCCTGCGCCTGCGGAATTTCCTCTCCTACCGCGACTGCGAGCTCGACTTCACCGGCCTCCACCTCGCCACCCTCGCCGGGCGCAACGGCGACGGCAAGTCGGCCCTCCTCGATGCCATCACCTGGTCTCTCTGGGGCGAGGCCCGCGGCCGCGTCGAGGACGACCGTATCCGCCACGGCGCCGACGACATGCGCGTCGAGCTCGACTTCGAGGTGGACGGCGACGCCTACCGCGTTATCCGCAAGCGCACGCGCGGCCGCTCCGGCGCCCTCGATTGCTTCCAGGTCGATAGCCAGGGCGGCCTCCGCCCCATTACCGGCGGCACCACCCGCGAGACCCAGGCGGAGCTGAACCGCCGCCTGCACATGGACCACCAGACCTTCACCAACAGCGTCTTCCTCGTCCAGGGCCGCTCCAACGAGTTCACCATCCAGGCCCCCCTGAAGCGCAAGGAGGTGCTCCGCAAGGTCCTCGGCTTCGAGCGTTACGAGGAGCTCTCGAACCACGCCCGCGATCGCCGCAAGCTCGCCGAGACGGACGCGGGCATCGAGGAGCGGCTCATCGGCGACGACGAGGAGCGGCTGGAGCAGCTACCCGCCATCGAAACCGAGCTCACCCAGGTCGCGGCTCAGCGAAAGGCCGTTGGCGCACAGCTCACGACTGAGGAGAAGGAGCTTGGCGAGCTGAAGGTCGCGGCCGCCGAGCACGAGCGTCGCGAACGTGCCGTCGGCGAGGCGACAACCCTGCTCGAAGCGCGAAGCGAGGCGGTGGAACGCCGCACCCAGGCCATCGCCGCCCTCGAAGCCGACCTTGCCGCCGTCCGCGAGACGCTCGATCACGCCGCGCAGATCGAGGGCGACTACGAACAGCTCCGCGCCGCCCGCGACGACGAACGCGCCCTCGCCGCGCTCGCAACGCAGGCCCGCGAGATCGAAGACGCCGTCACCGCTGCCGAGCGGGCCATCGCCCAGGAGCGAACCGGCCTCGAAACCCGCATCGCCGGCCTCGACGACCAGCGCGAGCGCACGGCAGTACTGCTCGCGGCGCTCCCGGCCCTGCAACAGGAGGAAGCGGGTCTCGACCGGGAGCGCACCCGCCTCGCCCAGCTCGACTCCGACATCGAACGCGAACGCAGCGCCGCCACGGAGGCGCAACGCCTCCAGGCCGAACGCGCGGACGAGGCCGGTGGCTACCGCGCCCGCGCCCAGGAACTGAAGGATCGCGAAGCCACTCTGTCCGAGGCGGAGGGCGAGCCGCTCTGCCCCGTCTGTCGCAAACCCCTCAGCCCCGAGGAGCTACACAACACCGTCGAGCAGTACCGGCGGGAGCGCCGCGACCTGGGCGACCAGTACAGCGCCGCCCAGACGGCAGTGCAGGAGGCCGAGTCGGCTGCCGCGAACCACCAGAAGCTCGCCTCTTCCCTGCAACAGGAACGGGTCGACCTCGACTCCCGCATTCGCTCCTGCGAGCGCGACCTTGCCTCCCGCCAGTCCGAAGCCCGCAAGGCCGAGCGCGAGCTCCCTGACCTCGACAGCCAGCTCGCCGCCCTCCGTCAGTGCCTCCGGGGCGAGTCGTTCGCCAACGAAGCGCGCGAGCAGCGCTCCGCCGCCTGCCAGCGCCTTGCCACCCTCGGCTACGACCGCGACGCCCACGGCCGTGCCCGCGAACGCCTCGCCGACCTCGAACCCGCCGAGACGGCCTACAACAGGCTTACGCGCGCGCAGGAGCAGGCCCGCGGCCTCGGCGACCGCATCGCCGGGACTCGCGAGGAGCTCCATCGCGAGGAGACAGAGCGCGACGAGGCACGCGTAGCCCTCGCCGAGGCGCGCACCGCACTCGATGCCTCCCAGGACGTCTCCGGCCGCCTCGGGTCCGTCGAGACCGCCGTCGCGGAGAGCCGCGACCGGCTCACCGCCCTCAACGAGGACCACGGCCGCCTCGAGGAGCGCCGCAACGCCCTCCAGGAGATCGCCGCCCGCGTCGAGGAGGCACGGGACCGCCTCGCGGCCGCCCGCGACTCCGCCCAGCTCCACGAGGAGCTGGCCAGGGCGTTCGGCCGCGACGGCGTCCAGGCCATGCTCATCGAGCAGTCCCTGCCCGAGATCGAACGCATCGCCAACGCCCTCCTCGACCAGCTCACCGAGGGCCGCGGCCGCACCCAGGTCTCCCTCCGCACCCAGCGCGAGAGCGCCTCCGGCAAGACCGTCGAGACGCTCGACATCCACATCAGCGACGACCTCGGCACCCGTGACTACGAGATGTACAGCGGCGGCGAGAAGTTCCGCGTCGACTTCGCCCTCCGCATCGCCCTCTCGCGCGTGCTCGCCATGCGCTCCGGCGCAACACTCCCGACCCTCATCATCGACGAGGGTTTCGGCACCCAGGACGAGGAAGGCCGCGACCGCCTCGTCGCCGCCATCAACGCCATCAGCTCCGAGTTCCGCCTCATCCTCCTCGTCACTCACATTGAGGAGCTGCGCGAGAGCTTCGGCCGCCGCATCCAGGTCACCAAGGACCCGGAACGCGGCTCAGAGGCGGTCGTGGTCTAGCTGGCCAGCCCCCGCTGTCATCTCCGCGTGCTGGCCAGCAGCCGGTTCGCCACCTTGCGCCCGTCTGGCGTCGCGACCAGGCGAGGGCGCGTCGCGAACGTCTGCATCTCGAACGCTTCCTGTACGCTCCCACGCCGCGTGAACACCGGCCCCGCCTGGGTGGGCTGGAAGACCTCTACATACTTCGCGTCCAGCAGCTCGTCCACGGCATCCCTTCCGTCGAGCGTCTCCGGGAAGTCACGCTCGCCCGCCCTGGCGGTGTCCAGCAGGATGCTGACTGCCTCCTCCGAGAGCCCCCGTCGCTTGCGGAACAGCGCAAGCCGCGCCTTCCCTCCGGAGAGGAGCCGTCGAGCGAGGTTCCAGCACTTCCTCAACGCAGAACGGATCCGTTGACCCATTCAGATCGCTACGTCGCCCTGCGCGCCAGTGCCAGTTGGTAGCGCCCCTCGAGACCGACCCAGAGTTGCGCCGGAATCCCCAGGGCGGCCTCCAGTTGCAGCGCCGTTTCCGCGGTTATCGCCTTCTTGCCACGGACGATTGCACTGATCGTCTGGCGGGGCCGTCCCATCTGGTCAGCCAGTTCACCTTGCGTCATACCCCTCACCTCCAACTCCTCTGCCAGGAGTTCTCCAGGGGGAATGGCCAGGTCAGAGTGCAGCGCGGTCGTTGGGCTAGCCATGGTAATCAACTACCTCCTCGACTATGACACTTCGTTCGTCTTCGAATGTGAGTATCAGCCGCATCTGCCCGGAGAGACGAATGGCGTGTTGCCCCCTCCGATCGCCGGTCAAGAGGTGGAGGTCGTAGGCTCGGACCACTTGGATGTCGGCACGGCTCTCCGCCTCCAACAGGACATCGACCCGTTGTACGTATCGGCGCCCCACTTGCGGACCCCACTCGCGAGTGGCCCTGCTCGACTCCCGGTAGCATCGCTCCAGTCTCCGCGTGCGGAAAGAGACCTGCACCCTGACAGGCTATCACTGAACAGCTGACACCTCCACCAACGCCTCCCGCATTGCCCCACCGCTGGCCCATCCGTACCCTTGATGCTTCGTGGCAGGGTAGCTCAGTCGGTTCAGAGCGCACGACTCATAATCGTGAGGTCGAGAGTTCGAGTCTCTCCCCTGCTACCACCGCGCACCCGGGCCGCCCCCGCGACTAGCGAGGGGACCGTCCGGTGATGCCAGGAGGCTCGCTTTGCTATTCGATATGTTCGGTCTGGGAACCGTCCCGCTGACGTCTGTCGCCCATGCGCGACGCGAGGCCAAGCGCAAGCTGCCCCGTTCCATCTACTGGTATTCCGAGGCCGGCACCGAGCTCCGCCGCACCGTGCGTGACAACCGGGACGGCTTCAAGGAGATCGGTCTGAAGGCCCGTGTGCTCGATTCGCACGAACCCCGTGATCTCACCACCACCGTCTTCGGGCGCGAGATCTCGATGCCCCTTATCACGACCCCCGCCGGCTTCATCCGCATCGCCCACCCCGATGGCGAGCTCGGAGTCGCCCGCGCGGCCGAGGCAGCTGGCACGGCCGCCGGCATCGGCATCCTCTCCAGCTATCCCATCGAGGCCATCACCCGCGAGGCCAGCAACGTCTGGTTCCAGCTCTACATGATCGGCGGGCGCGAGGGCTCCGCCATCGCCATGGAGCGAGCCAAGGCCGCGGGCTGCGAGGTGCTCATCATCACCGTCGACTTCGCCGCCCTCTCCGGCGGCCAGGATTACCAGCGCGGCCACCCCGGCGTGCCCGACCGCGTCGACCTCCCCACCGCGATCAAGTACGCCCCCGAGATGATCATGAAGCCCCTCTGGGCCCTCGACTTCCTCAAGGCCGGCCTCGAGCTGCGCTTCCCCAACGCCCCGCCCCTCAACGGCAACACCGATCTCACCGCCGGACAGGCCGGGGCTGCCATCATGACCCACCCCCCCACCTGGGACGACATCGCCTGGGCCCGCAAGCAGTGGGACGGCCCCCTCGTGGTGAAGGGCATCACCGCCGTCGAGGACGCCCACCGCGCCGTCGAGGAGGGCGTCGATGGCATCTCCGTTTCGAACCACGGCGGCAACTCCCTCGACGGCTCCCCCGCCACCATCCGCGTCCTCCCCGAGATCGTCGACGCCGTCGACGGCAACCTCGATGTCTTCCTTGATGGCGGTGTGCGCCGCGGAAGCGACGTCGTGAAGGCGGTGGCGCTGGGCGCCAAGGCCGTGCTCGTCGGGCGACCGTACATCTGGGCGCTCGCCGCTGGCGGCACGGAAGGCGTCCGCCAGATCCTCGAGGTCTACCGCGCTGGCATAGAGGGCACCCTCAAGCTCATCGGCTGCCCGTCGGTGCAGGACCTGAATCCGTCACACCTGCGTCTGCCGCCCACCTTCAACCCGTAGGGGACTACCCCAGCCGCACGTTGTCGGTGGCCTGAACGCCGACCGGAGCCTTGCGGCTCCGTGCGATCTGCAGCACGAGCAGGAGCGGCAGGAAGCGCCCCACCAGGATCGTAATCATCACGACGATCGTCGCGGTCGTGCCCAGCGCCGGCGTGATCCCCGCCGACCACCCCACCGTCCCCACCGCCGACGAGGTCTCGTAGAGCACGTCGATGAACGGGTGGCTCGTCGTGCGTAGCAGCACCATTGCAACGACGAAATGCACGGCGGCGAAAGCGAACGCGATCCCCACTGCCTGCCGGATAACGGTCTGCGGCAGCCGCCGCCCGAACGCGATCACGTCTTCGCGGCCCCGCAGCGCCGCCACCGTGCCCGCCACGAGCACCGCCAGCGTGCCCAGCTTCAGGCCGCCCGCCGGCGATCCCGCCGCCCCACCCACCAGCATCAGCACCGACTCAAACAGTTTCGTGTGCTCGTGCAGCAGCCCCGAGTCCACGGCGCTGAAGCCCGACACCCACATGGAAGCCTGGAAGAGCGCCAGCACGGGCCGGTCGCTCTCGCCGACGGTCGCCAAGGTGTCCGTGTTCGCCCACTCGGCGATACCGATGAAGACGGCGCTCCCCCCGATCACAACAACCGCCGCCGACAGCACCATCTTCGCGTCCAGCGACATCCGCCGCGGGTCGAGTCGCAGGGCTCCGAGGATGACCGGTACCGCCCCCAGCGATCCCCCGATGCAGAGCACGATCATGGGCAGGAGCACGGCCGGGTCGTCGGCGAACGGCCGCATGTCCTCGCCCGTCACGTTGAAGCCTGCCACGTTGAACGCCGAGATCGCGTGGAACACCGCCCACCACACGCTCCTTGCCACGGGCACGCCCGCCGACACGAATCCCCCGAAGAGCGCCAGCGTCCCCAGGATCTCGAAGGTGAGCGTGTAGATCACGATCGTGCGCACGAAGGAGATGGACTCGCGCATGCTGGGGGCGCCGTAGTAGAGGCGCATCAGGTTGCGGTCGCGGAGACCCAGGTTGCGGCCCAGCGCCCACAGCACGATCCCCATCCCGGCCATATAGCCGAGCCCGCCCACCTGGATGAGCCCCAGGATCACGGCCTCGCCGAAGTGGCTCCAGTGCGTCTGCGTGTCGACCACCACCAGTCCCGTCACGCAGATCGCCGAGATCGCCGTGAACAGCGCCTCCATCACCGTGGGGGCCTCCCCGCTGTAGGAGACGGGCAGGTGCAGGAGGGGGGTCGCGATCGCCAGGATGAGGCCGAAACCGATGAGGATGCGGATGCCCCCCGAGCCGAAGGGACGCGAACGGCTCGGAGGCTCGATGCTGATGGTCCGGGAGCCCATCAGCCGCCGTCGCACCGTGCGGCGCGCGGTCACTCGCATGTGCGCTCAGCCTGCGCGCGCCGGGCCGTGGGCGCAAGCTGTCAGACGGTTGCCGGCGCCCCTGCGCTGCGCGCCACCAGCCGAGCCAGTGAGACGGGCGCCGTGACGCCACCCTCGCCCGGGCGCTCCTCGGCCAGCGCCAGCAGGAGCGCCACCGGCCCATCGAGCGGTTCCACGGGCTCCCACAGCTCGATGCGGCAGCGTTCGGAGGAGCGGGAAGGGCGGTGGTCGAGCAGCAGGAAGCAGGCGCCCCCTTCGCGGCAGCCCCAGAGCGTTTCGCCCTCGTGCAGGCCCGCGTACCAGCGGGAAACCTCGGGAAAGCGCGCGTGCACGGCTCCCCGGTAGCGGAACGCTCCCCCCGCGACCTCGACCGTGAGTGCGTCCATGGCCCTGAGGGTGAGCGCTCCCTGTGAACGGCCGGTGAACTCCCGCCAGGACCTGCGTTGGTCGCCCTAGAGGGGCGCCAGCTGCGCGTTCTGGTCCCCTCCCCAGCGCGGCTCGTGGCTGCCGTCCGGCAGCATTGCGAAGGCGTTGACGTCATCCTCCATCTGCCCCAGCAGCAGATCGACAATGCGCTTCGCGATGTCCGCGTCCAGCACGGGGAAGATCAGCTCGATGCGCTCCTCGAAGTTGCGCGGCATCCAGTCCGCGCTGCCAACCCAGACCTCCCAGTCCCCACCCGACCGGAACGCCGCCACCCGCGCATGTTCGAGGAAGCGCCCCACGATGCTCCGAATCGTGAAGCGCTCGTCGTGCTGGGTGAGCGTGCTGCGCGCGATCACGTCGACCCGCGCCCCCGCGTCCGCCGCCTCCCCCAGCGCATCGAAGATCGCCGGATCGGTCAGGTGGTTCATCTTCAGGATGACGTGGCCGGCGGGATGGGCCTCGCCCTGGATCCGCTCCAGCATCGTGTCCCGCCCCGCGATCCCGTAGCGCATTCGCTCAAGCTGGGGCGGGGACCCGCCCTCCAGCGCCGCGAAGAACTCCCATGCGTCACTGGCCAGCTCCGCGTTCGAGCTGAACAGCGAGATGTCGGTGTAGAGGCGTCCGTTCATGGGGTTGTAGTTCCCCGTGCAGAGGTGCACGTAGGCCCTCCCCGCGCGCCGCACGTAGAGCGCCTTGGCGTGCACCTTGTAGCCCAGCGGCAGCGGCAGGATGCGGATGCCCGCCGCCCGGAACAGCAGGCTCCAGTGCAGGTTCTGCAGCTCGTCGAAGCGTGCCCGGCCCTCCAGCAGCACGGCCACGTCCTTGCCCGCTTCCGCCGCCCGCATCAGCGCCTCCGCGATCGGATTGCGCGCTCCCAGCCGGTACAGGCTAATGCGGATCTGGTCGACCTCCGGGTCGACTGCGGCGCGGTCCACGAAACCCTCGACCACCGCATAGTCGTCCAGCGGGTGGTAGAAGGCCGCGTCCCGCTCGTCGAGCACGCCGAAGGGGTCCGACTGGAACTCCGGCGCTCCCCGCGGCTCGATCGGCTCGTACCGCAGCGGCGTCGAGTTCGGACGCGGCGGCTCCACGTCGATCAGCCGGTTCAGGTAGCGGTGGTCGAGCGGCGGGGAGAGGCGGAAAGCGGCCTCCTCGGGCAGGCCCAGCGCCTCCCGTATGTCCGCCACCCACGGGAACGAGCGCTCCACCTCCAGCCGCGTGGCCGGGCCTTCGGGCCGGTCCTCGATCGCCTGCGCAAGGTCGTCCCAGTCGACGCGCTGCACATCCAGGTTCGCCAGGCGCGTGACCCGCATCTCGTACATCGGCAGGTCTTCCGGCAGGAACAGGTCGCTCCGCAGCCGCACCAGTGGCCCCAGCCGCACGAACGCCCCCGGCCGCCCCGGCACCGGCAGCACCCGTGGCAGCGAGTCGGGCAGGCGCACCAGGTAGTCCAGCGACTCCCGCCCCGCCGCCAGGTAGAGGGCCTGGCTCGAGAGTCCCGAGATCGCCCCCGGATCGAGCAGGTCCGCCCGCGGCGAGGCTTCCTCCGCCAGGTAGGCGCCGAAGTAGCTCCGTTCCAGGGGCGTCAGCTCGCTCGGCTCCAGCAGCAGGAACCCTATTTCGGTCAGGGCGTTCCGCAGCTGCTCGTGGATCTCCGCGGCCTGCAGCGCGCTCTCGTACGCCTCCGCCAGGACCGTGCGGTACTCCTCCTGTTCCTGCCGCCCCCCGCTCTGAGCGCGTTCGAAGACGCCGTAGATGCGCGCCGCGAAGAACTCGTCCAGGTTCGAGGCGAAGATGGCGAGAAAGCGCAGTTTCTCCAGCAGGGGCACATCCTCGCGCGTGGCTTGCAGCAAGACCCGGTGGTTGAACCGTAGCCAGGAGCGTTCGCGGGAAAGGATGGTGGAGACCAAGTCGTGTGCCCCGGTCATGGAAGGGCCCCCGCATTAACGGACCGTGTGTGAACGCAGGAAACCCTGCACCGCGTACGATACAAGCTCCATGACGAAGACCGGAAGAGTTATGGAAACCGAGTGGCAGTTCGTCCCCGACGATCTTGCCGCCGTGCGCGAGTGGCTTGAGAAGGAAACTCCTGCCCCGTTCAGGATCGGCGAAGGCCGCGACCACGACCAGCACGACGAGTACTGGGATACCGCCGGCTGGCTTGTCTGGCGCGCCGGCTTCGCCTGCCGCGTCCGCCAGCGTGGCGAGTCCGCCGAGCTCACCCTCAAGGGCCTCTCCGGCGGTGAGGGTAACTTTCGTCGCCGCCTCGAACTGGACGAGCCCCTCGACGCGCTCGGCGGGCTTCCCGGAGCCGTCGCCAAGCCCTGCGGCGAGGCCAGCCGCCTGCTGCGCACGCTCGCCGGGCCCCACGCGCTCCTCCCCGTGGCCGCGCTCACGACCCACCGCACCACCCTCCCCCTCTCCGACGGCAAGGGTCCGCTCGGCGAGATCGCCCTCGACCGCACGACCGTCGGCGAGGGCTGGCGCGCCCACGAGCTGCTGCGGGTCGAGGTTGAAACCCCAGCCGACCTTGTCGACCGCGCCGAACCCTTCGTGGCCGCCCTGCGAGAGGGAGCCGGCCTGCAACCCGCGCTCTCGGGCAAGCTGGCCCCCGCCCTCGCCGCAGCGGGCGCCTCACCCGGCTGGGAACCACGCCCCCTCGGCCCCATGACCTTCGACCGTGACAGCACCCTGGGAGAGCTGGCCTACGCCGTCCTGCGGCGGAACTTCCTCCGCCTCATCGAACACGAGCCTACCGCCCGCCTCGGCGAGGACATCGAGGGCGTCCACCAGATGCGGGTCGCCTCCCGCCGCCTCCGCGCCGCCCTCGGCGCCTTTGCGGAGGTCTTGCCGCCCGACCTTGCCGGCCAGCGGCCCGAGCTGCGCTGGCTGGGACGCTCTCTCGGCGAACTGCGCGACCTCGACGTTCAGCACGAGCGCTTTGCGCTTGCGGGAACCCTCATCGGGCGCAAGGCCGCCGCTGCGATAGAGGCGGCTTTCGAGCAACGCCACGAACAGGCCCGCGAGGGCGTTCTCGCCGCCCTCGACTCCGACCGCTACCTTTCCCTCGTCGAAACCATGTCTGAGCTGCTGCGCGCCGGTCCCGGCCCGGAATCGGGCGCCGAACCCGCCCGCGCCGCTGCCGCCGCCATCACTGAAGGCAAGCGCCGTCGCGTGCGGCGCACGGGCGCGGCCATCGGCGCAAGGTCGCCCGACAGCGACTACCACGCCTTCCGCCTCAAGGTCCGGGACTTCCGCTACGTGCTCGAGTTCTTCGCTCCCCTCTATGGGGATGCCGCCGACGCCTATGTCCGGCAGGTGACCAGGCTGCAGACGCTCCTCGGCGACCACCAGGACTCCGTGGTCGCTGCCCGCTTCTATCAGCAGCTCGCGGACCACGGGGACCTGGGGAAAGGGGCCATCCGCGCCGCCAGGGAGCTGGCCGCCAACGCAACCGCCGAAGCCGAGGGCTACCGCTGGAAGTTCCCCAAGCGCTACGGCCGCCTCCGTGGGCCTCGCTGGCACGCCTTCAGGCGCGCGATGAAGAATTCGTGAACGTCCGTTAACAATTCCTGGGCCCCCTTCCGGTATGATCCCGGTGATGGGAGTCTTCCCAGCCAGCACCTTCTCCGCCGCCGCCCCCGGCGGCGTTCCTGTATCTCCCCCTCGCGCCAATACGCCGGTCGCCATCGTCGACCTCGGCTCCAACTCCGCCCGCGTGGTCGTGGTCGACCACCCCATCCCGGGCGTGATCGAAACCATCGCCGAGGAGCGCCTCGACCTGCGCCTCGCCACCGAGCTCGACAAGCGCTCCCGGCTCAGCGAGCGAGGCATCGCCACCACCATCGACGCCGTCGCCGATTTCGCCGCCTTCGCCCGCGAGGTCGGCGCTCGCTCCATCGACGTGGTCGCGACAGCCGCCATCCGCTCCGCCACCAACCGCGATGAGCTGCTCGCCCGCGTGCACGCCGAGCTGGGGCTCGCCGTCGAGGTACTCGATGGCGCCGAGGAGGCCGAGTTTGCAGCCATCGGCGCCCTGCACGGCCTCCCCATCCGCTCCGGCGTCATCGTCGATATCGGCGGCGGCAGCACCGAGGTCGCCCGTGTGATCGCTGGAACCATCGTTGGCGCCTGGAGCTTCCCCCTTGGCGCGCTCAGCGCCAGCAGCGATTGGCTCACCGATGACCCGCCGAGCCGCAAGCAGATCAAGGCGATGCGCCGCATGGTCGCCGAAACCCTCGCCGAGAGCGCGCCTTCGGGCCTCGACGCCGGCGAGGAGCTGGTCGCCACCGGCGGAAGCGCGCGCACGCTCGCGCGCCTCGCCCAGCGCCAGGACTCCTACCCGGTGGACCGCCTCCACGGCTACTCGCTCGATCGCCGCAGCCTTCGCAAGGTGAGCGCCTTTCTCGCCGGCCACAGCGCCGCCGAACGCTGCGAGATCGACGGCGTCCGCGCCGGTCGCGCCGACTCCATCGTCGGTGGCGCCGTCATCCTCGAGGAGATGATGCGGCACCTCGGCGCCGACAGCCTGACCATCGCCTCGGGCGGCGTTCGCGAAGGCGTGGCCATGCGCGCCTTCGGTGAGTCCGTGCCCCAGCCCCGACTTGTCCGCGCAGCCGCCATCGAAGCGCTCCTCCGCCGCCACGGCGTCTGGGACGAGGACGACATGGAGGCCCGCGCCGCTCTCGCCGACAGGCTCTCCCCGGGGGTCATCGACGACCCCTTCAGCGACATCCTCGAGGCAGCGCGCCTCGCGGCCATGCTCCGCACACTCGGTGAGGCCCAGGGCGACGGGGGTGCCGGCGCTCGCGCAACCCAGGCCCTCCTGGCCGAAGACCTCGCCGGCTTCGACCACGCCATGCTCGCCCGCATCGCCGCGGCTCTCCACTACAGCGACGGCGACAAGGACGCCGCCCAGCCCTTCCTCGCCCTCCTGCCCGCAACCGAGAAGCCCCTGCTGCGCCGCTGCGGCGACCTCCTCGGCTAGCTTCCCGCCCGGCTCCGGCCACAAGAAGAAGGCGCCCCCTGCGGGACGCCTTCCGTAGTTGGCGAAGAACGGAGGGAGGGGGCTACTCCGTCGTCGCCGTCTCGTCCGTGCCTTTCTCGTGGCCCCAGCCGCCACCCTTGCCGAACCCGCTGCGACCACCGGACCGTCCGTCTCGATCGAGCTTCTCTCCCGACTCGATCGCCGACTTCAGTTCCTCGGCGTTCTCTTCGCTGATCTTTCCGGCTTCGACCGCAGCATCGATGCGGTCCACCGCGGCCTGCTTCCACTCGGCCTTCCGCTCATCGCTGATCTCGCCGCCGGAGAAACGTCCACGCTTGAAGGCGTGGCCTGACCGGAGCTGCCCGATCCACTCGCCCGACTCGATCTTCGTCCGGATCGCCTCGGCCTGCTCCGCGGTGATCGTCCCTGCCTCCTCGGCAGCGTCGACGCGGTCGAGGGCGACCTGCCTGAAGGCTGCGTCGAGCTCCTCCACGGTCACGCCCAGTGCCCCGGCCAGGTCCTCGCGGAACGCTTCGGCCCGTGACTGCTTCGTCTCCTCCGTTGTGTCGGAAGAGTCATCCCCGTCGCCGCCGCCCTCTGCAAAGACGACGCCCACGCTGAGCGCGCTGAACAGCATGGCCAGACCGAGGGCGACCAGCAGCGACTTGATGGAACGGTTCATGGATTGCTTCCTTCCCGCAGGATTCTGCGGCAGGAACGCGGGGTGTGTCCTGCCGCGACGAATGTTCGCAGGGCGCCCATAAGACCGGCATAAGCCGCCCCGCGCCGGTTTATCTGGGCCTTATGCGGATCACCCGCACAATGGGCGCATGCGCGTGCTCATCGTCGAGGATGACGAGCGCCTTGCCGATGTCGTCGCCCGTGGCCTGCGCCAGGCGGGCATGGCCATCGACATCGCCCTCGATGGCGAGTCGGGCCTGGAGAAGGCGCTGGTCAACCGCTACGAGGTCGTCCTCCTCGACCGCGACCTGCCCCGTGTACACGGCGACGAGGTCTGCCGGCGGCTCGCGCAACGCCCGGACGCGCCCCGCATCCTCATGCTGACCGCCTCCGGCGCCCTCGACGACCGCGTCGAGGGGCTCGCCCTCGGCGCCGACGACTACCTGCCCAACCCCTTCGCCCTGCGCGAGCTCGTTGCCCGCATCCACGCGCTCGCCCGCCGCAGCGCAGTCAGCACGCCGCCCGTGCTCGAAGCCGGCGATGTGCGGCTCGAACCCGGCCCCCACCGCGCCACCCGTGGCGGCCGTGACCTGCGCCTCACCCGCAAGGAGTTCGCCGTGCTCGAGGTGTTGCTCGCGGCGGGAGGCAACGTCGTGAGCGCCGAGGATCTGCTGGAGCGCGTCTGGGACGAGCACGCCGACCCGATGACCAACGTCGTACCCGTCACCGTCATGACGCTGCGCCGCAAGCTTGGCACGCCACCCGTCATCCAGACCGTCAAGGGCGCCGGCTACCGGATCGAAATCGAGGCCGCGACATGAGGTTCCCCCGTCCCACCGTTCGCATCCGCCTCACGCTCCTCTACGGCTCGCTCTTCCTGCTGGCGGGGATCGTGCTTCTCGTCGCCACCCACGTCCTCTACCGCGAGGCCCTCGACAAGGACGAATTCGAGGAGAAGCGCGCGTTCTACGCCGAGGAGCAGGTCAAGGCCGCCTTCGGCGATCGCCTGCCCTCCGGCAAGCGCCTGCGGGAGTTCACCACCAGGGACGGCCGCACCATCTTCAAGTTCGTCGAGGACGTGAACGACAAGGCGGTCGACGACGCCGTCGACGACGCCCTCCGCGAACAGCTCGCGCAGTCCGGTATTGCCCTCGGCTTCACGACTGTAGGCGCCCTGCTCCTCGGCTGGCTCGTCGCTGGACGCGTGCTTCGCCCCGTCCAGCGCATCACCGAGACCGCCCGCGCCTCTTCCGAAACGGACCTCCACCACCGCGTAGGCCTGGAAGGCCCCGACGATGAACTGAAGGAGCTGGCCGACACCCTCGACTCACTCCTGGAGGCCCTGGAACGAGCCTTCAGCAGCCAACGCGCCTTCTCCGCGAACGTCTCCCACGAGCTGCGCACGCCACTCGCCATCCTCCGCGCCGAGGCGGAGATTAAGCTCGCCGACCCCGACGCCACCCAGTCCGAGCACGACTTCGCCCGGCGCATCCTCGACTCGACCGAGCAGGGCGAACGCACCGTCGACGGGCTCCTCGCCCTGGCCCGCAGCGAGAGCGGCCTGCTCTCGCGGGTCGAGGTCGACCTGGCCGAGCTAACCGGCGACGTCGTCGGAGACCTTGCCGCCTCGGCGAATCAGGTCGAGCTGACGCTGGACCTGGGCGAGGCAACGGCCTGGGGCGACCGCGCCTTGCTCGAACGGCTCGTCGCCAACCTCGTCGAGAACGCCATCCGCCACAACGTGCAGGGCGGCTGGGTTCGGGTCGAGGTAGCGCAGGAGGCCGGCGAGGCCGTGCTGCGTGTCGGCAACTCCGGGCCGCGCCTCACCCCGGAGGAGGTGGACGCTTTCTTCGAGCCGTTCGTCCGCCGCCAGGAGTCGGGTGCGGGGCGCGACGGTCTTGGCCTCGGCCTCTCGATCGTGCGGGCGATCGTCCACTCCCACGGTGGGACCGTTTCCGCCCGGGCGCGACGCGACGGCGGCCTCGGTGTCGAGGTGCGCCTGCCCCGTGATCGCGAGTCCTAGGCGCTTCGGCTAGCCAGCCAGGTGCAGCTGGAGGAACGCCACGATCGCCTCCAGCCCCTCCCCCGCCGCAGCCACCTCCTCGATCTGCAGGAACGCGTGCGTCGCCCCATCGAACACCAGCACCTCCGCCTCCACCCCCGCCGCCCTCAGCGACTCGCCGAAGTCGATGGACTGCTGCAGCAACGGGTCGTGCGTCCCCACCGTCATGAACGTCGGCGGGTAGTTCGCCAGGCAAGGGCTGAAGCGGGGACTGACCGCCCCCGATGCCAGCAGCGTCTCGTCCGCCTCCGGTCCGAGGTAGTCCTCGATCTGCCACACGAAGATGCGTCCGTTCACGAACGGCGAGTCGTCCGGCAACTCCAGCATCGCCGGGAAGTCGTAGACCCCGTACGGCAGCACGGCCGCCCGGAACGGCGTCGAGCCGTCCCGTTCGAGCAGGCAGTGCAACGTCGCCGCCGCCAGGTTGCCCCCCGCGGAGTCGCCCATGATCGCCAGCCTCGAGGCATCGACCCCGAGGCTGCCGGCCTCCGCCGCCAGCCAGTCCGCCGCGACGACGCAGTCATCGAGCCCTTCCGGATGCTTGTGCTCGGGCGCCAGCGCGTAGTCGACGCTGACCACGTAGTAGCCCCGCTCGGCCAGCCGTCGTGCCAGCTTGTCGTGCGTCACGGGCGACCCCGCCACCCACGACCCACCGTGGACGAACAGCATCCCGGGATGCGGCCCCTCCCCGTCCGGCGGGTACAGATCGACCGTCAGGGGCTCGCCCCGGCGCGTCGCCACCTCCCGCCCGCGCTCCACGGCACGCTCGGGCCCGCCCTGATTCAGGAACGCCGCCGTCATCGCCCAGCGCTCACGTATCTCGAGCCCCTCGACGCGAGGAAGATCGGGATCCGGTGTCGTCTCGTAGAACTCGATGATGCGGGCGGTTATGTCGTCCAAACGGGTGCGCCTCAGTCGCCGCTTACGGCGTCGAGCACGCCCACGGCGGCCATCGTGCGCTGCCCCGCGGCGATGTCGTGGCTGAGGATCACGAGGTCGTGCTTATTGCCGTCGCGGTCCTTCACGTGGTCTCGCAGCAGCGCCTCCGGCTGGAAGCCGAGTGAGCGGAACACCGCGATCGCCTGGTGCTGGTCGACCGTCATCTGCCCGATGACCTTGTCCACGCCCATACCCAGGGCGATCCGGAAGGCTTCCTCTGTCAGCAGCCGCCCCACGCCCCGTCCCCGAAGGGTCGGACCGACAAGCACACGGAGCTCCGCCACGTGCTGCGACCACGGAAGGTCGTTCCGGTCGACCGTCGCGTACCCGGCAATCGTGCCGTCTTCGTCCAGCAGCAGCAGCGAGGTCGTCACCCCCGCCTCGATCCGCTGCACCCACGTCTCCACCTGGTCCGGCTGCGTGATGTCGCGCCGCAGGAAGAGCAGGTCGTGCTCGGGCAGCCCCCGCGCAAACGCCAGCATGGCATCGCCGTCGCCGCTGTCCATCAGGCGCAGGCTCACGCGCCGCCCCCCCACCGTGCCGGCCGCGGGGTAGCGCTCGTTGTTGCTCATCGACTTCAGATCGAACGAACCGAAAGCCATTGGTCCAGCTTCGGCCAGAGACGATACATGGCATTGCCCCCGGCGACGAGACTCGCGTGGCCGCCCCGCAGGACGACCTCCTCGGTGTCTTCCGACCCCACCTGCTCAAGCGCCGGCTTGGCCGCCTCGTAGGGAACGATGTGGTCGTGCTGCGCCATCGCGTGGATCATCGGCACCTCGATCGAGGAGAGGTCCACGTGCCGCCCGCCCAGCTCCAGCGACCCCTCGAGCAAGGCGTTCTTCCAGTACAGCTCCTTCACCATCTGCCGGAAGGCCTCGCCCGCGAAGGGGATCTGGTCGGCCCCCCAGCGGTCGACCAGCATGAACGACTTCACGTACTTGTCGTCGCGAATGCGGTCGAGCACCTGGATCGGGCTCGTCAGGCGCCCCGCCGGCCGCAGCATGTCGAACGCCGACAGCAGGATCTCGCCGGGCACGTTCCCGAGCGTATCCACGATGCGGTCGACGTCGAAGTAGCGCTCATCCGTCCACTGGCTGAACAGCCCCATCCCCTTGAAGTTCACCGGCGTGGTCAGGCAGGCCATGCTCCGCACGGGCGCCTCGGGATGCGTCCCCATGTACATCAGCGCCAGCGCCCCGCCGACGCAGTACCCGAGCAGGTTCAGCTCCGACTCTCCGGAGTCCTCCAGCACGCGGTCCACGCAGTCGGGGATGCGTGAGAGCGCATAGTCCTCGAGCCGCAGGCCGCTGTCCTCGTTGCGCGGAACGCCCCAGTCGATCAGGTAGACGTCGTACCCCTGCTGTACGAGGAACTCCATCATGCTCTGCCCCGGGGTCAGGTCGAGGATGTAGGGCTTGCTCACAAGCGAGGTCACCACGAGCAGCGGCGTGCGGTAAATCTCGTCCGTCTGCGGGCGGTAGTGATACAGCTTCATCGAGCCGTCGGTATGAATCGTGTCCTTCGGCGTCGCCCCCACCTGCGGGTCTTCCAGCGAGATGTACTCAAGCCCCACCAGCCCGCGACGCACGATCGCGTCGACGGTCGACTGGACCTGGTTGGCGACATCAGGAGTAGCGGGAGCAGTCGTCACGGTTCATTCCAAGGTGCGGGTCGAGCACCCAACAGGCAATGTCGATTGTCGGAGGCGGAGACGCTATATGGGTTACCGCGGCGTTAATTCGCGGAGCCGCCTTCTGCGGCCGGGGGCGGACGCTTCGTGCGCTTCGGCCGGGCCGGGGCGGCGCTGTTCGCGCTTGCGGGAGCGGCGGCCAGCGCCATTGAAAGCTGTGCCTCCATCGCCGCCAGGCGGTTCTCGATCGCCAGCATGCGGTCGCCCAGCGCCAGCACGTCGGTGCGCGTGGGAACGTTCATCGCTGTGAAGAACGAGCCCATCGCCTCGTTCATCGTCTTCTGGAAGTGCAGGAACACATCGAGATTCCGGCCAAGGCCCTGGCTGAACTCCTCGGTGCCCATCATCTGGTTGAAGAACTCGTTCCACTGCCGCTCCGACTGCGTGGCCCAGTCCCGCCAGGCCTCGGAGAAGTCGGGCGTGGTGGTCTCGTTCGTGGTCATGACACTTCCTCTTCGCTGCCGGCGCTCTCGGTGGGCGCCGTTGTCGTCTCGAATCCCGCGAGCGCGCCCGTAAGCACCTCGTGGTATTTGTCCAGGGCGTCGATCCAGGTCCGCAGGAACAGCTCGCCCGCCGCGGTCAGCGAGTACATGCGCCGCGCCGGCCCCTGGTCGGACGTGTCCCAGAAGGAGGAGACGAAGCCGCTGCCCTCGAGTTGCCGCAGGGCGCGGTACACCGTGCCACTATCGGACTGGGGCAGGCCGGATTCTGTCAGCTGCTGGCTGAGCTGGTAGCCGTAGGCGTTGCAGCCCTTCAGGAACGCGAGCAGGCTCGTCGCCAGCATCTCCCCATGGAGGCGCGGTTCCGAGGTCGTGCGCTTGCGGCCACTGCCGTCAGCCATAGGGGCATTCTGTCGGTAGGTGCCAATACGCGCAAGATGCAAGTTGCATGTAGGTGCCGCCGGTCGTAGGGTTCGAGCATCACCCATCACAGCGGAGCGACAACATGACCGAAAAGCCCCAGACCGACCAGTACTTCGACGCCCTCCTGGCCAGCTACGACGCCCTTACCCGGGCCATCGAGCAGGCCAACGAGCGCGGCCTCGGCCTCTCCCGCCAGCTCCTCACCGACGTGACCGCCGCCCAGCGCCAGGCGCTCGACCTCGCCAGGCAGGTCGCCGCCAACCCGTCCGACATGGCCACCGCCTACTCGGCCATTATGGAGTCGGCCGTCGCCGCCCAGAGCCAGGCCCTCGACTTCACCCAGACCGCCTACAAGGAAGCCGTCGCCGCCAGCGGCGAGGCGCGCGAGGCTCTCGAGAGCCTGCTCAGCGCCAGCCGCACCGCCGCCGAAGCGGCCCTCTCCCTCTCCCGCGAGTGGCAGACCTCGAACCCCTGGGCCGACCTCTTCCAGAAGAGCATGGAGAGCTTCGGCGCGGCCGCCAACTCCGCGAAGGAAAAGGCCGGGACGAAGAGCTAGCCGTTCGCTTCCGCCAGCAGCTCCGCTACCGTCCGGTAGGCCTCGCTGCTGTAGATCATCCCGTAGTGGCTCGTGGCGATCCCGACGTTGAGCTCGGGTTCGTCCTCAATGCAGCTCTCCGGCCTCACCAGGCCGTCCCGCTCCGCATAGAGCGCCCGCCTTCGGAACGTCGGGCGCTGTGGCCGCATGATGTTCGCGGTGAAGCGGCACGTGCAGTGCCCGCTGTAGCAGGCCGGAGCCACGTTCCAGGTCAGGTGCGATCCCGCCTGCCGGCGCACCGCCGCCATCGCCTCGATGAGCGCCGGGTGGACGTACGCCACCTCGTTGAAGGGCGCCGCCAGCGAGATCAGCAGGTCCACGTTCTCCGGGTGCTCGAACGCCACGCTGCGCGCGATCAGTGCTCCCAGGCTGTGCCCGATGAGGTGTACGCGTTGCCCCGTTTCAGTCGCCGCCCGCTGCACAACCCCCCGCACCAGGTCCGCTGAAGCGTCCGGACAGTCCACGTTCAACCCGAGGCCCGAGTAGTACGGCTCGTACCCGATCCGCCCCAGCCACCAGAACAGCTCCATCATCGAGAGGTCCGTGCCCAGAAACCCGGGCACGACCACCACCGGCTCCCCGTTCCCGTGGGGAACGCCTGTCCCGTAGTACACCGGAGAGAGGTGAAGCCGGACCCACTCCCGGTACCACCCCATCTCGTTCCCGATTGGGGTGATCACCGGCTGGACGGAATGGTCGTCCTGGTAGAGGTCTGCGAATGGCGCCGTCGCGCCCGCGGGCGTCATGCCGGGGCGAGTGGTCGTCGCGTTGGGCTCCACTAGGTGCAGTTTACAGCAAGTACCGGCATGACGCCCGCCTTCCCGGCGTCACTCCCGGTGAAGATCCTCGGGACTGAGAATGCGGAATCCGACGCCCAGCGTGACCTGCGTCACCGCCGCCTGCCCGTCGCTGATGGCTCCCCGGATCTGGCGCACCTCGAACCAGTCGAGGTTGCGCAGCGTCCGGCCGGCGCGCTCAAGCGCGTTGGCGATGGCCGCATCAACGCCGTCTGGCGAGGAGCCGACCAGTTCAACGATCTTGTAGGTGTGGGGCTCGTCCATGGGGTGCTCCTTTCCGCGCTGTCCGCGTTGTTCGCTACTGGGAGGGTCAGCCCTCCCCGCCCATATCTCGATCGTAGGCCTCATAGGTCAGCTCGACGCCTGCCGCGATGTGCTCGCGGAAGTCGCTCTGCAGGCGGCCCGCATCCCGGCGGAGCGGGTTGATATCCACGTGGCCCGCCGCGATCTGTTCCGCCACCGTGTCCCGCAATGCCTCCGCGCGCTCGATCAGCGGCTCGTGCTCCGAGCGCGACTGCTCGATGCGCGACGTAAGCCGCGGCTGCGCCTCCGCCATCTGGTCGAGGCTGCCGCCCGGTCGCTCGGAAGCTTCCTGGTGGCGGCGAAGGATGTCGGCAAGCTCGTCGAGCGCCGCGTGGAGCCCCTGCGCCCAGCCCATCGCATCGAGCCCGGACGCCACGATCGCGGCGTCCATCGTCTCGCGTGCGTGGTGAAGGGCCGCGTGGCCTCTGAGTGGCGTCTCGCTCCCGCTATCCGCCGCGCGCTCCAAATGCTCTGTCACCATCTCAACCCTCCTCTCGCAAATCTCGAGAACCAATGTCCTGGTATCGAGTGTTCAGCAATCCTACTCCGACCGTCAAGTCATATTTCGGCGACTACGAACGTGCAGTATTGCGGCAATACCCGGTGAATATGTGAAGGCCGTCACTACGCTATTCGTGACAATCAGCACAATTGTGCCGCTGCCGGGCAGGATGGCTCGCCGGGTGCGATGACGTCCATCGCGCTCTTGCCTGGCTGGGCTCTGCCATCGATCAGCTGGCGGCAGCCGGCTCGACCGTCGCGCCGGCAACGCTCCTGCCGGCGCGGTGGCGGACGCGAATCGGGAACTCCTGCATGCCCCGCAGCACGATGTTTGGCTTCCAGACAGCCTCGCTCGCCCCGAATCCGATCTCGTCGAACCGCTCCAGCAGCACCTCGAAGGCGATACGCGCCTCGAGCCGCGCCAGCGGCGCCCCGAGGCAGTGGTGGATGCCTCGCCCGAAGGAGATGTTGTTCGCCCCCTCCCGCGTCACGTCGAGCGTGTCCGGGTCGCTGAACTGATCGGGATCGCGGTTGGCGCCTCCGATCAGCAGCGCCACGCGTGAGCCCTTCTTCGCCACCTTGTCCCCGACTTCCACGTCCTCTGCCACGAAACGGCCGTCGAGCTGCACGGGCGCGTCGTAGCGCAGCAGCTCCTCGATGGCCGTGGGGATGAGCTCCGGCCGTTCCCGCAGCAGTTGCAGCTGCTCCGGATGCTGCAGCAGCGCCCGCAGACCGTTCCCGATCAGGTTGGTCGTCGTCTCGTTGCCGGCCACGAGCAGCAGGCGCAGCGTGACCTGCGTCTCCTCGGTGGTCAGCTTCTTCCCCTCCTCCTCCGCCTGGGCGAGTCGCGACACGAGGTCATCCGTCGGGTGAGCCCGACGCTCCTCGATGATCGGCGCGAAGTACCCCTGGAATTCGTCGGCCGTTTGCAGGACCAGCCTGCCCTCCTCCGCCGTGAGGTTGGGCTCGAGCACCCGTGCAAAGCGGTCCGACCACGTCTTGAACCGCTCCCGGTCCTCGGTCGGCACCCCGATCATCTCCGCGATCACGACCATCGGCAGCAGCGTCGCCAGGTTCGCCATCAGGTCGAACTCGGTGTCCTCGCCCACCTCGTCCAGCAGCGAGTGCGCCATCTCGCGAACGTGATCCTCCATCTTCGCGATCTGCCGGGGCGTGAACGCCCGGTTCACCAGCCCCCGCAGGCGTGTGTGGTCTGGCGGGTCCAGGGAGAGAATCGAGGGCGTCAGTTCCTGTCTGATGGACGAGTTCGCCAGGCTCCTGCCTTCCCACTCGCGCTCGCCGTTCCGGAACCGCTCGTGGTCACGCAGGATCTCGTCGACATCGTCGTAGCGGGCCACCACCAGCATCCCCGTGAGCGGGCTGTAGTGGTACGGGTCGCGCTCCCGCAGCTTCCGGTAGAGGGGATACGGGTCGGTGACGAACCGCGGGTCGAGCGGGTACCACACCACTCCCGACTGCAAGCGCTCCTGCAGCAGCCGTGCGCGGATGTAGAGCGGAGCGACGGCGGCACTGACGGTGTCGCGAAGAGCCACAGCGGCCTCCTTCCTGCGTCGGCCCGAAGAGGGACGCCAGTAAACCGTACACGTCCCGGCGTGCCCGCGTACCGCGGCGTGCTTGCGCTTCCTTTTCGCTTCCCGGGCACGGGAAGGGCGCCACCGCAGACCCCCCGCGCCGGCAGGCTCCGGTGGCTGGCGCGCATGGTTCCGGGATCGCGAAACATGGTGGTAATAATAGGCGATGTAGTTGATGAGCAGTATGGTGCATTCGATATGGTAAAATAGACTGCGGTATAAAGATGCACTGTGCTCAATCATTAGATGTCGGTAAAGATTCCGTAAAATTGCCAATAGCGGCGGATTTCGACAGAATACTCCGGTGCTTTATAGCCTCCCTTACACTCGGAATGACCGTAGTGAATAAAGTGACGCCAACCCGAGTTGGGTCCCTGCCAGCCTCTTCAGGCGCCGCCACCGTTCGGCCCGCCGCCTTGCCAAAGGTCGCTCCTCCCCTGCCCACTGTTCCCGGGCAGCGCCGGTGAGCCCATCCACTCGTCCCGTCTGCCGCACCACCCTGCTCGCCGGCCTGGCCCTGCTCTTGGTGCTGCTTCTCGCCCCTCGCCCCGTGGGCGCCCAGGGCGACCAAACAGCCCTCTCCCTGGCGACCCCGGGAAGCAACGTCTGGTCCGCCAGCATGACCGTGGGGAACAACAGGGACCTCTTCGGGTACACCACTTTCTCTGAGCGCCCCGTGGGCGCCCTCAGTAGCGACTCGTTCGTGTGGCGCGGTACGACCTACACGGTGACGAACCTCGCCTCCAACCGCTCCCGTGGCAGCGCCGGTACGTGGGACGTCGTCATCGACGTGTGGCCCCCGCTCAGCGAGGGGATCGAGTGCCTGACCCTGCGCCTCGGCGACCAGTGGCTGAACCTCGCCGACGCCCGCGGAAACGACCGCCAGTTCTTCTGGTACGACATCGAGCTGGACTGGCGTTTCCGCGACGAGGTCACGGTCGGCCTCCGCGAGTTCCCGAGAGGGTTCGAGTCTCGCGCCATCGACGGCTACGCCAACAACCGCTTCAAGCCGGAGATGGGAATGGCGAACACCGAGCTGCTCAGGATGGCGGGTGTCTCCCTCGCCTATGGCATGACACGCGAGCCCGAGCTCAACCGGCCGGCGCCCCGCTCCGTCAGCAACATCGTGTCCGCTCAGACCGAGCCGATGCCCAACACCGCCCTGGCGACCGACATGGTGTGGCAGTGGGGCCAGATCTCGGTTTTCTAATCCACACCAAACGCTGCGTTACTCGTGGGCAGCGAAGCTGCCGGCCTCCTAACTACCCGCAGCTATGAGCAGGCGCAGCGCGCGTCGCCCGATTGTTCGGCTCTGCCGTTCAGCCCCTGGGGT
>JAPOQN010000064.1 GCA_026710655.1 Chloroflexota bacterium | reverse complement strand
TCTTGTCGACGATGAACCCCTCCACCTTCTCCGCGTTCAGGTAACGCGCTTCGCATGAGCCGGCGCCCTCCTTGAGCAGGGTGCCGCAGACGTAGTAGGCGTAACGCCCGCCCTTCGCCCCCTGGCCGGTGTAGGGCTTGCCACAGATTCCGCAGCGCAGCAGACCGCTCAGCAGGAACTTGCTCCCCACCCGTGCCGGGCGCTGCCTCTTCGGCGCGCGTTCCTCGAGAGACTCCTGCACCCGATCGAACGTCTCCCTGGGGACGATCGCCTCCCAGGCCCCCTCCGCACGCACGGGCTCGGGCGGTTTGTCGCCCTTGCTTGTACGGCCCCAGACGGCGGTGCCTGTGTAGGCCTCGTTCGTGAGCAGGTAGTGGAGGCCGTTCCGGTACCAGCGCCTGCCCCGGTTGGTGATGCCTCGTTCGTTCAGGTCGCGGCAGATTTCCTTGAGTCCGTTGCCCCGCAGTGAGCTCTCGAACACCTCCCGCACGATCGGGGCGGTGGCCGGGTCGACTTCCAGAGTGGGGCGCTCCCTTGCTCCGTCGCTTACCTTGACCCGCCGGTAGCCGAAAGGCGCCCTCGACGCGAGGAAGAACCCGCGCGAGGCGGACTCGCGCATCCCGCGCGTGACTTCCTGAGCGAGATTCTCCGAATAAAATTCGTCAACGCTCTCGATGATCGCCTCCATGAGCTTGCCGGTGGGGGAGTCGTCCGCGTGCTCGGTGATCGAGGTCACCCTGATGCCGCGGCGGCGCAGCATCGATTTGAAGGCGACGGCGTGCTCACGCTTGCGGGTGAAGCGGGAGAACTTCCAGACGAGGATCTCCTCGAAGGGGGCATCGGCGTCGCTGGCCGCATCCAGCATCTTGCGGAACTGGGGCCGGTCGGCGACGCGGCCGCTCTCGGCCTCGTCCACGTACTCGCGGGCGACGACGTAGCCGTTCTTCTCGGCGTAGTCCCGCAATGCTCGCAGCTGGGCGGCGACGGAGAGGTCAACGTCCTGACGGTCGCTGGAGACGCGGGCGTAGAGGGCGGCGGGCTTGGGGGTCAGTGGGGGCTTCATGCTGCTATTCCTTTCTTGAGTGGCGAGTGAGCGGCCTCGCTTCGTCAGGGAAACCTGCTCTTCTAGGGGCACTTCTTCAAGTTCAAAAGGCACTCCATGAGGGTGTTCCTGCCTACAGTCTCGCTGAGCGCTGCTGGTGTCAGAACTAACATTCTAGCAGCAGCCTTGTGGGTCGCGCCCATGGGCACCAACGGAGGACTGCTGGTGGACGAGTACCCGCCGCTCAGCCTCAACTTGAAGAGGCGGGGCGTAGTTAGCCTCTCGCTGCCCGCCAGTCCGTTCGTGAAGTCGGCGATGCCGTCCAGACCTCGCACGTCTCCTTCCGCACTTGGGTGCCCGACAGTCGAAGAGGCTAGAATCCTGCGTCGAGTTGATACGGCTGAAATTGGTAGCCGTAGGGCCGGAAGGTTGCAGCAAGTGGTAGAGCAACGCCAGGGCGCACCGGTGAGTGGCGAGTTTCTCGATCTGATTCGGGGCCAAGAGGAATCTTGCGCGAATCAATTCGACGAGTGGATTCCGAGCGCGGGTGCGAGGGCTCCCGCGACAGTGCAGGCACTTGGCACTGCCCTCTCGCTGCTCGAACGGATCGGCTCTTGCTGGTGGGGCTGTCGCGGAGGTGACCACCAAGACGAGTACCTTGTCGGAAGGGCGGCCAGCAACGCCAAGGCAGCGCTCCTGTTACTCAGGACTGGCTACTACGACGAGGCACTCGGTCTTGTGCGTCAGGTCGGTGAGACCTCGAACCTGATAGCTCTATTCGTGCAATCGGCAGACCTTCACGCGAAGTGGAGGAGTGCTGGGGATGCAGACCGACGCAGGGAGTTTTCACCGGTCAACGTTCGTAAGGGCCTACAGAGCCTGGAGTTCCCACTTCCGATCGATTCGGAGATGTACGGTTTGCTGAGCGGGCGGGCGGTTCATCCCCACTCCGAGCACGCACCACAAAGTCACAACGTGGACGGCAGACCGACACAGGGCGCGGTCTTCCAGGAAGCTGGGGCGCTTGTCGTGCTCAACGAACTGGCTGGTCAGGTCGGGTACCTGATCGGGCTTGCGCAGATGTTCGTAGGGCCTCAGCCAGATGGCAAGGCGGTCTTCGAAGCAGCGCTCGATCTGATCGAGTCAGTGGGCAAGGCCAGACTTAAGTCCATGGAGGAGTACTTCGAGAGGGTCCGTAGCCAAATCGGGGAGCAGACAGTTAGGGCACCGCGATAGTGGACCCTACTCCTCGTGTGGGCGCAGGGTGAGGAGGGAAGCCGCGTCGTACCACCTGCGGAATGCAGGGCACACTCCTAGAGTGTTGCCGCGCTCGACCCATTCGGCGCGCTTGATGACGTGCTCGGGTTGGTCGGCAACCTGACGACACGGGTAGTGGGGCTTCGCGACAACGCACTCAGCGTCCAGCGCGCAGCCTAGGTGGTGGCATCATCTCGTCTGCTAGGCTCAAACGCGCGGGCGCGCTGCCCAGCCAACCTCGTGCTCGGACGGGACTGACGGCGCGGGTCCGGCCGAGGCGGCAGCTCCTGCTGTATCGCCCTCCCAACCTGGGCGTCGGGTACGTTAGAAGGCCCGGTTTCGGCGATTCAGCGTCCCCTTGGCAGCTCGCACGCCCAACCATCACCATCGTCGTCAAGCTGGTATGGGTCCACGCCAAGCACTACCACATGGACAGGCCTTTGGTGAGCTTCAAAGTCACTACAGTCGAATGCATCATCAGGAAAGTGCGGAAGACACGGCTCGTACGACGGGTGGCACGCTGCGAAGCCCTCTCCCACCGATACAACGGAGCAGTTGTCGATGTTGTATTTCGCAGGCGTGCTCGTCATACCTGCCACGTCGAACCGGTGCTCCTGACCCAGCGCCCTAACGACCAGCACCGCAGCCCCTTCTAGCCTATCGAGGATGCCCACAGGGTCTGGAGCCCAGAGCCTCGAAGCCAAGGCACCTTGATCCCAAAGCTCTCTGATGAAAGCCCCGGAGTCAACGCTGTATTCAACAACACGACTGACCTCAGATGGCCTGGTTGCACTTGAGATAGAAGAGTCACTTACAGTGACAGCGAGTCTCCCCCCGCCTATCTCATAGCAGCCGAAGTAGAACGAACCCGCTCCACTATCAGTGCTGACTATCGTCACAAATTCATCGAAGCTATTGCGGTCGGCGCTATAGCTGATTCCAGAACACCAGGCTCCTCCGTCGTAAAACGGGTCCCCTGTGCAGCCCTCACCCATGAAGGGCTTTGAGACAGCAGCCGGGGTTGGTGCAGCCACTGGCTCCGGCAGGGGAACCTCAACAGAGACAGCGTTGCTTTGGTGGAACCGGCCCGAGTCGCTGAGGCGAGACATGTCAAGGGCCGCATTAAGAGTGCGCCAGTGCCCCCCCTCGGGCCGGGTGCTCACGTAGAGGAGCGATGGATCAGAGATGCGCCGCCACACGGTGACCTCGACCAATGCTGTCCCCGCCTCCAGGGGCACACCGACTCCGACCGCGTTGCTTTGGTGGAACCGGCCTGAGTCACTACGGCGAGACATGTCAAGGGCCGTATCGAGGGTACGCCAGCGTCCCCCCTCGGGCCGGGTGCTCACGTAAAGAAGTGAGGGGTCGCGGACACGTCGCCAGACGGTGACTTCGACTCCGGCCTTAGCACGGGCGTCACCCTGCGAGGTTCGAACAGTCAGGTCGAGATTGCTGGAGCCACCACTGCGCCAAGTACCCGTCTGGTCGGCAGCCTGACCGTTCACGGCAAAGGAGATGCTGTCGCCGCCGCTTGCGCAGGAGGGCGGTACGTCAAGCATGTAGGAAGGGGAGGTTGCACCCCAAAAGACGGTGGCAGAGCCGCAGCCGACACCATTCACGATAGCCACGACCGAACTGCCTACATCGGCAGGTTCACCATTCACGGTGACGGTGCCTCTGAAGCGTGCGGGCGAGTTCTGTGCGTCAACGCCAAACGTGAACCCCAGCACGAACGCGCCTACCAAGAGCGCGATTCCCCACAGCTTTGCCTGTTTCATCCCCTGTGTACTCTAAGTGTCCCTCACCTGGCAGGAACAATTCGGTGTCCCCCGGACACCCTCGCGATTGCGCTGGTTGCCGCCGTCCGAATGGCGCTCTCACGCGGACTCCTGCATGGGTATCGCAAAGAGGAAGACGCGCTACAGACCTTGCAGGGGGGGCGGATCGTGATTGAGCGGCCGCTGCTTCGTCGCCTCGGCGGCGGACTGGCCGTCGAGGTTCGGTACGATGAGTTCGCCGACGCCATCCTCGCGAACCGGCTGGTGAAGGCCGCGGCTGGTCGGCTGGGCCGGATGCGACCTCTTGTACGCCCCGCTGACGTCGAAACCGCTCCAGAACCGGGTGAAGTGCCCTCGAAGACCCTTCACGGCTGAAACCTCCCGCAGGGGGACGTGCACCAGGTACCCGCGCGCGGCGGCGACGATGGACTCCACGGCGCCCACGCATCGAGCCAGCTGTCGCGAAGCTGCTCCGCTCCCGTGGCGTCTGCCGCCGAGCGTCTTCGCGCATCCCGCTGCCCTCTCGCCTTCGCTCCCAGGGGAGCTCTGCTCCCACCCGTCAGGGTTCCTTCCCGGAATACCCCTGAGCCGACCTACGACGGCGGTGTCCGCACTCCCGTCGCATCATTCACCGGCGTTTGGCACATCTGGCGGCCCTTTTTCGAGTTCCCTCCGACGGAACTCTGGAGTTTCATTCCATGAACGCGCCCCGACACCCGAGTTGTTCGTCCGCACGTCCGGTAGGGCCGTTTCCCCTTGAACTGCCTGCGTTTTCGGGGACTTCCCTCTCTCGGAACTCACGTCTTCCCCTGTACACACCCATGACACCATTCGCGCCCGGCTGCGCCCGCCTCCCGGGGGCGGGCCCTCGCGCGCCCTCTCCTATAGGGCATTCCTCCGGGGGACCCGCCGCCACACACTTCGCCCGACCCGCAGGCCGTCGCGACGAAAGCGGCGCTCACCATTGAGCGCGCACAGGCCACTCTCCAAGACACCGGGGAGTGGCCCAGCCAGCGTTGGAGATCCTTGCGCTCCCGCTTGCTCTCGCCGGAGAGTGATGTCTCTGGGATCTCGCTCAGCGAGCCGTCAGTCTCATCAATGCGGTAGCGCGCCGCTGTTACTGTCCTGCGGTTGTCGTTCCGGCAATGCCGTCGCCACGTCCCTCCACCCTTCGTCAAACGTGTACGTGGACGCCCGGCCCGCCGGGTCGGCAATTTTCACAAGGTTGGCACGATCCGTTCCGGCATGCTCGACGACATAGAGCCAGTACGCCTTGCCCTTCGCGCGCGCGTAGTCGAACTGCGTGTGCGTGAGGGTCGCTGGACGTGACCGCAGGTCGCGCGACAGGGCCTTGACCTCGACCCAGCGCACGGGCGTTCCGCTCTCCTCGGTCTCGTACAGATCGAAGCCCGGGTTGTTGGGTGGGGTCCGCTGAAGCGAGGACTCCAGCGCAACGACGTAGTCCAGCGCGCTACGTTCGAGCGCCATCCGCCGCTCGTGGCTCAAGCCGTCGGGGTCTGGATCGTTCTCGGACTCTGCTTGTGCGGCGATGTAGGAGATGAAGCGGAACCTGGGCTCCCCTACCCCAGCGCCCGCGCCACTGGCGCGGGTTGGGACATCGACGCCAGAACCGCCACCCGCCCCATCCCGTCCGGTTGTCGGCCCGTCCCTATCCCCTCGACTGCCACCCGGCACCTGCGTCAGGCCACCTGCGTCAACTGGTAGGAGGCTACTGGCCCCGTCAGGACCGGCACCATCGCCCGATACTGAATCGGGGCGCCCACTCCGCGGCCTATACTCGCTGAGCCACTCTAGGATTGCCTCGTCACCAACGCCTTGCGCCTTGAGCTTCACAACCTGTTCAAAGACTTCGACGCTTACTCCCGCTTCCTCGGCAGCAACAGCAAGCCTTGACGGCCGTTCCGGCAGCCGGAAATTGACGACTGACTCGAGGTACCGATCCGCGGTCCAGCCGAGGGACGCGAACTCAACGCGATCTGGAGTCTGCAGACGGCCGGAGCCGTCCGGCACCCACGCGGCGACCGCCAGCAAGCGAACTACCTCGGAGGGGAACGGGTGGCGATAGGGTCTGCGGCGGAACCATTCGTACGCTCCCGTGAACGCGTCTTTCGGGGAGTCCCTGAGCGCGTCCCACAGCAACCGGGTGCGGGCCCTGACATCGTCGCCAGGCAGGGTCGGCATGTGCTCCAGGAGCGCCTCCAGTCCGCGGAGCTCCTTGTTGGTCAGGCGTTCCAGCTTACCGTGCGTGATCTCCGCTTCACCCTCTGCTAAGCGCAGAACAAGCCGCTTCTGTGCTGTGATCCCGAACGG
This sequence comes from Chloroflexota bacterium, assembly GCA_026710655.1. Classification (GTDB taxonomy): domain Bacteria; phylum Chloroflexota; class Dehalococcoidia; order Tepidiformales; family Tepidiformaceae; genus UBA2991. Next base: position 6,633 of record JAPOQN010000064.1, on the reverse strand, counting down.
CTCCCATGAGTCGCTCGCATTCCAACCCCCCTCGACATAGGACTTGGATTCCCTGCGCTCAATGGTCGCCAGCGTCGACCGCGCCCCGCAGGATTCGAACAGTTCTGCTACTTCCCCATCGAGCTTCTTGCCGAGTCGTGGCGGGGCGGCCAACAGCACGCCCTTCACACCCTTGAAGAGGTCACGCAGGCGCCTCGTCGCGAGGTACGCATCTTTGGGGCAGGCGAACGAGTGCTCGTCGTTTCCAGCGTCCACTACGCGGACGAACGGGACATCGCGAAGTACCTCGACGAGCCGATCACGCCGGTCTCTCGATGCACCCCGGTAGACTTGAGTGATGCGGCGCAGGTCATCGCCGTACTGAGCAGCCCCGACTGCCTCCCTGTGGCGATACTTCGGGATAGTGTTGCGGACGAGTTCATCGACCAGATCAGGCTCCGACAGCCTAAGCGACTCAAGGAACTCCCTTGCCGGCTTGCTCGTGCACACCGCCTGCCGGACTGTGTTCGGAAAGCCTGAGGGCGGTTCTGTCGGGAGAAACGCCGCTGGCTCGGGACCCGTCCCCAGACGAACCTGTGTTCCGTCCTCTATCCGGAGGAGCGGCACGCCCCGCAGTTGATGCGGCCTGACCGTCCTTCGCCCGAGGTACGAGTACAGTCGCTGAATCCACCTATCGGTCTGGGCCTTCAGGAACTCCGTATTGCCCCAGAGTGACTCCAGCAGACCGGAGGTCCCGACTCTTTCAACATCCTGTTCATCGGTCAGGTAGCGATGGAGCTCGGGTGTCTCGTCCCTGGAGATGTCACCCGCCAGCCACGCGACAGGTTCATCTTCATCACGCAGTTCGGCCAACTGCTGGCGCGACACGAGATCGCGCAAGCGCGGATCATCCGTGATGCTCGCCCGCGATGCAGCCACATATCCGCCTCGGTGACTTGGTAGCAGCGGCTCCTCCCATATGGCATTGCGCAGGCCATTGAACAGCGGCGCGAAGAAGCCCCCTGAGAACCGCGCCCGATCGAGGGGGAGCGCCTCGAAGGTGCGCGCTGTGAGTAAACGGCGGTCTCGGAGACAGCGAACGACCTCTACCAGAAGCCTAGCCGTCTCCTCCACCAAATACCGGTTCCAGTCATCGTCCCGTGGGATGTTGTCGCGGGCGGGCGTGGTCCGGTAGGGCCCCTGAACCAGCATCCCTAAGCCCGTCGCCATCTCGGTCGGAAAGAAGGCGGCCAGGTGCGAGTCGCGGATGATGTCGATTGCCTCCTCGCCATCGGCGTCTGGCATCATCCGGAAAGCGAGTTCGACGTATCCAGCCGACTTCTCTTCGTGGCGCACTTCGCGCGAGAACACGAGCCAGACCTCTTCGTCCCGGTGTTCGCCATCGACTTCGCTGAGGAGCTTGACCCGTCGAACACCGTCGGCCTCAGCGACTTCCTCGCGCCGATGCAAACCGGAGTGCTCCCCTCCCGACCACGCAATCTCGTCGATCGCGCGGAGGAATAGGAGCGTACGCTGATCGGCGAGGCGTTCGAACTGCCCCGCAATGTCGTCCGCCGCTGCGCCCTCCTTGAGCGGAAGTGTGATGGCCGTCTCGCCCACGGCTAACGGGATCGGAGGAACAGCGGCGGGCTGAACGTAGTCCGTGACCGTGAAGTGCTCATCGCCCGAGTGAACCTCCGGGTTGTCGGTGATCGCGTAGACCGATTTGAACCCGATGCCAAAGCGGCCGATCGCGGTAAGGTCGCTCTCCTTTGCGCGGCGAGCGATCGCGCAGACTCCCCGCACATCCTCGGTTGTGAATGGATCTCCGTAGTGGGAGAAGCGCACGGCATCATCTGCCAGCACGAAACCCACCCGGCTGGAACTCGCCTTCGCGTTCAGCCGGCGTAGCGCGTCCTCAGCGTTCTGCAGCAGTTCGAACACGAAGTGAGTCCGGTCCGGGTAGAGGTCGACGAGCAGGTCCTCTCGCCAGCCAGTACGGTTGCGTCCGTACTCCTCCAGATTCTCCTGGCTAATCCGCTCGTAGTCGGAAGCCACAGATCCACCCCCCCGCCTTCGCGCCCGGACTGCCGCTGCCTTTCGAGAGGCGCGCGCGCTTCTCGGCGGAGGCTCGCAAGCGATCTTGATGTCCAGGCAAGCCCGGACAATGTCTCACGGCAACTAGCGTGCCAGCAGTGGGTCTGGCGCGTTCACGATCGCGGTTGACCCGCAGCCTCATCCGCAGCCTGCGGACCGAACACGGCGCTCACTTCGCAGGTGAAACCGGGCAGCGCGTCCAGCCCGTCGAGGGTATCCTCGTAGCCGAGCGTCGCCACGGCTTCGTCAGGGCGGTGCACATCGACCGTGTGTGTCTCTGGATGCACGACCCAGACGAGACGCACGCCATGGCTCAGCCACATATGGGCCTTGTCATGCACCTCGCGGCGGCTGTCGCTCGGTGAGGCGATCTCCACGACAAGGTCGGGAACCACCTCAGCGTAGCCAGCGACATTCTCGTCGAGGGGCAGCCGCTCGACTGACGTGAACGCGATGTCCGGCTCGCGCACCGTGTCAGGATCGCGCTCCAACCAGACTCCCGAGTCGGACGCGACGACTGTACCCAGTCCCCCTGCCTCAGCGAAGTTGACCAGCGCAGCCACAAGCTTTGCAACAATCTTCCCGTGTCGTTGTCCCGCTGGCATGGTCTCGCAGAGCACCCCCCGGATGAGTTCACCGCGCACACCCTCACCGTCTAGCCGCAGGAGGTCGGTGGCGGTCAGTAGCTTGGACTGGGTCGTGGTCGTCATCTCCGCTCGCTCCCGTTCAACTCCATTCTAGCCTGCCGACCACGGTCGTGGCCCACGAGGCCCGCCTCCTGCTGTACTGACCGCCCCGAGCTGGTGCAACGACTACCCAGCCACCCCTGCATAGGATTCGAGCCAGTCGCCAGTACCGTCGAGCACCATCGTCATGGCTTCGACCACCCTGCCCAACTGCTCCAGATGACCGTCTCGGTCACCGGCGTCGCGCTGCTGCCCCCTCAGCTAGCCACTGAACCAGGGCGCGGGTCTTGTCACGAACCCCCGCATGCGTAACCCTTCGCAACCAGTAGGACAATTGCTCATGACCGTAATCGATACTTCGGGAACTCCCTTGGTCACCTACCGCGGCACCGGCATGGTTCTTGTCCAAGAGGACTCCAGTGCCGTCCTGCGCCGGGGCTACTACGAGGCCGCTCAGTTTCCCTCAGGAGCACTGCACGTCTCTTTCATACCGACCCAACGCCCATATGGTTCGACGGGGGCTCACTCGCGGTCCATGCCGTGCAACCTCACATTCTCCGGAGAAGATCTGGATGGCTCATCCCTCCACAGCAGCGGTGAGGCTGTCTTCTCACGCCATACCTGGCTCTTGTCTCCTGCTTGGCAGCCGCCGACCGAATTGACCTTCCGCCCCACCTTCTTGCGCGTTCGGCAAAAGGGTCAAGCGAGTGTTACTTATACGAAGTCCCGTTTCCTGGTCTCCAATTTTCTTTGGCATGACCAAGGCGCCAGTGAACCAGATTCACTGATCCTTGACATGCAGGGTCTTCGCGTGACTGTCGACCCTACGCCAGACTACCTCGACACAGCACGAAGACTGGGCCAACTTGGCGGCGTAGAGCCTACTGGTTACATCACCATTGAATTCCCCGAAGACGATCCTCAAGATCCGAAGACAATTATGGCGCTCCTAGACAAGGTAATCTGCATTCTCCGCCTTGTCAGCGGTAACAGAGTCAACTGGTACCACGGTGACTTTAGTGCCTCGTCGCAAAGCACTAGCGCCGAGAGAATTCTCCAGTACTCCGTACCCCAGTCCTTTTCGAGCACCGTGAGATTTCGGCCCGTCGGTAGCGACCAAGTCAGTGCTATCCCCAAGATTGATGTCATTAATCTCCTTCAATCATACGTTATCAGTGAAAGGAGTTGGGAAGAGTTTCGGAGCCTGATGGGACTTATCAACAAGTTCGTAAGCTGCTGTGATAACGCCGCACTTATCGAAGCGAGTGGCCTCCAGGGATATGCACTGATCGAGATCATGGCTGCCAAGCACGCAGCGGAGAATGGTGGCGAGACTATCGTTCCGGAAAAGCAGTTTAAGAAAGAAATCTTGCCGAGTCTGAGGAAAGCCTTAGAGGGCAACGCTCTGACGGAGGATCAACGAACGGCAACCGGGAACTATCTGCAAGGAGCGTATCGGAGTTCTTTCCGGAGACGACTCAAGGCAATGGTTAAGGACATCGAGTGCGAGCCCTTGGAACCTCACATCCATCATATCGTCGAGTACAGAAATGCCCTTGTCCATCGGGGTAGCTACGGGGAAGACCTTGACGCCGAAGAAATAATCCAGCGGTATGCGCTTTCTGTCTGGTCTAACTTTGTTCTGCTGTGCCGAAACATAGGCTACAAGGGCGCCTTACCGGAATTCGGAGGAAAAGTACCGATAGTCGTGTAGGCAGCGCTTTAGGCGCTCATCTGGGCCGAATCCGCACCGGCGGCCCGAGCCACTCCACCCATGCACCCGGTGCGCACACCCGCTAGTCCTAAAGCGCCCGGACCGCTATGCCCGAATCTGCCGGACCCATCACCGCGACCCGCGCCGCCCTCGTCCGCCTGCTCAGCGGCGGTCCGGCCAACGTCGCACTCGATGGGGGCGTCCTCCACATCGGCAAGACCGGCCGTATCCCGGCCTTGGCCGTCGACGCCGTCGAGACCAGCCGCTCGTGGTTCTGGGCGCAGCTGACCGTTCATGTGGCCGGAGGCGCCGTGCGCGCCATCGGCGGGCTCCCGCGCGAGGACGCCGAGAGGCTCGCCCGGACGCTGCGCGAGGACGCCGCCCGCGCTGCCGCTGAGCTGGCCCCCGAACTCACCCAACTCGGAGAGCGGGTCGAGCGCTACGAGGCCAGCGGCCGCTACCGTCGCCATTCCCGGAGCAGGGCGCTCCGGGCGGACATCGCAGCCACCGTCCTGCGCATCAGCGGCGCGTTGGCGCGGGCGCACCTGCCCGAGAGCGCGGCCTGGGCCCTCGCCCGCATCGAGCCACTCGCTAGTCCCAGGGCATTCGAGGGAGGCCAACGCCCGCCACGTCGCCGCCTCCGGTCCCGCCGTCGTCGAGGCGGCGGTCGGCGTGCTCTCCTCCCCGCCCACGGGCGAGCAGGCGGCCGCGATCGCCACCGACGAGGATGCCACGCTGGTGCTCGCGGGCGCAGGCACGGGCAAGACCGCCGTCATCACCGGCAAGGTCGCCCACCTCGTCCGCAACGAGGGCGTCCCGCCGGGAGAGATCCTCGTGCTCGCCTTCAATCGCAAGGCGGCGGAGGAGATCCGCGAGCGCCTCCCGGACGACCTCGCCGGCGCGCACGTCGCCACCTTCCACGCCTTCGGGCGCCAGGTGCTCGCCGAGGCGGGGGCCGCCCCCACGATGTCGAAGCTGGCGGTGGACGAGGCGCAGCTCGACCGGGTCATCGACGGCATCCTCGGCGAGCTCCTCACGGACCCCCGGCAGAGCGAGGCGGTGACGGACTTCATCCTCCAGCACCGCGCCGTTTACCGCTCGCAGTTCGACTTCCGCAACCCGGGCGAGTACTACGACTACGTGCGCCGCTCCGAGCTGCGGACACTGAGCGGCGACCTCGTGAAGAGCTTCGAGGAGCTGGCCATCGCCAACTTCCTCACCCTTAACGGCGTCACCTTCGAGTACGAGGGACGCTACGAAGTCCCCACGGCCACCGCGCAGCATCGCCAATACCATCCAGACTTCCATCTCCCCGACCACGGCATCTACATCGAGCACTTCGCGCTCGACCGGGAGGGCCGCCCGCCGCCGGGGTGGAGGGGCTACGCCGAGGGCGTCGCCTGGAAGCGAGGCATCCACGCGGAGCACGGGACCACCCTGATCGAAACCTACAGCTGGCAGCGGCGCGAGGGCGTCCTGCTCGACGCGCTGCGGGCAAGGATCGAGAGCGCGGGGGTCACCTTCGAGCGAGTCGCGGTGGCGAAGCTCCTCGACGACCTGCGCGAGAGCGGGCTCGTCACCTGGCTGGCGCGGCTGGTTGCGTCCTTCCTCAACCACGTCAAGACGAGCGGCCTTTCTCTCGAGGAACTGCGGGGCCGTGCGGGGGCCTCCCCCGACCGCGACCGCAGCGAGGCCTTCCTCGACATCTTCGAAGCGGTCCACGCCCGCTACGAGGCATCGCTGGCGAAGGAGGAGGCGCTCGACTTCCACGACCTCATCAACCACGCCGCGGCGCACATCCGCGGGGGCCGCTGGGAATCCCCCTTCCACTACGTGCTCGTGGACGAGTTCCAGGATGTCTCCGCAGGCCGGATGGCGCTGCTCCAGGCGCTCGGGCGCGCCGGCGTCGCCTACTTCCTCGTCGGTGACGACTGGCAGTCGATCTACCGCTTCGCGGGAAGCGACATGGGGCTGGTGCGCGACTGCGGTCGCTACCTCGGCCACGTGCGTGAGCGCGCGCTCAGCCACACATTCCGCTTCGCGTCGGGCATCTAGGAGCCCTCCACCGCCTTCGTCGTGCGCAATCCGGCGCAGACCCGCCGCGCGCTGCGACCCGCCGACGACGTGCGCAACGGCGGCGTCACCGTGATCGCCGCC
>JAPOQN010000063.1 GCA_026710655.1 Chloroflexota bacterium | reverse complement strand
GAGCCATCAGCCGAGATGGTTACGACATCCCATGGCGTGGGGAGAGGAACGCTCTTCGCCGCGCTTGGGTTCCTCGTTGTTGTCGGCGGCATCGTAGCTGCCATGTTCCTCGCCTAATCCGCGCCAGCTTCAGATACTCGTCTGGAACGACGACACCCGGAGGTAGTCAGCCAATTCTTGCGCGTATCTTCCCGATGCCAGAACCGGAGGCAGTGCTGTCAGTTCTCCGGGGCCGCTCCGCCCAGGCTAGGAAGACGAAGAAAAGAGCCATGAAGGTCAAGCCCACCCCGACCGCGAGCAGGCCTTGCAGGGTGGGGGAACGGGTGAGGCCACAGCCAGCGAGGCTCACGGCAATGACACCGAAGAGGGCGACGGGCAAGGCGCTGGCGCTGCTGCCCCAAGCGAGAAGAGCCGTCGGCCCCGCCATGAGGCCTGCGAGCGCCAGGAACACGATGGCGAGTGTGCGCAATTCCGCCCCCCTGCTTGCCCAGTGGTGTTGACTTCGGTAACGCGACCAGCGATGTGGGCGAACGCATTGCTATGGACAAAGCGCACCGTCTCGACGGTCAGATTCACCGGGTCGCCTTTGATGCCGTAGTTTTGCCAATCCAGCGCTCCGCCAGTTGGCGACCCGTGCCACCCATTAGTGTCTATCTGCTGCACTCCCTCGGGAGCCCCCGCGTAGACGTTTAGCTCGAAAGCAGGCTTCGGTGGGTCGGACTGGCCCACGGGTAGCGAACGACTATGGGCAGATGCGGCCAAGGGAAAAGGGAGCGTGTTCTCAAACAGGCTCTCGGCGATCGCGACCACGGCATCGACGTTCCCGCCGCGAAGGCTGCTGTGATGCCCATTAATCGAGTACTGGACTTGGGTAGTGGGGTCGTAGACCCACAGCGTCAAGGGGAAGCCACGGCTTGCCTTGCTGAAGATCACAACCGCGGGGCGACCCGCGACTACCCGGGTCTCGCGCAGGCTGCGGCCTCCGTGCCACGCTGCTTCCATAGCTCCGCTGACTGCGACCCCGACATACGCCCCGCGCAGCTGGAAGCCCTCTTCACCGTCCGCCGTAACGTACCAAGCGGAATAGCCGTCACGGCGTTGGACCTCGTTACGCCCTCTGCGGCCGCCCTAAGAGTCCAGCCCGCCGGCACAGCGGGCTCGCGCCAGTGGCGCATCTTGCGAGCCTCGGCGACCGTCTACTGTTCCGGCCCCACCCACTTGTTCTATCTCTCGAGAACACGAAATTTGCGGATCGCGCCGCAAGCCTAATGGCTTGCGGCGCGATCCGTTTGGCCCTGCGTTCCAAGCGGCCTGCAGCACTACCGAAACGGAGGAATCACACCATGGAACGCATTACCATCCTCTCCACCCCACTCGCCCTCATCGTGGCCCTTATTCTCGCAACCACGCCCGTCCTCGGAAGCAAGTCATCTGCCTTCGCAGCGAACGAAGTCACCACAACGGTTACCACAGCAGAACCACAGGACCGCGTAGTCCCTCCGCTATTCTGCTACACGATTCTGGTCTTCATTGCGGGCACCGTTACCTATGACGACCTTGGTCGGCCCATCTACGACCCTGGAGGGGAATGGGTGTATCACTGGGTCTGCGAAGTTGCCGTCCAGGTTGCTACCAATATTGCCGAGGCATACGCTGAGACAGAAGAGGAAGTCAGCAGTGGATACCGCGAAGCCGCCGAAGCCGTGGTCGACGCGATCACTGACATCTTCAACTAGTTAGTCGAACCTGTCACTAGCATAGGAGGACCTGCAGCAGGATATGCTGTAGTCCTCCTATGCCTCTTCATCCGAAGCACGTCTGAAACGTCGGTCTAGTCGTAGGTCTGGCCTCCACGGCGACCAGAGAAACAGGGCGAGATACAAGGCCACCAGGACAATACCCACGAGAAATCGTCCGGTACCTATCACAACGGTCACCGCAATATCCCTACCCCTTGAATCCCTTGACCTAATGGGACCAGTGCCCTGCATCACCCCACCCCCCAGTATCGTTACTGGCATAGTCTAGCACCCTGCATCTAGGCGGACATCACACGAAGTCGACGGTCATTCCATCTTCCGCACGACGGCTGCGTGAACAGCCAGGGAACGAACTCTTGGCGGCACTCAGTGGGAATCATGCGCCTGCGTCCAACAGCGCACCACCAGCTGTACGGCATTTGGGTTCGCTGAGATCCCCGGACCGCACCCCCCGGATGATGGAGCCAGGGCAGTGCAATCTCGTCAAAGGCCGGAACTTGCTCGCAGACTGGGATCCCGCAGGCGCGGCGCTGCCCGTCGGCGTTGAGGAGTGGCTCGATGACAACCGTCTCCGAGCTTGCGAGCTTCACGCGCGAGCCCATCTCCAGCCTGCGTGACCGCCTCTCCCAGCTCCGCCGGCGCGGGCTGGCCGACTGGCGGCTGCACCGCCTCGCCGAGGTGGGGAACCAGCGCCGCTGGGGGCGCTCGCCCAGCTCGGCGGGGATAGACGCGGCCTGCGGGGGCAGCGGCGACGGAGACGGGCTGCTGTGCACGGCGCCGGTCTCGCGCCAGTGGCTCCGGCTGCTGGCGGAGCGGCTCGACGGGCTCGCCGTCATCTACCGCGTCGCCGTGCGCATCGCCGAAGCGGACCCGGACGGCGGGACCGCGCGCGTCGACCACTACCGCAGCGGCCCCTACGACGCGCTGGTGACGCTTTCGGGCGGGCGTACGCTGGGGCTGCTGCGCCAGGGTCCGCTGCTGACGCCCGCCAACCTGCGCTACCGCCTGTGCAGCATCGAGCGGCTGGACTACCAGCGCGTCCGCAGCTCTCGCTGGTGCTGGCGGCGTCTGACCAGGACGCGCGGCGCGCCCTGCGTGCGGTCTGGCGGCAGTGCGGCTCGGGGGTCGAGATGGCGACGACGCTCGCCCCGAACCTGAATCTGCCGGCGATACTCGGCTGGCTGGGCGAGCGCATCGCGGACGAGCGGCGGCGCTGGCCTTCGTCCTCCCTCGGGACCGACCGCACGAGCCTCTACGCCGCTGGTCTGCGTGCCAGCCGGGCCCGGCCCGCGGAGCAGCTCGACGCCGCGTACGCCATGCGCTTGTCACGCACGGACAAGCAGGTGCTCGACCTCATCGCGGACTGGCCCTTCTGCACGGCGGAGCAGCTCGCAGGACTGATGGGCGGCGTGAGCCGCCGCCGCGTCAACCAGGCCCTGCGCCGCCTGCGCCGGCTGGTCGAACGCGACAAGGCAGGGGCAGGGTACGTGCTCAGCGACGAGGGGCTGACCGTGCCCGCGCGGCGGTGGGACCGGTGCTCGACCGCTGGACGCCGCAGCAGCACGAGGGCGTCTACATCGGAACCTCCCTGCGGTCGCTCGCCTCGCAGCGGGACCACCAGCGCGGCATCGTCGGGTTCGCGGCCCGCCTCAGCGCTGAGGTGGCAGCGGACCCGGAGGAGTACGAGATCTTCGACCTGCTCCCCACGCACCGTTCGCAGATCAGCTACGACGCCGAGGGGGCACGGCAGTTGCTGCTCCCCGACGTCTCGTTCCAGCTGGTGCACCTGGGCGACTTCGAGTGGTGCCTGTTCGAGTACGAGCGGCGCGCGACCACGCCGCGCCGGCTGCCCACGCGGCTGCGGTCGTACGAGCGCTACCTGAGGAGTCCCTACGCCGCCAGTGACCACGGGGGGCTGCCGCCGCCGGTGGTGCTGTTCGTGTTCGAGTCGGAGCGTGCCGAGGAGGTCTTTCTCAATGCCGCCTCCTGGCTGCCCCGGACGCCCCTGGCCAGCACCACGACGGCGGTACTCGATGAGCACGGGGTGTTGGGTCCGTCCTGGCTCACGGCACCTCGGTGTAACGGCCATCTGCCTACCCAGGGGCAAGCCCGTGGGGAGAGAAGAAGCCGAGGCTTGGAGTCGCGAGGGAAGGGCTCAGGTGGGTGCCGCAGAGTGGGTGACCCTGGTGACCAGAGTTGGGAGTGAGGCAGTTGTGGAAGAGTTTTCTTAGGGAATTACATACGTAAGTAAACGAGGTTCGCCACACAGTGGCTAGAGCCCTTGCTGGGCGGTAGCGTTCAAAGTACCCTTGTTCACAATAGGAGCGCGCCCCCGGAGGGACTTGAACCCTCGATCCCCCCTTTCGACAGGGGGGCCTCGTCCGTTGAGCGGGGGCAGCCCCTATCCTACCACCCCCTCTACCGCCTCCCTGTTCGTTCACGTGTTCACTCAAGGTGCGCTGGCCATGGTGGCGCGACCGCTTGACCACCCCCACCTGTCGAGGTGCTCGATGCTCATGTGGTGGTAGGTTCCATGGTAGCCGCGCTTGAGCATCGCCCAGAACGACTCGATCCCATTCGTATGCGCCATGCCATCGACGTACTCGCCAACGCTATGCTTCACCGAGCGATGGTTCGGCAGCCCCTGGTAGGAAGCCCATTCATCGGTGAAGATTATTGCGTCTTGGGCCATCCGCCCAAGAACGAAGTCCTGCAGCGTTACCTTGTCCACGCCCGGAACAACGGCGGCGCTTACCTCATTTGTCTCTCGATCCTTCACTCCCGCAACGGGCGTCTTCCCGACGCTGCCGCGTCCGGCGCGTAGCTTCTTCGAGGAATGCTTGTTTGTTTCTTTGCCGCCGATGAAGGTCTCATCCGCCTCAATCGGGCCAACAAACGGATCGGTACCGGCGTTCCATGCTTCGCGGATGCGATGCCCAAGATGCCACGCGCTCTTCTGGGTGATCCCGAGGTCGCGATGGAGCTTCATTGAGGAAACGCCCTTGGTTCCGGTATTCATCAGGTAGATGGCGATTGCCCATACCTGGTAGCCCAGCTTGGAGCCATGCATCACCGTTCCTGTCTTTACCGAGAAATACTTGGGGCAATCCCGGCAGTGGTATGGCATCGTCGGATGCTTCGCGCCTTCCTGCACGTCTAGCGAACCGCATTTCGGGCAAGCAACGCCGTTCGGCCAGCGGATTTCCGCGAACCACTTTTCCGCCGTCGCGTCGTCGGGGAACATCCTCGTGAGTTCCACCAACGTCAAACCCTTGCGGTAAAACTTTCCAGGGGCTTTCTTCTTCATGCCCCCACTATATCTACGCATACACGACCTAGAACCCGGTCTGGTTCGGCGCTCTCTCTTTGGTTACAGACATATCTAATGTGCCTTGACACTCGGGTGAGATAAGAGCGTCAATAGCGGTACGGCCAAATGCCGGGGAGGAGTAAAAGGAGAGCGCCGAAAAGAAGATTAGAAGGGGCGCGGCCTAGGCCGCACTATCTTCCGATCCTTGTCGGTTTCCTTGTCGCCTTTCGACAACGAGGAAAACCTCCTTTCGCGAAGTGTTCGGAAAACCATCGATAACCCTCCTTCCCGGCAAGCTGGCCGAGAGAAAGGCAATTTAGAACGGGATCATAAAAGGTGTCGGACGAGTTTACGAAGAATTGTTCTGATAATAACGAAAGTTTGTCGTGGGAAGCGCTAGTAGGTAGCCCGTCTACTTAAGTATGTAATTCCCTTTTCTTACTCCCGGGAGGCAGTGGGAGCCTCTTAGCACCCCGACTATGCCCAAGCGATAGCGGCTGGAGACCCGTTCGTCGGAGCGAAGTCTCTGGCAGCCACTGAAGGACAAAGAGTCAGAACGGGAGAGGACTGGCGCGGAAATTCGGGCGCCAACAGCCGCACCTTGCAGCAGCCGACGGTTGACGGGGGAGGGCAGCTAGATGCTCGTGTCCAAGAAGTGCCTCAAGCTGGGGCAAGGCGGCGTGCCCCTCAAGGCCGTCGCCGCCGGTAGTCCCTCGGATCGCGGCACGAGTCGTAGGTGGCCTGATCGATCGGCACCCACGTCGTGCCTGGCACACCTCTCCTCGAAGAGCTTCCCGGCCCGAGGGGGAAAGCGGACTCGAAGACAAGGTCGCGTCCCTGTGAACGTGCCACTAGTTTCGCGACTCGTACGGCCGGCCCAAAGTCCCAGTCCTGGCTCACGATGATGGCGGCGTCGTACCTGCGTTCGTGGGTGGCCTGCACGAGGTCCAGCGCCAGGCTGACGTCCACGCCCTTCTCCTGGCCGGCTTCGTTGACCCTGCCCCGGTACACGTGGATGCCCGTGTTGCGGAGGGGCCCAAGCCCTTCTAGCCAGGTGAAAGAGGTTCTGGCCGTCGATGAGAACGAGGGTGCGCATGGAAGAAAACACCCGCCCGGAAACGGGACCGAAGTCACCGTCCAGCGAACGGGGAGTAGATGCACCCAACGTAACGAGTGAGCTGCTGCTCGTCAACGCTCGCAGTGGGCGCTCCTGTGGCGCAGCAGGGGCATCCTGCTGGAGTGGAGTCCGGCCGAGGCGCTGAGAGGGCTCGCCCCGGACGGGCGGGCCAGCGTGCACCAGCTCAGAAGTCGGTTCAGTGCGATTACACGACAAGGCTGAGCGTCGTGCCCGCCCTCAGCGGTGGGCGAGGATTGTCGGCGGCGACGATGGTCATGGCCTGCAGCTTCCCGCGCCGACGCCCCCACCAGCGGCGGCAGCAGCTCCCCGCTGCTGCGTCGAGAACCCGTACGGACTCGCCAGGCAGGCGGTCTTGCTGGGCATGGCGAGCGACAGCATAGGCGCGCGGTGGGCGCTTGCTTCCCAGTGCTACCCCGGGCAGGGCTGAGCAGCCTTGAGTGCAGGCCCGTCCTGCGGAGGCCGCGGATCAGTCGACCGTCGGGCGCGATTGCGGGTACCTAGGGCGTCGGCGAAAGGTGCGCGGTAAGGTTGCGGGTGTTCGTTCAGGGCTGGTCGGAGGCGTACTCCGAACACGCCCAGGAAGCGGCCAGTGCTCCCCCCACACCGGACGATCAGGACCCCCCCCGCCACACGACTCGCAGACCCGCGGGCTGGCGCCGCACGAGCCGTCGTGGCGTCTTGAGTCCGGCGCGCGGCTGCGGCAGCGGCCTCGATCGCCCGTACGGCGCAGAAGAGAGGCTTCCACCAGAGCATCAGCGTGCGCGCGACGAATGCCGCCGATGGCTGGGGTGCCAGCGATCACTGCCGCTTGCTACTCGAGGTTGCTGGCCGAAGTTCCGATGGATCACAAGCCGGGACCATCACAAGCTAGGTAGCCCGGGTGCTCCCCTAAACGCGCGTTATGCCCGCACTCGGGCAATCCCTCGCAAGGACCCACGCGTGGCCGAACGCTATCTGGTTCAGTTCGAAGTAGACCCGCAGGGCGACAGCACTGCGAAAACCGAGCGCCTTGCAGAACTCGCTACCAACTGGGCCAACAGAGCGGCCGCTCGAGCCCATCCTGACGGCCCCAGCATCACAGCTGATGCCGGCCGGACGGAGTGGGGGCCTGACGAGTGGGCAGAGGTCGAACGTGTGAGTGTTGAGGGCGCCGCGACGTGGGCACTCCACTGGCAACATCCCGACAGGAACGGTGGCTCGTACCAGTGGGTCTCCGACGTGCGGCTCGCCACGATTGGCGGTTTGATAGAAGTCCGAGTCGAGGTCAAGCCCGTCGCTAATGATCTGACGCACCGTGCCGAGAGCCCGAACGTTGGCGCTCCGGGTGTCGTCGCGGACATCGTAGGGGCCAAGGACGTTCCGGCGCAGTTTCGGGAGCATCCTCTATCGGCCGCACCAGTGCCAATTGCCAAGGGCGCTGCGGGCTTGGTGCTCGCGAAAGATCGCAGACTGCCACTGGTGGTTGTGACTCGGACACCAGCAGGCAGGACTCTGGTCAGCTCCAAGCAACTGGCTCGCGTCCTTGCTGGCCTCGCAAATGTCATTGAGATCGATGGGCCGGAGGCTGACCGCATGAACGAGCAGCTGGGCGCTGCTCTTTCTTGTTACAACGGTGGAGTAAGGACCTATTACGCAGGATTACGCCTTGATGATCGCAAACGAGACCACCCCGTCTGCTCGCCCGTTACCCTTTCCTACCTCGCGAGAGCGTTCCCGCTCATCGTCCTCAGCCAGCTGCTGGAACGCTCAACTCGCTTCCACGACCACTCACCCATTTGGGACCAGGCGTCGGGGCGGATCAGCAGCTTCCGGCGGGACCGCCTGCGACAGTCGGTCGAAGCCAGCACCCTTGCTGACTTCGATGAACTCCTAGTGGAGCGGGATGCCCTGATCGCCAGTCAGGTTGCGGAGATTTCGCAGTTGAGGGAAGAACGCAACAAGGCTCTTGACGAGGCTAGGGTCAAGACCACCGAGGCCAAGAGCTTTCGCCGCGAGAATGTCCGGCTCAGGGAGCTCTCCAAGACAAACCCTGTAGGAAGCGATGACGACGAGTACGCCAGTGTGAGCGCGGCCGTGGCCTACGCAGACATCGACTTCGAGACACTCCGCATCTGGCCAACCGCAGAAAAGTCCTCCAGAAGTTCGCCCTTTAGGTCACCTAAAGAGGTGTACGAAACTTTGGAAGTTGTCGATATGCTCGGGCAACAGCTAAGGGAGTCTGGGGGGCAACTTGATGGGGTCGACTACGCGGAATGGTTCAGGGACATCGGCATCCGGTACATTCCGCATGAGAGCCAGACTACTGTCTCTAGGTATGGTAAGGAGCGAACATTCCTGCATCCCGTGACACGCGATCCGGTCCTGGTAGAGCCTCACATTGCAGTGGGGAGTTCCAGCAGGGATCCTTCAGAGTGCCTCAGGATCCACCTGTACTGGAATAGAGAAGAGCAGGTCTGGGAGATTGCTTACGTCGGTGAGCATCTGCAAGTAGCATCAACCTAGTGCGATCAGCATTGATGTCGAGACACTGGGCCCAGCTCTTGCCCTGGGCCCAGTGTCTCGACACGAAGCTCGCACGGTTATGAGGCCGGGGCTGAGGGGTGCCTTGCAAACTGCGAGCTAGGCGAACGTCTGTGCTACGCTTTCCACGCTGGCCGGTTGCCCCCTTGGAGCACAATCGGTGACCCTACTACCAGTGAAAGGACCACACCGTGAAGCACCCACCAGTCCACAAGCCCGCTGCCCTCTACGCCCGCGTTTCCAGCGATCGCCAGGATGTCGACCTGTCCGTGGCCGCCCAGCTCCGGGCATTGCGCGACTACGCCGAGAAGAACGGCTACGTCGTCGCCCGGGAGTACGTGGACGAGGCCGAGAGCGGCCGAGTCGCCGACCGCCCCCAGTTCCGCAAGATGCTGGATGCGGCCAGCGAGGCCGATGCCCCCTTCGAGGAGATCCTCGTCTGGAAGTTCTCCCGCTTCACGCGCAAGCGCGAGCACGCCGTCGCCTTCAAGTCGATGCTCCGCCGGCGCGGTATCAGGGTGACCTCGATCACCGAGCACGCCGACGACTCCCCGACCGGCAAGCTCATGGAGGCGATCATCGAGAGCGTCTACGAATTTGCCGCGGAGAATTTGGCGCAGGAGGTCACGCGCGGGATGCGCGAGTCGGCTTCGCGCGGGTTCTTCCTCGCATCCCGGGCGCCCTTCGGCTACCGGCGGGTGAAGGTCAGCGATGGCGTGCGGGAGCGCCCCACGCTCGAGGTCGACCCGGCCACCGCTCCAGTAGTGAAGGAGGTTTTCGAGAGTTCGCTGCGGGGGAACGGCCTCAAAGAGATCTGCCGAGACCTGAACGAACGAGGCATCACCAACCGGGGCAGGCGCTGGTACCGGAACGGCCTCCACTACCTGCTCACGAACGAGGCCTATACGGGAACCGCCGTCTGGGGCCGTACAAGCAAGGGCGACAAGCCCCCCGAGCCCGTGCGTGCGGAGGGGGCCTGGGAGGCGATCGTCCCCCGGGAGACGTTCGACCGGGTGCAGGAGTCGCTCGAGGAACGGGCGCCGAAGCGGCAGCGGCCGGCACGGGTGGGGAGCAAGTTCCTGCTGAGCGGTCTGCTGCGCTGCGGAGTCTGTGGCAAGCCCTACACCGGTCAGGGGGCGAAGGGCGGGCGTTACGCCTACTACGTCTGCGGCACCCTGCTCAAGGAGGGCGCTGGCTCATGCGAGGCGCGTTACCTGAACGCGGAGAAGGTGGAGGGGTTCATCGTCGACAAGATCAGGGAG
>JAPOQN010000062.1 GCA_026710655.1 Chloroflexota bacterium | reverse complement strand
TGGATAGTACTGCCCTCAGATGGCAGTATCGGCCGATGGCGAGCGAGAAGGTCACCGTCCGCTGGTACGTCGACCCCTGCATCCGCTGCCCCTGGCCCGTCGGCTCCCGCTGGGACGGCCGCCCCCTCTCCACGGAAGAGGAAGCGGAACGCATTGAGGCCCGCCACGAGTACTACTGCCACCAGGGCCGCGGCCAGCTCGAAGGCCGCCTGGGGGGCAAGACCCCCAACCACATCCGCCGCAGCATTGCCGCCGAGGGCCGGTGAGCATGGCGGAGAGTGCACCGCCTGCGCCGCCGGCCGCGAGCAGCTGACCGACCCGACCACGCTGGCCGACTAAGCGCGCGTGCTCTGCGAGGACTGCCTGGGCAAGCTGGCCGCGATCGACGTGCGCATCCCCGCCGACATCGCCAGGGGCGCCCTCACCGTGGGCACCGCCCTCGCCAGCATCCGCACGGCCGCTGCCTCCGAGCTCGAGCGCCGCCCACGCCTAGGGCCGCCCCGCTGAGAGTGCGAGGGATGACCCGTTCGACCGACCGCACAACCTACTTTCGGGAGTACCGGAAGGAACGCCGCGCCCGGTCCCGGGCGCTCTGGCATGCCCGCGACCAGCGCATCTGCGAAGCCGAGGACTGCGACACGCCCCTCAAGGGGAAGCGGCGGGGCACCCGTTTCTGCTCGAACCCCTGCTGGCAGCGCCAGCGCTACCGGCACGCGCGACGGCAAAGGGAGGCTCGGGAAGCCCCACCCCCGCTTGGTCCCTGGGGCCAGCCGCTTTCGCTCACCTGCGCCCCACACAGCAGGTGGCGTCCTCGACCGGCAACCCCAGGCCCGTCGCCTGCTGGCGCGCCTCGTCGTACGTCGGGAAAGGGCCGTGCCAGTGGGAGCGACCGGGCAACGCCTGGCGCGCCTGCACGGCGACGGCCCGTACGCAGTGGCCGCAGCCGGCATCGTGGATGCGGCTGCGTTCCTTCTCGAGGTTCTCGAACACGTAGTAGGCCCGGCCCATCAGCGCCCCTAGAACCCGCTGGCGCGATCCGCCCGCGGCCACTCCCATAGCTCGAACGGCAGCCCCGAGCAGCCCCACACGTGCTCGAGCAGCTCGTCGCCGGCGAGATCGAGGCTCACATACCAGCCGCCGCGCCAGCCGCAGACCAGGCACTCCGCATGGACTTTCCCGCAGGCGCACGCGGTGAACAGCACCAGCGGCGCGCTCACCGCGCTCCCGCCTTGGCGAGGCAGAGCGCCAGGCGCAGTCCGTTCATGGGCAGGGGCATCCTACCCCCTTTCCCAGCCCTGGGGCCGGAAGGGGGCAGCCCCCTAGGTCTCGTCGCCGTTGCCGGCGTCACTCCCCCCGCTGCCCTCGCCTTCGGGCTCGGCGGGCTCCTCGCCCGCGCCGTCAGCGCTGCCGCCGCCGCCCTCCTGGGACGGTTGCTCCTCGGCGCTCGCCGCCTCGCCGGCGGGAAGGGGCTCGGTCTCGGGGATGATCACTTCCTCCGTTTCGCCTTCACTGGCGGCGCCGAAGCAGGTCTCCGTCGTGCGCGTGGCGTAGTTGGCCGTGACGGTGCGGTCGCTGCTCATGTAGAGCCGCGCCGAACGCGACGACACGCTCGTGCCCGTCCAGCCCGAGAAGGTGTAGATGAAGCCGAATTGGCATTTCCTCGCCGGCGCCGTGGCCACCGCATACGAGCGCGCGGGGTAGCTGCCCGAGCCGCTGCCGTTGTTCACCGTGAGGGTGTAGTTGCGCGCCTCGAACTGGGCCGTGTAGGTGAGGTCCACCCTGGGAAGGTTCACCGGGCGCGTGTTGCTCACCGTGCAGACCGAGGAGGCAGCCTGCCCGACCACGCTGCTGCCCAGACCCACGCTCCAGCCGGTGAAGCAGTAGCCGGTGCCCGCCCGCGCCGACACCGTCGTCGAGCCGACACCGCAGTGCACGTTCCCGCCGCCGCTCGCGGTGCCGCCCGTGGAGGTCCGCGCCGTCACCCGGCAGAACCGCTTGTCGAGGTTGGCGTGGACGCTCTTGTTGCTGCTCATGTACACGCTGCAGGTGGCGCGCGAGGTGCTCACGCTCGAGCTCGAGCAGAAGGCCCCCGTCCAGCTCGTGAACTGGTAGCTCACGTTGTTCCAGCTGACCGCCGCCGTGGCCGCCTGCCGGGCGGGCTTGCTGCCGCCGCCACTGGGCGTGCCGCCGCTATCGGCCGTCACCGTGAGGGTGAAGCTCGACGGCGGTTTCACATGGAAGTTGGCGACGTACGAGTAGACCCCCGGCGGACCGGGATCCGTCAGCCGCCTCGTCCGGTCCTCGGTCCGGCAACTCTGCTGCCCGACCACCTCTTGGCTCTCTTGGCTCTG
This sequence comes from Chloroflexota bacterium, assembly GCA_026710655.1. GTDB lineage: Bacteria > Chloroflexota > Dehalococcoidia > Tepidiformales > Tepidiformaceae > UBA2991. The sequence goes on along the minus strand of JAPOQN010000062.1, from coordinate 21,845 downwards.
GCCGGATAATCGACCGCCAAGCCACCGACTGAAGCAGTAGCCGTCGTTGGCGGTGGCCGTCGCCGGCGCAGACTGGCCGCAGTCCACCGTGCCCCCGCCACTGGCCCTGCCGCCCGGCCCCGCCGAGACGTTGACGATGCACTGCGAGACGAAGTTGGCCCGCACCGTCATGGTCCGGCTGACCACGACGTTCGTGCGAAGGGCGCTCCGGTTGCTCACGCCGCTGCCACCGGTCCAGCCGTCGAAGCGGTAGCCGCTCTCGAGCGTGGCGCTGATCGGGCGCGTCGTCCCGCATTCACCCGTCCAGCTGCCGAAGGCGCTGCCACCCGTTTCGTCCGTCACCGTGAGCGTGCACTGCGGCTTCAGCTCGAAGGTCACGCGCACACTGCGGTTGCCGTTCATCGTGAGGTCGCAGCTGGTCGAGTCGCCGCTACAGTTGCCGCTCCAGCGGTTCACCTGGTAGCCGCTGTTCGGGATCGCCGTGACCGTCTCGGGCGTGCCGCTGTAGTAGCTGTGCGTGCCCGCCGCGGGACTGGTCGACCCGTTGCTCCCGTGCGAGATCGTGAGCGTGTGGGTGATGCGCTCGAAGGTGACGCGCACGTGCTTGTAGTTGGCGTTCACCGCCACGTTGCACGTCGTCACCGGCGAGCTGCAGCCGGACGCGCTGCTCCAGCTCGACACCTGCCAGCCGTCAGCCGGGGTCGCCGTGACCCGCAGTGTCGAACCGGCGATGCGCGTGTACGTCCCCGGCGCCGGCAAGACCGTGCCGCTGCCGCTCTTCGAGATCGTGATCGTGTAATTGGTCGGCTTCTTCTTGAAGGTGACGCGCACGTCCTTGTTGGTCGTCAGGCGCACGTCGCACGTCAGCGCCGTCCCGCAGCTCGCGCCGCTCCAGCTGGCCACCTCGTAGCCGTTGTCCGGGACCGCCGTGAGCGTCACCGTCTCGTTCGCCAGGTAGCGGTGGCCGCCGCCGAGTACGTCTCCGTTCGGCCCGTGCGTGGCCGTGATCGTGTACCCCGTCGCGAAGATGGCCGTGTACGTGTAGTCCACCTCCGGCTTCACGACCGTCTCGAAGCCCTCCGTGGCACAGGGCTGCGCCGTGCTCGAGCCCCCGGAGTACCGCCCGAAGGTCGGAGACCAGCCCGTGAAGCACGCGTTTGCGCCCGCGGTCGCCCGGATGGGCACCGAGCCCACGCCGCACTGCACCGCGTCATCGCCACCGGCCGTGCCGCTTCCCTGCGTGGCCGTGTCCACGTGGCAGATCTTCTTGTCGATGTCGGCGTGGACGGCCTTGTCGCTGTTCATGAACACGCTGCAGGTGGCGCTCGAGGCACCGGAGGTCGTGCTCGCGCAGGGCCCCGTCCAGCCCGTGAACTGGTAGCTCACGCTGTCCCAGCTGACCGCCGCCGTGACCGTCATCCGGGCGGTCTTGGTGCCACCGCCACTGGGCGTGCCACCGGCGTCGGCCGTCACCGTGAGACTGTAGGTGGTCGGCTTCTCCTTGAAGGTCACGCGCGCCGACTTGTTGGTCGTCAGGCGCACGTCGCACGTCAGCGCCGAGCCGCTGCACGCGCCGCTCCAGCTGGCCACCTCGTAGCCGTTGTCCGGGACCGCCGTGAGCGTCACCGTCTTGTTCGCCAGGTAGCGGTGGCCGCCGCCGAGCACGTCTCCGTTCGGCCCGTGCGTGGCCGTGATCGTGTACCCCGTCACGAAGATGGCCGTGTACGTGTAGTCCACCTCCGGTTTCACGACCGTCTCGAAGCCCTCCGTGGCACAGGGCTGCGCCGTGCTCGAGCCCCCGGAGTACCGCCCGAAGGACGGCAACCAGCCCGTGAAGCACGCGTTTGCGCCCGCGGTCGCCCGGATGGGCACCGAGCTCACGCCGCACTGCACCGTGGCGTCGCCGCTGGCCGTGCCGCTTCCCTGCGTGTCCGTGGCCACGTGGCAGCGCTTCTCGTCGATGTCGGCGTGGACGCTGCGGGGACCGTTCATGCTCACGCTGCAGCTCGCGCTCGAGGCGCTCGAGCTCGTCGTCACGCAGGGCCCCGTCCAGCCCTCGAATGTGTACTGCACGCGATTCCACGTGACCCGCCCCGTCGCCGGCTTGCCGTGCTCGTAGGTGCCCCCGCCAGAGACCGTGCCGCCGGCGTCGGCCGTCACCGTGAAGGCGTACGTGCGCCGCTCGAAGATGGCCGTCACGCCCTTGTCCGAGCTCAGCGTGATGCGGCAGCCGTCCGCCACCCGGTGGGGGTTGGTGACGTCCTGGCAAGGCTCCCCCGACCACTCCTTGAAGCGGTAGCCGGGGTTCGCCCCCGCAATCGCCTTCACGACCGTGCCCGCACGGTACTCCCAGTCCCGCTCCTGCCCGATGAAGTCGCCATCCGCCTGGCCGCCCTGGTACTCCGCCACCACGACCACGCGCACGCCACCGCTGTCCGGCGGCGTGACGGACGTGCGCAGGGTGTGCAGGACCACCGTCTCGACGGCGACGCCCGTCGCCACCGGGGAAGGATCATGCGTGTTGCCAGCGGCGTCCCGGAGCGTGCCCAGGTTGAACCCGGCGTTGGGCGTGTTCACGCCCCGCTCCACCGTGTACGCCGCCGTCCAGCTCCGGCCCGCGCCGGTGATGCTCGCGACCTTGCCGGCGATCGTCGCCCACGGCTTCAGCTTCAGGGGCTCGCTCGTCGTGAAGGCCACCGTGATCGTGTCGCCCTCGCCGGCGGGCTCGCCCTCGGCCGCGCTCGTCGTGACGGTCCGCGCCGTCACCGTGGGCGCCACCGTGTCCACCTCGATGCCCGTGGCCGCGGCCGCCGGGTCTGTCTCGTTGCCAACGGGATCGCGGAGCACCCCCAGGTTGAAGGCGGCCGCCCCGTCCGCCGTCGTCGATGTCACCCTGTAGCTCGCCGTCCAGCTCCGGCCCGCACCCGTCACCGTCGCCCGCTGACCGGCGATCGTGGCCGTCGGCTCCGACGCCAGGACCTCGCTCACCGTGAAGGGCACACGGATCGTGTCGCCTTCCTTCGCGTAGCCGTCGTCCTCGTTCGTCGTGGTGGCCTGTGCCACCGTCGCCGTGGGCTTCACGTCGTCCACGATGGCGATGCCGCTCAGCTCCGCGTCCGGGTCCGCCTCGTTGCCGGCGGCGTCCCTGATCGTGCCCAGGTCGAAGGCCACGTTGGCGATGTTCACGCCCGCCTTCACCGCCAGGCTGGCGCTCCAGCTCGTGCCCGAGCCGCTCACCACCACGGTCGTCCCCGCGAGCGACGCCATCGGCGCCGAGGCGAGCGCCTCGCTCGTCGTGAAGGACACGCCGATCGTGCCCCCCGCCTTGACCGTCGACGTCCCGCTGCTCGCGCTGAAGCGGTACGCCGTCACCGTGGGCGCCACCGTGTCCACCGTCACGACCGTCGTCACCGCGGGCGGGTCCGTCTCGTTGCCGGCGCGATCGCGGATCACCTCCGCGTCAAAGACGGCCGCCCCGTTCGGGTCCGTCGCCTGCACCGTGTAGCTCGCCGTCCAGCTCGTGCCCGAGCCACTCACCGTGGCCTTCTCGCCGGCGATCCTCACCACCGGCCTCGAGGCGAGCGCCTCGCTCACGGTGAAGGGCACACGGATACTGTCGCCCGCCTTCGCGGCCCCGCCGCTCGGCGTGGCCCGGCCCGCCGTCAGCCTGGGCGCCACCGTGTCCACCACGATGCCCGTGCCCACCGCGGGCGGGTTCACGCGCTCACTCGACGCGTCCCGGATCTCGCCCAGGTCGAAGCGCGCCTCACCGTTCGTGTCCGAGGCCTGCACCGTGTACACGGCCCCCCAGCTCGTGCCCGAACCGCTCACCGTCGCGGTCTGCCCCGCGATCATCGCCGACGGTTTCGCCGCCAGCGCCGCGCTCGTCGTGAAGGACACCGTGATCGTGTCGCCCGCCTTCGCGTAGCCCGCGACGCCGCTCGTCGCGAAGCTCGTCTCCTCCACCCCGAACATGCAGTCCGGCAGGTTCAGGGAGGCGACGTCGTTGTTGCCGACGTTGCGCAGGAGGGGAGGAATGCACCCCGTGAACGCGTTGTCCCGCAGGCTCAACCGCCGCAGGGCCCCGAGGTCCTGCAGCGAGCCGGGAAGCTGGCCCCTCAGCTCGTTGTCGTTGAGCGCGAGGCTGTACAGCTTCGACAGCTGCCCCAGCTCGGCGGGGACGCCGCCCGTCAGTTCGTTGCCGTTCAGCGCGAGGATGAAGAGATCCGAGAGGGCGCCCAGCGCCGCCGGGATCTCGCCCCCCAGCCCGCGGTTGGGCAGGCTCAGCGACCACACCCGGAACTGGATCACCCTCACCCCGGTCCATCCTCGATCGAGGCGCGTCGTCGGCCCCCAGTTGAGGACGCTGACGCCATCACCCTGCAGAACGTCCTTCGCCGCCAGCAGCGCCTTGCAGTCGGCCACCAGGCCGCGGTTGAAGCGGGGGTTGAGGACGGTCGTGCCGTTCTCGCAGGGGTGGGTGTCGTTGTCCCGCACCGTCACCGTGTCCGACCCGTTGGCGGCGTCGATGGCGTAGGCCGCACTCGTGCCGATCGTGGCCGTCACGAGGCCGTTCGACTCGTCCTCCTCGTCGTTGTCGGTGGCCACCGCCAGCGTCGCGCTGGCATCGCCCACCGCGATCGTCACCGTCTCCGCGGGCACGCCCTCGAGGACGTCGTGATCGCCGTCGCTCACGCTCACCTTCACGACCAGCTCGGCCGACGTGCTTCCGACGCGCGTCACCGTGAAGGTCGCGTCGGCGCCCTCCTCCACAGAGGCCGCCACTGCGGCGATGCCCACCTCCGGCAGGTCTCCGTCGTCGGTCACCGTCACCGTGGCGGCGGCCGCGGCCGCGTCGATGGTGTAGTCGTCGCTCGTACCGATCGTGACCGTCACGAGGGCGTCGTCCTCGGCCGTCTCGTCGTCGTCGGTCGCCACCGCCAGCGTCGCGCTGGCATGGCCCACCGCGATCGTCACCGTCTCCCTGGGCGTGCCCTCGAGGACATCGTGATCGCCGTCGCTCACGCTCACCTTCACGGTCAGTTCGGCCGACGTGCTCCCCCTCCGCGTGACCGTGTACTCGGCGTCCTCGCCTTCCTCCACCGAGGCCGCCACCCGCACGATGCCCACCTCCGGCAGGTCGTTGTCGGTCACCGTCACCGTGGCGGCGGCCGCATCCGCGTCGATGGCGTAGTCAGCGCTCGCGCCGATCGTGGCCGTCACGAGGACGTCGTCCTCGTCCGTCTCGTCATCGTCGGTGGCCACCACCAGCGTCGCGCTCGTCGCGTCCGCCGCGATCGTCACCGACTCCGCGGCGGCGCCATCGAGGACGTCGTGATCGCCGTCGCTCACGCTCACCTTCACGGTCAGCGCGTCCGCCGTGCGCCCCGTGCGCGTCACCGTGTACTCGGCGTCCTCGCCCTCCTCCACCGAGGCCGCCACCGCGACGATGCTCACCTCCGGCAGGTCGTCGTCGGTCACCGTCACCGTGGCGTCGTCTGCATCCGCGTCGATGGTGTAGTCGTCGCTCGCCCCGATCGTGGCCGTCACGAGGCCGTCGTCCTCGTCCGTCTCGTCGTCGTCGGTCGCCACCACCAGCGTCGCGGTCCTCGCGTTCTTCGCGATCCTCACCGACTCCGCCGGCGCGCCATCGAGGATGTCGTGATCGCCGTCACTCACGCTCACCAGCACGACCAGCGCCTTCGACCTCCTGCCCGTGCGCGTCACCGTGAACTCGGCCTCCTCGCCTTCCTCTACTGAGGCCGCCACCCGCGCAATGCTCACCGTTGGGCACTTGCTGATGCGGAGCTCCCCAAGGTCGTGGTCCGCCACGTCAAACAGCGCCGGCGGGATGCAGTCCTCGAGGCCATCGTTATTGCGCAGCTTCAGCGTGGTCAGGTTCGCCAGGTTCGCCAGTTCCTCCGGAACCCTGCCCGTCAGTTGGTTCCCGTGCAGCTTCAGTGTGGTCAGATGCGTCAGGGACTCCAACTCCGGGATCGGCCCCCTCAGGCTGTGGCGAGTCAGGGTCAACTCCCGCAGCTCCACCAGCTGCCCCAGCGCCGGCGGAATGATCCCACTCAGCTCGCCGCTGTACGCGACCGTGGGCCTGGGTTCCCGCGAGTGCAAATCCTCCGAACTTCCGGGATCGCTCGACCCCGTCCCTTCCATCCGCAAAGCCCTCACCCGCTCCGTCATCACGCCCAGAACCAGCGTGTCGCCCACGCTGACGCCATGCCAGCGCTTGATGGCGCGATTCGGGCTCCAGTTCAACGGCGGATCGGCGTTCAGCGCCGACTGCGCCGTCAACAGAACCGCGCAGTCCTGCACGAGGCCGGGATCGGCATCTGTATCTTCTACGGCCTTACCGATCGTGCATAGCTCTGTCGCCGTGCACGCCGGCAGACTGAACGAGGCCAGATCGCTCGTCGCCACAGCAAACGGCGGCACGCAGCCGGTCAGCGTCGCCTGGTTGAGGAAGAGGCGCTCCAGGTTCTGCAGCTTCAGCAGCTCCAGCGGGATCTGCCCCTCCAGCAGGTTGTTCTTGAGGTTGAGGTGCTCCAGGCTCGCCAGCTTCTCCAGGTCCGCCGGAATCTCCCCGCTCAGGAAGTTGTTGTTCAAGGACAGGCTCTGCAGCGCCGTCAGCTTCCTTAGCTCCACCGGAATCGGCCCGCGCAACAGGTTGTTGCTCAGGGACAGGTGCTCCAGCTTCGTCAGATCGCCCAGCGCCCTCGGAATCGACCGGTTCACCTCGTTGCGTTCAGTGCTCGGGCGTGGGCTCAGGCGGTTCGCGCTCAGGGACAGGTACGTCAGGTTCGTCAGCTTCCCCAGCGCCCCCGGAATGTAGCCCGTCAGCTGGTTCGCGCTCAGGGACAGGTGCTCCAGCGCCGTCAGGTTCCCCAGCGCCGCCGGAATCGTCCCACTCAGCACACGTCCTTTCCTACCCCCCAGCTCCAGCTTCGTTACGCGCCCGCCAACCACCGTGACGCCTTCCCAGTCGTCGATGTCGAGGTCCGCGCTCCAGTTGAGCGACGCCGAGCCCCGCAGCGTGTCCTTCGCCGCCAGCAGCGTCTCGCAGTCGGCCACGAGCTCGGGGGTGGCGCTCAATCCGCACGTGTTTTCCTCGGTGGTGATGGCCGAGGCATCCGACCACCCTGACCGGCCGCGCGCGTTGTACCTGCGCACGCGAACCTGGTAGGGGGTGTCGTACTCGAGATCTTCAATCTCGCCGTACTTCGCGACGAAGATGCCGTCCACGGACTTCCAGTTGCCGTAGGTGGGTTGGCTACCCCTCCCCTTCCGGTACTGGAGGTCGAACCAGGTACCGTCGTGTGGATCCTTCCCCCCAGGCTTCTCCACCGTGATGGTGTTCCGCCGTGTCATGAGTGTGGGCGCCGCTGGCTTCGACGGAGCGACAAGCGTGCTCACCTCGGGCGCGGCCATCTTGATGAGGTAGCCGTCCAGCGTGTAGTTCACATCTTGCTGGAGGCCCTGGTTCCCCCAGTCGCGCCGTTCAATCGTCTTAACCCAGCTCATCCCCTGCCGGGCGCCCCCCACCAGGGGGATCGTTATCGAATCGACTACGCGCTCTTGACCTTCGTCCCAGCTCACTACCTTGTGTGAAAAGCCAATCTCTGCAAAAAACTTTTTCCAAGAAAAATCAGTAGTAGTTGGAAGATTATTGGGACCTGGAAGAGGAGTTGGCTTCTCGTAATGTGCTGCGATAACAGTCCAATACCCGAAGTGGCCTTTCTGGGCGCCCAGCGGGGAGTCATCGATCCGGTTGTCCGACGAGGAGAAGAAGCGCATGTGATGGCGAGTGTCACGTACAGGAATATCGCCCCTCGGGTGAAACCCTGACGATTTGACCCAGACCCACTCACCAGCTACCGGATCAGCCGAATTCTGCATGGCCACGTACTGGTGTGCGTCAGAACGGTCGCCCTCCCAGAGGTAGGCATTGTCAGGGAGCCGCGTGTACCGCTGCAGCTCCCGCGGACCACGAGCCGGACCACCGACTGAGACACGCTCCCCCTTGAAGGCTTTAGCAACGTTCTCGTTGGTCGCCTGTCCCCACAGGACGATCTGGGTGGGGTCCGCAGCCTCCACCCCAACAGAGGTGCTTGCAGAACCTGCGTCCCGGTAGGTGAACTTGGAAAAGGCGAGGCCGTTTTGGCCTGGGCCCCTAACAGTCGCGTACGGCACAGCGAGGTCGTAATCCGTAAACCCCACCGCAAGTCGTGCCTTGAGCGTCGTAATCTCCGTGTTCAAAGCAGTTACGACGGGATCTTGGACATCACTCCCTCCCTGCACCTCGGGACGTAGCTCGGCCAGGACCGCTTCAGCCAAGGCGATGCGTTCCTTGACGATGTCCGCTTGTACCGCCGCCGACACGCGAATGCAGGCGACCCCCGGTGAGGGGGTGCATTGGGGCGGGGTGCCCGACCCGTCTTGGGCAGATGCGGTGAGGCCAAAGCCTCCTGCGACAAGCACCCCGAGCAGGAGCGACAGGGTCCAGGGAAGCAGTGAACGGTATGGCACGAGGGAGCCCCCTTGAATCTTGAGGACTTCCCGCAAGAACTCGCCAAGGGTCCACCTGTGTGCCGAACAGAAGGGGGCATGGAATGCCCGCGGCCCGTGCCGCTTCCCGTCACATCACTGGGGCGTATCCCCTCAAACTCTTGCCGGAGTCGGCAGGATACTACACGAGCAGATAGGCGGTTTGCTAGGCCCTGGAAGTTATACTGCCCTCTCAATGGTGTTTTTTGCCGTCATCAGCCTCGGGCCGTTGGTCGTCGGTTTCCTGCTGGACTTGGCTGGGACTAGGGTGCGCTGGTGGCGCTGGTGGTTCCCGCCGGTGGGCCTCGCTAGCGGTTTCCTGGTTCTCCTAGCTCTCCTGGCTCTCCTTGCGGCCTGGGGCGAACCACAGCCCTACGATCCAGATTCAAGTGTCCGAAACGAAATAGGCCCTGTCTGGCTCGTATTGGTGGTCTACGTCATTCCGCTCTTCGTTCTCTTGCCGGTCGCGGCGTGTGCCAGTGGCGTATTAATGCGCAGGTTGTTGGCTGGCTCGATTCCTGGGTGGACACGCGGCAACGCCCCATAGCACGGTGGAGATTGCTCGCACAGGATGTTCTCCCAAGGGAGTAGCCCTTATGAATTCGAGTGAAGCTATTGCCTTTTTCGCCATCTTCGTGCTCGGGCCGTTTTTCGGCAGCTTCGGGCTGGATTTGGCTTTTGGGACCAGGACGCGCTGGTGGCGCTGGTGGTTCTCCCCTCTCGTGGTAGGCCTCGCTGCGGTTGGCTTCGTGGTCTGGCTTGTGGTTCTGGATGCAGTAACGCCCGACGAGCCAGGTGTCCGCAACGAACTTGGGTGGCCCGTCTACGTCCTAATTGTTCTTCTCTTCGTGCTCGTGCCTGTTGTGGTAGCTGCGTGCGCTGTGGGGCTGCGGAGGTGGGCAGCCGGGGGTGGACTAACCCCTAGCTACTAACCCCCCCTCACGAAGGGGGCGAGGAAAGGGGCCAAAGGGGGAGGACGCCTTTAGTTGGCCTGTGAAAGAACGAAGAAAAAAAACAGGGGCCCAAAGGCCACGCACGCGACGAGTACGAGAACGCTTTTCCACACGGGGGGATGAGGGAGGGCACAGCCGGCAAGGCACGCGGCGATGACGGTGAAGCACGCGATGGGGTAGACGGCCATGTCGCGGTCGCCGTACCACCCCCGTCGGTTGCGAAGGTATGAGCCGTCGTGGCCGCTATGTAGCCTGCGAAGGCCAAGACCAGAAGGCCGGCGGAGACGACGATGGCAATGGCGAAAGCGCGCAGTACGTCCGCGTCCGTGCGCGTCATGGCCTCATCCTACCTCTACAAGCACCTCGAGAACCGGACCCCGTGGGGTCTAGCTCGCGCCGGCGAGCGCGAGGAAGAAGAGCAGGATCCCGGAGGCCCCGCCCATCCCCAGCAGGCAAGCGACGCGCAGGAAGAGGTTACGGATGCGGACGCAGCAGGCGATGCAGATGGCGCTGAACGCGAAGACCACTACGGGAAAGGCGATTAGAGGTGCGGCGTCCTCCGTCCACATCACCATAGCCAGCACGCCGGCGAGGAGGGCTGCGAAGAGGAAGAGCACGAAGTCGCCGACCAATACGAAGAAATGCAACACGTCTGCGGCAAGCTGCTTTTTCCCACGAGTCTCCTCGGTGCTCATAGCAATCCCTGGGCGGTCGTGGCGGTCAGGCCAACAGCGCCGGCGAAGACCACCAGCGCCAAGAGCACGAGCCTCACGGGTAGTACACGCATTGACCTGCCCCCCTACGCGGCGGAACCCCTATAGCACGTTGAGGGGGATTGAGGCGGGGGTGGAGGGGAAACCTAGCGCGACTCCGCGTGGCTAAAGGAAACCTGAGCGTACTCCGACGAAAGAGTTCGCGAAGGTCCACCTGTGAGCCAAGACCAAGGGGGCGTGGTTGCCCACACACCCTTCGCCGTGTCTCGAATCACAACCGGTGAGGTTCCTTCCACTCTTTCGTCGGAGTCGGCGGCACCCTACATGAGTGAGGAGAGCACTGGCTACTCCTACCCAAACCCCGTTCGTGGGTTAGGCCTGCCAATACTCCCGTCTGCGCGTTCACCGCGATCGCCTCTCCGCTGCAACGGCTACCACCAGAACGGCCGGGAGTCGGAAACTACGCCGCCCTAGCTAGGACGCGGTGCCACCGCACGCGCCACCCACCTCCGCAGCCACACACCTCCCGCGGCCATCACAACAACGACGCTGACAATCAAGAAGCCCTGTACATAGGCGCCAAGGCGGCTAAGGTCGCCGTAACTGTCGGCGGGCTCTACCAAATCGCGGATCACAGAATAAACCCAATAGAGAACTGGCAAGAGTGGCGGGAACCACCAGCGCCACCAGCGCGCCCGGGTCCCAAAGAGCAAGTCCAGCACAAAGCCGACGCCAAAGGGCGCGACGAAGAGGAGAAGAACAAACAGGGTCAAAAGTCCATGGGGCCGCCCTCCCGGCTCGGACCGCCGCGCCGAATCGGCCTCGGCGCGGCGGTCCGGGGTGCTCTGGGTAATACGGGATTATGCACTTAGTCACATAAAGATGGTTGGAACGATATTCTATTCATAGAGCGAGTCACCGTATCGTCACCCGTTCAGAAGGCGGGAAGCATGAGCGTATCGCTGGCAGGGAAGGCTCTACTCCTGGTGCTGGCCGGGCTGGCCGCCACCATCGGCTGGACGGCAGATGCCGCTGCCCGGAACCCGGTGCTCACCATCGAGGTGCGCGTCTGGCAGGACGTCAACGACGAACGCGACATCCGCATCAGCGCACGCCCCGAGGACGGCTCCTGGCGCACGCTGGGAACGATCCGGCTGCCCCTGGACGACGGCGCCAGCTCCAGCGGCCGCTTCCGCTATGGAAACCTCGACGTGGCCGTGCCCCTCGAGGACGGCGTCTCCACCGACGTCGCGATACGGATCTGGCAGAACGTGCAGGACGAACGCGACATCCGCATCAGCGCCCGCCCCGAGGGTGGCTCCTGGCGCACGCTGGGCACGCTCCCCCTGCCCCTCGATGACGGCACCAGCTCCAGCGGCCGCTTCCGCTACGGGAATGCCCGCCTGGGCGTGCTGGCGCCCCGCGGGCAACCATCCTGGGCGCAGCTGCCGGTCCCGCCGCTGACGCTCGAGTACAGGGGCGACTTCTCCCCCGAGGAGCGCGCCCGCGCCGAGCACCTGCTGCGCCCGGAGTACGAGCGCGTGGTGCGCTTCTTCGCCACCCGCCACGGCCTCACCGTGCCGGACCTGACGATCCGCCTCACCAGGCCCGACTCGGAGTGGGATCGGGGATTCGCCTACGGGCAGGGGGTGATACATCTCTCGGTCGCGACCGACCCCCCCAACGCGGCCAACTCCAACGCCGTGGCGGGGCCGGGCGGCTCGATCACGATCGGAGTCGACGAGCTGGGCTTCCTGCGACACTTCGGCCACGAGTACGTTCATGCGCTCCAGGACGAAATCGCCGACACCATCGGGGGGCCACTTTGGATCCGGGAGGGGATGGCCTGGTACCTGGAGTACCTCTTCGAGTACGCCGCCAGCCCGCACCAGCGCCACAAGCAGTTTCTGGCCAACGGGCAGCACGCCTTCGAGAAGGCCCGCCAGAGCCTCTGGTGGGGGGCCAGGCTCTCACACGAGATGCCGCTTGAGGACATGGAGTTCGGCTCCTGGAGCGCGGGCGTCGGCTTCCTCGCGATGGAGCGGCTCGTCGAGCGCTCCGGCGAGGCCTCCCTGTTCGACTTCTACCGGCGCTTCGCCACCGTCAATCAGGAGGACGACTCCTGGAAGGACGCGTTCGCGGACACCTTCGGGCTGACCGTGGACGAGTTCTACGAGGACTTCGCCGCCTGGCGCGCCGAGGCGGCGCCGCCCGAGGCGTACTTCACCGGGGTCGTCCTGGGGCCCGACGGCACCCCCGTCACAGGCAGCGCGGCCTCTCCCCTGGATCCCACTGCATTCTGGTCGGCCCTTCACGTGGGGCCTCTGCGCTCGGTGCCGGGCGACATGAGCAGCTGGGGGCCCGAGCCCAGTTGGGTCTCGCATTCGGGCATCGTTCGAGAGGATGGCACATTCCGCACGCTGGCCTACCCCTCCGCGCTCACGGTGCTCGAGGTGACAAACCCCATCGCCTGCGGCGCCATCGCCTTCGTTGCCGAGGATGGCAGCCTCACGCGCAATCCGGACGCCGCCCGCCGCTTCACAATCGAGCTCGAGGGCGTGTCCGGCATCGAGATACGGCTGCCAGCCGAGCCCGACGCGCTCTGCACGCCCGCCGAGGCCCACACGTGGGCCGCCCTGTGGGCCACCGGCTGGGAGGAACCCTACGAGTTTCACTACGAGTAGAGCCCCAAACCACCCATTGCTAGCTGCCAAAGTAGAGGTTGATGAGCGCTACCACCTCCTTGGCCCGCACGCTCCCTCTACTCACCAAAGAGGTAGAGGTCGATGAGCCTGTATGGCTCCACTTTGGTCGGTATATCCTCTCCCTCGTGTTCCTCGGGGTAGAGATAGAGATTCATGGCGGCGTACATCTCGGCCTTATCAATGACCCCGTTCCCGTTTGTGTCAAACCGGGCGACGAGAGGATCCACAGTCGGGGGCGTTGCAGTTGGGGGCGGAGTGGCCTTCGCCTTGAAGCTCACGTTTACCGAGCGGTCTCCGCTCATGGCCACCGAACACGACTTGCCTGAGCCGCTGCACGCCCCACTCCAACTATCCACCTCATGGTTAGCGGCGGGGAACGCTTCCACGCTGACGCTCGATCCCACACTGTGAGCCGTGACGCCGGCAGGGCTGACACGGCCGTTGGCACCGGCCGTCGCGGTGAGCGTCACCTTGAAGCGCGCATTCACCTTCTTGGGGCCGTCCATCGCCAGCACGCACGTCGTGTTCGTCGAGCGCGTGCCGGCACAGTCGCCGCCCCAGCCCTCGAAGGTGTGCGCGGGGCTTTCTTGCTCGGCCGAGACGTACACCCTTGTACCCGCCACGTAACCTATCAGATCCGTCGGCGGCGAGGGATTCATGCTCAGGCTTCCACCGCCCGTCACCGACGTAATCAGCCTGTGTCGCACCGGGCGCGTCACCGGGGGCACGTAGCGCACCGTAACGACGCCGGCGAAAGCCGCCAGCGCCTTTAGCATGAGCTTCTTGTCGAGTGGTGCCCGCATGACCGCCCCCCTGTGTCGGATGTGTTAGGTCGGGTTTGGTCATGCGTGGTAAGCCTCCGGGCGTCTCGTGTAAGCTGTTGTCGACTCCGGCAAGAGGGTGAGGGTGATCACCGGTTCGTGTGATTCGGACGCGGCACCGGAACTGTGGGTGTCACATGCCCCCTTGGTTCGGCTCACAGGTGGACCCCTTGGTGAACTCTTGCCGGAGTAAGCCCAAAGTCCCGTAGCCACAAGGGGGCTCCTCATACCAGGCCGTTGACTGCTTCCCTGTACGTTCGCGCCCCTTCTCGGAGTGCCTGCGCAAGGGAGTACTGGAGGTCGCCTTCGCATCCGCCTCCTGATGGCACTACCGCCAAGCCCGGCGTTCCAGCCCTTGCAGCAGTACCCCGAACCCCGTGCGCGCCCGAGGCTGTCGTTGACCCCACTCCAGGTTACTGAGCCGAAGCGGGCTCAGTGTCGCCCGAAACCGAGACAGAGTGCGCTGCCACGACAGCAACGCGGCAACGAACTCCATCAGGACGACCAAGTCCAGTACATGGAACAGACGCTCAAACCCCTCTCGCACTAACCTTCCACGACCCACTCGCTCCATCACAAAGGGGCCTTTCACAAGAGAGCCCCCTTGTGGCAAGGACTCGGTCGTACTCCGCAAGAGTCCAACCGAGGATCCAACAGTGAGCCGTCAGGGGGCGTGGGACGCCCTGCCCGCGCCAATACGGAAAACACGGCTGGCGCTCCTCTAGACTCCTGCGGAGCTGAGATAATACACCACCGAGTCTATAGCTCGCGTGGTAAATGGGACTTCTCTTATATGACGCTCTGTAGAAGTAGGCCCGCAACGGCTCACGAGTCCCCCAACTGAACCCACTGCTACAGCGACTGCACCATGCAGGTGCCAGTGCTTGCGGAAGCCCCCCGCTCGCCACGTGGGAGGAGATCGACGCACTCGCCGCCGCCGCACGCCTCAAGTGGGCGGCGACGAGCAGGGCAGGAAGCGGGTGCAGCCCTGGTGACGGGTTTGAAGGGTTGAAACACTAGCAGGAGCACTGGACCGACATCCCCGGTCGCGCCCACCCTCAGCGGTGAGCGAGGATTGAAGCACGAGGCCTGCACGGCGTCCGAGGCGGCCTGTCGAAGACTCGGCTTGGGAACGAGGCACCTGAGAGGCCCGTCCTTGTGCCTGGGAGCCGTGGGTCACGTGACGGGCGCGAGCCCGTCGAGCATCCTCCACATGGTGGAGCTCACTGGGGCCAGTTCGACCTCGGTGGTGGCGTGCTGGCTGGAGGTGTGCGAGCGCGCCGGCCTGCTCGTGCACGAGGCGCGGCTGTCGCGGGCGATCACGCTGACGGCCCCGTCGCCTATGAACCTTCCGGTTCGGCTGACCGCTCGCTCTGCCAGTGCTGCAGGCGCCGTTCGAGGTCCTCGTCCCTGGGGTCGAGGAACGCATCAAGCGCCTCGGCCGCCTCGCGCCACTGGCCGAGCGCGACGTGCGCCGCGATCTGCTGGTAGTGCGTCTCGATGTCCCAGACGTCGAGTTCGGCAGCCCGGTCGAAGTCCCGGGCGGCCGCCTCCGTCTGCCCCGCCTGCAGCAGGGTGACGCCGCGCGCGCAGACCACGGTGGGGTCGAGCGGGTAGGCGTCGACGGCGCGGTCATGGTCGCGGAGCGCCTCCTCCAAGTCGCCCAACACGCGGTGGGCGACGGCCCGTCGGACCAGCGCGTCGGCGCCGGCCGGGCCGGGGGGGATCTCCTCGGAGAGGCCTGCGATCGCCTCCCGCACGTGCTCGCGGAACTCCCGTGGCAGGGAAGTGCCTGTTGTCGTCGTGTCAGTCATGTGCTTGCTCCTCGCAGCCGTATGGCAGATGGGATGGTGAACGGGCACAGTAGAACTCACGTTCGTATCAAGATCAAGAGCGGAGCGGGAGGGTATCCTTGTCCCAGGCTGCGGGGCGCCCGCGGCCATCGGTCGGGAGGTACGGCGTGACGACCACGGAGGAACTCCTGCGGCGCATCACCGCCCGCCCGGACGTGTTCGGCGGGAAGCCAATCATCCGCGACCTGCGGGTGTCCGTGGAGTCGGTGCTGGCGTTCCTCTCCCAGGGGGTCGAGCCGGAGGAGATCCTGCAGGACCACCCCGGCCTCGAACCCGAAGACATCCGCGCCTGCGCCGCCTATGCGCGCCTCGCGGTGGCGGGCGGCGATGCGGGCGGCGAGGACGACCACCCCCGCTCCGGGCCGTCCCAGGCCGGCTCCGCGCGTCCGGCAGCGACGCTGCGCGAGCTCGCCGCTCGACCGCTTGAAGAACGCCATCGCGCGATGGGCGCAGCTGCCATCGCGGTCGACGCCCGCGAGACGGCGGACTGGGACGCGACCGCAGGTGACGGCCTGTAGGAGTGAGCGCAGCGGGGGCGGCGCCTGGACCGCCGGGGCGGGGCGAGGTCTGGCTCATCCGCCTGCCGCGCGCCGTCGGCGCGGAGTTGCAGCGCGACCGGCCGGCCGTCGTCGTCAGTTCGGCGGCCTTCGACCCTGCCCCCGTGCGCATCGTCGTGCCGTTGACGCGCTGGCGCGACGAGTTCGCGGACAGCATCAACAAGGTGCGGATCGAGGCGAGTGACCGCAACGGCCTGCACGAGGACTCCGCCGCCGACTTCCTGCAGGTCCGTAGCGTGGCGCTTGAGCGGCTGATCGAACGGCTTGGCGAGTTGGACGCGGCGCTGGTCGAGGAGATCGTCGCCGGCATCGTTATCGGCATCGACTACCGGCCCTGATCAGGCTCGCGCTTCCACCGCCGCCGCGGCCAGCGGCCAGGCCGCCCCCGGCGCGTGGGGCGCGTTCCATGCCCCTCCCAGCGGCCCTTCGCGCTCCAGCGCCGCGCGGTGGGAAACGAACAGCGGCAGGTCGACGCGGGCGCGGGCGATCTCCCCGCGGGCCACGCCCAGGAAGTGGTGGGCGGCGAGTTCGTCCTCGAAGACGACGAGCACGGCGGGCCGGACCCCGTGGTCGTCGGTGGGGCGAGGCGAGGCGTAGTAGCGCAGGTAGGGCGCGAGCCGCGCCGCCATCGTGGAGGGCCGCACGGCGCGGCGCTCCCACTCGAGGAAGAACGGCCACGGCTTGCCCTCGCGGCGGAGGACGCCGAAGGCGTCGGGATGGACGGAGTGGAGGCGGTCGTCGTAGCGAAAGAACCGCGACGCCCGGTGGGGCGGGTCGAGCTGCGCCACCTCCCAGCCCTCGCAGCGCGCCTGCGTCGCCAGCGCCGCCGCGAAGCCGTGCACGGCGGCGGTGTGGTCGAGGTTGCGCAGCAGCTGGCGGCTGCGCCTGCCGGCGACGTTGCGCCAGCTGAGCGGCGCCTCCAGATCGAGGGGCGCTGCGCTCCAGCGTGCGAGGGAGAGATGGACGGCGGAGCGGTCGCGGCGCGCGAGCAGCGCCAGCCCGCGGTCGGAGAGGGCGAGGCGGCCCGCCTCGCGCGTGACGAGGCCGGCCTCCGCGGCGGGGGCCAGCAGCTGCGAGACCCGCTGGCTGGAGACGCCCGCGAGGCCGGCCAGGTCGCGGCGGCCGATCCAGGGCCAGTCGGCGATGAGGTCGAGGACGCGCTTCGCGCCCGCGCCGAGCGCGGCCGGGAGCATCCAGTCCGGGGGCTCGCGCAGGTCGCGCGCCCGCAGGTCGCGCGGGACGGTGGCGCGGGCGAGCGGCTCCTCCCGCGGCCAGGCGCCGCGCCCGGGGACGTGCGCGAGCACCTCCCGCAGCGAGAGGAGGGGCGAGCCGGAGGCGGTGCGCCAGATGCGCGCGCTGGTCCCGGAAGCGGCGGCGTCGCGCTCCAGGGCGAGGAAGGCGGGTACCGACGCCTGCGCCATCAGCCGCGCCGCGTGGCGCAGCCGCACCGCGTCGGGCGCGAGCAGCAGGTAGGCGCCCGGGCGCGGTCCCTCGCGCAGCCGCCAGAGGCGCTTGGCGAAGGCCGTGCGGTCGGCGCTCCGGCCCTCCCGCACGACGAAGAGGCTGCGCCCGCCGGGGAGGGCGATCGCGGCGTCCATCGGCATCGCCCGGTACCAGCGGAAGCGCAGCGGCCAGGCGGCGTCCGCGATCGCCGCGGCGAGCCGGTAGATGGAGGCGACGCCGTCGAGGCGCGCCAGCAGGAGCCGCCGCCAGTGCGCCGTGAGGGGCCGCGAGCGCAGCAACTCGGCCATGACCAGGCCGTCGTCGGCCGCGAGCCGGTGCAACCCGGCGACCGTGAGGTGGTAGCGCCGCGCCGGGGCGACGAGTTCGGAGGCGTGGGGGAGGGGAGCGACGAGCCCCGCCTCCCCCAGCGCCGCGCAGGCCGCGTAGACCGCCCCCCGCGACCAGCCCGAGAGGGCGGCCGCCTCCAGCCGGTCGAGGAAGGGCATCTGCGCGAGCAGGCGCAGCAGGTCACGTTCCACCGTCACGCGGCGTCCTCCCCGGAGGAATCGCCGGGCGGCGGCTCACGCTTGCTGCGCTGACGCTTCCCGCGCGGCTCGTCCCCGGAGGCGCCGTCGCGCGACTGGTCCGCCTGCTCCTGTCCGGATTCCGCCTGGCCCTTGTCCTCCTCCGCCATCTGCTCGATCCACAGGTCGACGCGCCTGCGGCCCTCGGCGCGCTGGGCCGCGATCTCCTCCTCCGTGAGCAGGTAGGCGGACGCCTCCTCGCGGATGCGCTCGGCCGTCTCCGGGCTCCCCTCGTCCGGCTTGAGCACCTCCATCGAGAAGGCGGGCGTGCGCTCGCTCCCGACGGTAGCGCGCACGTAGGCGTGATGCACCGGCAGGGAGACCACGTCCTCGACGGAGACGCGCTCGCGGTCGAGCTCCCAGACGAGTTGCTGCGCGTCCGAGCCCGCCACCTGGAAGACGGCGAGGCAGCCGACGTTGGCGAGCAGCGTGCTGCGCAGCGTGGGCGAGAGATCGTCGAGCTTGTCCAGGCTCTGCGTGGCGAGCACGAAGGAGGCTCCGTACTTGCCCAGCTCGGAGAGCATCGATTCGTAGTCGACCCCCGGCATCGACTGCATCTCGTCCACGACCACGAGCGCGCCGCGCCGCTGCTCCGGGGGGAGCTCGCCCTGCTCGCGCACGACGGCGTCGACGAGGTTGAGGATGGACGACCCCACCAGCGCGGCCACGTCCTTGCCCGCGGCGCCCTGCGCCGTCGAGACCAGCAGCACGCCGCCGTCGAGGATCGTGCGCCTGAGGTCGATGGTGGAGCGGGGCTGGCCGAGGATGGCGCGCGCCCGCTTCGAGGAGGCGTAGTAGGAGAGCCGCGTCTGCACGGGCGCGAGCGCGTCGGCGCTGTACTCCCGGCGCCAGCCCTTGAAGTCGCGGTTCCACCAGTCCAGCAGGTACTCGTCGCTCACGCGCTTGAGCACGAGCGTGCGGAACTTGTCGTCCGAGAGCAGGCGTAGCCCGTCGAGGATCGTGTACTGCTCCTCGGCGGCGGTGGCGGGGTGGGCGTTGTGCTCGTGCAGGGTCTTCACGACCTGCTCGAGGATCGACTGCATGCGCGGCCCCCACTGCTCCCACAGCCCCCTGGCCACGCGCACGACCGAGTCGGCCGTGCGGTCGCGGTCGCTGAAGACGCGCGTGTCGAGGAGGTTGATGCCGGGGTAGCCGCCCGTCCCCGCGAGGTCGACGAGCCGCACCCGATCGATGAGCGACTCGGGGACCTGCTCGAGGATGGAAGCCACGAGGTCGGCGTGGGGGTCGATGACGATGATCGCGTCGCCGTCGCGCCCGGCCGCCTTCTCCAGCAGGCGGTGCACGACGAGGTGCTGCATGAGCGTGGACTTGCCCATGCGCGTGCGCGCGATGTAGAGGTGGTGGTGGCGCGTGAGGTCGGGGGGGAAGTGGATGTCGCGGGGACTGCCCGCCGTGGTCTTCCCAACGAGCGCCCCGCCGCTCACGTCCCTCGCCTGGGGGACGAGCACGCGCGCGCCCGCGCGCGCCACGAGGGGCGTCTCGTCCTTCGCTCCCGGCGGGTGCCAGAGGCAGGCGGCCTCGCGCACGCCGAGCACGCTGCGGCTCCCCAAGAGTCCGGGGCCAGGCGGCGCCAGGGCGTAGGGGTCGGGCAGGCCGGGCCGCACCTTGCCAACCGTGAAGCGCGCCCCCGCGGGGTGGTCGTAGTGGCGGTAGGCGGCGGCCACCTGGCCGAGCAGCTCCCTTGCCCGCCGGCGCGTGTCGTCCCCAGGGAGGATGGCGGTCACCTGCAGCTCCGCCTCGAAGGCGATGCGCGAGACCTTCTCCTTGATCAGGAGCGGGTCATGGACGCGGTTGCGGGAGCGCTGCCAGCGCGCCCAGGCCCAGCCCGCGAGACCCAGCCCGAGCGTGATGGCCGAGCCGAGCGCGACCGCCTTCCACTGCTCGCCCGCCTGCCACCACTGGTAGCCCTGGAAGAACGCGACGCCTCCGAGCGCGAGCGCGGCCGCGCCCGTGAGCTCGACGCGGTGGCGGCGCGACTCGCTGATCTGGTAGGAGTCGGTCCGCTCCGGCAGGGGCCGCTCGTGCGCCTTCGCCTGGTGCTGCTGCGACCAGTCGGGACCGAGCGAGCGCAGCAGCAGGCGGGCGACGACACGCTCTCCCGGGCGCAGGGCGGAGAGCGCGCCGAGCAGGGCGATCAGCGGGTCCGAGCCGGCGTCGAGCAGGTCGTCGTCGCGGAAGACGCGCAGGGGCACGTACTCGGGTCCGCTCGCGCGCAGCCGCATGTGCCAGGCCTGCTCGCCTCCGTCGAGCCGCAGCGGGTCCTCCTCCGGCGTCAACTGGTGGATGCGGGCCTGGGGGTAGTGAGCGGAGAGCTGCTGGCGCACGACCTCCTCGTCGGTGCAGCGCGCCATCAGGGCGACGCCGTCGGCGTCACCGCTGAGCTCGAGCGAGAAGGGCTCGGGCACGGCGATCGAGGACAGGAGGTTCTCGACGCCGAGCACGGTTCGCTCGGCGCTGCGGGGCGGCGTGATCGCCAGCAGCACCGGGGTCCTGGGGGTGGACGTGAAGGGGTTGAGTCGCATGGGTCGTGTTCCTCTCTTCGTGGTGTGGGCTGGGTTGGAGCGGTGTTCGTCGTTGGTGGCCGTGCTCTTCACGGGGTCCTCCTGTTTGGTGAGTTGGGTGACGGGGGTGGCCGGGTCCGCTACGGGCGTGCTGCCGTGGTCATCGGCTCTCTCCCTGCGACGCTCGTAGGCCGTCGTCCGGTTCGTTGCCGGCCTGCGCATCCAGCGCCGCCACTCCGCCACTCTCGCGGTGCATACCCGGCCGCCACTCGATCAGCTCGGCCTCCTCGGGCGTGGCCTCGATGCGGATGGGGAAGCGGTTGCCGCGCGCGAGCAGGAGCCCGTCGCCGCGCGGGCACGACAGCAGCCAGCGCTGCAGGTCCCCGGGCAGGTCGAAGGCCTCGCCGACCGTCGAGATGGCGGCCGCGTCCTGCTGGAGCAGGAGCTTGAAGGCGGCGTTCTGGAGCAGGGCGCGCCCGCTGTGGCCGGTGATGGCGCGCGAGGGGTCCTCCGAGAGCAGGTCCTGCACGTCCTGCGTGATGAACTGCAGCCCCAGGCGGTGCTTCCGGGCGCGCTTGGCCATGCTCACCATGAAGGCGGCGCCCTCGGGGTGCTGCATGATCGACCAGACCTCGTCGACCACCAGCAGCCGCGGCCTCGGGTCGCGCGCGGCGGCGGCCCAGACCGTCTCGGTGCAGACCATCGTGGCGGCGGGGCGCAGCTCCGGCTCCAGCAGGTGCAGGTCGAAGACCGTCACCAGGGCCTCGTTCGTGAGCAGGTCGTCGCCCTCGTCGGAGAGCAGGTGCCGCAGGCTGCCCGTGGCGAAGGGACGCAGCAGCCTCGCATGGCCGGGGTCGCCGTCGGTCTCGTCGCCCTTGAGGAAGGCATGGAAGTCCCCGAAGCCGGTGCGCCCGCGCCCCTGCGCGTAATAGGCGGCGAGGGCGTGGTCGAGCGCGGCGCGGCGCTCCGCTCCCAGCGATTCGCCGACCATCACCTCGATGAGGCGCCTGAGGCTGCCGATGCGCTGCAGCAGCTCCTCGGCGTCGCCCGAGTCGATGACGAAGGGGTTCATGCCCTGGCCTTCCACGCCGGGCGCGAGCACGCGCCCGCCCGCCGCCCGGGCCATGTCGGCGTACTC
>JAPOQN010000061.1 GCA_026710655.1 Chloroflexota bacterium | reverse complement strand
CGGCAACAACGAGCGCATCACGCTGGAGAGCTTCCGGCTGAGCTGCCAGATGATCTACGAGGTCACGCGGCGGATGGCCGGGGCGTAGTGGCAATCGGGCTCAGATGCCGTAGATGACCGCCGCGACGGATAGGGCCACGAATGCCACCGCCAGCATCGCCGCTGCAAGGGTGTACAGCACGCGGTAGAAGACTGACTGCTCCGAGTGTTCAAGCCACGGGTACAGAGTCGCCCATAGCAGCACGACCGGCGCCAGGAGCAGCACGAGCACTTCGTCTCGGAAGAACCGCCACAGCGCCGGAGCCTGGGAGGGTACGGCTTCGCGACTGCGCTTGCTTTCGTGGACGCGCTGCCAGCGATCCCGTTCGGTCCGGAAGTCGGGCTCCATGGCCCGTCAGTATGACAGGCCAGCGCCCGGGACAGCGGCCTCCGGGGAGGCTAGGGCCTGTTCACGTTAGCTGGAGGGCGTCGTAGATAAGGGCGAGGTGGATGAAGGCGAGGAAGACACACAGTCCAGCTTGTCGTAGCGGGTCGCGATCCGACGGAAGCGTTTGAGCCGGCGGAAGAACCGTTCGACCTCGTTGCGTCGCCGGTACAGGACGCGGTTGTACTGCCAGGGCTGGGGTCGGGTGCGCATCGGCGGCACCTCCGGGCAGTAGCCCAGTTCCTCGGCAAGGGCCCGTGTCTCACGGCACACTAACCGGCTGGGAGCACAAAGCTCCCAAGCGATGTCACCTGAAGGGCGCAGGTCCGACCTCTCCCCTCTCCCGCCCGACGCCTGGCCCTGAGGGATAGGTCCTTAGCGCAGCTCGATGACGACGGCGGACGGGCGTCGGGTCGGGGCGGTCTGTCATCGGATGGTCTTCCTCGCTCGCGGGCGGGGGGTGTGGCCCTCAGCCGCGGATGTTCTTCCCCTCCTGCAGGCCACGGCGGGCCGCGACGCCTGCCGAACAAGTGTACGCCTCCCGGCAACCCGGTGGGCGTGGCCGCTCGCCGGGCGACCCCCCGACATATCACCGATGAAGTCCGGTGTACGGGGTGGTCCTGCCGTCCTCGGTCACCGACGCTGGAGTCCGCGAAACACCCTTCTGCGACCGCAGGAAGGGGAACGGGGGGGCGTGACTCCCGCCGGGAGAAGGACGAGCGTGAAGACACAGCGAGCACTAAGCGACGAGCAGGAGCGGCTCCGCCTTGAAGGCCTGCGCATCCTGGCGCGCATCATCGCGCGGCGCTCGCTCGCTCAGTCCTGCCCTCCCGCCGACCCAACGGCAAGGACGCGGACTAACGGGACGCAGTATGAGGATGTGCGCCGCGACCGCAGCGGGTGAGACCCCCCACGGCCACCGGAGGCGCCGTTCCGCGCAAGCGCGCGGGGCGTGGCTGGCGGAGCCTGCGATGCGCACCACTCCGTAGCCACTAGCGGGAACGGCTCCGTATCATTTCGCGGGACGCTCCAGGGGGCGCTGCGGTGGCTAGGGTCGACGGTACAGACGATACGAACGGGGACGCTCACTTGGGGAGTGAGCCCGAAAGCGCAGACGGAACTACCGACGATCCAATCGCGAGCCGGATCGGCGAGTGGCAGACGCGACTGCTCCAACTCAACCGCCGGAACAACCTGCTCTATTTCAAGCCCGGGCGTAGCGCGTTTGGGATCACAGGCCTCGGCCCCGACGAACTCTATGATCGGCTCCGCCGCTCGCGGCGCGGCCTCGAGTTCCCATACGCGCCACCGCCGAGACGACGCGGCCGCTTCGCTCAGGACGACGAGTCCGAAGAGGAGCCCGCCGCCCCTGTCAGTTCCCCATCTGACCTGACGACGGACTGCGAAGTGGTCGACTTGCAGCGGAGACTCAGCAATCTCCGCCGCCGGGACCGCGAATGGGAAGAGGAGCAGGGCCTTAACGTACTCTTCCTTGCCATCGGATTCCTCGATTGGATTGACGCCGACGGCGAGCGGGCACGCTCGCCGCTGGTGTTGATCCCGTGCGACCTCGAACGTGCATCGCCACGCGACCCGTTCCGCCTGCAAGCCGAGGACGACGATCCGGTAGTGAACCCCACGCTAAGCCACCAGCTCTCGATTTTGGGCGTTGATCTGCCCGCACTTGGCGGCGACTCATCCGAGGATGAATCGCTCGACGCGTATATCGCTGCGGTCGGCGACCTCTTAGGAAGTCGAGCGGACTGGGCGGTCGATGGCGGCATCGCGCTCGGCGCATTCTCGTACTCGAAGCTCGCGATGTACCAGGACCTGGAACGGATGTTGCGTCACGGCGTCCGGAGTGACCTTACGCAACTGCTCGCCTCCGGTGGCGCTGCCCGAGTCGAGCCGGCAACGGCGAGTGGCGCGGTACCCGCGACGGTGCGTGGAGAAGACCTCGCCGGCGGCCGACTGGACGACCTGCTGGACATCCGCGATCAGTACGCAGTGCTCCCGACCGACTTCAGCCAGCTGGGCGCGCTTGATCAGGCGCGAAAGGGCGGACACCTGGTCATCCACGGTCCGCCGGGCACGGGCAAGAGCCAGACGATCGCGAACCTGATCGCGACGCTCCTCGCTGACGGGAAGCGCGTCCTCTTCGTGAGCGAGAAGACCGCCGCCCTCGATGTCGTGAAGCAGCGGCTGGAGGAGTGCGGGCTCGGGGTGTTCTGCTTCGACCTGCACAGTGACCGGGGTAGGAAGAGCGAGGTCTACGCCCAACTGCGGGAGTCCGTCAACAACCCCCGCGAGCGCATCGCCGCAGGTGTGTCCGCAGACGACCTGAAGGAGCAACGGGACCTTCTCAACCGCGTCGTGCGTCGGCTCCACGAGCGCCGCCACCCGCTGGGGCTGTCGGTGTACGAGGTGCAGGGCCGCTTCGCAAGACTCCGTCACCTTCCCCGGTTCGAGGCGCTCACGGCACCGCCGGTCGCGGACCTGGAGCAGGAGTGGGTTCGTCAGGCCGAGGCCGACGCTGGCCGGATCGCGCGGCGGCCCACAGAGTTTCTGAGCCATGACGCCAGTCCGTGGATGCCTCTCCGAACGCCGCAGCGATCGCTCCAGCTCGCGGACCTGATTCGGCACGACATGGCGGACGCACTACAAGCCGTTGAGGAGTTCCGCGCGGCCGCCCAGCCGAACGCGGAGTGGCTCGGCGTGCGGGCGATCGGGTCCGCGGAGGACGCGGGAGCCGCGGCGCGACTGGTTGAGCTGCTCGCGGAGGCCCCGGCGGTCCCTGGCGCGTGGCTCGAGCCGGGCGTCGTGCCCCGTCTGCGCCGGTTGTCGCGAGAGCAGGCCGAGCAGCAGCGCGAACGCCGCCGCCTTGAAGAGGTGCTGTCGGACGTGCTCGGTACTGCCCCACCATCCATCGACTACCGCGCCGTGCTGGCCCGTATACCTCTCGCGCCCGGAGATCAGGAAGCGATCGAGGTGACCGCCGGGCGCGGCTGGCGCAGTGCCCTCGGTACCGATCCGTCGGCGCTGCTGAGTGAAGCGAGCGACCTTGCCGTGGCACTCAACCGGCTGACGGCCGCCGCCACGGCCATCGCCGAGCCGCTCGGGGATCAGGAACTGCGCACCCTCAGCCGGATTGATCATGCAGCCAGCCTCGCGCAGCGCGTGCTCGCCCTTGATCCCGTCCCGCAACACTGGCTCACGGCCACAGCTATCGATGAACTGAAGGAGGAAGTCGCACAGGCGCGGTCGCTGCTCGACCAGCTCGCGAGCGAGGAGGATGCGCTCAGGGCGGAATTCTCCGACGGCCTCGTCGAGCTCGTGGATGAGGAGATGCTCGTCCGCTACCGCACGGATCACCAGAGCTTCTGGCGCCGTCTCTTCCGCGGGGAGTACCGGACTGACCAGCGCGTGCTGCGAGGCCAACTCGCCGCCCCGCGCAAGCTCGCGCCCCTCGAGTCGCTCGCCGCGGTCGAGCGCGCCCTCAACGTGCAGCGGCTACGCGCCCGTTGGAGCAAGGTCGAGTTGGAGTTGAGCGAGACACTGGGGGCGCGCTTCCGCGGACGCGAGACGCAGTGGGAGCGAGTTGGCGACGACCTTCGGTTGCTGCGCGAGGTACTGACCGACTGGCGCGGAGAACCCTCCACCCTCCGCGAATTGACTGCCGCCGGAACCGACGGCGAGCGGCGCCACGAGCTCGAACTCGCAACCAAGCCGCTCAACGATGCCCTCGCCCGGTACCGCGGGGCCGTGGAGGCGATCGGCCATGAGCCACTCGGCGACGCGCAACTGGATGTGGCAGCCACGGGGGAGGCCGTTCGACGGGCGTTGGAGCCGCTGCAACGCG
Organism: Chloroflexota bacterium; assembly: GCA_026710655.1. Classification (GTDB taxonomy): domain Bacteria; phylum Chloroflexota; class Dehalococcoidia; order Tepidiformales; family Tepidiformaceae; genus UBA2991. The sequence goes on along the minus strand of JAPOQN010000061.1, from coordinate 4,064 downwards.
TCCGGGACGCAACGGCGGAACTCTTCCACGGTCTTGTGAAGCCGCTCGCCGACTACTCCGCGCTGATGGGACTCGTCGAGAGCGGCGTACGGCTCATGGCGATACGCGACGAGGACGAACGCCTGGCACCGGCACTTGCGTCTGACTTCGGCACCCTTTTCGGGCATGAGACGACCGACTGGGCGGCTGTGTCGCGAGCGCTCGATTGGACCGAGGGATTCCTTGGCGCAGCCAACGGGCGCGTGAGCGACAAACTGCGCCAGCACGTCACCGACCCGCAAGTGGGCGGGGAGTACACGGCGCGCGCTGTCACGCTCGTGGAGGCTGCCGGTCGCTACGCGGCCGCGCTGCATGTCCTCGATCAGCGCTTCGATGTCGCCGCTACGGACTGGGCCTCGTGGGACGCGCCGCCCCTTCGCGACATCGAGGCGTGGGCCGCAGGTCTCCGCGAGAACGCAGGCGACGCACCGTCGTGGGTCGAATATCGGGACGCAGTGCGCGGGTTCGACGGGCGCTTCGGCGAGGGAGCGGCAAACGCCGTGCGCTCTCTGACCGACTCAGCGGCGGATGTGCCGGGCATCGTCGCGCGGCGCGTCTACGAAGCGTGGCTGGACGAGGTGTATGCCGCCGCGCCCGAGCTCGGCGAGTTCAACCGGGTCGACCACGAGGAGGTCCGAGCACGCTTCCGGGAACTGGACGAGCAGTTTCCGACGGCGGCGCGTCAGCGGGTACGCGAGCTCGCATTCGGGAGGTATCCGGAGCAGCACGCGACACCCCTTCAGGCTGGCCAGCTTGGCCTGCTCACCGGCGAACTCTCGAAGCGTCGGCGGCAAATGTCCGTCCGCCGCCTGATAGCGAGAGTCCCGAACGTGCTGCAGGCGCTGAAGCCGTGCTTCCTGATGAGTCCCCTCGCGGTCAGTCAGTACCTGCCCAACGGCCCGCTGGAGAGCGATCATCTCGCCTTCGACGTGGTCATCTTCGATGAGGCCTCGCAGGTGTTGCCCGAGGACGCGATCCCGGCCATTGAGCGCGCGCGCCAGGTAATCGTTGTTGGCGATCGCCTCCAACTCCCGCCCACGACGTTCTTCCAGGGTGGCGTCGGTGACGAGGACGACAACCTGGATGGTACCGATGACCCACCCGCCGACGCCTTTGAGGGTCGTGAGAGCATCCTCGACGTCATGGTGGGACAGGTTGGCCCGGGCATCGCCGAGCGGTACCTGTCCGTGCACTACCGCAGCCGGTGCGAGAGTCTCATTCGCTTCTCGAACCACGCCTTCTACGACAACCGGCTGCTGACATTCCCCGGTCCGGACCCCGATGCCCCGTGCGTGCGTGATGTCTATCTGCCGGACGCGACCTACGACGCCGGCGGAAGCCGCCAGAACCGCCTTGAGGCCGAGCGTGTCGCCGAGATCGTGTTCAAGTTGATGGAGGCGCTTCCTGACGGTGACAGTGTCGGGGTTGTCGCGCTCTCGCGCGCGCAGGCCGAGCTGATTGAGGACCTGATCGAGCAGGGTCGGCTGATCCGCCGCCATCTCGACGGACGGTTCAGCGAAGATGTCCGCGAGCGCTTCTTCGTCAAGAACCTGGAGAACGTCCAGGGCGACGAGCGCGACCACATGATCCTGTCGATTGGCTACGGTCGTACCCCAGCAGGCGCCGTACCGAACAGGTTTGGACCGATCAACAACGAAGGCGGGGAGCGCCGGCTGAACGTGGCGGTCACGCGCGCCCGCAAGTCGATGACCGTCGTCCATGCCATTCGTCCCGAGGACATCACTTCCACTACGCCCGGTGCCCAGCAGCTGCGCCGCTACCTGGAGTACGCGCGTAACCCGCTCACCGCGCTCGACGCCACAGTCACGGGTACGGGCGAACCGGAGAGCCCCTTCGAGGAGGCTGTGCTTGCCGCACTCCGCGGCCGCGGACATCGCGTTGACGCACAGGTAGGTGTCTCCGGGTATCGGATCGACCTTGCGATCCTGTCGCAGGACGGCGCCGGGTACGACCTCGGAATCGAGTGCGACGGAGCCACCTACCACCGCTCGCCCGCTGCCCGCGACCGCGATTGGCTACGCCAGCAGGTGCTTGAGGGTCTCGGATGGCGCATCCACCGGGTGTGGTCGACCGCGTGGATCCGGGACCAGGAGTCCGAGATCGCAGCCATCGAGGAAGCGCTCGAACGAGCGCGGGCGGGCGTATCTGCCGAGCCTCACCCGCCACTGGCCGAGGACCCCGCGAACGATGTTCCCGAGGGGCCGCTGCCACGCGGACCTGTCGGCGAGAGGGAACCGGCTACAGAAGCCGAACCCCTCGACGGCCCTGCCCCGGTAGTGACCGAGCTGTTCTTCGAGGACTACCGCCGCTCTTACGCGCAGCTCTGGGACGGCGACGCGCTCGACATCCCCCTCGTCGCCCTTGCTGCACTGGTTCGGCATCTCGTCGAGGTCGAGCAGCCCGTCCACGTCGATGCCGTCGTTGACGGGCTGCGGGTCGTCCTGGGTGTCAGGCGGGTCGGTACACGGATTCGCGCGCATATTGACCGCGCGCTCTCGATCGCGACCACGAACGGCGACCTGTCTCGCAATGGCGAGTTTCTCTATGTTGCCGACGAGGCTGATACCGCGACGCGCCCGAGGCGTGACCCAGACCGTCCGAGACGTGATCCGGACCGCCCCATCGGACGAGTCGCTGACTCCGAGCTCGACGCGGGCCTGCTGCTCGTAGCTCGTCGCACCTTCGGCGCCTCGCCGTCAGACCTCGTGCGCGAGACTCGCCGCCAGTTCGGCTGGGGAAGGACGACTCCTGAGATCAGGGACCGGCTGAACGATCGGATCGCTTCGCTCCTTGAGAGTGCACGGCTTCGTCGGCGAGGTGACACGCTCGTTGTTCCGGAGTGACACGGGGCGGATCGACCGTTGCGCGAGTGCGGACGTCGAGAACGATCCTCGGGCAGTTGCTCGCCGATGGAACGTGCGGAAGCGCGAAGGGTTGGCGGCCTCGATACGGCCTCTGCGAAGAAGATCGCGGCCTCACCCCACTATAGGCGGCGGTGAACCGGCCAAACCGGTTTTGCACCATGTGGCGGGAAACGGGCTGTTTGGGGCAGACAGAGGGAGTAGAGAGAGGAGCGTAGGTCAGAATGCCCCATCGGGACCCCGCAGGTGCATACGGGACAAGGGTTTTCCATGGGGCAGGATGCCCCAACGGCGTGGCAGGCGACTCCCCCTACTGGAAGTCCTGCGAACGGACCGATTTGCAGAAGTGCAATTTCTGGAGGAAGTGCAGGCGACGGCGTTCTGGTGCAGCGGGAGCCGGCAACCGCCAGGCCTCACCGAGTGGACCGTCGAAGCCAATCGACTCCGTGGTCGCGCTCGCCAGTGGCACCTCGGGCATGTCCGCGGCGATGCGCAGGAAGCCCCGCTCGGCGTGCTCGGTCTCGAACACGAACAGCACCATGGGCGACCGTCCCTCGTGGTCGAGCCGCGCCCGGCCGCTCGCGAAGTAGCGCCGGTACGACGCCAGCCGCTCGGGTAGCCGCTTCGGCGTCGTCGCCCGCCGCTCGTACTCGAGCAGGTACCACGTCCACTCTCCCTCGTAGCCGAGCTGGAACGAGGCGTCGGGATGGATCACGTAGTTGGTGTCGCGATACGGGTACGTGATCTGCGAACGGTGCGTGGGCAGCAGGTCGAGCAGCGTGTGGTCGCGCGAGGACGCGGCGTCGAGGGCGAGCAGCGAGACGAGCTCCGCCAGCCCCCGCTGGTGGTCGCCCTGCGAGGCGAGGGCGCGCAGCGCGCTCCCGATGTAGACGCCGCCGTCGCGTTGCGGCGTCCAGCGGTCGAGGAGCGGCCCCACGGCCGCCCGGTCGCGCCGCGCGAGGGCGGTCAGCCCCTCGTCCGTGAGCACGAGCGCATTCCCGTCGCTGCACCCGAGGCGGCGCCGGCGCAGCGGGCGCAGCCCCTGGTTCACGCGCCGCGCGCTCCCCCCGCCCATGAGGTTGGCAAGCTGCTCGGTCGTGCACAGCGGCCACGCCGCGAGCAGGTCCAGCGCCTGCTTCTCGG
>JAPOQN010000060.1 GCA_026710655.1 Chloroflexota bacterium | reverse complement strand
GGCGCGGGCCGCGCTCTCGGAGCGGCGCGAGGTGCTCGACGACGTGGAGACGATCACGGCCTACGCCGAGGAGATGCGGGAGTTTCTCGGGACGAGCGAGCTGACGGAGTCGAAGGCCTTCATCAACTCGTTCGTGAAGGAGATCGCCGTCGCCCCCGGAGCCGCCACCATCCGCTACACGATCCCGATGCCAGAGGACAGTCCCGTGCGCGGCGGCAAGGCCGAGGATCTCGCCCTCGGCGGCCCGGTACTGTCTACCGTCAAGTCTGGTGGAGCTGGGGGGATTCGAACCCCCTACCTTTTGACTGCCAGTCAAACGCTCTCCCAATTGAGCTACAGCCCCACGCGAGGAAGGGATCGTAGCAGGCCGCCTGTTCTCGGTCGCGGGCGGCCACTTCGGGCCATAAGAAGGCGACAAAACGATTGAAGGCGTGGCAAGGCATCGAGCGCGGGCGTACACTGAGGGGCGGTGGGGTGTCGACCGGTTCTCGCGTCGACCGCCTTGGTCTTCACAAGGAGAGCTTGATGCGAGCAGAGACCAGCGATGTCGCCTTTCGACTGCTTCTCGCCCTTGGTGAGAGCTGGGACGCTCTCCAACGAGCTTCGATCGACCCCTCCGCAAAAGGTCTCTACCTGACCAAGGAATACCTGGGCGGCTACACGCGCTTCAGCGCCGGTCCATCGACAAGCCCCCGCCTGATCGTCGAGTGGAACGAGTCAACCCGCCACCTGCGCGTGCTGCGCTGCCACGAGTGGCCGGGGTTCGAGGCTGCGATCTCGACCACGGTGGCCTACGTGCGCGAAGAGGCTCGCGAACACGGGATCATCGACAGCGTGGACAACGTATTCGTGCGGGCCTGCCAGGAGCCCTCCGCCCCTGCCCGTCGCACGGTGCTCCCGGGCGCAATGGATAACGTCCAGGAGCCCGTTCGCAAGCGCGCCTAGCGCACTCCCTCGCATCCCCTGAATCCGGGCCTCCCCTTCATCTGCGGCCGTGTTGACAAGTGACAAGTGACACCCGACATTTTTCAGTGTGATCCTGTCCTTCCGGCATCGAGGGCTGCGATCGCTCTACAACGGCCGGGGCCTCAACGGATAGCCCCCGAGCACATTCGAAAGGTGCGCCGCATCCTTGCCGTGCTCGACCGGGGCCGCACACCGCAAGACATGGATCTGCCGGGGTTTCAGTTGCATGCGCTGTCTGGCAATCGCAAGGGCCTACGCCGTTTCGGTGTCGGGCAACTGGCGCGTTACGTTCAGGTTCGAGGGCGGGCACGCCGTCGATGTTGATTACGTGGACTATCACTAGCGAGGTGACCTGATGGCGATGAAAGACCCTCCACATCCGGGCGAAATCGTGAGGTACGAGTGCCTTGAGCCCCTGGGGCTCACGGTCACGCGAGCCGCGGGAGGACTGGGGGTGAGCCGGCAGGCGCTGTCGGACCTGATCAACGGGAGGGCGGGAGTCTCGGTCGAGATGGCCTACCGGCTCGCGCAGGCGTTCGGTTCCTCCCCCGAGACGTGGCTCGGCCTTCAGACCGCGTACGACCTCTGGGCAGCAAGAGACACCGTCAAGAAACTCAAGGTCGAGCGATTCCAGGTGCCCAATCCGGCGTAGCGGCTAGCGCATGATCTCCGGGTCGGCGGGGGTCTCGGCGAGGCGCGGGGCGCGGCGGGGTTGGCGGCCCATGCGCCGGCGCCAGTGCGTGAAGCGATCGGTGAGGTCGGCGAGGCGGCGTTCGACGCGGCCACGCACCCAGGCGTGGGTCTCGCCGGTGTTGCGGTAGCGGTCCCCGCGACGGTTGAGGCGGCGCCTGGGGCGCTCGCGCTGGCTGGCCGTGAGGGAGCGCACGACGAAGCGCCGCAGGAGCAGGGCCGCCTCGTCGTGGTTCGTGTGGGCGCCCTCCCCGGGCTCGGGGACGACGGTGTCGACGATGCCGAGACGGACGCAGTCGTGCGAGGTGAGCCGCAGGCGTTCCGCGACCTCATCGACGTGCGAGGCGTCGCCGTAGAGGCGGCGGGCGGCGTCCTCGGGCGAGACAACCTCGTAGACGGCGTTCTCCAGCATGAGGACGCGGTCGGCTACGCCCATGGCGACGGCGGCCTCGGAGGCGCCCTCGCCGGTAATGATCGCCAGCGAGGGTGAGGGGACGCGCAGCATCTCGCGCATGCAGCGGGCGATGGCATCGCCCAGGCCGGCCTCCTCGGCGGCGAGGTCGGGCCGGGCGCCGGCGGAGTCGATCAGGGTGATGAGGGGCAGGCGGAACTTCCGGGCCAGACGCATGGCGCGACGGGCCTTGTGGAAGCCGGATGGTCCGATGGTTCCGGGACTGGCCAGCCCCTGAAGGCGGTTCTGGCCGATGAGGACGACCGCTTCACCGGCGAGCAGGCCGAGCCCGGCGCTGATGGCAGGGTCATCCTCGCCGCTGCGGTCGCCGTGAATCTCGACGAACGTGGTGGTCATGCGGCGAACGAGGTCGGCGGTGGTGGGGCGGTTCTCGTGGCGCGAGAGCTGGACCTGCCGCCAGGCCTCGAGGCGGGAGTACTCACGGGGCTCACGGTCGGGGCGACCGACGGGCCGGAGCTCGTAGTTGCTCATGAGAAGGTCGGTGAGGAGGCCGAGGGAGGGGCGCAGGTCTTCCCGCTTCACGACCGCGTCGATGAGGCCGCGACGGAGGTGGGACTCGGAGGTGTGCGCGTCCTGGGGAAGCTCCTCGCCGGCGCGCTCCCGCATCTCGCGGAGGGCGGAGTAGCCGACGAGGGCGTCGGGCTCGGCGATGATGAAGTCGGCGAGGTTGGCGAGGCCGGCGAAGGCAGAGCCGGTGGAGGGGTCGGAGAGGAGGGTGATGTGGGGAAGACCCTTCTCGGCGAGCTTCTGGTGGGCGGTGGCGAGGCGGGGCAGCTGCATGAGCGCGAAGAGGCCCTCGCGCATCCGTACGCCGGAGGTCGAGAGCACCGTGACGACGGCCAGGCCGCGGTTGGCGGCGCGCTCGAAGGCGCGAGCGAGACGCTCGCCGCTGGCGACGCCGATGGAGCCGCCGAGGAAGCTGAAATCGAGGGCGGCGATGACGACCTCGCGGCCGTAGAGCGTGCCCGTGCCCGTGAGAGCGGCTTCGGCGAGGCCGGTGCGGCGCTGCGCCTCGAGCACGCGGTGGCGGTAGGACTGGCGCTCGCGGAACTGGATGGGGTCGAGGGCGGTCACGCTGCGGTCGGTCTCGCGGAAGCTGGCGGGGTCGAGGATGCTCTCCACGCGCTCGCGGGCGTTCAGGTAGTAGTGGTGGCCGCAGGCGTGGCAGACGCGGTGCCGGTCGTAGCTGCGCGAGCCCGCCAGGTCGGCGTCGCAGGCGAGGCAGCGGGCAAGGCGCTCCTCCCCGGAACGGTCACCGGCGCTATCTCGACGAAGCAAGGCACGAAGGGTCATGCCTGTGAGTGTATCAAGCGTCTTCGTCCGGGGCTGAGCCGGCGAGCACCTCGCGGGACTCGCCCTCGATCCTGGGACCGAGAATGCCCTCCCGTTCGAGGGCGGTAATGAGGCGCTCCGCCTTCAGGTAGCCGACGTTGAGGCGCCGCTGCAGAAGCGAGGGCGAGAGGCGCGTGTGGCGGCCAGCGAGGTCGCGGGCATCGTCGAGGAGGGGGTCTTCATCCTCGACCTCGATGTCATCGCTGCCGTTCTGGGCGACGAGCGCCTCCTCGAGCAGGTCGTCGGCGGTATCGGGACGGAGGGCGTGGAAACGCTCGTCGGCCCAGAACTCGACGAGGCGCTCGACCTCGGCGTCGGAGACGTAGACGCCCTGGATGCGCTTCGGCTTTCCGGCATCGGTGGGCAGGTAGAGCATGTCTCCCTGGCCCAGCAGCTTCTCCGCGCCCCCCATATCGAGAATGGTGCGGGAATCGGTGATGGAGGTGACGGCGAAGGCGATGCGGGTGGGGAAGTTCGCCTTGATGAGGCCGGTCACGACGTCGACGGAGGGGCGCTGGGTGGCCACAACGAGGTGGATGCCGGTGGCTCGCGCCAGCTGGGCAAGGCGGCAGAGCAGCTTTTCGACCTCGAAGGGGGCGACCATCATGAGGTCGGCGAGCTCGTCGATGATGAGCACCCAGTAGGGGAGCTTCTTGAGCACGCGGGCATGGCGGTTGTAAGCCTCGATGTTGCGCACGCCGATGTCGGAGAACTTGCGGTAGCGCGCCTCCATCTCGGCGACGACGGCCTGGAGCGTGCCAACGACCTTGTCGAGGTCGACGATGACCTCGCTGAAGGCGAGGTGGGGCAGGCGGCTGTAGGTGGTCATCTCGACCCGCTTGGGGTCGATCATGATGAAGCGCACCTCATCGGGGGTGGCGTTCGTGATGATGTTGGTGACGATGGCGTTGAGGCAGACGCTCTTGCCGCTGCCGGTGGCGCCGGCGATGAGGAGGTGGGGCATCTTGGCGAGGTTGGCGACGACGGGCACGCCGGAGACGCCCTGGCCGAGGGCGATGGCGAGCCTGGACTTGCGGCTCATGTCGCGGTACTCCGAGCTCTCCATGCCCGTGCGCAGCGTCACGACAGTGGCGCTCTCGTTGGGCACCTCGATGCCGACGATGGCGCGCCCGGGCACAGGCGCCTCGATGCGGAGGCTGGGGGCGGCGAGGGCGAGGGCGAGGTCGCTCTGGAGTGCGGTGATCTTGTTGACGCGTACGCGGGTGCGGCCCGTCTCGACGCGCTCCTTGGCCGGGCGGCCATCGGCGCCCATGACGGTCTTACCGTCGGCGTCCTTGATGGCCACTTCCTTGTAGCGGACTTCCCAGCCCGGTTCGACACCGAACTGGGTGACCGCCGGGCCCTCGTTGATCTCGACGACTGAGGCGTCTACGCCGAAGCTCGCGAGCGTATCGACGATGAGCTGGGCGCGGGCGGCGTTGTCGTGCTTGTGGTCGCTGCTGGGCCTGGGCTCCTGCAGGAGCTCGATGGGTGGGAGTTGCCAGCCGCTCTTCTCCTCGAAAGCGAGTTGCTGGGGTTCTTCCTGGCCGTCGGGGTCGTCGGGCGGGTCTTCGGGGGTTTCCTCGACGGGGTCCTCGACATGGGGAGGCTCGACGGTCTCGTCCTCGAACTGGGCCGGAGGGGAGGGAGGCGCGTCGACGGCGGCGGCCTGGGGAGCGCCGGGCTCGACCCGGGGCCGGAAGATCACGGGAGCCGGTGGGGACGCGCCGGCGGCTTCCCCGGGGGCGCCGATGACCGCTGCATCGGCGCGGTGGCCACGGCGGCGGAAGAGGCGCGCGATGGCGGCGAGGCCGCGCCAGAGGGCGGCGAGGGTCAGGTGGGGCCAGCGCTCGGCCCATGCGTAGGCAATGCCACGACGGGTGTACTGCAGCGTGGCAAGGGAGAAGCGCGGTGCCAGCAGGGCCAGCGCGAGCACGCCCGAGGCGAGCCAGACGAGCACGTTGATCCAGCCGCTCACGATCCAGTGGCCGATGTCGCCGCCCAGCGTGACCTCCCGGAGGTGCACGCCGGCGATGGTCCAGTCGGCGGTGTTCAGGCCGAGGGCGCCCCAGGCGAACAGGCCGAGAAAGGCGGTCCCGAGGACGCGCCGCCCGAAGAGCAGGCGCTCCTCGCGGTTGCGGCGCCAGCCGGCAACGCCCCACGCCACCAGGACGGCGGCAATGACGCCAAGGCCGAGGCCGAAGGTTTCGAGCAGCCAGGTGCGAACGTCGGTGGCGATGCCGCCAACATCAAAGAACCAGGGAAGGGCCGCGACGGCCGCCGCCACAAGCACGACAGCGACAATCTGGGCGCGGAAAACACGGGAACCTGGGAGGGCAAACCGCGGGCTTGCCTGTTTACGCCCGGACGTGGACCGGGCTCGCGAGCGAGCCGTCATGCGGACGGTACCCCTGCGCGGACGAACTCCCCACCGACGCTGCCCAGATACGAGGATTCTCGACTACACCTCGACCGTGACGGGCAGCACCATCGGCCGTCGCCTCGTCTCATCGTACAAGAACTTGCTCAAAGCGTCCTTCAGGCGGGCGTTGACCTCGCCGGCGGGGGCGGCGTGCTCGCGCCCTTCGAGGGCGCCTTCGGCGACGCGGGCGGCGCGATCGAGGAGGGCGGCGTTCTCCTCGTTATCGACGAAACCGCGCGAAAGCACCTCGGCGGGACGCACGAGGCGGCCCGTTTGGGCATCGACGGCGACGATGACCACGAGGACGCCGTCGGTGGAGAGGTGGGCGCGATCGCGGAGGATGTACTCGTCCACGTCGCCAATGCCGAGACCGTCGATGTAGACGTAGCTGGCCTCGACGCGGCCGGCCCGACGGGCCTCCTTCTCGTCGATCTCGAGCACGTCGCCATCGGTGAGGACGAAGGCGTTGCCCTCGGGCACGCCCACGCTCTCGGCGAGGCGGGCGTGGGTCACGAGGTGGCGGTACTCGCCATGGATGGGCACGAAGTACTCGGGCTGGAGGATGCTCTGGATGATCTTGAGCTCGTCCTGGCTGGCGTGGCCGCGGACGTGAACGTTCTCGACGCGGTTGTAGAGGACGCGCGCGCCCTGGCGGAAGAGGTTGTCGACATTGCGGGCGACGGCCTGCTCGTTACCGGGGATGGCGTTGGCGGAGAGGACGACGGTGTCGCCCTCGGCGATGGTGATGTGGCGGTGGGTGCCGTTGGCGATGCGCGTGAGAGCGCTGGTGGGCTCGCCCTGGCTGCCCGTCGTGATGATTGCGAGACGTGCGGAGGGCGTCTTCCGCATCTCCTCGACGCCGACGATGGTGCCTTCGGGCGCTTCGAGGTAGCCCAGCTGGCGGGCCATGGCGACGTTGTTGATCATGGAGCGGCCCGTCACGAAGACCTTGCGGCCCGTGAAGACAGCGGCATCGACCACCTGCTGGACGCGCGAGATAAGTGACGCGAAGGTGGCGACGATGACGCGCCCCTCGGCGTTCACCATGATGTTGCGGAGGGAGTCGCCCACGAGCTGCTCGCTGGGCGTGTGACCCTCGACTTCGGCGTAGGTGGAGTCAGCCAGGAGGAGGAGGCAGCCTTCGCCCCCCACCTGCCCGAGGCGGGTGAGATCGGTGTGCTGGTCCATGACGGGGGTGTGGTCGAGCTTGAAGTCGCCGGTGTGGACGACTGTCCCGAGGGGGGTGCGGATGATGAGGCCGCAGGCATCGGGGATGCTGTGGGCGACGGGGAAGAACTCGACCTCGAAGGCGCCGGCTTTCACGGTCTCGCCAGCCTGCACTTCGTGGAGCGGTTCGAGCGGGAGCTTGTGCTCCTGCAGTTTCACGCGGACGAGTCCCTGGGTGAGGCGCGTGCCGTAGATGGGCGCGCTGAAATCGCGGCAGAAGTAGGGGAGGGCGCCGACGTGGTCCTCGTGGCCGTGGGTGAGGAAGACGCCCCGGAGCTTCTCGACGTTGGCCTGGAGGTAGGAGAAGTCGGGGATGACGAGGTCGACGCCGAGCATCTCCTCCTCGGGGAACATGAGGCCGACATCGACGACGATGATGTCGTCGCCGTACTCGAACAGCATCATGTTGCGCCCGATCTCGCCGAGGCCTCCAAGAGGGATGACGCGGAGGGTCGAGTTGGTGGCGGTACTGGTCATGCGGTCATTCAAACAACTTCATCTGCTGGGCGGGCGTTTCTTCCTCGGCGGGCTCGGCCCCGGCCACACGACCGGCGCGGGCGCGCTCAAGCAGCTCGGGGAGGGTGCGAAAGTCGTCGATGATGACTCCGCGCAGGCGCTGCTGGTGGAGGGCGGCGGCGGGGTGGTACATGGGCACGAGGATGCGCCCGTTGGCCTCGCGCGGCCTGCCGTGGATGCGCGAGATGGCCTGGTTGGGGAAGAAGCGCGACATCGAGTAGCGCCCCAGGGTGACGATGAGGAGGGGGTCGATGAGGCGGATCTGGGCGCCGAGGTAGTCGCCGCAGGCCTCGATCTCGGTGGGGAGGGGGTCGCGGTTACCGGGCGGGCGGCACTTGAGGACGTTGCAGATGTAGACCTCGGGGCGCGTGAGTCCGGCTTCGCCGAGGAGCTCCTCGAGGAAGGCGCCGGCCTGGCCTACGAAGGGCCGGCCCTGGCGGTCCTCATTCACGCCGGGGGCTTCGCCGATGAACATCACCTCGGAGTCGAGCGGGCCCTCGCCGGGGACGGCCAGGGTTCGCGTCCGGGCAAGGTCGCAGCGCTGGCAGCCACGCACCTCGGCGTAGAGCTCCTCCACCTCCTGCGCGACGGTCATGCGGTGGCCTCCTCCACACTCTCATTAGCGCCATCGCGTGGCGTGTAGAGGATCTTGGCGAAGAGCACGCCAAGGAAGTAGAGGCCGAGCAGCGGGATGGCCACGACCGACTGGGTAAGGGGGTCGGGGGTGGGGGTAGCGATAGCGGCGAGGATGAAGACGAGGACGATGGCGTAGCGCCAGAAGCGCATCAGCTGGCCGGCGGTCACCATGCCGACGCGGGCGGCGATGGCGAGGACCATGGGCAACTGATAGGCGATGCCCACCCAGAGAATGATGCGGGTGACGAAGCTGATGTACTCGTGGATTCCGGTCACGTTCTCGACGTTTTCGGCGGCGACGTTGAGGAGGAAGTCGAGGGCGCGGGGGAGCACGATGAAGTAGGCGAAGGCCATGCCGGCGAGCATGAAGAAGATGCACCCCAGCACACCCATGAGGAGCACGCGTCGTTCACCGCCGGTGAGGCCGGGCACGATGAAGGCCATCGCCTGGTAAATGATGACGGGGAGGGCGAGCAGCAGGCCGCCGTAGACGGAGATCTTGAAGATGGCGGAGATGCGGTCGGTGGGGGAGAAGGAGGCGAGGCGGAAGTTCTCCTCGCTCTTGCCCCCGAGGTAGTCGACGGCATCCTGAACGGTGACGATCTCCTCGAGGTCGGCGAAGGGCACTTCAGGCGTGCTCAGGCCCCGCGAAGCGCGGCGCAGCACCTCGTGCAGGATGTCCTCGATCTCCCCCTCGGAAAGGCCAAGACACTTGTATTCGCAATCGCCGCGAAATTCGGTGTCGGCCGGCACCTTGCTTGGGTCGGGACTCTCCCGGTGGACCTTGAAGGCCGTGACCTCCTGGACCAGCCCGAGGTTGACGTCGATGCGGTCACGGGCGGGGTCGAGGAGGATGTCGAAGGTGTTGGGCAGGGATTCGGGGGGATCCCATGTGAAGAAGAGGACGGCGATCACCCCGACGAGGAGGGCGGCGGCGGCGACCATGAAGCGGTTCCGCAGCTCGATGAGGTGCTCCATGATCGTGAGATCGGAGCCGTCCTCCTGCCCGATAGCCCCTTCGGGCCCCTGTTCGGGGTTAACAACCGTGCTGTCAGTGACCATGTGAATTAGAAGACGAGCGGCTTCTCAGGTTTCGCCTCAGCCTCGTCCTCCACCTCTTCCTCCGCAGGGCTGGGCGTAGCGGCAACGGGGGCGGCAGCCTCGCGCGGCGCGGCCGTGGCGATGGGGGGCATGTAGGAGGGGCCGGCAACGCCCCTGGGCGGGGCTGCGCCGTTCACGTCGGATTCGGCGGCGGCGCCGTTGCTGGTGGCGGCGGCTGCGGCAGCGGGGGCGCTTGCGCCCGGCGCCGGGCTGGCCGGCTCGGCGCCCTCGCCCGCCCCGGCGGCAACCTGCTCGATCCCGGCACGCACTTCGCTCAACTCGCCGACGGCCTCGGAGGTCACCTCGTCGACCTCGCCGCGGACTTCCTGCAGCTCATCGCGGACCTCCGTGACGGTGGTGCGCATCTCCTGCACGTCGGCGCGGACGGCTTCCATCTCCTCATTGAGGTAGGCGAACTCCTCGCTGAACTCATCTCGAACGACACGGGCGTAGCGCTGGAGCTTCTTCACGCCGCGGCCAAGGTAGTAGGCCATTTCGGGCAAGCGGCGCGGGCCTACGACGATGACAATGAGGGCTGCCACGAGCAAGAGTTCCTGGATACCGACGCCCAGGATTTCCAAGGGGGACGCTCCAGCGCGGCGTGGGGACGGGGAGGCTTACCCGCCGTCCTCGATGCCGTGGTCTTGGACATAGTCTACCGCGTCCTGCACGGTGACGATCTTTTCGGCATCTTCGTCGCTGATCTCAAGCTGCACGTCGCCGGAGAATTCTTCCTCCAGCGACATGATGAGCTCGACCAGATCGAGGGAATCGGCCTCGAGGTCGTCGACGAACGAAGCCGTGGGCACGACATCGCCTTCATCGACGCCCAATTGTTCGACAACGATGGCTCGGACACGCTCAAAAATGGAAGCCATCCTAGGTCTCCTGGGGGGTAGTAGTGGGCTTACCCGGATCTTGCGCCCGGGCTGCGCTGATTTCTTTGCTCACCGTTCGCAACACACCGTTTACGAAGCCTGCTGACGTCTCGCTTCCGTAGCGATGCGCGAGCTCGACAGCCTCGTTCACGACGGCTCCGACCGGCGCCGAATTATCGTTAAGGAGTTCCCAGAGCGCAAGTCTGAGGATGGTGCGCTCGACGACGGGAAGGGTGCCGACCGGGTGGCGGGGGGCCACCGGCTGGAGGCGGCGGTCGAGATCGTCGCGGGTATCGAGCACGCCCCGGAGGACCTTGCGGCCAAAGGCCGAAGGCCTCTTGCCGGCCACCTCGCCGTCCTCCGCGGCTACGTCGTGCAGGCGGCGGTCGTAGGCGTCCTCGGCGCTGTGGCCGGAGGTCTCCGCTTCGTAGAGGGCCTCGATGACGAGGCAGCGCGCGCGGCGCAGGACGTGGTCGGTCACGCCATCACCATGCCGCCATCCACGTGGATGCACTGGCCGGTGATGTAGGAGGCGCCGGGTCCGGCGATGAATCGCACGAGGGGCGCGACCTCCTCGGGGGCGGCGAAGCGGTCGAGGGGGACCTGGACACGCACGTTCTCGCGCTGCTCCTCGGTGAGGGGCGCGGTGATGTCGGTTTCGATGAAACCGGGGGCGATGGCGTTCACGGTGACGCCCCGGGAGGCGACCTCGCGGGCGAGGGAGCGGGTGAAGCCGATGAGGCCGGCCTTGGAGGCGGCGTAGTTCACCTGGCCGGCATTCCCCATAACGCCAACCACGCTGGTGATGTTGATGACGCGGCCGGCCTCCGAGCGCAGGAGCTGTCGCAGGGAGGCCTTCGTAACGGCGAAGACGCCACGCAGGTTGGTGCGCTGGACGGCGTCCCAGTCATCCTCGGACATGCGCATGAGGAGGCCGTCGCGGGTGATGCCAGCGTTGTTCACGAGGATGTCGAGGCCGCCGAGCTCGGCGGCGGCGGCTTTCACGAGGCCGGCGGCCTGGTCGCTTTCGGCAATATCGCCGGAAAGGGCGGTGGCGACACCGCCCTCGGCCTCGATGGCGGCGACAACCTCGCGGGCGGCGTCCTGGCTGGCGTTGTAGTTGACGGCGACGCTGGCGCCGGCGCGGGCAAGCTCGAGGCAGATGGCGCGGCCGATGCCCCGCGAGCCGCCGGTAACGAGTGCGCGACGCCCCTCAAGCTCGGACATGGTTAGAGCTCGACGTGGACGGACTCGGCGCTGTTGACGGTGATACAGGTCGAGCGGCGAAGCATGCGCTTGATGATGCCGCTGAGGACCCGCCCGGGACCGAATTCGATGAAGGTGTCGACGCCCTGCTCTCCGAGGAACTCGACGGTGCGCGCCCACTGCACGGGGCGGTGGACCTGGTCGACAAGCTCGTTGCGGACGGTTGTTATTTCGTTGATGGCGGTCGCCGTGCAATTGGCCACGACGGGCACCTGCAGCTCGCGGAAGCTGGTTGTGGCAACGGGATTGACCATGCCCTCCGCAGCGGAGCGCATGAGCGAGCTGTGGAAGGCGCCGCTGACGCTGAGGGGGATCACCTTCTTGGCGCCGCGAGCCTGGGCGTAGTCGAGGGCGCGGACGACGTTGTCGCGGGGCCCGCCGATGACGATCTGGCCGGGGGCGTTGACGGTGCAGACCTCGGCGCCGGACTCGCGGCAGACGTCTTCGCACTCGGAGATATCGAGACCGATAACCGCGGCCATCGTGCCCGGACGCGCCTTGCCGGCGGCGGCCATTAGTTCGCCGCGGGTGCGGAGCAGGCGGATGGCGTCGTCGAAGGTGAGGGCGCCGGCGGCCACGAGGGCCGGGTACTCGCCGAGCGAGTGGCCGGCGACGAAGGCGGGTTTCTCGAGGAGGTCGGGGTTCAGGTCGGTGGCGACGCGGAGGAGCGCGAGGCTGGTGACGGCGATGGCCGGCTGCGTGTTCTGGGTCTGCTGCAGCTCATCCTCGGGGCCCTCGAAACAGATGCGGGAGAGGGGGATGCCGAGAATCTCGTCGGCGCGGTCGAAGAGCTCGCGGGCAACGGGGAACTCATCGCAGAGGTCCTTGCCCATGCCGACGACCTGCGCCCCCTGTCCGGGGAACACGAAGGCGCGGCGACCCTCGGCGCTTTCGCGCAGCGCGAGGAAAGCGGTGGAGGACGTGGGCGCTACCCTTCCAGATCGGGATCCGGGATGCGCAGGACCTCGCGACCCCGGTAGGTCCCGCATACCGGGCACGTCTGGTGGGCGAGCCGCGGCGCTCGGCACTGGCTGCACGTCACGACGTGGGGCGCGCGCAGGCGATGGTGTCCACGCCGCTTGCGCTGGCGGGTCTTGGGGTACTTGCGCTTTGGAAGGGGCGGCATCGGTTCGTTCCCTCAAGGTTGTGGCGCTCGCGGCCTTCTCGCTCATGGTGATCACTTCCGGTCCGGCACGCGAGTCAGAGCTTGCTCTCTCTCAGCTTGGCCAGAGCCGCCCATCGGGGGTCGCTGGCCACAGGCTCACAGGCGCATTCGCCCGTGTTTCGGTCGATTCCGCAGCTGGGGCAGAAGCCCTGGCACTCGATGCTGCAGAGCGGCTGCATAGGCGCAGCCGCTTCACAATACTGCCGCACCCCTTCCGTAATGTCGATTTGGTGGCTGCGGGAGATGGAGAAGGCCTCGGGGTCGTCATCGCCGTCCTCCAGATGTGATCCGCTGTTGACGTCGTAGTGCTGCTCGTAAACCTCGTCGAAGGCGATGCTGGTTGGGAGGGCGAGGGGGGAGAGGCAGCGGGAGCACTCCGTCTCGACCGTGATCTCGAGGGAGGCGCGCACGAGCGCGCCGGCGCCGATGCGCACCAACTCGACCTTGCCGGCACGAAGCGGACCGGAGGGTGGCAACTCGTGGACGCGGGAGGCGCCCTGGCCTTCGGCGAGAAGCTGAGAGACGTTGAAGACGAGGGTCGGGAGTTCCATACCGCCCCTCCTGGGCGCCGGAGCGCGACGCCGTTCAGTATAGCGCCGGGGGGAAACGGCCCCGGGGAACATAAGGGCGCGCGGGCGAGACAGATTCGGGCGGGGGCCGTTTACGGTCCTGCTCCCCGGGCCTACGCTTTTCGCTAGGGTTAGGGTCCGAATGCCACAGGTCGCAGACCTCGCTTCCCTCCAGGAAATCGACGACCACCTCGCCAGATTGACCGCCGATCTGGACGAGGCGCGTGCTGATCTGGAAGACGACGAAGCGCTGGAGTCGGCCCGCAGCGCACTCACCGAGGTGGAGGAGCGCTGCTCCGCCCTGGAGCGGGAGCAACGGCAGCTCGAAGGGGAGATCGACGGGCTGGTGGCGCGCGTGGAGAAGGAGGAGGGACGCCTGTACGACGGTTCCGTGAACCTGCCCAAGGAGTTGGCGAGCCTCCAGCAGGAGATTGCGTCGTTGCGTTCCCGCCTCTCCGACGTGGAGGACACGGAGCTGGCGCTGCTCGACAGGCTGGAGGAGGCGGAGGGGGCGCGGGAGGAGGCCCGGGCCGCGCTCCAGCGGGAGGAGGCCGCCTCGGCGGAGAAACACACCCGGCTGGGCGGTGTCATCGAGAGGCTGGAGGCGGAGATCGCGGCGAAGCAAACAGAACGGGAGACGTGTCGGACGAGGCTGACCGCCGCGCTGGTGGCCCAGTACGAGGATCTGCGGCGGCGGCGGGGCGGCGTGGCGGTGACGCACATGCAGGGAAGCATCTGCACTGGCTGCCGTGTGACCGTGCCCCCTTCGGCACGCAAGCGCGCACTCGACCCCGAGACGCCCACCCTCTGCCCGAACTGTGAACGGATCCTGGTGGGGTACTAGGGCGATGAAGGCAATCGGGTACTTCGTCGAGGGGGCGCAGGTAAATGGGGAGGAGCGTTCGCTCAGCCAGCAGACCGAGCGGTTCCTGGGCTTCTGCCAGGAGCACGGCTACCAGGTGGCGGCCACATTCGTCGATACGAAGGAGGCGGAGGAAGGGGAGAGCGGCTTCCGCCAGATGTTGAGCTTCATCGAGCGCGGTGACCACGGATTCGTGGTGGCGGTGGTGGGCGGGGTGGGCGTGCTCGGCAGCGACCTCGGGCGGGCGGCCACGAAGATGCTCACGATCGAGGCGGCGGGGGCGACGGTGTACGAGGCGGAGAGCGGGGAGGAAGCTGCCAAAGCCATCGTCGAGCAGTGGGGCGGGAAGGCGGGGGGCGCGCCCGTCTCGGAGCGGGTACGGGCAGCAATGCGGCGGCGGGCGGTGCGGGGGGAGGCGCTGGGGCGTCCGCCCTACGGGTACTGCGTGGGGGCGAAGCGGCGCCTGGAGATCGTTCCGGACGAGGCGGTGGTCGTGCAGTACATCTTCCGGCTCTACCTGGAGGAGGATCTGGGTATCCGGCGCATCGCGGGGCGGCTCAACGAGGACAACATCCTCACGCGCCGGGGCGGCCACTGGAGCATGGTGAGCGTGCGCGACATCCTGCGGAACCGCGCCTACCTGGGGACGTACTCTCGCTTCGGCGTGCGCATCCCCGACAGCCACCGCGCGCTCGTGAGCCCCTCCGACTTCCGCAAGGTGCAGGAGAACATGGCCAAGCGACGGCGCGGAGGGACGGGGCGGTCGCTGCAGCCATTCCTGCTGAGCGGCCTCGTGTTCTGCAGTCGCTGCGGGAACCGCATGATCGGGGTGAGCCGTCGCCAGCACTGGACAACGAAAGCCGGGGACACGCGCAAGGCCACCTACCGCTACTACCAGTGCGAGAGCCGCACGAACCAGAACACCTGCTCCTACAACACGCAGCGGGAGGCAGAGCTGGAGGCGCGCGTTCGCGAACTGCTGGCCGAGCCGAACGGGTCGACGGCGCGGCTGCAGCGGGCGGGCGGAGCGGAGGCGTACGCCGAGGAGGTGGCGGGGGAGATCGAACGCATCGAGGGGCGGCAACGGCAGAACCGGCGGCAGGTGGAGGCGCTGGTGGGGGAGGCGGCCAGTGGCCAGCTCCCGATCGAACGGATGAAGTCGCTGGGGGCGGGAATCGTGAAGGAACAGCGGGAGCTGGAGCGGGAGGCGCAGGAGGCTCGAAGCCGGCTCGCGGCCGAGCGCTCGGAGGCAGAGCGCGAGGAGCATGCGGAAGCGACCTGCAAACGGCTGCTGACGCGCTGGGACGACATCCCCCTCGACGAGCGGCAGGTGCTGCTGCGCGAGATCGTCGACCGGATCGAGGTTGACGGGGACGAAGCGCGCCTGTTGAGGCGGCACTGATGCGCCTGACCGTGTACGCCGACGGCGCGAGCCGCGGCAATCCCGGCCCCGCCGCCATCGGCGCGAGCGTGCAGAACGGCGCGGGCGACGAGCTCGCCTCCGTGAGCGAGACCATCGGGCGGACGACGAACAACGTGGCCGAGTACAAGGCCGCGATCGCGGGCGTGCATGCCGCGCACGACCTGGGCGCGACCAGCATCGAGTTGCGACTCGACAGCGAGCTGGTCGTGCGCCAGCTGGCAGGGCGCTACCGGGTGAAGAACGCGGCCCTGAAGCCGTTGTTCGGGGCGCTGGTGGAGGCGCTGGAGGCTGTGGGGCCGTACACAGTGGGGCACGTGCCGCGGGCACGGAACAAACGGGCGGACGCCCTCGCGAACGAGGCGCTCGACCGTGGGCGGGGCGGGCGCTAGCCAGAGGGCAGGGGCCGCCGTACGCTGGGCAGCGATCAGCGGGCCGGGCGGCCGCACTGGGGCGCATGCGTCGCGGTGAGGAAAGTCCGGACTCCGCCGGGCAAGGGCGCCAGGTAACGCCTGGGCGGCGCAAGCCGACGGAAAGTGCAACAGAAACATACCGCCCGCGTGCTGCGGGTAAGGGTGAAATGGTGCGGTAAGAGCGCACCGGTGTCCTGGAGACAGGGCAGCCGTGCAAACCCCGCCCGGAGCAAGGCCGAATAGGGGAGAAGGGCGCCCGGCCCGTTCGAACTCCCGGGTTGGCCGCGTGAGCGTCGCAGCGATGCGGCGCCTAGAGAGATGGTCGCCGCCATTCCGACTTAACCCATCGGAGGGCACAGAATCCGGCTTACAGGCCCGCTGATCACCTTCCTGTTCCCGCCAGCCGCCACCGGGCCGCTGTTCGCGTCAAAGGTGGCTCCGCGGGGGGCCGAAACGGGGTCCCAGAGTTGACACCATGAAGCGCCCGGCGTACAACAAAATCGGTTTGCGCCGCGATTCACAATCTCCCACGAAACGCGATTCCGAGAGCGTCCGTGGCACAACACACACCAGGGTGAGGCGAGCAGGAGGAGGCGAGATGCGCCGCGTGCCGCTTCCCCGGCGTTTGCGCCTGTTTTTCGCGACGGGCGTCGCTGCCATGCTCGCGCTGGCGGCCACGGGTACCGCCTCGGCGATCCAGCCCGGCGGCATCACCGACGAAGCGCGATTGATGAACGAGCTCTTCTGGATCGTGACCATCGCGGGCCTGGCCGTGTTCGTGCTCGTGGGGGCGGCGCTGGTCTACGCGATGATCCGCTACCGGCGCCAGGGCGACGAGCTTCCGCCCCAGTTCCACGGAGGCGCCAAGATCGAAGCCGCGATGGTGGGCGTGCCCGTCGTCATCGTGATCGCGCTGTTCACCATCTCGATGATCACGCTCGTCCAGATCGACGACAAGGCAGAGGACGACGCCCTCACGATCGAGGTGACGGGTTTCCAATTCTCGTGGCAGTTCGCCTACAACATGGACGACCTCGGGACGAATACGGACGCCGCCGCCGAAGGCACGATCGCCATCATCGGGACGCCACAGAACGACCCGGTGCTCGTTATGCCGGTCGACGAGCCGGTCGAGTTCCTGCTCAAGTCGAACGATGTGATCCACTCCTTCTACGTGAAGGATTTCCTCTACAAGCTGGACCTGATCCCGGGACGGGAGAACTCGTTCACGGTGACCGCCCGGGAGACGGGCGACTTCAGCGCGCAGTGCGCCGAGCTCTGCGGTACGAACCACGCCCTCATGCGCTTTGTCGTACGAGTGGTGGAGCGAGACGAATTCGACGCCTGGGTAGCCGAAGAGGCCGCCCGCCAGCTCGGGACCGGCACACGCGTGTCGGCTTCGGGGCAGTAGAGAGACCGGGGAGACCTGATGGCGAGCGTCGCAGTCCCGCAGCTGAGCGGCTACCAACGGCCGGCCGTGCTCGACTGGATCATGACGGTCGACCACAAGAAGCTCGGCATCCTCTACCTGTACTTCACACTCTTCTTCTTCGCGGTGGGCGGCATCCTGGCGCTGCTGGTGCGGACGCAGCTGGCAGTCGCCGATAACAGCTTCGTCGGCAACGACGCCTACAACCAGATCTTCACGATGCACGCCTCGGCGATGCTGTTCCTGTTCATCATTCCGGTGTGGGCGGGCTTCGGGAACTACCTGGTGCCGCTCCAGATCGGCGCGGCCGACATGGCCTTCCCGCGCATCAACGCGCTCTCGTTCTGGATGCTGCCTCCGGCAGGCCTCCTCATGTTCGCCGGCTTCATCGTCGACGGCGGGGCCGCGGACGGCGGCTGGACGGCCTACAGCCCACTCGCGCAGCAGACGGGCGTGGGCATGGACATGTGGATCATCGCGGTGATCGTGCTGGGCATGTCGTCCACGATTGGCGCCGCCAACTTCCTGGTGACCATGTTCCGGATGCGGGCGCCCGGCATGACGATGTTCCGCATGCCCATCTTCTGCTGGACGATGCTCGTGACGGCGCTCCTGCAGCTGCTGGCGACGCCGGTGCTGGCGGCCGCGCTGGTTATGCTCTTCATCGACCGCAACTACGGCGGCCAGTTCTTCGATCCGAACGGCGGCGGCAACGTGGTGCTGTGGCAGAACGTGTTCTGGTTCTACTCGCACCCGGCGGTCTACATCATGATCCTGCCGGGCATGGGCATCGTCTCGGAAATCCTGCCCGTGTTCTCGCGCAAGCCGCTCTTCGGCTACAAGGCGTTCGTCTTCGCGACGATCGGCATCGGCGGCCTGGGATTCAGCGTGTGGGCGCACCACATGTTCACCACAGGCTCGGTGCTGCTGCCCTTCTTCGGCTTCATGACCTTCATGATCGGGGTTCCGACGGGGGTCAAGATCTTCAACTGGCTGGGCACCCTCTGGGGCGGGTCAATCTCGTTCCCGACGCCCATGCTGTTCGCCCTCGGCTTCGTCAGCATGTTCCTCATCGGCGGCATCAACGGCACCTACAGCGCAGCCGTGCCCGTCGACTTCGCCCTGCACGACACGTATTTCGTGGTGGCGCACATCCACTACGTGCTGTTCGGAGGCTCGGTGTTCGCGGTCTTCGGCGGGCTCTACTACTGGTTCCCGAAGATCTGGGGCCGGAAGCTGAACGAACGCCTCGGGAAGCTGCACTTCGTGCTGATGTTCGTCGGGTTCAACGTGGCCTTCTTCCCGATGCACATGCTCGGGCTGGACGGCATGCCGCGACGCATCGCGGTGTACGCGGACAGCGCGGGCTGGGAAGCCCTCAACATGCTCTCGACGGGCGGGGCCTTCCTTATCGCCGTGAGCATGATTCCGTTCCTGATTGCGGTGGTCATGGCCTTCATGCGGCCCAAGGACCAGCCGGACGATCCGTGGGAGGCGAACACGCTCGAGTGGGCGACGACCTCGCCGCCGCCGGACTACAACTTCGACAGCCTGCCGCCGGTACGCTCGGAGCGACCGCTCTTTGACGCCAGGCACAGCAACGGTGAGGGTCACTAATGGCTGCTCACGGCACAGCGGAACGGCAAGGCATGACGAACTCGATGCTCGGGTTCATCCTTTTCCTCGCCTCCGAGGTGATGTTCTTCGGCGGGCTGTTCGCGGCGTACTTCATCGCCCGCGCAGACGCGCCCTCGTGGCCGCCGGAGGAGCTGCTCTCGGCACAGCAGATCGCGGAGGGCGTGAAGCTGGAGCTCGAGGTGCTGCTGCCGGCGATCTCGACCGGCATCCTCGTGCTCAGTTCAGTCACGGTGCAGTGGGCGGTCTGGCAGATCCAGAAGGGCAACCAGTCGGGGATGCTCTGGGGCCTGTTCATCTCGCTGGCCCTCGGCATCGTCTTCCTCACGGCACAGCTGTACGACTACACGCAGCTGCATTTCCTCGCCGACGACACGATCTACGGGACGACCTTCTACACGCTGACAGGCTTCCACGGCGCTCACGTCGCGGCAGGCGCGCTCTTCATCGCGGTCGTGGCGATACGAGGGCTCGGCGGACAGTTCACAGCAGAGAACCACGAGGCGGTCGAAGCGGCGTCGATGTACTGGCACTTTGTCGACGTGGTCTGGATCGCCCTGTTCACCGTTCTCTACATCATCAAGTAGCCCACAAGGACGAAGGCTTTGGAGCACGAAGGCAGCGAGCACAACGCCCACGTAGGGCCCGGGGTCCATCTTCCGGATCCGAGCATCTGGCCGTTCGTGGCCGGCATTGCGATCATGCTCCTGACGGCAGCACTCGTCTGGTGGGCTCGGGTTGAGGATCAGCGCAGCTTCAGCGGCCCGCTGCTGGGCGCCTCCGCCGCCATCACGCTGGGCGCGGTGGCCGGGTGGGCCTACGAGGACGGGCGCATGCGGCAGAAGGCACGCGAGCAGGAAAAGCATGCACGCGCGGCCGCCCGCCGGACGCAAGTCATCACCTTCGCCATCGCCGAGGGCCAGCTCAAGACGAGCGTGGGCGAGGGCGGGGTCATCGACGCAATCCAGAACGCGCACGATGACCTGCGCGGGGCTCCCGGATTCGAGGACCTGCGCATCAACGTCTCCAGCGCCGAAGACGGCCCCTCACAGGTGATCGTCGAGACGACGTGGTCGTCGGCGGACGATCTGGCCGCGTTTGAGGGCACGCAGCGAGCGATCCTGGACCTGATCAGCCAGCACCCGGACGAGGTGCTCGCCGGTTCCACGCAAACGTTCGACATGCAGGTGGTGCGCGATACGAAGGACACGTCGGTGCGCTACAGCCTGGGCACGGCGGTGTCGCTGTTCGGCGCGCTGATCGTGGGCGGCTTCGCGGTCGGCGCCGGGCTCAACCTGTTCGCGAGCGAGGCATCGGGGGAGGGCGGCGGCGGGTTCGTGCCCGTGGATGTTGGCCCCTTCGTAGATACGCTCACGATCAAGGCGAGCGACTTCAGTCACGAGGAAATCACGCTACCGCCGGGCGTCGACTTCACGATGACGCTGGACAACCAGGACGATTCCGTCGCGCACAACCTCATCTTCTTCCAGGGCGACGTGGTAGGCGTAAACGAGCCGGTCCTGGAGGGATGCATCAGCGGCTGCGACGAGGATGGCACGCAGGTGCGAACCGCACTTGAGCTGGGCATCGTGCAGCAAACCTTCACCTTCACCACGCCGCCGCCGGGCCGCTACGCCTTCTGGTGCGATGTTCACCCGGACACCATGACCGGCATCCTCATCGTCGAGGAAGGCGC
Source organism: Chloroflexota bacterium (assembly GCA_026710655.1). Classification (GTDB taxonomy): domain Bacteria; phylum Chloroflexota; class Dehalococcoidia; order Tepidiformales; family Tepidiformaceae; genus UBA2991. The sequence continues at coordinate 32,845 of JAPOQN010000060.1, read as the reverse complement.
GTCGATTCCGGGCGAAGCGCCCCCGGTGGACGATGCGGCCGCGGGCGGGGGCACAGGCGCTGCAGGCGGCGCCGGCGAGACGGGTGAAACCGAAGGCGAACCGGCTGAGGACGAAACCGAGCCCTAGGCCCGGACCGCCCCCCTACTCCAGCACACCCTCCACGAGCAGCTCCGTGAACTCGTCGTCGCTCAGGCCGAGCGTCCCCTTGAGCACGCGCTCGGTGTCCTCGCCGAGGAGGGGGGCGGCCTTGGTGGGGCCGCCGGGGGTCTTGGAGAGGCGGAAGGCGGGGGAGTCGTAGGTCCGGACCCCCATCGTTGGGTGCTCCAGCGCGGCGTAGTGGCCACGGTGGCGCAGCTGCGGGTCGCGGTGCATCTCCTCGGGCGACTTGACGATTCCGGAGGGGACGCCGTGGTCGCGCATGGCCTTGAAGGCCTGGGCGGCGGTGCGCTCGCGGCACCAGAAGTCGATGTGTCGGTCGATTTCCTTCTGCTCGTCGAGACGGGACCACTTGCGGCGCATGCGCTCGAGGTCGGTCCAGTCGGGGCGGCCGATGGCGGCGCGGAAGCCCTCCCAGTCCTGCTCGGTGAAGCAGGCGATAACGACGTAGCGGCCGTCCTTGCAGCGGTAGGCGCCGTGGGGGGCGGCCTCGGGGTCGCGGTTGCCGAGGCGCTCGGCTTCGCGGCCGTTCGCCGTCCATTCGAGGATGGCGGGGCCGAGGGCGTGGATAGCGCCCTCGAACTGGGAGAAGTCGATGTACTGGCCCTGGCCCGTGCGACGGCGGTAGTCGAGGGCGGCCACGAGGGCGAGGGCGCCGACGTGGGGCACGAGGAAGTCGGTGTAGGCGATGCCGGTGCCAATGGGCTCGCCGTCGGGCCAGCCGGTCAGGTGGTTGAAGCCGGAGGCGGCCTGGAGGACGTGCCCGTAGCCCATGTAGTGCGCCCAGGGACCGGTCTGGCCGAAGAGGGGCATGGAGATCATGACGAGGTCGGGGCGGACCTTGCGCAGCTCCTCGTAGTCGAGCCCCAGCTTCTTCAGCGAGCCGGGGGTGAACGACTCCGTGACGACATCGGAGACAGCGACCAGGCGCTTCAGGAGCGCCTTCCCCTTGTCCGTCTTGAGGTTGATGGTGATGCCGAGCTTGGAGCTGTTGAAGTTCGCGTAGTACCCGGAGTTGTCGTAGTGGGGCTCGTTGTTGGTGAAGGGACCGGCCCGGCGCAGGCCCTCCATGCGCGTGGCGGACTCGACGCGGATGACCTCGGCGCCGTGGTCGCCGAGGTATTTCGCCACGGTCGGTCCAACACCCACCCAGGAGAGGTCGGTGACGCGCAGCCCCTCGAAGGGTTTGGGCTTGCCGTTCCGCCCGTTGCTGGTCATGTCAGATCACCATCGTACGCCGGAGCTTCGCGACTTCGCCGGGCTCAAGCCCGAGGAGATCGCCGTACACATCTTCGTTATGTTCGCCCAAATGTGGGGCGCGGCCGCGCTGCCTCCAGGGCGTACTCGAGAGCTTCCAGGGGGCGCCCGGGTAGACGAACGTTTCGCCGATGTCTTCGTGGCGGACCTGCACCCAGTAGTCGCGGGCGGCGAGCTGGTCGTTCTCAACGATCTCGCGGGGGCTGTAGACGGGCGCCCAACCGGCATTGCGGGCCTGCGCCTCACGCACGAGGTCGTCCTTTCGGCGGGTGCGACAGAACCGTTCCATGATGCCGACGAGCAACTTCTGCTCGTCCTCCTCAAGCGGCTGTACGACCGCCAGGCGTTCGCGCCAGTGGGGGGAGGTGAGGGGTCCGGCTTCGCCGGTCTCGTCGAGCCAGTCGATCATGGCGCCCGAGCTGGGCCCCACGAGGCCCCCCATTCCCAGCGCCGCCACCCAGCCATCGGCGGCCTCGTAGATGTAGCGGGGGCCCTCGCGGCCGCTGACCATGCGCCCCGAGCCGGGACCGCGGTTGTTGATCTGGAGGATGTCCCAGGTCTGCTGGGCGTTGTCCATGGCGTTGGCCATGGACTCCTGCATGGAGACGTCGACGTGCTGGCCGAGGCCGCCGTTAGCCCCGCGCGCATAGAGCGCGATGGCCGTCCCGACGGCGGCCTGGAGGTTCACCTGGGCGTAGGCCTGAGGAGCGGCTGTCCGAACAGGGCCCCGCTCTTTAGTGCCGTTGAGGTACATGTGGCCGCCCGTGGCGGAACCGACGATATCGGTGGCGGGGAGGTTGCGGGCAGGGCCGGTCTGGCCGTAGTTGGTAATGCTCACGACGACGGCGCTCCGGTTCACCTTGGCGAGGGTGCGGGGGTCGGCGCCGGAGTCCTTGGCCGTGCCGGGTGCACTCGTCTCGATGACGGCGTCGGCGCCAGCGACGAGGCGGTGGAAGAGGTCGCGGCCTGCTTCGCTGCGCAGCTCGCAGGTAACGGAGCGCTTGCCGGCGTTCATGGCCCACCAATAGAGGCTCGACTCGCGGCCTTCCTCGTCGCGGAAGAAGGGGCCGTTGGAGCGTGTGCGGTCGCCCGTTCGGGGCTCGACCTTGATGACGTCGGCGCCGAGCTCGCCGAGGAGGCGGGCGCAGAGCTGCCCCTTCTCGTCGGCGAGGTCGAGGATGCGGTAGCCGCTCAGGGGGCCGTCGGGGTGGGGAAGGGGAACGCTGTCGTCGCGATCGGACACGCGCGAGTTCTACCGCTGCCTGGCGGCTGTGCGCAAGGGCCGGGGGCGGCGGTGGGGCAGGTCGGGCCGGCAACTCTAGCGATCTTCGAGGTCGCGCCCCCAGATGCGGGCGACCCACAGTTCCGGCCCGGGGAGCCAGAGGGAGAAGGGAAGCAGAACCGCGGTAGCAACCACTTTCGCGGTGAGCAGGGTGGCTTCACCAAGCCACTGCATCGCACGGTCTGCGCGAGTACACACCACCTCCAGGAATCTCAGCCGCTGTGCGCAAGGGCGACGGCGCCGTTGGCAGGGAGGCCGGGGCGGTCGTCGAGGGCGTCGTCGATGGCTTTACGGAGGGCGTCGATGCCCCAGCCCTTGCTCGCGGAGATGTGGCGAACGTCGCCGGGGACGGGTCCGGCGCCGTCGAGGAGGGCGCGGGCCTCGGCCTCAGTTGCAGGCGGGGCGTCGTCGTCGCCGGTGAGGGCGTCGATCTTGTTGAGGGCGACGATGGTGGGGCGGCCGAGGACGCTCAGGTCGCGGAGAACGCCCTCGACCGTCTCGGCGTGGACGCCGGCGTGGGGGTGGGAGACATCGACGACGTGCAGGAGGATGTCCGCCTCCTCCAGCTCCTCGAGGGTCGCGCGGAAGGACGCGACGAGCTGGGTGGGGAGCTTCTGGATGAAGCCGACGGTATCGGTGAGGAGGGCGGGGCGTCCCGAGGGGAGGGCCATGCGCCGGGTGACAGGGTCGAGCGTGGCGAAGAGCTTGTCTTCGGCGCGCTGGTCGGCGCCGGAGAGGGCGCGCATGAGGGTCGTCTTACCGGCGTTCGTGTAGCCGATGAGGGCGACGACGGGCACGCCGGAGCGGCGCCGCTTGCGGCGGTACAGCTCGCGCTGGACGCGCACCTGCTCCAGGTCCTTCTTCAGCTTGCTCATGCGGCGGCGGACGAGGCGGCGGTCAGTCTCGATCTGGGTCTCGCCGGGGCCCCGCAGGCCGATGGCGCCCTCCATGCGTTCGAGGTGGCTCCACTGTCCGCGCAGGCGGGGCAGGAGGTACTCGGTCTGGGCCAGCTCGACCTGGAGGCGGCCCTCCCGCGTGCTCGCGCGCATGGCGAAGATGTCGAGGATGAGGGCGGTGCGGTCGATGACCTTGAGCTGGAGTTGCTCCTCAAGGTTGCGCTGCTGCGAGGGTGCGAGCTCATCATCGAAGATGACGGTGTTGGCGCGCTGCTCGATGCAGGCGTCGGCGACCTCGCGCAGCTTGCCGCTGCCGATGTAGGTGGCGGGCTGGGGGCTGGAGCGTCGCTGCAGAGCGAGGCCGACGACCTTTGCGCCGGCCGTGCGGGCAAGCTCGGAGAGCTCCGCGAGGGACTCGCGGGCGGGGAGGGCGGCCCCGGGGCGGTCGACAGCGACCAGGTAGGCGCGGTCACGCTTGGGGGCGGTGGAGTGGAGGCGTTTGGCCATCCAGCCAGCTTAGACCATTGGCGGGAAACGGCGTCGCTACGCTGGCGTCGATTCCCGGGGAGCAGGCGCTCCACGCAGGAGCCCCGCGGTGCTCAGGTCCTCGTCGATGTCGGGCCAATGGATGCCGAAGCCACCGCCAGCGACGCGCCAGTTGGTTCGCTGGGCGGCCGTGGTGTGAAGAAGCCGCGGGTACCACGCAAGGGGCACGGAGATCGTACGCCCGTCGAGGAGGTCGACCGTGAGTGTGTCATCGGTCACGCGTACATCCTGCACTTCTCGCCCGCTCCCGGCATGTCCAGCTAGAACCCCTTCCATTCCTCCAGGCGCTGACAGCCCTCCTCGACCTGATCGTCGGGGGTGGTGAGGGAGAGGCGGACGTAGCCCTCGCCGTTGAGGCCGTAGCCACGGCCGGGCGTGACGACGACGGCGCACTCGTCGATGAGGCGGGCGGCGAAGTCGCCGCTGATGATGCCATTGGGGAGCTTCGCCCAGACGTAGAGGGAGGCCTTGGGCGGGTCGACTTCGAGGCCCATCTTGCGCAGCGTCTCAACGATGCGGTCGCGGCGGCGCTGGTAGATGGCGTTGTGCTCGTCGATGACGTCCTGGGGGCCGTTGACGGCCTCGATGGCCATCTCCTGGATGGCCTGGGGGATGCCGCTATCGATGTTCGACTTGACCCGCATGAGGGCGTCAACGAGCTCGCCGTTGCCGACGGCCATGCCGATGCGCCAGCCGGTCATGTTGTAGATCTTCGAGAAGGAGTTGAACTCGATGGCGACATCGCGGGCGCCGGGCACCTGGAAGATGGACATGGGGCGGTAGCCGTCGTAGGCCACGTCGCAGTAGGGGTTGTCGTGGCAGATGGAGACGTCGTACTCCTTCGCCCAGGCCACGACCTTCTCGAAGAAGGCGAAGTCGGCGACGGCGGCGGTGGGGTTGTTGGGGTAGTTCAGCCAGAGGACCTTGGCCTTGGCGGCAAGGTCTTCGGGGACGGCGTCGAGGTCGGGTAGCCAGCCGGCCTCCTGGCGGAGAGGCAGCTTGATAGTGACGCCACCGGCGAACATCGTGCCGATCTCGTAAACGGGGTAGCCGGGGTCGGTCGAGAGGGCGACATCGCCGGGGTCGATGAGGGTGAGCGCCATGTGGGCGATCCCCTCCTTCGAACCGATGAGGGCGAGGGCCTCACGCTCGGGGTCGAAGGAGCACTCGAAACGGCGCTCGTACCAGTTGGAGATAGCCTGGCGCAGCTCGGGCAGGCCCTCGGACTCGGGGTAGCGGTGGTTGGCGGGGTTATCGGCTGCGCGATGGAGCGCGTCGAGGATGTTGGGGGGCGTGGGGAGGTCGGGGTCGCCGATGCCGAAGGTGATGACATCGATGCCCTGGGCCTTCTTGGCGGCGATAACCTTGGAGATCTGGGCGAAGAGGTAGGGGGGCAGCTCTTCGACCCGCTTGGCCAGTCTCATGACTTCTCCTGGTGGGGTGCTCCCGGGGGTCAAAATCAAGCGCGCCGCTTGCTCCGGCGCGCAACGGTGCGATGGTACCGCGCGCCGCCCGCAGCCGCATGCGGCGGGCGGGAGCGGGCTGCTACAGGTCGGCGAGCCGCTGGATGAGAGGCTCCCAGCCCTGCACCTCGGCAACTGGGGCATCGCTGTAGGGAGTAATCGTGACGGTCGTTACCCCCTCGGCGGCAAACTCGGCCATGCGGTCGAGGAAGCGAGCGCGCTCGTTCTCGGTGTCGAACGCGGGGCCGGTCCAGGCAACGGTCTTCTCGATGGCGTCGTAGTCGGTGCCCTCGGTCTCGCAGTGGCCGCGGAGAACGCTGAGCTTGTGGCGGACCTCCTCGACGTCGCTGCTGGTGAGGTTGCAGGCGTCGGCGTAGCGAGCGACGAGGCGGAGGGTCTTGCGTTCGCCGCGGCCACCGATGAGGAGCTCGGGATGGGGCCGGCTGATGGACTGGGGGGTGTTCAGCGTCTCCGCAAGCTGGTAGTGCTTCCCGTCGAAGGGGCCGTTGTCGTCGCTCCACATCTGGAGGCAGATGCGGATGGCCTCCTCGAGCCGCTCGAAGCGCTCGCTGAGGGGCGGGAAGGGAACGCCGAGGCCGACGTGCTCCTGCTCGTTCCAGGCCGCCCCGATGCCGAGCCAGGCGCGCCCGCCGGAGAGCACATCGAGTGTGCTGATCTGCTTGGCGAGCATGCCGGGATGGCGGTAGGTGACGCCCGTGACAAGCAGGCCGAGGCGGATCGTCGAGGTGTGGCCGGCGACGAAGCCAAGCGCGGTGTAGCCCTCGAGCATGTCCATGTCGGGCGGGCCGATCCACCCGATCTGGAAGAGGTGGTCCATGAAGGACAGGCGGGAGAGGCCGACCTGCTCGGAGACGGCTCCAAGTTCGGCAAGGCGCGGCCCCATCTCCGGGGGGCCACCTTGCCAGGTGAAATTGGCGACGTGGATTCCGGCGCGCATGAAGCGCCTAGGAGACTCCGCGGCGCTCGAGTTCCCGAGGCATCCGCTCGGCGTCGGCGCTGAGCATCGGACCCTTCTGGTCGTCGGAGAGCGTGCCGGCGGCATCCGCGCCGAACTTGGCGGCGTCGAACAGGATCCACTGCTCGGGCACGACTTCGAGGACGACTCGCAGGGGCGAGTCGAGCGTCGCGACGAACGCGGCGGCGGCTTCGGGGTTGGTGGGGTTCAGCTTGGCGGCGAACGCCGGGTAGAACCAGTCCTTGGTCTCGCGGTCCTCGTGGATGATGCAGCGCCCCTTGGCGGTGGCGGCGCCGAAAGGCCCGGCGTAGCCGGGAGGGCCGGCGGCGCCGCTCACAACGACGGAGACGCGCGGGTCACGGCGAACGGCGGAGATGCGGTGCCGGTGGGCGCCGGCGGTAATCCAGAAGCGCCCGTCCTTCCAGAGGAACGACATGATGACGCCAACGGGCCAGCCATCCTTGGTGCCCCAGTTGAAGGTGCACTCGCCGACTCCGTTCAGGAGATCCTCAAGCTGCTTGTTATCCAGCGGGTAGATAGAGACGGTTTCGTGGTCGTCAACACCGGGCATAGTTGCCCTCCGATCGCACAGGCTTTCGCCCGTTCGCATGCTCGAAGCAGCCGGCGGGCGAGCCGGCTAACACTGGCAGTTTGGCCCCGCTGGCGCAAGCACAAGGGGGAGGCTGGTGGTCGGTTGAGGGACTGCATGGAGAGCCCGTGCTATGCTCCGGCGGAGGTTCTCGGTTCAGATCGTTCCCATGAGAGATTCCAAACTCACGCTCGATTGCCGCCGGTACCCAGCTAATGCCCCGGAGGCAAATGTATGACGTCGTTCGTCGATCGAACCCTGACCTGCTCCGACTGCAGCGCTCAGTTCACCTTTACGGTGGGCGAGCAGGAGTTCTACCAGTCCCGCGGATTCACCAATGAGCCGCGGCGCTGCCCCGAGTGCCGCCAGGCCCGCAAGGCCTCGCGCGGCGAGGGTGGCGGAGGCGGCGGTGGCGGAGGCTACCGCAGCTACGACAGCAACCGTGAGATGTTCAGCGCCGTGTGTGCCGAGTGTGGCCGCGAAGCGCGTGTTCCCTTCCAGCCCCGTGGCGACCGCCCGGTCTACTGCAGCGACTGCTTCCGCTCGCGCGGACCGCAGCACGGCGGTGGTGGCGGTGGTGGTGGCGGCGGCCGCGACCGCAACTGGTAGGCCACTGACCCTTCCTCCGTTTCTTCCCCTGAGCGCGTAGCCGCCTATTGGCTGCGCGCCCTCGGGGTGGGCTCAGCGCCTATACTCCGCGCAGCCCAGAGGAGGGCGGCGTGGAACCAGAGACGATTGAGCGGCTCCCCGAGATCCTGCGCGCGTACCTCTCCGAGCGAATGCCCGAGGTTCGCAACGTCTCGATCCACAATGTCTCCCGCTCGCCGGGCGGCAACTCGCGCTCGATGTGGTTCTTCGACGCGGACTGGGAGGGCGAGGCGCCGGTCTCCAGGCAGCTCATGTTCCGGGCGAACGAGAGCACCTGCTTCCGCGACGAGGAGGCGAGCCTGGAGAAGGAATACCGCATCTTTCGCGCGCTCCAGGAAACGCCCATGCCCGTGCCGACCAACTACTGGTACGAGCGCGACCCCGCGTGGGCAGGCGAGGACTTCGTCATCCGCGAGCGCGTGGAGGGCGACACCAACTTCCGCGACCTTTCGGCCGAGAGCCAGCGGTCCATCCTCGACCACTTCGTGGAGCTGCTGGCGATCCAGCACGGCCTGGACTGGGAAGCGATGGGGCTGGGGTTCCTGGGTGCGCCGCAGGACGGCCCCGAGTGCGCGCGGATGGTGATCGAGCGCTGGGAGCGGGCGACGAAGCGGGAACTGCTCGAACCGCAGCCGGTGATGACCGCCACGATGGCCTGGCTGAAGCGGAATCTGCCCACGGAGGTGGACCGCATCGTGCTGGGGCAGGGGCAGGTGGGGCCGGGGCAGATCCTGTTCCGGGACGACCGCGTGGTAGCCTCGCTCGACTGGGAGTCGGGGTTCATCGGCGACCCGATGTCGGACCTGGCCTATCTGGACTTCATGGTGCGCCCGATGATCGGGGACGACGCGATGGAAGGGCTGATCACACGTTATGGAGAGCTGAGCGGGCTGCCCATCCGGCGCGACAACATGCGCTTCTACACGGTCTTCCAGTCGTACTGGGCCGTCTCGGCGTGCCTGGCGGCGGTGAACCGCTTCGCCACGGGGGAGATGCGGAAAACGCAGACGCTCGTGCTGGGCATGGCGGCGCCGCGCTCCTTCCTGCGGCGGATGGAGCGCATCGTGCGCGAGGACGCGGCCTAGCCATGCGACCAACACCAGCGGAGATCGTCGAGGGGCTTGAGTACAACCTGCGGGCCGACCTGATGCCCGAGCTGGAGTCGCCGTGGGCGAAACGCATCGCGGGGAACATGCTCTGGGCGCTGGAGCACCTGAAGCAGCGGCTGACCGAGGAGCACGCCCTCGCGGTCGAGGAGAACGCGGACCTGCGGGCGGTGCTCGTAAGCGCGTCCTCGGCGAGGGGCGGGAACGCGCAACTGGCGGACGCCCTCGAGGGCATCGACCTGGCCCCGGGCGAGGCGCGGGAGTGGCCCGCACCCGAGGAGCTGACGGACGAGAACGCGCGCCTGCGGACGGTGGTCGACGCGATCGTGGAGGCCTTCCCGGCGGACCGGGACGCCGCCGCGGAGGAGCTCTGGCGGGAGATCCTGGGCTACATCGCGCGCCAGACAGACCGCGACGGCACGCTTATCGAAGTGACGCCCGGCTGAGGGCGAGCAAGCAAACCCAACCCCAGGAGGAGAGCCATGACCTACCCCGAGTACGAGAACATCATCGTGGAGCCCCTGGCCGAGGCTGAAGGCGTCGTGCGGGTGACCCTGAACCGGCCGCAGGCGCTGAACGCGCTCTCGGCGGACCTGCTGGACGAGTTCTTCGACTTCCTCGACCACTTCGAGGACGACCCGCATGCGTACGTGCTGCTGCTGCGGGGAGCAGGACGCTCGTTCTGCGCGGGGTACGACCTCGCCTCGAACCGGACGGTGGAGCCGGGCTCGCCGGGCGACATCCTGCAGGAGCAGAGCGTGGGCCGTTCAAGGCGGACGATGATCGACTCGGTCGACCGTTATCTGCGGCTGTTCAACACGCGCAAGCCGACGATCGCGCAGGTACACGGGCACTGCATCTCCGGCGGGACGGAGCTGATCTCGATGTTCGACTTCGTGATCTGCACGGAGACGGCCAAGTTCGGGCACATCGCCGGGCGGCACATGGGCACGCTGCGGACGCTCTCGCTGTGGCCGTGGACGGTCGGGTACCGGCGCGCGAAAGAGCTGTTCATGACGGGCGAGCTAATCGACGGGAAGACGGCGGACGAGTGGGGGCTGGTGAACAAGGCCGTGCCCGAGGGTGAGCTGGAGGAGGCGACCCTGCACTTCGCGCGCAAGATCATGCGCATCCCGCTTGAGGTGAACATCCTGCACAAGCACTCGGTGAACCGCTGGATGGAGATTCAGGGGCTGCAACCCGCGATCCACTCGGCGGCGGAGTTCGACGTGTACACGGCCTTCATCGACGGGCGTCCCGGCTTCCGGGAGCGCGTGGAGGCGGACGGCCTGCGGGAGGCGCTGAAGTGGCGCGACCGCGAGTGGCGAGGCACGGAGCTCTGGGACCATGCGAAGGAGCAGGAGTCCTGACCTCGCCGCAGGATAACGGCATGGACGTGCTGCCCGGGGCAGACGAAAAGGCGGCAGTCGTGCGGACGATGTTCGACCGCATCGCCCCTTCCTATGACCGCATGAACCGCATCATCACGCTGGGCTTCGACCAGCGCTGGCGGCGTGCGCTCATCGACGCGGTCGGGGTTGGCGGCGGCGACACGGTGCTCGACCTCGCCTGCGGGACCGGCGACTTCGCGGCGATGGCGCGGGAGAGGGGAGCGCGGGTGGTGGGGCTCGACTTCGCAGGGGCGATGCTGGCATCCGCGCGTGAGCGCTGTCCGAAGGCCGTCTCGCTCGTGCGCGGGGACGCGCTGCAGCTGCCGCTGGCGAATAGCAGCGTGTCGGTGGCGGTCTCGGGGTTCGCGCTGCGGAACTTTGTCTCCATCCCGCCCGTGCTGGCGGAACTGGCGCGAGTGCTGCGCCCGGGGGGGCGAGTGGGACTGCTTGAGGTCGATGAGCCCCGATCGAGCGTCCTGCGACTGGGGCACGGGGTCTATTTCCAACGGGTCGTGCCGGCGCTGGGGGCGCTGCTGAGCGACGGGCGCGCCTACCGGTACCTGCCAGCCTCCGCGGCGTATCTGCCCGACGGGGAGGGGCTGCGCGACATGCTTGAGGAGGCGGGATTCACGCGCATCGAGAAGCGCAGCCACCTTGGCGGGGCGGCACAGTCGATCACGGCGGTGCGGGGGTGAGCACCGAGCGGGCGCTGCCCGCCCCGGGCAGCCTCGGGGCGTGGCGCGCGGCCGCGCGGCCGCCGACGCTGACGGCGGCGATCGCGCCGGTGCTGGTGGGGACGGGCGCGGCCATCGGCGACGACGTGTTCTCGGCGGGGCCGTTCGTGGCGGCGCTCTTCGGGGCGCTCTGCCTGCAGATTGGCGCGAACTTCGCGAACGACGTGTTCGACTTCCTGCGGGGCGCGGACACGGGCGACCGGCTCGGTCCGGCGCGCGCCACGCAGATGGGCCTGCTCACGCCCACGCTGATGAAGGCCGGCATGTGGGCCGCCTTCCTGCTGGCGTTGCTGGCCGGCATCTACCTGGTGGTGGTGGCGGGGTGGATCGTGGTCGTAATCGGGCTGGCGAGCATCGTGGCGGGGCTCATCTACACGGGGGGGCCGTGGCCGATCGGGTACCGCGCGCTGGGCGACGTGTTCACGTTCGGGTTCTTCGGGATGGTGGCGGTCGTGGGGACGTATTTCGTGCAGGCGGAGGCGGCCCCGGGAGTGGTGTGGCTGGCGGCGGTGCCGGTCGGATGCACGGTGACGGCGATCCTCGTGGCCAACAACCTGCGCGATATCGCGACCGATCGAGCCGCGGGCAAGACGACGCTGGCGGTGGTGCTGGGGGAGCGGGGGACGCGCGCGTGGTACTTGCTGCTGATGGTGGCCGCCTACGGGGTCGCGATTGCGCTCTGGCCAGCGACGGGCGTCGAACGGTGGGCGCTGCTGGTGCTGGCGAGCCTGCCGTTCGCGGTGGCGCCTCTGCGGGCGGTGGCGGGCGGGACGGCGGGGCGTGCGCTGAACGCGACGCTCGTACAGACGGCGCGCCTGCACCTCATCTTCGGGGTGCTGCTGGCGCTGGCCCTGACGGACTGGCTGCCGGCCTAGCGCCCCATGATCTCGTCGGCGTAGGTCGTCGTGATGTGGCCCCCGGCCTCGAGCTTCGCGTACTCCTCGTCGCTGACGCCGAGGAGCTCGCGGTAGACGTAGTGGTTGTGCTCGCCGAGGAGGGCGGGCGGGGTGCGCAGGGTCACGTCGGAGCGGGAGAAGGTGAACGAGGGGGCGGGGAAGTCGGTGGTGGGGTAGTCCTCGGTCGCTTCAAGGCGATGGTAGGCGGGGGACTGGTTGGCGTGCGGGTCCTCGGTGACGTCCTTCGCGCTGAGCACGGGACCGGCGGTCACCCCGACTTCCTGGAGGTCACGGAAGAGCTCCTCGCGGTCGCGGGCGGCGATCCAGGCGGCGAGCTCGGACTCGATGGCGTCCTCCGAGGCGCGGCGACCCCCGGCGGTGGCGAACTCGGGCGCCGTGGCCCAGGCAGGACTGCCGAGGTAGTCGACGAGGGCGGCCCACTCGGCGTCGCTGCGACAGCTGAGGGCGAGCCACTGTTCCTCGCCACGGGCGGCGAAGACGCCGTTGGGAACGAAGCCCTCGGTGCTGCGGTTCCCGATGGACCCGGTGGCACGGCCGTTCCAGGCGGCATCAAGGGCAGCCTGGGGGAACATCGATGCGGAGCACTCGGCCTGGGCGAGCTCGATTGTCTGGCCCTGGCCGGTGCGGCGGCGGTGGCGGAGGGCGGCGAGCATGGCGAGGCCGCCGTGCATCCCCACGAAGAAGTCGCCGGCGAAGGTCTGGACGTTGGTCTCGGGGGCGGAGTCGCGGTAGCCGCGCAGGATGGTCGAGCCAGCGACGCCATCGATGTGGGCGCCGTAGCCGCGGCCCTCGACGTAGTCGCCGGTGCGGCCGTAGGCGGGGAGGTGGAGGATGACGATGTCGGGGCGAGCGGCGCGGATGGCGTCGTCGTCGAGGCCGAGCTTCTCCAGGGTGCCGCGGGCGAGGTTCTCGGCGAGCACGTCGCTGATAGCGATGAGGCTCTTGACGATGGCCAACCCCTCGGGGCGGCGGCTATCGACGGTGAAGGAGCGCTTGTTGCGGATGACGTGGATGAAAGCGGGGCTGTTGTTCCAGGGACGGGGGCCGGGGTCGTTGTCGGGGTGGCCGGCCATCCAGGCGGGGAGCATCTGCGCCACGGGCGCGGGGAGGACGGGGGCGGCGGCGCGGGTGGCGGGGTTCCAGACGTACGGGTTCTCGACCTTTATGCAGTCGGCGCCGAGGTCGGCGAGGTACATGGTGGCGGTCTGGCCGGCCCAGACGCAGGCAAAGTCGCAGACGCGGATACCTTGGAGGGGCAGGTAGGCGTTCATGCGACGGCCCCCGATCGCCGGAGTTCCGTGACGGCGGCTGCGTCGTAGCCGGCCTCTTCGAGGAGGGCGTCGGTGTCCTGTCCCAGCGTGGGGGCGGCGCGGCGGATGGCCCAGGGCGTCTCGCTGAGCATGTAGGGCCGCCCGAGCATGGGGAACCTGCCGAGGGTGTCGTGCTCGACCTCGGTCCAGAGGCCGCGCTCGCGGAAGACGGGGTCTTCGTACAGGTCGGCCGCGGTGAAGAGGGGGGCGAGGATGGCGTGCGCGTTGCGGGCAGCCTCCCAGATCTCGGCCCGGGTGCGTTCGGCCAGCCAGGGGTAGAGGGCGACGTCGACCTCCTCGCGAGCCTGCGGGGAGTTCATCCACTCGCGGTCGTTCCACTTCGGGTCCTTGAAGTCGGGACGGTCGATCATCTCGGCGAAGCGGTGCCAGTACGGTCCGGCCGAGGCGGTCATCTCGACGTAGCCATCGGCGCAGGGGAAGACGCCGACTACGCCCGCTCCGGTCGAGGGACCGGCGACCTCGGGACGGTCGTTGATCCGCCCGGAGAAGCGGTAGGCCATGATGGCCGAGCTGCGCCGGTCGACGCTGTTGAGCTGCACGTCGAAGAGGGAGACATCGACGCGCTGGGTGATGCCGTGGACCTCGGTCGCGTAGACGGCGCCGAGCGCCCCGATGGCGGCCATCGCGCCGCACTGGGTGAGGGAGGCGGTGCCGCCCATCTTGAGCGGCTCGCGGCCGACGGAGCCGTGCGAGTACATCTCGCCGCCCATGGCGTAGAGCACCGTCTCGGAGAGGGAGTAGTCGCGGTAGGGGCCGTCCCAGCCGAAGTTCGTGAGGGAGAGGACGTTCACGTCGGCCACGCCGCGGAGGGCGTCGGGTGTCAGGCCCAGGCGTTCGGCGACGGCGGGCGGGTAGCTGGTCACGGCGACATCGGCGAGCGGGAGGAGGCGTTCGAGCGCCTCGCGGCCGCCGTCCGACTTAAGGTCGAGGACGATCGACTCCTTGTTCGTGTTGAGGAACTGGTAGGCGCCGCTGCGCTCGGGGCCGGGCTCGTCGTTGAGCCAGGGGCCGAAGGCGCGGATGGGGTCGCCGCCGGGCCGCTCGACCTTGATGACGCGGGCGCCGAGGTCGGCCAGCAGCTTCGTCGAGTAGGGGCCGGCGATGTGCGCGGTCAGGTCGAGGACGGTGATGCCGTCGAGGGCGGCGGGCGCGGCGGCATCGGTCGTCACGTGCGCTCTCTCCTAGTGCGTCTTGAAGTCATTGTGGTGGGGGTAGGTCCTCTTCTCCAAGATTGCGTAGACCTCGAAAAGGGTCTGCTCCAATTGGTCTTCAATTGCCACCGCCTGGAATGTCATGCCCCTCACGGTCTCCCGTCGCTTGCGAAACTCCTGGCCATGGCGCTGTTCAATCTCTGGGTCGGTAAGTGCAGACTCACCCAGACTTCTCTTCAACAATTTGAAGGCAAACGTGGCTCCATGGCGGTCCGAACTATCGGCGCCGTGACGGCGAATTCGATCCCTCATCTTGTTGGAACGGCCCACATAGGTGGGCTCCCCGTTCTCGTATAGCACGTAGACGCCCTGCCACGGAGCCTTGCTGTAGTCGCTCCACTGTCGTCGTTCACTTGCATCCAGCTCGGCCATGAAGACCTTCATCTTGTCGGCAGCCCTAGCAAACTCTCCACTCATGCTGACTCCCTAGAGGATGCGGTAGTCGTGGGAGCGCCAGCCGGCCTCGTAGTACGGGGAGACGGTGGCGCCGGGGGCGATGACGGCGTCGATGCGATCGCGGTCCTCGTCGGTGATGACGACCTCGGCGGCGCCGAGGTTGTCCTCGAGCTGTTCGAGCGTACGCGGGCCGATGATGGGGCTGGTTACGCCGGGTTGCTGCTCGCACCAGGCGAGGGCGAGTTGCGAGAGGGTGCAGCCTTTGTCAGCGGCGATCGGTTCGAGCCCCTCGATGACGTCGTAGACGCCGTCGGTGAGACGTCGGCGCTGCTGCGCGTTCATGGCGTAGCGGCCGTCCTCAGGCAAGGGCTCGCCGCGGCGGTAGCGGCCGGCGAGGAGCCCGCCTCCGAGCGGTCCCCAGGGGATGACGCCGATGCCGAAGGTCTGGGTCATGGGGAGGAGCTCGCGCTCGGCGCGGCGGTCGAGGAGGTTGTAGGGCGGCTGCTCGCAGACGACGCGGTTGAGGCCGAACTCCTTCGCCACCCAGAGGGACTCGACGATCTCCCAGGAGGCGAACGTGCTAGTGCCGATGTAGCGCACCTTGCCGGCGCGGACGAGGTCGTCGAGGGCGCGCAGGGTCTCGTCGATGGGGATGTCGGGCTGGGGGCGGTGCAGCTGGTAGAGGTCGATGTAGTCGGTCTGGAGACGGCGGAGGCTGGCCTCACACTGCTCGATGATGTGGCGGCGGCTGTTACCGCGCGCATTCGGGTCTTCGGCGTCCATGGCCCCGTGCACCTTGGTGGCGAGCACGACCTGGTGGCGGCGACCGTTGCGCTTGAGCGCCTCGCCGGTGATCTCCTCGCTGCGCCCGAGCGCGTAGACGTTGGCGGTATCGAGGAAGTTGATGCCGGCGTCGAGAGCGCGGTCGATGATGGCGTAGGACTCCTCTGGTTCGGTGCGGCGTCCGAACATCATGCAGCCGAGGCAGAGGCTGGATACCTGCACGCCGGTGCGACCGAGGCTCCTGAGCTCCATCGGCGGCATTCTACGGGTCCGGTCGGAGAGCGAGTACGGGGCTCTCGACGGTTGCGAGCGATCGGCGTACACACTGGGGAGAACCGACGCCGGGGAGGACGTGACATGGCAACACCGGACGAGCTGCGAGCGACGCTGGCCGAGGCCCGCGCAACGTTTCGCGAGGCCATCGAGGAGGCCGAGATGGGGTGGCGGCGGGGGCCGGGCGACGGTGCGTGGACCGCACAGGAAGTGGCGGAGCACGTCATCCAGATCGAGGCGCGCATCACGACGATGGTGTGCGAGGCCTGCGGCTATCCCGGTATCGAGGTGGGCGAGCCGGACTGCGCCTCATCGATCGAAGCGGTGGACGAGTTCGACGCGGTCGTGAGCCGGTGCGACGCCAAGCTGCAGTACGTGACGGCAGAGGACCTGGAGAAGCCGCACGAGCACTTCGGGAACGTCGCGGCGATCTTCGAGATGAACGCACAGCACCTCGCCGAGCACACGGCGCAGCTGCTGGGGGCATCCTCGAGCTAGAGCGTCGCTCAGGCGCCCGCGTAGAGCCTGAATCCGAAGTCGTTGTAGCGCCGCTCGGGCGAGAGGCTGGCGCGCGCCGTGAGCCGGGTGAACTTGACCGAGTGGCGCCAGCTTCCGCCACGGCTGACCTTGCGGGCGCGCTCGGCGGGTTCGCGATCACCGGAACCGGGGTTGGCGTAGGCATCGGCGTGATACCAGTCGAGGCACCACTCGTGCACGTTCTCGGCCATGCAGCGGAGGCCGTAGCCATTGGCGCACTCAGGGGCGGGGGGATGGGGGCGGTCGGCGGCGGCTATGCGGCCGGCGGCGGGGTGGCCCTGCCAGCGCTCGCCGGGCCAGGGCCAGCCGGCGCCCTCAAGGCCGCCGAGCGAGGCGTATTCGCGTTCGGCCTCGGTGGGGAGGCGGTAGGGGATGTCCGTGTCAGCGGCGAGCCACTCGCAGAAGGCGACGGCATCGAACCAGTTCACGCCCACGACGGGCTGGTCGGGGGCGTTGAACTGCTCGTCGTCCCAGAAGCGGGGCGGCTCGTGGCCGGTCGCGAGGAACTGCGCGAACTGCGCGTTCGTCACCGGCGAGACGGCGACGCGGAAGGGGGCGATCTCGACGCGATGGACGGGCTGCTCGTCGGGGCGGCCGCGGTCATTGCCCATCAGCAGCACGCCGCCTTCTAGGTTGACCATTTCGGGCAGGGGAAGGGCGTCCACGGGGGCGATCTTACGGCGGACCCCGGACAGCGTCGCTCCGCCCGGCCTGTCCCCTGAGCAGACCCCTCGATAGACTCCTGCGCCATGACTGACGCAATCGTGTGGCTGGACGAGCCCGGGGCGCCGGAGCGGCGCGTCGGGGGCAAGGGCGGGAGCCTGGCCCGGCTCTCGGGCCTGGGGTTCCCGGTTCCGCCGGGTTTCATCGTGGCGGCGGAGGGCTACGAGACTTTCGCGGAAGCGCACGAACTGGCGGCCGTCACGGCCCCACTCGCCGAGCTGGAGGCACGGACGCCGATGGCAGCCATCCGGGCGACGCTTGCGCCCGTGGCGGAGCGGCTCGATGGCGCGAGCCTGGACGAGGGCGCGCGAGGCGCCATCACCGAGGCGGTGACGGAGCTGCGGACGCGCTCGGGACCGCACGCGACCTTCGCGGTGCGATCGAGCAGCCTGAACGAGGACAGCGCCGGCAGCTCGTTCGCGGGGCTCTACGAGAGCTACCTGAACCTGCACACGGACGACGAGATCCTGGGGGCGGTGCTCGACTGCTACCGCTGCCTCTGGCAGGAACGGGCGGTGCAATACCGCACCTTCCGGGGCATCGAGCACGCGGGGGAGGCGATGGCGGTTGTCGTGATGCAGGTCGTGCGAGCGCGCTCGAGCGGGGTCGCCTTCACGAAGAACCCGATGACGGGCGCGACCGACGAGGTGCTGATCAACGCGTCGTGGGGGCTGGGGGAGGCGGTCGTATCCGGTTATGTCACGCCGGACTCGTTCATCGTGGGGCCCGGCGGAGAGATGCGCGAGCGCGCCATCAGCGAGAAGCACGAGCAGGTCGTGCTGACGGGCCACGGTACGGAGCGGACGGCCGTGCCAGGCGAGCGCATGGCGGCTCCGTCGCTGAGCGACGACGAGGTGCAGGAGGTCGTCGAGACGGCGCACGCCGTCCAAAGCGAGTACGGCAGCCCCATCGACATCGAGTTCGCCTACGACGACTTCGGGAAGATGTTCCTGCTGCAAGCGCGCCCCATCACGACCTGACCAGCTCCTCGATCTCGGCTCGCAGTTCCTGAAGTTCGCCCGCGCCCAGCGTGGCCTCGGGGGCGCTGCCGAGGCGCGCGAACCAGCGCTGCGTCAGTTCGCGGACGGCGGGGTCCACGGCGAGTTCCGTGCGCCGGTGCCCAAGCAGAGCGGCAGGGCCACCGGCCTCCTCCACCTCCGCCTGGCCCGTGAGCACATCGATGGCTTCCAGCAGGTGCGCCGCGAGGACGGCTGCGGCGCCGCGCGCATGGGCGACGCTCGATGCGGTCGTGAGGATATCGAGGAAGCGGAGGGCGTCCTCGGCTTCGCCGGGCGGCATCGCAGCTACGCGGGGCCCTGGAGGACTTCCAGCTGGCTGGCGTGGTCGAGGGAGTGGACGCGGAGGGTGAGGAGCCACTCGCGCCAGTTGAGGTCACCGAGGAAGGGGTGAAGCCACACGATCTCGGCATCGGGGTCGGCGTTGCCCTCGCGCACGGCCTTGATAGCGCCGGCGATGACCCCGGCGTGGGTCGCGAGGACATCCTCGCGGGTCTGGGGGACGGCGGGGATCTCGTCGGGCACAACACCCTCGGAGACGACGCCGCGGACGCGGGTGGCCGTGCCGTGGTTCACCTCGGCGACGTGGCGGATGCACTCGAGGGGGCTCCACTCCTGGCCTTCCTGGCGCACCTCAAGGAGGTCGTCGGGCACGGCGCGGGCGGCGGCTTCGAGCTCGGCGACGGCGGCCTCGACGCGCTGCGCCATTTGCTCGGGGGTCCACTCGGCCGCCTTCCTGCGGACATAGCTGAGGATGACCTCGGTTGCGCCTTCGGGGATGGTCACGGGCGTCCTCCTGGGCGATGTCGCGATCGTCGCCGCAGGGGCGATCCTAGCGCATCGCCGGCGGGAGGCGTCCCCCGGCTCGCCCGCTGGGAGCTTCCCCGTAGAATTCGGTCCATGGTCAGCATCACCCGTCCGGCGGAACGCGACGCAGGCACGGCGCAGACGCCGGGCATGCGCCGCGAGGCGGGCATCTCGGGCGCCCTGACGGGCTCCGAGGGGCTGTGGATGGGCGTGGGGCGCAACGACCCCGGGGGCTGCTCCGACGTGCACCACCACGGCGAAAGCGAGTCGGGCATCTTCGTTATCGAGGGGCGCATGCGCTTCCGCTGGGGGGACGCGCTCGAACACGTGGCGGACGCGGGTCCGGGCGACTTCATCTTCGTTCCGCCCTACGAGGTCCACGCCGAGGAGAACCTCGACTCCGACAACGAGGCGGTATTCCTGCTGGCGCGGACGACGATGGAAGCGATCGTCGTCAACGTGCCCGACCCAAGGGGGACATAGCAACATGGCGCTGCTCGCGATGAAGGTGACGCTCACAGACGGGAGCGAGGTGGTTGTGGAGGCGGATTCACGCGTCGACACGGTGGACGAGGACGGGAACCGGATCATCCGGCTGATGAAGAATGGGGAGATCATCCAGGTCTTCAAGCAGAGCGACGTGCAGGAGCCCATTCAGGGCCTCACCCACGATCTTTAGGGTCCGCACCAGCAGTACCTGACGACAACCTGCGCCGCGAGGGGCGCAGCTGGGCGCTGTCGCCCGGTTTGTCAGGCGCTGTCGGGGCGGTAGCCGCCGAAGAGGGCGCCGCCGAGGCGTTTCCAGAAGCAGTCGACGTGCTCGAAGCCGGCGTCGCGCAGCCAGCCGAGGTGGCTATCGAGCGGCTCCAGGTGGGAGTGGTGGCGGGGGAGCTCGGCGGGTTGCGGAGGCTCGTCGCGGGTCTCCTGCTCGCCTTGCTGGATCTCGCGGTAGCGCGCTTCAAGCACGTCGTCGGGAGCGTGGACGAGGTCGAGGTTGAGGAAGGCGCCACCGGGGGCCAGGCAAGCGAACACCTCGCCGTAAAGGCGCTTGAGCGCCGCCTCGGGGAGGTGGTGGATGGCCGCCGAGGAGATAACCGCGTCGAAGGGGCCGTCGAGGTCGCCGGGGAGGGCGCCCTCGCCAAAGTCCCAGGCGACGTAGCGGTAGCGACCATCGAACCGGGCGAGCCGCTCGCTCCCGACTCGCATCATCTCCTCGGAGGCATCGACGAGGACGGCGGAGGCTTTCGGGAAGGCGGTCAGGAAAACCTGCGCCTCGGCGCCGTAGCCGGCGCCGAGGTCGAGGATGCGGAGGCGTTCTTCGCCGTCGCGCCCGAGGAGCTGGGTCATCAGCTCGAACTGGGGGGCGCGCTCCTGGGCGCGCGCGTCCATGCGGGCGACGAAGTCACGCACGCGGGCGGGCTCGCGCCAGTGCTGGCCGGTATCGCCGTGCCCATGCCCGTGCTGGTGAGCCGCCTTCTCGGTCAACTCGGTGTCCTATGCACCGCGGAGGCGCGGGTCGAGCACGTCACGAAGGGCATCGCCGAAGATGTTGAAGGCGAGCACCGTGAGCGTGAGCGCGCCACCGCCCATAGCGACGAGGATGGGCTCCGAGCCGAAGAACTGGCGGCCGTTGTTCACCATGGCGCCCCAGCTCGGGCCTGGAGGCGCGAGTCCGAGGAAGGCCAACGTCGCCTCGGCAAGGATGGCGCCGCCGATGGTCGTCGAGAAAATGATGATGATGGGCGCGAACACGTTCGGGAAGACGTGCCGGAAGATGATGCGGGGAGGGCGAGCGCCCATTACGCGCGCCGCCTCGACGTAGACATCGTTGCGGACGGCGAGCGTGGCGGAGCGCACCACGCGCGAGACCCCGAAGATATTCAAGAACGATAAGGCGATGATCGTCCGGGGTAAGGTGGCTTCCCCGGTCTGCAAGAGGAGCAGCAGGAAGAGCAAGGGCGGGAAGGCGATAAACGCGTCGACGAGGCGCTGGGAGACGAGGTCGACTACACCCCCGAAGTAGCCGGAAACGACACCGAGGATGGCGCCGAAGATTGTGGCGATGGCGGCGGCGCCGAACCCGAGCAGCATCGAGCGGCGCGCCCCGTGGAGGACGCGGGTAAAGAGGTCGCGATTGAGGTGATCGGTCCCGAGGAGGTGATCCCAGGACGGGTTCTCCAGGGTGAGGAAGGTGTAGGCCTCCCAGTGATCCGGATCGTCCGAGGAGAGGTCATAGTTAGGGTTGTCGACGCGGAACACCTCGTCCTTGTCGTAGGGAGCGACCCACGGCCCAATGATGCCAAGCACAAGGATGATGGTCGCGATAACCAGGGCAACGGCGCCCACCGTCTTGTTCGCGAAGAACCGTCCCAGCGCAATGAGCGCCCTCATCGGGGGTGATGGGTCGTCGGGGGGCGTGAAGCCAGCCAGGGGTTCTTCGGAGACTTGGGCCGCTGCTTCGCTCATGCGTCAGCTCCTGCCACGGTGACTCGCGGATCGATGAGGAAGTAGCTGAGGTCCACCGCGAGGTTGACGAAGACGACGGCGCCTACCAGTAGCAGCGTAAAGGTCTGGGTCACGGGTATGTCGCGGATACGGATGGCCTCAAGGATCTCATTGCCCATGCCGGGGATAGCGAACATCGACTCGAGGACGACGTTGCCGGCCACGAGGGCGGCCACGAGGAACCCGAAGATGGTGACCACGGGGATGAGCGCGTTCCGCAGGACGTGCCGGGCGATGATGACGCTTCCGGCGAGGCCCTTGGCGCGAGCCGTACGCACGTAGTCCTGGCGCAAGACCTCCAGCATTCCCGAGCGCAGGAAGCGCATGAGGATGGCGCCCACCGCGAGCCCTCCGGCCAAGGCGGGAACAATGAAGAGCTGGAAGCTCGCCCAGGGATCGTCCCAGATGAGTTGCTGGGAGGTGACGCCGATCGTGAGCACGTCGTACTTGACGGCGTAGGCAGAGGCGATGGCCGCCGTAAGGAACGCAGGCGCCGCCAGGAAGAAGATCGCGAAGACGCGTAGGGACGCGTCAAGGACGCCGTCTGGGCGGATGGCGGAGAGCACGCCCACAGGTAACGCGAGGAGCACCGCGATGATGAGCGACATGATGCCCAGCTGAAGGGTGTAGGGGAGGGCGTCGCCGGCGACGCTGTAGGAGGGTTCGTTGTACTGGAACGACTCCTGGGAGCGGCCGCGCAGGATATCCCACCAGAAGCGGGCGTACTGCTCGTAAAGGGGCTTGTCCGTGCCGAGCTTGGCGCGGAGGTCGGCGAGCTGCTGCTCGCGCTGCTCCTCGGAACGGGCCGCCTGGGCAAAGAACTGGTTGGCGAGCTGTTGCTCGGCGTAGTCGCCGGGGAGGACGCGCAGGACGAAAAACACGAAGGTCAGAACGATCCAGATCGTGACCAGCGCGAGGAGGAAGCGGCGGATGACGTACTCGGTCATGGAGGAGGAACCTCGCTCCGAGATACTCCGGCGCCTCCCCCGCACGAATGCGGAGGAGGCGCCGGGAAGATGTTCACCGCGTCAGGCGGGGCGCTGCTTCCCCTGGAAGGTGGGATCGTTCTGGTCGATCCAGAGTTCCTGACTGATGGTCGTGCCGTAGGTGATGAAGAACGGCCCCTTGCGGTGCAAGTAGGGCCACTTCACCCAGCTGGTGAGGCCGCCAACCATCTGCAGGTGCCCGGAGCCCGCGTCCGTGAGGGCGAAGCGCTGGGCGTCCTTGATGATCTCCTGAGCTCGCTCGTTGTCGAACTCCTCGAACATCGCGTTGATGTACCCCTCCATGGTCGGAGTGGTGTACTTCCAGAAGTTGATGGTCCCGCGACCACCGTCCTCTGGATGCGCCGAGTAGACCTGCGCGAAGCGGGTGCGCGGGTCGGGGCTGTTCCACTGGTCCCAGCCGCCGAGGTAACCCACCGACGCCTGGCCCGAGTTGTTGTACTCAAGCAGGGAGGTCACGGGAATCGCCTGGGCGCTCCACTTCTCGGTGTCGAGGCCGCGGTTGAGCATTGCCGGGAACCACTCAAGCAGGGGCACGTACTGGGGGAAGTCCACGGTGGTTACGCGGAAGTCGACATCCTCGTGGTTCTCGGCGTCGGCCTGCTCCCAGAGGGCGCGGGCATCAGCGATGTCCTGGTCCTTGGGCTGCCGGTAGCCGGGCGCCTGCGAGAGCTCCTCCTGCGAGAGGGCCCAGGCCGAGAACGGCCAGTTGACTGCCGGGTTCGGCCGGCCAAGACCCTGGAAGTGCTGCTGCGCAACCTCCGCCCGGTCCGTGGCAAGGAACATCGCCATGCGAATGCGCTCGTCGGAGAGGGCGCGGTTGGTCGTGTAGTTGTAGGCGAACTCGAGGTTGTTGTTCGGGTCGCCAACACGGAAGGCCTCGGCCTCCGGGTTGTTCGCCGCGATCTCCTCCATCACCGCCTTGTCGCGGGATGAGAGCTCGTCGATCTGCTTCTGCTCGAAGGCGAGGCGCTGCGGGTTGATGTCGCCGCCGAGGTTCACGAAGAAGAGCTCGTCGACCATGCCCGGGATCGTCCCGTCCTTGCGCAGGAAGTAGTCATCGTTGCGCACGCCGTGGGCGCGCTCCTGCAGCTCGAACTCGTCAAAGATGAAGGGGCCGGTGCCGAGCACGTTGTCCGCGCTGAAGACACCGAACTCGTTGTCGTCCTCGAGCTTCTCGCCAATCTCCGGGTAAAGCATGCCGTTGAACTCGTCGGTCATGTCACCCAGCCAGGTGACCTGGGGCGAGTTCATGGAGACGGTGAAGTTCGTGCCGTCGACGTAGTCGACGTTCTCGATGTTCTTGTAGATGAGCGGATGCCGGAAGAACGTCGTGTCGTCGGTGCCATCGGCGCGCTTGCTGCTGCGCTGGCGCTCGATGTTCCAGCGGATGTCGTCCATGGTGAGGGCACGGCCGTTGGCCGGCGGCTTGTTGTGGTAGTTCACGTCGTCGCGGATCGTGAACAGGTAGGTCACCTCATCCGGCTGCTCGGGCAGCCCCCGCGCGATCTCGCCGGAGATCACGAAGTTGTCCATGTCCGTGAACTTGAGGAGGTTGTTGTAGGCGTTGCCAGCGGTGTAGGCGATGCCGCGGTAAAGCTCGCGGTGGAGGTCGAGCGTGGTGCCGCTGATGCCCGTGTACTGGCTGAAGAAGCTGCCGTCGGTGGGGCCCATCCCGGCTGCGGCGGCTTCGGTTGCTTCGGCTTCAGCCTCGGCGGCGGCGGCCTGGGTCGCTTCGGCCTCGGCCTCGGCGGCGGCTTCAGTTGCCGCAGCTTCGGTGGCGGCGGCGGCCTGGGTGGCGGCGGCCTGGGTGGCGGCCGGGGCGTCGTCGTCATCGTCGTCGCCGCAGCCCACGGCTACGAGTGCGCCAGCGCCGACGGCGCCTGCTGCTGATGCCTTGAGGACTGTTCGGCGGCTAAAACGCCTTCGTGTCCAGTAGTTTTCGCGCATGCACTTCCCTCCACCGCAGTCGCGGCGTGCGATGCGCGGGAGCATACGGAATGCGCGATCAGGGAGTCAATGCGCGCGAAACCCGAGGGCGGGCTCCGTTCGGCAGTCGGTGGGCAGTCGCGGACACGCGTCCGCGCACGGCGAGGGTGGGCATGGAAGGGCACTCTCCGAGACACTCGGCGCCTCCCCCGCACGGATGCGAAGGAAGCGCTGACCGGTCGTCCGCCAGGTCAGGCGGGGCGCTGCTTCCCCTGGAAGGTGGGATCGTTCTGGTCGATCCAGAGTTCCTGGCTGATGGTGGTGCCGTAGGTGATGAAGAACGGCCCCTTGCGATGCAAATAGGGCCACTTCACCCAGCTGGTCAGGCCTCCAACCATCTGCAGGTGCCCGGAGCCCGCGTCCGTGAGGGCGAAGCGCTGGGCATCCTTCATGATCTCCTGGGCTCGCTCGTTATCGAACTCCTCGAACATCGCGGTGATGTACCCCTCCATGGTCGGAGTGGTGTACTTCCAGAAGTTGATCGTCCCGCGACCGCCATCCTCGGGGTGCGCCGAGTAGACCTGCGCGAAGCGAGTGCGCGGGTCGGGGCTGTTCCACTGGTCCCAGCCACCGAGGTAGCCGACCGAGGCCTGCCCGGAGTTGTTGTACTCGAGCAGGGAGGTGCCGGGAATCGCCTGTGCGTTCCACTTCTCGGTGTCCAGGGTCCGGTTCAGCATCGCCGGGAACCACTCAAGCAGGGGGGCGTACTGGGGGACGTCCACGGTGGTGACGCGGAAGTCGACGTCCTCGTGGTTCTCGGCGTCGGCCTGCTCCCAGAGGGCGCGGGCACCGGCGATGTCCTGGTCCTTGGGCTGGCGGTAGCCGGGCGCCTGCGAGAGCTCCTCCTGCGACAGGGCCCACGCCGAGAACGGCCAGTTGACCGCCGGGTTCGGCCGGCCAAGACCCTGGAAGTGTTGCTGCGCAACCTCCGCGCGGTCCGTCGCGAGGAACATCGCCGTGCGGATGCGCTCGTCGGAGAGGGCGCGGTTGGTGGTGTAGTTGTAAGCGAACTCGAGGTTGTTGTTCGGGTCGCCAACGCGGAAGGCCTCGGCGTCCGGATTGTTCGCCGCGATCTCCTCCATCACCGCCTTGTCGCGGGATGAGAGCTCGTCGATTTGCTTCTGCTCGAAGGCGAGACGCTGCGGGTTGATATCGCCGCCGAGGTTCACGAAGAAGAGCTCGTCGACCATGCCGGGGATCGTCCCGTCCTTGCGCAGGAAGTAGTCGTCGTTGCGCACGCCGTGGGCGCGATCCTGCAGCTCGAACTCATCGAAGATGAAGGGGCCGGTGCCGAGCACGTTGTCGGCGTTGAAGACGCCGAACTCGTTGTCGTCCTCGAGCTTCTCGCCGATCTCCGGGTAGAGCATGCTGTTGAACTCGTCCGTCATGTCACCCAGCCAGGTGACCTGGGGCGAGTTCATGGAGACCGTGAAGTTGGTGCCGTCAACGTAGTCGACGTTCTCGATGTTCTTGTAAATGAGGGGGTGCCGGAAGAAGGTCGTATCCGGTGTGCCGTCGGCGCGCTGGCTACTGCGCTGGCGTTCGATGTTCCAGCGGACATCGTCCATTGTCAGGGAGCGGCCGTTGGCGGGGGGCTTGTTGTGGTAGTTCACGTCGTCGCGGATCGTGAACAGGTAGGTCACCTCATCGGGCTGCTCGGGCAGTCCCCTCGCGATCTCGCCGGAGATCACGAAGTTGTCCATGTCGGTGAACTTGAGGAGGTTGTTGTAGGCGTTGCCGGCCGTGTAGGCGATCCCGCGGTAGAGCTCGCGGTGGAGGTCGAGTGTGGTGCCGCCGATCCCGGTGTACTGGCTGAAGAAGCTGCCGTCGGTGGGGCCCATCCCGGCTGCGGCGGCTTCGGTTGCTTCGGCCTCGGCGGCGGCGGCCTGCGTCGCTTCGGCTTCAGCCTCGGCAGCTGCGGCCTCGGTTGCCGCAGCCTCGGTGGCGGCGGCAGCCTGGGTGGCGGCGGCCTGGGTAGCGGCCGGAGCGGCGTCGTCGTCATCGTCGTCGTCGCCGCAGCCCACGGCTACAAGCGCGCCGGCGCCGACGGCGCCGGCGGCCGATGCCTTGAGCACTGCTCGGCGGCTAAAACGCCTTCGTGTCCAATAGTTTTCACGCATGGGTTCCCCTCCCAACCAACAGCAGCGTCCGATCAGACGAGAGTAGGGATGCGCGATCCGCAAGTCAATGACAAAATACAATGCTCCTCATGATGCAGGCGTATTGGCCTGCCCGACCCCAGGTCGCATCTTTATCCGCAGAAACTGGCCACGGGCGGCCCCGCGGCCTAGGCTTGAAGGCGGACGGCAGGAGGGACCGCATGCGCGAGCAGCCCAGCGAGAAGTCGACGAAGAAGATGTGGAACTACGCGGAGAAATTCGCGAACAAGTCGGGCACGCACCTGCACCCCGACCGCGCGATCACCGAGGCGGTGGTGCTGGGGCTGGCCGACAACGTCGACAAATTCGGGCGCCCGATCTGTCCCTGCAACTTCTACCCGGAGAAGGACGAGGACGGGAACTGGCCGGAGGGGCTCTACCTCCCGCGCGAGGAGGAGGCGAAGCGTCGCGACTGGATCTGCGCCTGCGACGAGATGCAGAAGTTCAAGTACTGCCACTGCCTGCTGTTCGTGAACGATGAGGGGCTGCCGATCACGGAGCACCTGCCCGAAGACCACGAGGGCCGCGAGATCTACGGCCTCATCGAGGACCCGACGCCAGACAAGGGACGGGCCCTGGGGCGGGTGCTCGAGGACCGCTAGCCGCCCCGGTAGCCGGTCACCGGGTCGTAGACGCGAATGCCGTCGAATCGACGGAAGTCGATGTCGTGCGTCCAGATGGTGTCGACGCCGTGTTGTCGCATGAGGGCAACGAGGTGGGCATCGTGGATGAGGCCGCCATGCGCGTCATGCCGTAGCGCCACCTCCCGCAGGACCGACCATCCATCGGCGCCGTCGCTTGCGAAGCTGACGTGGTCCAGGGCGAGCAACTGATCGATGCTGCCGAGGGCCTGGGGGACGGCGACCGGGCGTGACAGGAGCGTGCGGTGCGTCACGTTGCGCAGGTAGGCAAGCACGGCCGGCGCGAAGAGAACGACCCGCTCGGAGCCGCTCCACGCACCCGCCAGCGCCGAACGTGAAGCCTCGTGCTCGGGAGCGTTTGCGTTCGTCTCGTAGATGAGAATGTTGGCGTCGATCGTGAACGTCACGCCGACTGCGGCTCCTGCCGGTCCTGGCTCTCGCGGTGGCCGGAGCCAAGAGCACGGTCAATATCCTCCTGGAGGAGGAACTCCTTGACCGCCGCCCAGTCGCTCAGGTCGACACCAGCCGGCCCCATCGTCCCTAGATTCCAGGCGGGCCGTTGGACGAACTCGGCATCCTTCGGCTTCTGCGCTTCCTTCTTCAAGCCGGAGGCGATCAGGTAGGTCGCGGCCTCGCCGAGGCTGAGACCCTTTTCGGCGGCGTACTCGGCCAGCTGCCGGTGGATGTCGAGGTCGATATTGAGCGTGGTTCTCGGCATGATGCGTTGATGCTAACAGAAGGCGCATCACCGCATCACTTGTCCGGGCGACAACCCGTCAGGCAGCGCCGGCGGCTGCGACGGCCTTCTCCGCGGCCTCGCCGAGGCTCTCGGCACGGATGACGTCGAGGCCGGCCTCGGCAAGCAGTTGCTCGCCCTCGGCCAGGTTCGTGCCGACGAGGCGCATCACGACGGGCACATCGAGGCCGAGTTCCTTTTCGGCGTCGATGACGCCCTGGGCGATGATGTCGACGCGGGCCATGCCGCCGAAGATGTTGACGAGGATGGCCTTCACGGAGGGGTCCTCGCTGATGACGCGGATGGCGTTCACGACGCGGGCGGGGTCGTTCACAGTGCCGATATCGAGGAAGTTGGCGGGCTCGCCACCGGCGAACTTGATCGTGTCCATGGTGGCCATGGCGAGTCCGGCGCCGTTGACGATGCAGCCGATGTTGCCGTCGAGCTTGATGAAGTTCGCAACACCGAGCTCGTCGGCGAGCACTTCGAGGCGATCCTCTTCGTCCTTGTCGCGCAGCTCGGCAAGGTCCGCGTGGCGGTAGAGGGCGTTGTCATCGACGGTGAACTTGGCGTCGAGGGCGAGGACACGGCCTTCCTCGGTCACGACGAGCGGGTTGATCTCGGCGAGGCTGGCGTCGCTATCGACGGCGGCCTGGTAGAGGCTGCCGACGAGCTTGTTGAGGGCGGCGGCCTGCTCACCGGCGAGCCCGAGGCGGGCGGCGAGGGTGCGGCCGATGTAGGGCTCGTAGCCGGAGGCGGCGTTTACAGGGAGGCGGACGATGGCGTCGGGGTCGTTGGCAGCGACGACCTCGATCTCCTGGCCGCCCTCGGTGGAGGCCATGATGAGGGGGGCGGCCTGGGCGCCGTCGATGATGATGGCGAGGTAGAACTCGCTGGCGACGGCCGACTGCTCCTCGACAAGCACGTTCTTGACGAGCTTGCCCTCGGGGCCGGTCTGGATGGAGACGAGGTGCCTGCCGAGGATGTTGGCAGCTTCCTGTTCCGCCTCCGCGGCGGTGCTCGCGAGACGCACGCCCCCCACGCGATCGCCGAGGACCTGGCCCTCGTTGTTGGCCGGGTCCGCGGTAAGGCGCTCGTACATGGCGGCGGTCTCGCCCTCGGAGACGAGGCGGCCCTTGCCGCGCCCACCGGCGTGGATCTGGGCCTTGACGACGACCTTGCCGCCGAGCTCCTCGGCGATGGCCCGGGCCTCGGCGGGGGTTGCGGCGACGCTGCCACCGGGTACTTCGACGCCGTACTTCGCGAAGAGCGCCTTCGCCTGGTATTCGTGAACCTTCATCGTTCCTCCGGGGCGGCCACGAGCGCCTTTCGGCCGGGCCGTATCCCCCGGGGCAGCCTACCGGCGACCGGTCACACGGGAAACTCCGGGCGAGGGGACACGCTCAGGCGATGTGGTCCGGCTCGCGGGCGGCGTTCATACCGGCGATGTAGCCGAAGGTCATGCCGGGGCCGAGGGTGCCGCCGGCGCCTCCGTAGACCATCGCCGTGACGCCCGCCATGGCGTTTCCCACGGCGTAGAGGCCAGGGATGACGCCGCCCCGGGCGCGCAGCACCTGTGCCTGCGCGTTCGTCTTCGGGCCACCCTTGGTGCCGAGGGCGCCGGATTCGATCAGGGCGGCGTAGTAGGGGGGCGTGTCGATGGGTCCGAGGGTAGTGAAGGGGGGCTCCTGGCTGCGGTCACCGTTGTAGCTGTCGTAGGCGCTGACACCGCGCTGGAAGTCGGGGTCCTCGCCCCTGACGGCGCCCTCGTTGAAGCCCGCGACCGTCTCCTCAAGCCCGGCGGCGTCGACGTCGATCTCGGCGGCGAGTTCGGCGAGGGTTTCGGCGCGGCGAATCCAGTCGGGGGCGTCGGGGCCGACACGGTGGCGAGCGATGGGGGCCTGGTAGCGGCTGTCGACGATCAGCCAGGCGGGGAGGTTGATGAACTCGAAGGTGTTGGGGTCGAAGGTGTGGAAGGCGTGGCCGACGGCGTTGTAGTTGGCAGCCTCGTTCATGAAGCGCTTCCCATAGCGGTTGACGATGATCGAGCGGGGCCAGGTGCGCTCGGCGAGGATGAGGCGGGCGAAGGTCCTTCCGCGCATCTCGTCGCCGGGGACGTGGATGCCGGGAATCCACCAGGCCTCGGACATGTTGCCGAGGGCGGCGCCCGCGTCCATCGCCATCAGGAGGCCATCGCCCTCGTTCTCGGGGGAGGAGGTGGGGGCGGTCATGGGGCCGCGCAGGAAGGCCTTGACGAGGTCCTCGTTCCACTCGAAGCCGCCGGAGGCGATGACCACGGCCTTGCGCGCCTTCACGAAGTAGTCCTCACCGTTGCGCTCGGCGCGGACGCCGACGACGGCGTCGCTGTCGTCGAGGATGAGCTCGCGGGCCCGGGTAGCGGTGTGCACGGGGATCTCGCGGTCGAGGCAGCCCTTGATGAGCGAGCCGGCGAGTGCCTGGCCGGTGGAGCGCATGTCGCGGGCGCGGCGCGCTTCCAGTACGTCCTGCGGGATGGCCTCGACCTGGCCGGTATCGATCTCCAGCATCGTCGCGGGGAAGAAGACGGCGTCGGGCTGGTGGTTGATGCGCTCGGCCCAGGAGCCGAGCTCCTCGAAGGGGAAGAGGTCGTTATCGAGCGAGCGGCCACCCTCGGGCTTTCCACCGGGATTCTCAGGGTGGTAGTCGGGGTAGCCCTCGAAGACGTGCAGGGAGACGGGGGTGTTGTCCTCCATGTAGCGCAGCATCTCGGGGCCGGTATCGATGAGGGTCCCGACGAGCTCGTCATCCATCATGCCGAGGGAGAGGGAGTTGAGGTAGGCGAGGGCGTCCTCGCGGGAGTCCTCGATGCCGGCCTCGGCCATGTGGTGGTTGTTGGGGACCCAGAGGACGCCGCCGGAGAGGGCGGTCGTGCCGCCGACCACGTCGGCGCGCTCGAGCACGGCGACCTCGGCGCCGTTGTCGCTGGCGAGGATGGCGGTCGTTGTCGCGCTCGCGCCGGAGCCGAGCACGGCCACATCGACTTCCATGTCCCAACGTTCGGGAAGCGCCATCGTTTCCTCCTCGTAACTCGCGCCTGGAGCTGGCGCGCGACGACCTCCGGGCGGTCGCGATGGCGGCATCCTACGCCGCTTGCGTGGGCGCTAGAGGGAGCACGTGGTGGCGGCGATGGCCGTGCCTTCGAGGTAGGCGAAGAGGTTGCAGCCGGATCCGATCAGGGAGCTCTGCGGCCCGTCTTCCCCGTAGAGGCGGAAGCGGGGGGCGTGGTTGACGAGGGCGAACCAGAAGGCGTTGTGACCGGGAAGCCGCTCGAGCTGTTCGCCGGAGGGGCCGACGAGGGCGCCCTCCGTGGCCGTCCAGCGGTCGCCGGCGGCAGTTGTGGCGACGCCGCTGTCGACGTCGTACGACACGAAGCGCTGGTCGCCGGCGGCGTAGGCGCGTCCGCCGCTGCGGTCGGGGGTGGCGAAGACGACGACGGAGTCGCCGCCGATCTCGTCCTGGAGGAAGTCCTCGGCGCCGAGCAGGAGGATGGGATAGCCGACGACCTCGCCGTTGAAGCGGACGGCGTAGACGCTGTCCTTCACGGCGAGCGGGCCGCTGCGGTCGGGGACGGGGAACATGAGGCCGGAGCTGGCGAAGTAACGGGCGTAGGCCACTCCCTCGCCGTAGTCGCGGGCGTGGCCGGTGTTGATGTCGAGCACGAGCGTGTCGGGGTGCTCGGCGAACCACTCGTCCCAGGTGGTGTGGACGACGGGGAGGACATCGAGCTGGATGCCGCTGCCGACGAGGTCGCCCCAGACGGGTTCGCCGGTGAACTGCTCCCAGAGGGTGTTGGTGGTGCGGTCGTACATGAGCTTGTTGGAGCGGTAGAGGAGGCCGCTGGTGCCGAAGCGGTAGACCTCGTCGCCGACGCGACCGTCGTAGAGGATGGCGCTGCCACAGAGTGTGCAGTAGGCGAGGGAGACGGGGACACCGCCGACGGTGTCGTTGACCATCTCGTGCCAGTCGATGATGCGGCGGGGGTAGGCGCGGGCGTCGCCGTTGATCTCGACGCCGATGACGCGGTCCTTCGGCCCAATCCAGTCAGAGGCCTCTTCGGGCGTGATGAAGTTCGGCAGCTCAAGGGGCGGGATGCCGTCGACACGGACACCTCCCCAGAAGATCTCCTGGGCGGAGAGGGTGCGGGGTTTGTCGGGGTCGAGGAAGGCGCCCATGTCCTCCTGGATGCCCTCGATAAGGCGGTGCTTGAATTCCACGTAGAGGGCGGTCTCGTCCTCTGGCGTCCGAAGGCCAAGCTCCTCGGTGAGAGGGAAGATGGGGTAGGGGTGCTCGGGGCGCAGCTCCGTGAGGAGGTTGTAGACGAAGGCGCTGTAGGGCACGGGCACGGCTGCGAGGTCGACGAGGTAGGGTAGCCACTTGCCGTCCGGGTCGGCCGCCATGGCGCGCAGGATGTCGCGGGTTGTATCCGAGGTGCCGGGGAAGAGGACGTAGCGGTTCCAGAAATCGATCTCGGTCCAGTAGATGAGGCTGAGGACGTGCTCTTCGGTAAGGTCCTCGGGGGCAAGGGTGGGTTCGAGCCGGGGGGTGGCGGTGTCCTGGGAGGCGGAGACGGTTGTCTCGGTCGCCTGGGGGGAGGCAGTGGGGGTGGGGTCGGAGGGGGTTGTGGCGGGGGGAGCGGGGGGAGGCGGCCGGGCGGGGGGTTCGGTGTTGCCCGCGCCCGCCCCAGCGGCGGGCGCCCCGAGCCCGGAGGCGGGCACGGCACGGAGACGCGGCGG
>JAPOQN010000059.1 GCA_026710655.1 Chloroflexota bacterium | reverse complement strand
TCACGTAGAGCCGGATGGCGCGGTCCTCCTCCGCCTGCACGCCCGCCAGCTCGCGCTCGGTGCGCGCGACCTCCTCGGCGTTGCCGCCGTCCTCGTCCGGGTCCAGCGCCGCCAGCCCGGCCGCGATCAGGTCCGGGTCCTGGAGCACGCGCCTGACCTCGCCCCAGACCAGCTCCTCGAGCCGCTCGGCGCGGATGAACGGGTGCTCGCGGCAGCGCAGGCGGTAGGGTGCCCCCATCCCGTAGCAGTGGTAGTAGCGGCGCGGCGTTCCCGTTCCACCGCTTTGCTCCGGCATGCACCTACCAGCGTAGTTGCGTTCTGCGCCCCGAGCATTTCCCATGGCTTCACGAACGACCCTGAGCAGGAAGCGACCACGCTGCTGGCCCGGCGGGAGTCGGGCCGGTCACCATCAATCGCCCGGGTCGTTGATCCTCTGACCACCACCTTCACCGCGGTGGATGACGCTGAAGCCGGCCGCAACGCTTCGACAGGTTCCCGGTCGGCCACCCCGAGGTCGTGACCCTGGAGCCCGTGCAGGACGAGGAGTTCGACTATGCGGAGGCCGCGCCGCTCGTCGTCGAGTGGCGACAGGCGCGCGTCGCCTTCCTCAGGAAGAGCGCGAGCCGCGTGGAGCGCGCCAGGGGCGCGGTCCGGATGTGCGAGCTCGAGATCATCCTGATTGGCGACCACGAGCTGACGCTCCCTCCATCGACAAACCGGTGGGACGAAACCCGCCGACACGACGAGCTGCTCCGGGAGAGGGTGTCCCCGATTGGCGCACTTTGGGAACTGGCACAAACGCTGTCTTGGCGCTGGGGGCGGCGCGTGCTTGCGCTCGGACTCTGGCGGAGGTAGCCGGGGCCGCAGCCGGTACCGCCCCGGCGCTGGCTGGCCAGGGCCGGGGCCGAACACTGCGCTACACCCAAGTGAGAGGGCTTGAGCACGCCCGGGAGGTGCGAAAGATCGGGCGGAATCGGAGCCAGTTTGATCTGCTGATACCGCTCGTCGCGGACGCTCCGTCTCTACGTTTCCAGCGGGTAGGTCGAGCCGGTGACACACGCCGCACGGGGCTGGCGGACCACTCCTCGCGTGACGCGTTGGAGCGAGGCGATTGCCGAGATTCGTGGCGCTACGCAGATTCGCGCTGGACGGGCCGCCGGCAGTGGAGGCGCGCAACGTTTCGCATCATGTCGGGTGAAGTGAGCACGTCGTTGGAGGGTTGCTGGGAGCGCGACGAGCGGAACAGGGCTGAGGCCACCAATACTCCCCAACTCGCTCTAGCCTCCCCGGAGGCCGCTGTCCCGGGCGCCGGCCTGTCATACTGACGGGCCATGGAGCCCGACTTCCGGACCGAACGGGATCGCTGGCAGCGCGTCCACGAAAGCAAGCGCAGTCGCGCAGCCGTGCCCTCCCAGGCTCCGGCGCTGTGGCGGTTCTTCCGGGACGAAGTGCTCGTGCTGCTCCTGGCGCCGGTCGTGCTGCTATGGGCGACTCTGTACCCGTGGCTTGAACACTCGGAGCAGTCAGTCTTCTACCGCGTGCTGTACACCCTTGCAGCGGCGATGCTGGCGGTGGCAGTCGTGGCCCTATCCGTCGCGGCGGTCATCTACGGCATCTGAGCCCGATTGCCACTACGCCCCGGCCATCCGCCGCGTGACCTCGTAGATCATCTGGCAGCTCAGCCGGAAGCTCTCCAGCGTGATGCGCTCGTTGTTGCCG
>JAPOQN010000058.1 GCA_026710655.1 Chloroflexota bacterium | reverse complement strand
TCCGCGCAGCGCAACGCCTGACCGCCGTTGTGCGCAAACGTCGCGCTGCCCTCGCTGTCCGTGCTGATCCGGTACCGGTCCTGGCTGCCCGTGTCGAATGTCACCGTCACCGTCTGCCCCGGTATCGCGTCCACACCACTCGCCTGCGCATCCGCAGACTGAGTGCTGGTGAGGACTCCGCTAAAGGTGACCGCCGCCAGTATGGCTACAAGCGCCAAGAGCGCGGCGCCCTTCCAGCCAGCGGCGTCAATGAGTTGATTCTTCAAATCGATTACTCCTCTTCGGCGTAAAAGTCGTTGTCTCTGTGTGGCCAGGAGGCCAGTCGTGTGACGAGACCCGCATTGACGATCCTCGTCCCTGTCCGCTATTTCGCTACCTGGGTGAGAACGCGACCCCCTCCCTAGACCTGAACTTCAAGAGCCACTGCTCTCAAGACTCCCCCTATACGAGAGGTACAAAACAGACAACGCTGGCTCGGGCAAAAGGTTAACCGGTGAGCGACCTAGAAGCACCCCGCGCCGGTGTCCGACCAAGGTGACACCAGCGGCCCAACGCGCTCATCACCCTCTTCGGCGGCCGTTCGTCTGGAGTGGTGCGGCAGGGGCCAATGCTGACCCCCACCAGTCCGCGCTACCGCTCAGGACAGCCAGGCTGGCACCAACCTGAATGGCAGTACCACTTTGAGTTGGTCGTGGGGCTGAAGCTCAGGCAACTGAGAGGCACTCCGAGTGGCCCCCGTAGTGGGTGCACATGCCGAAATTTTGCGTCTGCGTCTCACCAACGAGACGTGCAGGCCACATCGCCCTAGGCGGCGGTAGCCGTGGTCCTCCCCGCTGCCGGTGGTGACGGCTACGTCTGGACAGGCGACTGCGTAGACGATGTCGTACTTGAGCTCCAAGCGCCTCAGGGCTCGCAGTACCGCTCAACCAGCACCTTCCGCGTTTCTGGAAGTTTGATCACAATGCCGGCGCGGTTCCTCCCCCCGGCCACCGGCTCCGCCCCTTCGTTTTCGGAGTCGAACCGGCCATCGGTATCGGCTACGAAGCCCCCCAGGCCCCACTCACCGACGAAAGCCCAGTAGGCGGGGCTTCCGTCCGGGCACTTCAGAAACAAGCTCAACGTGTGGTTCTCATCAGGGCCATCGATCTTGAATTCTCCCATTGCGTCCGCTCGGCTCCCCCCCACTCCAACCCGCTCGTCTTCGACCTCCATCATGATTCCCACCTGGGCGTACGGGACGGGTCGGCCATCTGGGTCGAGCACACTCCCGCTAAGCTGCCACTCGAAAGGTGGCGCTACGTCCAGCCACAGTCCCTCCATGCCGTCGGCGAACTCCTCCGGAGTCATGCCGAAGGCTTCTTCGAACTCGTGCTGCCCGCCTCCCAGCCGGAAGAACTCTATGAGTGCTTTCTCACCTTTCCGCTCCACGAGCCAGTCGACCGCGAGGAAGCCGACCTCGTATAGGAGGACGTTGTCGACAAGCCCGGTAAGGTCGGCCTGAAGGATGTTCCTGCCCTTGTTGCAGAGCCCCAGCCCCGGAAAACAGATCCCTAGGCTCGACCACTCCAGCCGCGCTACGGTGCGCCTCCACTCAACCGTCGACCGCCCCTGTTCCTCCGCGTGCTGCGCACTCGCATACACTGCCGCTCCTTCCATGAGCCAGTTCGTCCAGGGTCGCGACCCACTCACCAACCCGAGATGGTGTTGGAGAATGTGAAAGTACTCGTGCGCGATGGGTCCGCCACGTGCTCTCTGCTCCTCGTCACAGGTCTCCAACGTGATGAAAATCGCCTCAGGCGGGGCGAACCCGGCGCACCTGAACCAAGAGGGCAGCTCGACGCCACGCCGGCGATAGTCGGGGGGCAGCCAGTCTAGGTAGGCGTCGTTCAGCGCCTCGAACTCGGTCGAGATGTAGAGCGTGAATTCCGACGTCACCACGTCGAAGCGCTCTGCGAATGAGACCTGGACGCTCTCACCTCCCGTGTAATCGCGGCCCGCTCCTGGTCCGTGAAGTCGCCCAGAAACACGATCTCCGGCTCGGACACTTCCAGGCGCTCCCACCGCTCCTCCAGCGCCTCGTCGCCCGACCCGCAGGCCGCCGCGATGAACGCGACGCTCACCAGCGCCAGCAGGCCCAACGTCATCCGCAAGGGCAAGTTCCCGGCCAGCGCATACACGCTTTGTCGGTTGGGGGGCAGGACGGGTTGATGTCAATGTCGCGCATGGTCGGGGCTCAGCCCTGCGTCGATCGAGCACTGAGGAAGGGTGAAGGGTACTCCCCTCATGCGATGCCAGCATCTTGCGGGAACAAGCGCAGGAGTGACTGTGCCTTACCCCAACACGTCAGGACGCGGGCTTCCCTGATGCCACCTGGGACCGCGGCTCAACACCGCTCGTGGCGCTCGTTGTGCTGGCTGTGCGGGCACCATGCGCTGAGCGGCGCTGGACAGGGCGGAAGGCGTAGGCTCCACGGCACGACTTGTCCTTGCCCCTGTGATCCCGCCGTGCCACCCAGTTGATCGGCGAGGCCGTAGCTTGCCTATAGCTGAAGTTCAAGCGCCAGCGTGAAGGTTCTCGACTTTGTCCAGTCTGGTGGACAGGATGACCACGGGGCCTGCGACCGCACAGCTTCTTGCTCCCTCTTCAGCCAAGATCGCGCGGTGCCGCGGACCGACTCCCGCCTAGTCATCCCCAACCCTCATCACCCCCGTGCAATACGCCCCGGCATGCCGCAACCCGGCATGCCGCGAGTGGCCCTCGCAGCCCTAAGCCCCGATCCACCGAAGGAGGGCGTGTGAGTAGTTGAGAAGGGTGCTCCGCTGTATCTGGGACAATGGGTTTTGACGAATCCAGAGACCAGAGACAGGGAGCACCCATTCGATGCTACCAGCGAGCACCCCCGACCGGATACAGATCGCCTTCGACGATGACCGCCTCGTCGACCACGCGGGCCTGCTACTCCCCGCCACGCTCGCCGAGCGTCTCGGCCTGCGGGAACTGACGGACACCCACCTCGACCTCGGCGCGGCAGCAGGCCGGGTGCACGCCGGGGACAAGCTCCTGACCTTGGTCGCCTCCGCGCTCGCCAGCGGCGACTGCATCGACGACGCCGATGCGCTGCGCGCCAGCGGAACGGAGCGCGTGCTCGGCTGCACGGTGAAGGCGCCGTCCACCCTCGGCACCTTCCTGCGCAGCTTCCGCTGGGGCCACGTCCGCCAGCTCGACCGCGTGACCCGCGAGCTGCTCGCCCGCGCCTGGGCGGCCGGGGCGGGACCGGGCGAGGAGCCGCTCACGATCGATGTCGACTCGACGCTCTGCGAGACCTACGGCCTCGCCAAGGAGGGCGCCCGTCAGCCCGGCTACAGCGGCCAGCGCGGCTACCACCCGCTGCTCGCCGTGGCGGCCGGCTCAGGCGAGGTGCTGATGGCGCGGCTGCGAGAGGGCCGCGCCCACAGCGCCCGCGGCGCCGCCCACTTCCTCCGTGAGACGGTGGGGCCGGGTGCGCGCAGCCGGGGTCTCGGGGCCGCTCACGCTGCGCGCCGACAGCGGCTTCTACAGCCACGCCGTCGTCGACGCCTGCCGGGCCATGGAGGTGCGCTTCTCGGTGACGGTCCGCCTGCAGTCGCAGCTGCGCACGCTGATCGAGGCGATCCCCGAAGAGGACTGGATGGAGATCCCCTACTGGCTGGAGGGCGGCGCCGCTGTCGCCGAGACGACCTACACACCGTTCGCACACGAGCCGAATGCCCTCCCGGTGCGGCTCATCGTGAGGCGCGTGCGGCCCACGCCCGGCTCCCAGCTCGCGCTCTTCGCCAGCTACAGCTACCACGCCTTCATCAGCGACCGCGCGGGGGAGACGATGGCATTGGAGGCCGACCATCGCCGCCACGCCGAGGTCGAGAACGCGATCCGCGACCTCAAGTACGGCGTGGGGCTGAACCACCTCCCCTCGGGCCGCTTTGCCGCCAACGCGGCCTGGCTCGCGGTGCAGGTGATCGCCCATAACCTCGCTCGCTGGACGGCGCGCCTGGGGCTGGGCGAGGGAGTCGTGACGACGAAGACGCTCAGGCGGCGCTGCTTCGCGCTCGCGGGACGGCTCACCCGCTCGGCCCGGCGCTGGACCCTGCACCTGCCCCGGCGCTGGCCCTGGTCCAGTCAGCTCGCAGTCGCGCTCGCGCGCTTACGGGCGCTCCCGGCCTGACGCCCCCTCACAGCGCCGGCCCCGGTCCGAGGCTCGCGCCAGCATGCCTGCGCACGTCTCGCGCACCCGCACGCTCGTCCCCCCAGCGCCCCGAGCGGTGCCGAGGAGCGGTTTCCCGCTCCGGCAGCCCCGCACCCCACCCCTTTACGCTCTGTCGGTGGATTCGGGCTAAGTGGAAGACTCGCACTGGTTCTCCTGGCTTGCTGCGGACAGTAGCTCCGCTCTCGCCTGAGGACAGGGACTCCACCACCTCGCGTCGCCCGTGCACGTTGACCGGCGAGCAGCGGTAGCAGGCAAGTGTTCACCTACTGACACGGGGCGGGAATGAGTTGCCGGCCTGTATCAGCTCCTCACAGCCGCCGGAGTACAAGAAGTTGTGTACAGAGGGACGCCAGGAGCCTAGCATCCCTCCCCTATGGACATCTGGAAGGACCTGAAGAGGATGTGGCGCGACTTGGGGAAGTCCACAGTTGATACCAGCCTCATCAGCGCGGGCATCCACCCTGAGACGATACGCCGCCGGGACGAGGAGCGCCGCCGCCGTGAAGGGCCAGACCAGGATACCTAGCCCAACTGCTGCTCAGGACCGTCATCGCCGAGAAGCTCGCGGTCCGCTTGAATACCTGCTGTTGTAGGTGTCTCCTCAGCAACGTGCACAGCAAGGCCCTGCTGCGCCTCAGCATCATCGAGTTCCACCTGCAATCTCGGTATGGGGCCCTTGATGCCTTCCGGACATCGCTGCGCGAGTGCGCGGCAGGGTGTCGGCTTCTCGAAGGGGGAGACGCGGCCTAGCTTCCCCTCGCCGCTACTCCTCGTCCGTCCCCAGGAAGACGTACATGAAGAAACTCGTGCCGCTGCACTCCTCTACGCTGTTCGCCGACTCGAGTAAGCGCTTCCTCACTGCAGGAGGAGGGGTCGGCTCTCCTTCTGAGCCGAAGAGTCTCTGAACGCGAACAAACTGCTCCCACGCGCCATCGCTTTCGGCCGGGTCGCCGCCCTCCTCCACCTGTTCAAGCGCAGAGCCGAAAAAGACAATACCTTCCCTGAGCAGATCCATGTACTCCAGGTGGAACACAGCAATGTCGTCCGGAGGTGAAGTGGCCGAGAGGGCGGCCAGCAATTCTTCCATTGAGTCTATGAGGTCTGAGACTAGTCGCGCCCTGGCCTCGTCGTCCAGGCGACTGCTGAGCCCGGGAAGGAGGTCGACGAGCGATGCCCCGAAGACCAGTCCACCCGAGCAAAGCTCTCGGAGATATTCCTCGTCCGCTTTCGACGGCTTCGATGTGGGCTCTCCCCCACCCAGGAACACTGATAAGAAGTCAGTGTCTGCACACCTGGGAGTCTCTCTTGCTGCGGCAAAGAGGCGACGGCGTAGCTCCACGGAGGCGCCGGGAGCGTTGACGGAAATCTCCCCGATCCCCGCTAGGAGTCTGGAATAGGCTTGGAGGGTGCTTGGTCCCTCGGAACTGCCTTCCGACGGGAAGAGCTGGAGGAGGGCATCAAGAGCCAGGATTCGTTCAACTCTGTGGCTCACTGCGGCGGCATGAAACTCCTCGACACCGGAAGGGGCCGATATCCCCTCTAGGGCGGCCTGGTGGTTTCTGAACGGTCCGACATGCGCCTCGGCAGCAAACTCGCCTAGTCGGTCATGGGGAATGGCGCTGATGTCCTCCCCCCACGTCTCGAAAGCGACGCCCCACTTGGCTGCCTCCTCCCTCCCTTCGGCAGTCAACCGCGTCCCGATGAGGCAGAGCGCGCCCACATAGTCCACGTCGGCCCGGTCGATAGCCTCCGTTTCGTCGGCCGCTCTTGCCGGAACCGGTTGCGTCTCGAAAGCCTCACGGGCGTTGCTGTCCTCACCGGACGTGCCTCCGCAGGCGAGGAACGTCAGCGTGAGGGCGGCAAACAAAGCAAGCAGCGGGGTTCCCAGTCGAGCCAGTACAGAGCCAGCCACAGTCACACTCTACCTTGGACTCAGCTACACGCTGCGCTACCCGAGGCGCGGGCACGCGTGTGTCGCACTCCCCGGAGACCCGTCAGGCAACGGCTCAGCGCCGCCTCTAGTGCTGGCAAGGGACGTACAGAGAATTGGGCCCGGCGGCGGCGTTCCAGACGAGTATCTGAGGCTCGTGCGGATTAGGCGAGGAATATCGCAGCTACGATGCCTCCGACAACAACGAGGAACCCAAGCGCGGCGAAGAGCGTTCCTCTCCCCACGCCATGGGATGTCGTAACCATCTCGGCTGATGGCTCCGGGGGCTCGGCCGCGGCAGCCCGTTCCGCGAGCTCCATGATCGCCCGCTTCATA
>JAPOQN010000057.1 GCA_026710655.1 Chloroflexota bacterium | reverse complement strand
TGATAGGTAGATCCGAGAGGGTTCGTCAAACCAGATCTCACCTCCAACTGAGGCTTGGCCTCCGCCCGTCAGGTTAGTGTGATGGAGCCAATCGTCCCCCAGTCGCGGGAGGGGCTTCTCCGCGATGCAGGGCCGCCCCCGTCCATCGATCACCCACAAGTGGCAGTGCTCGCCACGGTCGGAGTCGGAGCGCCTGGGGCGACCAAGCGGCACATCCGCTGTCGGAATGTCGTTGAGCAGGAACAAACCGTCCCCTTCTGTGACTGGGGCGAGTTGCGCCGGCGGGTACGCGCCGATCCCGGGGCGGAGTTGGTAGGGGCGGGGTGGGTAGCGCTCGAGGAACTCGTGCAGGGTCGTTTCGTCGCGAACCACCGGCACCATCCATCGGCCTAACCCTCGTGCGGGAGCAATCTGCCAGAGTGGACCGTAGGTGAAGGGCGCACGAGCCGCAAGGCGCTTTCGGGATGGGCGGGAGCATCCGACGTGATATCGTGTCGGCAGGCTCGCGGGTGCGGATGTCCTGCCGCTCTTGCCGAACAACACGTGGATGCGCGGCACGACCGATGGCGGCGGCGAGGCGCGTCTCGACCTGCACTCCGTGCATCTGCCGATGACGGTCAATGTCGCCGCGGACGGCTGCTCAGTCTATGTCGAGCAGGGCCGGATCCCGTTCGAGCGGGCGCTCGCCGTCGAACTCTTTGCGCTGGATGAATCTTGGGGAGCACGCTGGTCTTCGGACCGAGGAATGAGGGTCGACATGTACGAGACGATGCGGGCGCTGCTTGACGGAACCGACTTCGCCGTCATCGAGTCCTTGGAGATTCCCGGCCGCGCCGCCCGGCATGAGGAGATACCGCTCTTCTTGTTCGAGTCGCAACTCGGCCCCCACCTCGCGAAGCAGTTCGGCGAACAGGGTCTGTGGCTGCACCAGGCGCGGGCGCTCGAGGCTCTGGGGCGAGGCGAGAATGTTGTCGTGTCCACCGGCACCGCATCCGGCAAGAGCCTCGTGTTTCAGGCGCTCGCCCTCCACCGGATTCTTCAAGACCCTGCAGAGCGCGTGATCGTCTTCTACCCACTCCGCGCACTCGTCGAGGACCAGTTCCGCAGCTGGCAGGAGTTGGCCAGCCAGTTGGGACTTGATGAAGCCACTGTCGGGCGCATCGACGGCACCGTCCGCGTCAGCGAACGTGAGGCGATTCTGGAACGGGCCCGCATCCTCGTGATGACGCCCGACGTGTGCCAGGCATGGCTCATGTCGCGTCTGGCAATGCCCGCCGTGCGAGCGTTCCTGAAACAACTGTCGATAGTCGTCATGGACGAGGCGCATACGCTGGAAGGCGTCTTCGGAAGCAGCTTCGCGTTTCTCATCCGGCGGCTGATGGCGGCCCGCAACCATCTCCTGGGTTCAGCGGCGCCCCTCCAGCTCATTGGCGCGACCGCGACGATCGCGAACCCCGGGGAGCACCTGAAGCTTCTCACCGGCGCAGACTTCGCGGTTATCGACGAGGAGTCTGACGGCGCGCCCCACCATGAGCGGATCATCGCGCACATCGCGAGCCCAGAGGGTGACGAAACGTCTGTCGCACGAGCGCTCCAGCACTCTGTGCTGGCGGATGGGACCAATGGCGGCTTCATAACCTTTGTGGACTCGCGCAAGGGCGTAGAGACGCTCGCCATGTTCACCGCGCACGACCTTTCTGAGCTCACCGATGAGGGGACCGTCGCCTCCTACCGCGCGGGCTTTGATGCCGACGAGCGGCGGCGAATCGAGCAGCAGCTTCGGAGCGGTGCCCTCCGGGGTGTCGTCTCGACGTCCGCGCTGGAGATGGGGATCGACTTCCCGACGCTTGCCGTGGGGTTCAATCTTGGCGTGCCCCCCACGCGGAAGGCGTACCGGCAGCGGCTGGGGCGGATCGGACGCGACGGGCCAGGTGCGTTCGTGGTCATCGCCCCTTCCGACGCATTCCGTCGCTATGGGACATCCTTCCGCGAGTACCACGACATGTCGGTGGAGCCCTCCTACCTGTATCTCGACAATCGCTTCATGCAGTTCGCCCACGGGCGGTGTCTCGCCGATGAGCGAGACGCCACGGCCGCGCCGGCGGATCTCCCTGCGCACATCGGATGGCCGACCGGGTTCGAGGACCGCTACCGGGCCGCCCGGCCCGGAGGTGATCGGGCGCCCGAGTACGACCGCATTGCCGAGCGCGGCGGCGATACACCTCACATCGGCTACCCGCTGCGCAACGTTGGCGAGGTCAGTTTTGATATCAAGCGCTCAGAGAACGCGGACCGCATCGGGGAGATCAACCAGACGCAGGCGCTGCGGGAGTGCTACCCCGGCGCAACGTACCTTCACGCCATGCGGGCCTACGAGGTGACATCCTGGAACATGCACACGTTCTCGCCTTTCGTCCGGGTAAAGCCCGGCCGGCCGTATCGCTCGACGAAGCCGCACCTCACGACGTACGTCCGGTGCGCGATCACTGCGAGCGAACTCACCGACGGGCACCTTCTGCAGGGTAGTGACGGGTTTCTGGCGGAGTGCGAGATGCTGATCACCGAGCGGGTAGACGGATATACAGACAATCAAACGGGTCAGTTTCATCGCTATCGGGAGCTTCAGGAGACGAACCCGGCCATGAGGGCGCGGTCCCGGAATTTCAGGACTACGGGTGTGGTCCTGCGCTTCGGGCAGGATTGGTTTAGGTCCGAACAGGTGAAGGGCGAGTTCGCTGACCGGATACGCGAGGTGTTCGCCCGCGAGTACAGTGTGCTGCCCCACGACATCGGCTCTTCGGCAACGAACATCACCGTGCAGGACTCGGACGGCACGACGTGGCGGGGAGGCTGCATCGTGCTGTTCGACCAGACCTACGGGAGTCTGCGGCTGACCGAGCGTCTGTACACCGAGTTCGAACACATCCTCGACCGTCTGGCTGCGGCGGACGGGGACTCCGATGACTTCAGGGCGGTCGTGCAGAAGGTGCAGGCGGAGTACGCGCAGTTCTCGTCTACGGATCCACTCACGGTTGCCTTGGGCGACGAGCCCCCGAGCGGGTACGAGCAGGTGTTCACGCCGGGCTCGAGGGTCTGCTTACACCAGAAGGGATCGCTCGCTCGCGACGTCGTGATACTCCAGCCAACCATCTGGAACGACGGCAAGCTCATGTACCAGGTAGAGGCATCGGTGAAGGAGGGCACCCCGCCCGTACG
Source organism: Chloroflexota bacterium (assembly GCA_026710655.1). Taxonomy (GTDB): domain Bacteria; phylum Chloroflexota; class Dehalococcoidia; order Tepidiformales; family Tepidiformaceae; genus UBA2991. Next base: position 629 of record JAPOQN010000057.1, on the reverse strand, counting down.
CCACTGGGTGCCGGCTGTGGCGCTCGAGCCCTCCGCCGTTGCCGACGCTTGGCAGTACGCGTGGTGGAATCGCCAGACGGAGGCCTACGAGGAACCCGAGGACGACAGCTGAGCCTCCTCCCCTACAGGACTCGGCCACAAGAGCCCCCGGCGTACGGCCTCCCCTCGGCGACGCTACTGGTGGAAGGCTAGTGCCCCGCCCCGACGCCCGTCGAAGTACCATGGCGCACAACGCGCGTATGACCTCAGAACCGACAGCACCCATCGCGCCCGACACCTCAGCGGCGGCCTTCGCCGCCAAATGGCGCGATAGTGCGCGCCGGGAGCGCGCGTCGTCGCAGGAGCACTTCATCGACCTCTGCCGGATGCTCGGCGTGGCGACCCCCAACGATCCGCCCGCCAGCGCCGACTACACCTTCGAGGCGGGCGCGGAGCGCCTCAGCACGGGGGGCCAGGGCTGGGCTGACGTCTGGAAGCGCGGGTGCTTCGGCTGGGAGTACAAGGGCGCGCACGCCGTCCTCGCAGCCGCTTATAAGCAACTCGTCGACTACCGTGACGCGCTCGACAATCCGCCGCTGCTGGTCGTCAGCGATATGGATCGCATCGAGGTCCACACCACCTTCACCAAC
>JAPOQN010000056.1 GCA_026710655.1 Chloroflexota bacterium | reverse complement strand
CGGGGGCGTGCTCTATGCCGACGGGGTTGGCATGGGCAAGACGGAGATCGGCGTCGATCTCATCCGCGAGCACGTGGAGGGGCTCGGGCACCACGTGCTCGTGGTGGCCTCCGCGCAGCTCCGTGACAGCATGTGGAGGCCCCGCCTCGAACGTGCGAACCTGCCCGCCCGGGTGGTCTCCTACCAGCAGCTCGCGCAGGAGGAGCAACTGGGCGGCGATCGTCGGGTGCTGAACATGCCGATGGACAGTTACCGGCTGGTCGTCGTCGACGAGGCGCACGCCTACCGAAACAGCGACACGACCTGGTACGAGGCGTTGTCGCGCCTGATGGGCGGCCCAGACAAGAAGCTCGCGATGCTCACGGCGACGCCCGTCAACAACACGCTGTGGGATCTCCACAATCTCTTCCTACTGTTCGGGCGGCATGACGCCGCCTTCGCGGGCGCTCCGCTGACCATCCCCAGCCTCCAGCAGTTCTTCCGCGACGCGGGCGCGTCGCGCGCGGCGGACGAGAAGGCCCCGGAGCCGTCACCGGCGCGGCTCTTCCCTCTGCTGGACGCGCTGACGGTCCGCCGCGATCGCGCTTTCATCCGCGAGCACTACGCCGGCGAGCGGCTGGCGGATGGTGCCGAGGTGCGTTTTCCGGAACCGAAACTACGCGAGCGGCGCTACAACCTCGCCGCCGCCTACCAGGGCATGGCCCAGGCGATTGCGAGCAGGCTCGCGCCTCCCGACGAAGACGGGAACCTCCCGCCCGGCGCGCTCACGATGGCGCAGTACCGGCCTGCTTCCTACAGGGAGGAAACAAGCTCCGAGGCCGCCCGCCAGGAGGCCCTCGCCGCCCTCATGCAGTCGCTGCTGCTCAAACGCTTCGAGTCGTCCTGGCACGCGGCCCTGCAGACGGTGCGGCGCATGCGGCAGCACGCGCTGGCCCGCATTGGCTACCTGGAAGCGGTAGACGAGAGCGCTCCCATCCCTGTGGATTCGGAAGCGTTCGATGAACTCGATGCCACCGTGACGGACCTGCTGGAAGACCCCGGTGACTGGGCGGATCCGGAGGGGTTCCGGTCGGACCTGCTGACGGACCTCAGGCAGGATGCGGAGGCGCTGGGCGAACTCGCGGAACACCTCGAGCGGCTGGAAGGCCAGCCCGACCCGAAGCTTGATGCGCTGCGGGAGGTGATGGCCTCGACGGAGGCGCGGAAGGTCGTCGTGTTCACCTCGTTCCGCGACACCGCCGAGTACCTCCGGGAGGCGTTCGAGAACGACCCCGATCTTCTGGATGGGCGGGAGTGGGCGGCGGTCGTGGGTTCGGGTACCAGCGAGGCTGAGCGCGAGCGAGCCATCGACCGGTTCTGTCCGGACCTGGCGGCTATGCCCCGCGTGGCAGTGCGCGCGCATGGCGAGATCGACGTGCTGCTCAGTACGGACGTGCTCTCCGAGGGCCAGAACCTCCAGCAGGCACAGGCGGTGTTCTCGTACGACATGCCCTGGAACCCGCAGCGAGTCGTGCAGCGCAATGGCCGGGTCATTCGGCTCCGCAGCCCGCACGAAACAGCTCTGTTGTACACCCTGTTGCCTGAGGACGACGATCTCGATGAACTTCTGGGCCTTGAGGCCCGACTGCAGGCGAAGATCCGAGCGGCCAATGCCTCGATGGGCATGGAAACCCCGGTGCTTGCCACCGAGGCCAGCGCAAGGCGCATCTACGAGGGCATGCGCGACTACGCAAACCGCCTTGCCAAGGGCGATGCCACCCTGCTGGACGAGGACGAGGGGCTTGGTGGAGCCGCCTTCGCGGGTGAGTTCTACCGCGCGATCTACCGCCGCGCTGTTCGGGAGGGCGAGGCCGAACGTGTGCTTGCGCTGCCGTGGGGTATCGGAGCGGCGATCACACGCACGACCTCCGAGCTGGAGGAGCCCGCGGTGTTCTTCGCCTGCCGTTCGCGGGACGACCTCCGCTACTGGCGCATGGTGTCGGCCTCCGGGAAAATCGTGCATCGTGACGACCTGCCGATGCTGCGGCTAGTCGACCCGGCCGGGCAGGATGCTAGCGCGATCCCGGATGTCCTCGATCTGGAAGGCCTGTTCGCGGTCGCCGCCGCCGACATCTGCCGGGAACGCAATGAGCCTGCGTCAGTTCCGACGCCACCGGCCAGCCAGCGCTGGGCGCTCAACGAGATCTTGGGTGCGCCCGACGCGCCGGCCGGTGCCGAGTACAACGCCGCTGCGGACATACTGCTCGCTCCGCAGGCCGCGCCCGTGCTCCGCACCCTGGCGGCGCTCCGCCGCGAGTGGGGTGAGGGCGGGATGAGCCTGCACGACTGCGCGAACCGCGTACTTGAGGTAGTTGAGCGCTTTCGGCTGCGCCCTGTGGCACTTCCCGAAGCCCCGGCCCCCATCACACCGGAAGACCTGGGGGTCGTCTGTTATCAGGTGGTACTGCCTGCGGATGGCTAACTTCGCGCACGACAGCTCGACGATGGTGCTCACCCCGGCGTTCCGGTTTCAATCCCCGCCCGCCCCGAGGGCGGGGCGCTATCGGATCGCGGCGTAGGCGGTGTTCGGCAGGCCGCGGCCGTTGGAATCTCAGAACAAGAGGATTATGCCCCGGGGGCACTCTCGGGGCCGTCAGTTGCCGGATGACAGCCCTACCACCCACGAGTAGCTCAGCGTTTGGTGTTGATTGGAAAACCGGGATCTCGGTTTCGTACCAAATCAGCGTCGGGAACTCGACGAGGTCGAGACCCGTCTGCACCAGCCGGGGGTGGCAGACGAGCACGTCGACGCCCTCCTCGACCCGCTGCGCCACCCACGCCTCGCGGCGCTCGGGCGGGACCGCGTCGGCTTTCATCACCGCGACCTTGAAGCCGTGGCGCTCAAGCATGGACTCCATGCGACCGGTGATGTCGCGGGTTCCGGTGTGGGTGACGTAGACGAGCACCCGGCGGCCCGCCAGCCGCTCGGCGGCGACGAGGTCGACGAGCGCCCGCTCCTTCGGGTAGAGCCGTTCCTCCGAGAGGGGCGGCACCTGCACGAGCATGTCTGCGGTCCCCGGGTCGAAGACCGTCTCGCCGCGCGTGCAGCCGTCCGGGTAGGCCAGGAGGGTCTGCAGGTAGGTGGCGAGGAGGCGCTTGGAGCCCTTCGCGAGAAGGTCCGTCAGCGCCGCCCGGAGCGTCCCGAAGAGCTCGTCGTAGGCGCTCCGCTGGGAGAAGCCGGTGCCGTCCTCCTCGGTGTCCATGTCGGAGAGGAGCACGCGCTCCTCGTAGGGCGGCAGCCCCGCGGCCACGTCGGCCAGCCGCAGGAAGATCGAGTTCCCGATGAGGTGGAAGAGAGCCGCCGGCGCGAGCCCGGGACGCTCGCGGATGACCTTGCGGTATTTCCGCCTGCGGCTCGTGCGGCCGTCCTCGAGGGACTCGCCGTCGTCACGCCCGACGGTGTGCTCGACGAAGCCGTAGCGCTCGATCCAGCGGCTCTCCTCCGCGCGCCCGAACTCCCCCCGGATCTCCGGCGAGAAACGGTAGAGCAGGTGGAAGAGCGTGCTCGAGTACCCGCCCATCAAGGTGCCGCTCAGCGAGAGCGACTTGCCGCAGGCGTCGGCTAGGATGCCGGCGGCGATGCCCTGGGCGGAGCCGCGGCCCTTGTACTCGTGGCACTCGTCCCCTATGAGCAGATCGAAGAAGCCCCGCAGGTGGTGCTTCACGTAGTCGGCGAGGGGGTAGCGCTTCGGGCCTGAGGGGTCCGCCTTCCAGAGGGCGGAGCCGCACTCGTCGCAGGAGCGCTTGCGGCGGGCGAGGTCCTTCTGGGTGAGGGGCAGCCCATCCTTGTCGACGATCGGCTCGAAGCAGTCCGGGCAGCAGGGTACCCGGAACGGCTCCAGGGTTTCCTCGTCCCGTACGAGCCTGCCGTCCACCGTTGCCCAGCGCTCGACGACGGCGGGCAGCCAGCGGTAGGAGAGCTTCGCCCGCTCGCGGGACATGACCGCGAAGAGCGGCCCCGGCCCGTGGGAGAGGCGCAGCCGCTCCAGGTCGGTGATGGAAGCGACGATGACGGCGCGGGCGTCGGGGACCGTCTCCTCGACCTCGCGCTTCCACTTGCGCGTGAGGTGGGGCGGGCAGAGGACGAGGATGCGCCGGAAGCCGGCCAGGTGGGCGGCCGAGGCCGCGATGAAGGTCTTGCCCGTGCCCATCTCTCCGACGACGGTCGTGCCGCGCTGCTCCTCAAGGGAGAGGGCGGCGCCGCGGATGGCGTCCGCCTGCGCCCCCAGGGGCGTGCGCAGCAGGGCAGGCAGGGAGCGCCCGTTTTCCGAAGGCCGGTAGCGGGGCGGGTAGGACTCCACCACCCGCCGGGCGATGGCGTCGCGATAGGTGTCGATGAACTCGCTGAGTTCCATGGTTCCGTTCCTTTCTCGTGTAGGGTTGGTGGGCAGCCGCGCGCCAGCGGCTCGCCCCACTAGCGAGGCCCCGCCCCATTCCAAATAGGTGCAGGGGCGGGGCCTCGTGAATGCGGATCGGCGTCGACCCGTCGGGAGCCGCCAGCTGGAGGCGGCTTGGAAAATCAAGCGGCGATGTCGGTGACCTGGCCGGTGTCCAGGTCGAGGGCGACGACGGTGGTGGAGAGACGTTCGCGGAAGGTCTCCTTCGTGGGCGTGCGCTCGGCCAGGACCATCTCCTTCGAGGTGCGGCCCTTGACGAGGATGCGGCTCTCCCCGGCCTCGAGCTGCAGGTTGTCGAGGAAGCCCGCCGCTACGAGCATGGCCAGGTGGCCGCGCCTGAGCGGCATGAGTGGTCTGGTGCGCTGGTCCCGTGCGGGCCAGAGCAGGTCGGTGACGGCGGTGCTGGCCCAGAGCCCCGAGCGCCGCGCCTCGTCCGCTGCCGCCACCGGGTCGATGGTGCGGGTGGCGAAGAGCACGTCCCCCGCGGGCGTGGCCGAGGCCAGGTAGAGGGGGTAGCGGCGGGGAGCCAGCTCGGCAAGATCCCCGGCCACCCACTGGTGGATGCGCTCCTCGGCGTTTGCGTCGAGGAAGACCTCCGCCTTGCGGTAGCCCATCAGCACGACCTGGTCGTAGGCCTCGCGTTCCGGCTGCGGGAAGGCCCAGCAGTCGAGGCGCGAGAAGTGCGACGCCAGGTACCTCGCCGACACCGCGAGCCGCTGCCGGGGCACGACGAGGACGAGCAGGCCGTCCTCCGCCAGGTAGCGGGTGCAGTGGGTGAGGAAGCTGTGCTCGACGCGCTTCTCCTCGCCCGAGTCCCAGTCATAGGGAGGGTTCAGGTAGAGGAGCCCGAAAGCGCCGTTGGCGATCGAGGTGGCGAAGAGGTCCGTGCCGAGCACGTGGTCGAGGCGGGACTTCGCCTCTTCCGCGCGGTCGCTGTGGAGCTCCACGCCGTACGTCTCCACCTCGGCAGCGTGCGGCTTGCGGAGGGAGTCCGCCAGCCGGTCGAGGGCTTCGCCCTCGCCGCAGCAGGGGTCGAGGATGCGGAGGGTCTCGTCGTCGCGGGCGTAGCCGGCCGGCGGCTGGATCAGCTCCGCGATCAGGTCGGTGACGCGTGGCGGCGTCGGGTAGAAGCCTCCCTTGCTCTGGGCTGCAAGCCTCATCGGTTTTCTCCTTGCTGTTGGGTGGTCGGTGTGGATGCGTCCTCGGGCGTCAGCGTCAGGAGGCCCGACGCGACCGCCACGGAGAGGTCGTCCCGGAGCGCCTCCGCGTCCGGGTCGCAGCGGTAGGCGATAACGCCCGCCGCCTGCAGGGGAACGGCCTCCTCCCGCGCCAGCGCCCGCTGCCAGAGCCAGTCCGCCCACGAGCGATGCAACGGCAGGGGACTGCGACGGTCGAGGAAGCGGTGGTGCAGGGCCGGAGCCTCATCCTCGGTCTTCGCCAGGAGGAGGAAGCCGTCCCGCTCGAAGGCGTACTCGGCCAGCCTCGTGTACACGAGGGCGTGGTAGCCCCCGGAGACGGGCAGGCGCGCGATCTTCGTCGTCCACGTCCCGACCGTCTCGCGGGGAACGTGGCAACGCTCGTACCCCCCGCTGAGGGCCATGCCGTCCACCCCGCGGATGAGGTGGGCGGGATCGGGCGGTTGCTTGAGGAGCGAGCCCCAGATCGCCTTGAGGGCGGTCTGGGAGCCCACCATGGAGAGGACCCAGAGGCCGCCGCTGTCGGGGTCCCTGGCGAAGGCGTCCGCCGTGGCGGAGAAGCCGCCGGCGCTGACGGTGTGGAGGTCGTCTGCTGTCACGACGCGACCTCCAGGTAGTGGGCGCCGAAGGCGGCGCCCAGTTCGCACCAGTCATCTTCCTGCAGGGACCAGCCGCCGCAGCCGCAGCGCCCGTCGTAGAAGAGCGGAGCCGCCCCGAGCGTCACCGTCAGGTCGTGGGGAAGCATCCACGAGGGCGCCTTCCCGAACTCCGCCATCTCCGTGGCCAGGTGCCGGTCGCAGTAGTGACCCCAGCTGTCGCCAGAAGGGTCGTCGACGATCTCGGTCGCGGGATGCGGCTGCGGGCAGTCGTCGCAGAGCATCCCCTCGACCGCGGGCTGGGTGATGAACGCGTGCCGCCGGTCGTCCAGGACGACGCGGATGGTGGTCATGGCTTGTTCTCCTTGGTGTGGGTGGGCGGAGTGGACGCACGGGGGCATTCCCCGCGTGATGCCGGGCGGTCGTGGGACGCCGGTCGTGATGGGGTGCGGGCCGTTAGAGGAGGCCGCGGTCCTTGAAGCTGACGGTGTCGTCCCCACCGATGACGACGTGGTCGAGGAGTTCAAGGCCGAGCAACTTCGCCGCTTCCGCCAGCTCCTTCGTGACCTTCACGTCCTGGGGGCTGGGGGAGGGGTCGGCGCTCGGGTGGTTGTGGGCGACGATGAGGTGGGGGACGCCCTCCAGCACCGCCGGGCGCAGCACCTCGGCCGGCCTGACGACGCTGCTGAAGGCGTTCCCCTGGTAGATGACGCGCTGCCCGACGACGCGGTTGCGGCGATCGAGCAGGAGCACGCGCACCTGCTCCTGGCAGAGGGCGCCCATCTCCGCCCCGAGGAGGCGGTGGACGTCTTCCGGGCCGGTGATGGAGGGGCCTCCCTCCGCGCGCCCGGGGTCGGTCTCGACCTCGTAGCGCACGGCAAGCTCGTTGAGGACGTGCAGGTTGCGGCGCAGCGCTTCCAGCAGCGCGTCGGTGTGGGTGGTGGCGCTCATGCCGCCACCTCTACCGGCAGCGCCTGCCCGAGCGGGCAGATGCAGTCCTCGTGGTCGGGCGATTCCGGCTCGTTGCAGGTGCGGCAGTTGCCGCACTGCGGGCAGGTGTCGGTCTGGTGGGCGGCGTCGCGGGCGACGCGCCGGGCGACGGTCTCCTCCCAGCAGCAGTTCAGCTCGCAGTTGTCGCCGTGGTCGTCCTCGGCTTCCTCGCAGGCGCGGCAGTAAGTCCGCCCCTTGACCACGGGGTGGCCGCAGCGGGGGCAGTCCCCGCCGTAGTCGCCGCTGGCCTCCAGTTCGGCCTTCACCGTGGTCTGGATGAAGGGATCGCCGTCGGGGCCGTCGGACTCGGCGATGTAGTGCCAGGCCCACTTCGTCCCGAGGTCGCTCCAGTCTGCGGTCCGGTAGGACCAGCGGTCGCAGGTGCAGTGGCCGTTGTAGTGGTCGGGTCCCTCGAGCAGGGTCATCACCAGGGTGTGCCTGCTCACGCAGGGCAGCCGGTCGTGTTCGGTGGTCATTGGGGTTTCTCCTTCCGGTGTGGGTTGGTCGGAAACGAAGGCGGGGCCGCCTCCCCGGAAGGAAGCGGCCCCGTGTGGGCGCCCGCAGGGCGGGCGGCGGTGGATGTGCTGGACTAGAAGGGCGTGGGACCGGAAGCCGCCGGCTGCGCGGCGGGCTCCGCCTCCTGCTCGCGCTCCCCGGACTCCACGGAGCGGCCGTTGCCGTTCCCGTTGGAGTCGAGGAAGACGACCTCCTGGGCGTGCACCTCGGTGCGGTGACGGCGCTGGCCGTCGTCGGTGACGTAGGTGTTCTGGGCGAGGGAGCCCGCGACGAAGACGCGGTTGCCCTTCTTCACGTACTGCGCCACGGCCTCCGCCTGCTTGCCCCAGCAGACGACGGAGTGCCAGTCGGCCTCCGTGTCGCCGTTCTGGCGGCGGCGGTCGGTCGCCAGCCGCATGGTGGTGACGGCGGTGCCGCCCTGGCTGTAGCGCATCTCGGGATCGGCGCCGACGCGCCCCAGCAGCTCAACTCGATTAACAGTCCGTGCCATTGTTTTGAAATCTCCTCTTTGTGGTGGTGGTTGGCGTCATTGGTGGCGGTAGCGGGGAGACCCGTACCGGGGGCGAAACGACGGCGGGGCCGCCCCCGTGGAGGGACGGCCCCGTATTGGCGCTTCTGCGAGGAAGCGTCGGGGTTAGGTGACGCGGACCGATTGAGAAATCTGCTCCGTGACGATCTCCGCCCGCGCCTCGGGGTCGAGGAGGGCGTTGAGCCGCTTGTGGTCGACCGCGTAGCGCGTGCTGCGCACGAGGCTGACCGTGTGGTTGGCGAGCTCCGCCTTCGCGGAGCCCCGGTGGCGCATCCACGCCTTGAGGGTGTCCAGGGCCTGGCGCTTCGCCCCCTCGGGCTCGCGCAGGGCCTCCCGCGCGGCCACGAAGGCGGCGACCGCTTCCCGCGCATCCTCGGCGGTCACCTCGGGCTCTTCGCCCTCCGGCGCTGCGTTCGCGTTCTCCTCGACATCTCCCGGCAGGCAGGTGGCGAGGAAAGGACAGGAGCGGCAGCGCCAGCTGCCCGCCTCGAAGTCGCGCTCGGGCAGGGCCTCGGCGTCGGCGCCGTGGGTGGCGTAGTGGACCCCGAGCGGGGCGAGCCACTGGCGCGTCCGCTCGAGGGCGTCCCCGACCCGCTCGCCTGGGATCACCTCCGTGTCCCAGGTGCGCTCCGCCGTGTCCATGACGGCGAGGACGGCGTCGCGCGCCTCCCCGAAGCGCCCGTAGGTGTAGAGCGCGGCCTGGGCGACGGAGTCGGGGTGGCTGCGCTCCGCCCCCAGCGCCTGCCAGCGCTTGAACGCCGACGGTCCGCGGGTCTTCACCTCGATGACGGCCTCCTCCCCGAAGAGGGGAGCCGTGCCGGTGGCGTCGGGGTGCCCCTTCACCGTCACTTCTGGCGTGAGTTGCACCGTGACAGGTGTCGGGTGGTCTGAGTCCACGGGAGTGACCTCCCAGCCCGCCCGCTGCATGGCGCGGAGCACCACCGGCTCAAGGGCGCGGCCCGTCTCCATGACGGTCAGGGCCGCGTCGTCCGGCGGTGCGGGCTCGTGGCCCGTGGCCGCGTACCAGAGGGCGCGCCGGCAGCTCATCGCCGCCGAGGCACGCACCTCGATCTGCCCCTCCCAGTCGAATCTGGCAGCGGGGCGGTCGTAGTCGCCCGCCCGATCGGCGGGCGGGTCCGCTGTTTCCTTCATGTCGTCCTCCTTTCTGAAACGAGAGCGGGGCCGCCCCCGGAGGGACGGCCCCGTGCTGCGTTCGTTGTGGCGTGTGCCTAGAAGGGTGTGGGGCCCGCCGCCTCGGCGACTGGCTCCGCGCCCTGCTCCTGCTCCCCGGAGCGGCCGTTGCCGTTCCCGTTGGAGTCGAGGAACACGACCTCCTGGGCGTGCACCTCCGTGCGGTGGCGGCGCTCGCCGTCCTCCGTCTCGTAGGTGCTCTGGGCGAGGGAGCCAGCGACGTAGACGCGGTTCCCCTTCTTCACGTACTGGGCGACGGCCTCGGCCTGCTTGCCCCAGCAGACGACGGAGTGCCAGTCGGCCTCCGTCTCGCCGTTCTGGCGGCGGCGGTCGGTGGCCACCCGCATGGTCGTGACGGCGGTGCCGCCCTGGCTGTAGCGCATCTCGGGATCGGCCCCGACGCGCCCCAGCAATTCAACTCGGTTGATCGTCCGTGACATTTTCAAATCTCCTCTTGGTGTGGTGGTTGGCGTCCTGGATGGGGGTAGCGGGGAGACCCGTACCCGGGCGGATGGATGGCGGTGCCGCCCGAAGGCGGTCCCGTGGTGGGCGCTCCCTCGCGGGAGCGTCGGGGCGTGACGGTCAGGCGGCCTTCGGCTCGGCCTCCGCCTGAGAGGACTGGAGCTTCTGGGCCATCGCCTCGACGAGGTTCGTGAGCTCGGAGACGGGCAGGTCGTCGAGGTCGCCCCCGGCGCGGCTGCGCACGGCGTCCCGCACCTGGCCCTCGTCGAACCCCTGCTTGCGCCCCAGCGAGACGATCGTCCGCCGCAACGCGGGGGCCGCGTCGCCAGGGGCGCCGTCGCCGTAGAGCGCGTTGCCGAACTGCTCGCCGTAGCCCCGCAGGGCGCGCTTGAGCGCGTCCGTGACGGCGCCCTTAAACGCCGTCTCGTGACCCTCGGCCGTCTCCTCCGTGACGGCGTGGAAACCCACGTCCGTGCGCGGGGAGGAGCCGGGGACGGTGACCCGCACGGTGGCGGCGTAGGCGCGCCAGGGCTTCGCCTCCCCCGTCTTCGGGTCGACGCTCTCGCCCTCGCGGAGCGTCACGTCGCCGACCAGCTCGTATCCCCAGCCGCCAAAGCCGAGGATGCGGTTCGCCTGCTCGATGGCCACGTGGCCCTCGATGTAGGCGAAGCTGCGGCCCTTGCGCCCCTTGCGGTGCGAGACGAGGCCCTCGTCGAGGGGCTCGCCCAGCTTCTGCGTGACGGCGGGCGGGAGCCCGTCCCAGAGCAGGTCGATCTCGCCGGCGGGCTCGGGATGGGAGCCGTTACGGCTGATGATGGCGGTGGTTCCGTTGTTCATGATGTTCTCCTTCGTGGTGTGTGATTGGGGTTGCTGCGGGCCTCCCGAGGGAGACCCGTGGGCGGGGCGAGCCCCGGCGGGCAAGGGTCATGGGACCTCCTACGGTCGGGTTGCGGAACTGCCTGGGAGGGGGTTCACGGGTGAATCCCCTGAGTCGGCGTGGATCGGTGGGCACGGGGCGGCAGCCCCGCGCATGGGCGGCAAGGCGCAAGGGGCCGCCCGGCCCCGGAGGGGGTCGGCGCGTCCGCAAGCTGGCCGGGGTGTGGGGTAGGGCTAGATGGCGTCCCGCGCGGCCTGCGTGAGCAGGTGCTCGAAGACGGTCCGTCCGTGGGACGAAGCGGCAAGCTCCGCCACGTCGGCGACCCCAGCGGGCAGGGTCAGGGTGGCGGCTCGGCGGCCAAGCAAGCCCGCGAGCCGCTCCGCGGCCTCGCGCCCCGGCTCGTCGTTGTCGAAGGCGAGGAAGACCCGCGGGCAGCCCCGCAGGCCATGAGCGACCCGCTCAAGGCCCTGCGTCCCGAGGGCGGCGCAGGAGGGCAGGCCCCACTGCGCCAGGAGGAGCCAGTCGAAGACGCCCTCGGCGACGACCGCCCACGGCGGGGCGGGGCCGAGCCGCCCCATGCCGAGCACGGGTTTGGGGCCGGGCAACGCCTGGAAGCGCGGCGATCGCTCCCGGTCGATGGCCCGTCCCGCCAGCCAGCGCACGCGCCCGCCTGCGACCTCGGGGACGACCACCATCCCGGCGAAGCGCTCGCCCCGCTCGGTGCAGAGCCCGCTCTCGCGGATCCGTGCGGCGGCGAAGCCGGCGCTGGCGAGCGACGTGCGCAGCCCGCGCCCCGGCGCGTAGCCGAGGCCGAGCCGTGCGGCGGCGGCGAGCCCGACGCCCCGCGAGGCGAGGTACGCCCTCGCCTCGGGACTGCGGCGCAATTCCCCCGCGTAGTACCGCGCCGCCGCCAACAGCAGCGCCGGATCCCGCGGCGGGACTGGCGGGGAGGTGGGGCGGCGACGTGCGAGGACCGTGGAGGCCGGCCCTGCGTCTCCGTCGAGCCGCCGGATCGCCTCCGGCAGGCTCAGGCCCTCGCTGCGCTGGAGGAAGTCCAACACGTCACCGCCTTCGCCGCAGCCGAAGCAGTACCAGCGTTGCGTATCGGCGTAGACCGTGAAGCTGGCTTCCGCCTCCTCGTGGAAGGGGCAGACGCCCTGGCGCACGCGGCCCCGTCCGCGCAGGCGCACGCCCGCCGCCTCCACGATGTCACCGAGGTGGTGGCGCTCCTTGAGCGCCGCGATGTCGACCGGCGCGTGCGCGGCGGTCACTGCGAGCCGCCCTTCACCAGGGGCCTGAGGCCCCGCAGGCTGCGCCGTGAGACGGTCTTGCCGGGACGCCACCGCATCCCGAGGGTGGCCAGCACCTCCAGGGTACTGCCGTCGCCACGGGGGTCGAGGACGGCCGCTCGCCCGAGGTCGGGGCTGTAGACGAGCGCCCTGCCCTCGCGGCAGCGCCGCCGTGCGAGGTCGAGCCACTCGTTGTATGCCCAGCGCGCCTCGTGCGGTTCGGCGGCCGCCATGTCGACGCCCGCAAGAAGCGCCAGAGCCCCATCGAGGTCGCCCGCGTGCCGCAGCCGGCGCGCGTCGTGCACGCTCCGCGCGAGGCTCTGTCCGGGCTCGTCATCGGTGCTGCGGAAGATGCTCTCGACCAGCCGGTCGACCAGCGCTTCGAGGCTGGGTTGGGGTCCGGCTGTCGCCGTGAAGGGAACGCTCGTGGTCGCTGTGGTCATCGGGTTCTCCTCGTTGTGGTGGTGGGTCGTGTGGTCGGGCGGATGAGCTGGCGGAGCACCAGCGCTCCCAGGACGAGGCCCGCCGCGTTCAGCGCGAAGAGCTCCAGGTCGCCGGTCAGCGGCAGCGGGCCTATCAGCAGGACCGTCGCCAGCAGCCGGGTGCGCCACCCCATGCGGGCGGCCGTCGTGATCGCTTCCGTGATGTGCATGCCTCTCTCCTCTGCGTGCATCTGGCTGGCCCGCACCCGCATCCACGGCGCGGAGGTTCGTTGGTCGCTGGACACACTCCGCCCACGGTCGGATGCGAAACCGGGGAACGGGGGAGTGGCTTGTACCCGGACCCGCTCGCGGTTCGAACGCGGTGCGGCCGGGGTGTTGCTCCGGGTGGGGAAGCGCTGCTCGCAACGATCTGCTCGGCGGGACTGCGCTCTGAAAACGTGGGAGGGCTCGCCCGAGCACTCAGAAGAGACGCTGGCGAGCCCCCGTTGTACGTGCCATGCGGTGGGTTCCTGCGGGTGGGCCGGGGTGCGGGGTCGGGGAAACGGGCTGTGCGCGAGACGCACTTCCCCGACGGTCCCCAGGTGCTGCCGGCACACTGGCTGCGGGCTGCTGGGCGAAGGACTTCTACACTCCACTCAGCGGCAGTTCCTTCGTTGGGAACCCGTTGGGAGACGCTTGGTCAATCCCGCTGGGTCCTCCGGGCCGAAGGAAGCACCCCCAGGTTTCTCAGGCGGGAAACGCTGGAAAAGCCAGAAATCGAGGATGAGTATCGCCACATCGCCCGCCTTGATGGAAGGGGTTTCGGGCCTTTCGGGCGAAAGTGTTTGATCTACTTCGACGGAACTTCGACGGAACCCTAAGAGGCGGTCACGAGATGCTCCTCAACACGTCACCTTCGGTCGGCGGTCCGCACTGGCCAGGCGCTGCCCGCAGCCAGCACACTGGTTGTGGACACATGCCCAATTCGCAGCGACCGCGCCTGCTCAAACCGGATGACCCCGGACCGGCTCGTCGTCCCTTCTCGCGAAGAGAGGGCCGAGCCCCGTGGAGCGTCGGAGGCGCGAGCAGGCCCGCGCCGCTGCGCCGCGCGAAGCGGTCGATGGGGACGGCCCTTGCCGCCCTCGGCATCGCGGCGGGGCTGGCCGCACTGATCGCGGCGCTGGTCCTGCTGACGGGGGACTGCGCCGGCCGCTCGAACGGGAACGAGCCCGCCCAGGGGCAGGAGTGGCTGCGTGTTGCGGAGCAGGCGCTGTTCACCCGACCGCCATGCGTTGGCTGAGCGAACCCGGATGACCGCCGCCCGGACCTGCCGCCTCCCCCACGGTCGGGCGTGAGGATGCGCCGCCTCAGCCCAGGCCGCTGGCGAAGGCGTCCCAGGTCACATTGGCACTGCTACCGGTGGACCTGACCCTCTTCGCTGCTCCAGGGCCATCGTCAGGTCGGCGATGTCGGGAACATGGTGCGCGACGGCCAGTTCAACAACGTCGGAGTGCCGGTCGCCCAGCGAGTAGTCCTCGATGCGCTGGAAAGTCCCTGGGCCACGAGAGCGCCTGCGGCCAAGCGTGGAGCCGGTGTTGAAGGGGGCGAGCGTGATGCGGTCCCAATGGCGCCGGAGCATCTCGCGCGTGTCCACGGTGAGCACGTCGTGCGGTCGAGCCTTATACAGCGAGGCGTTCAGGAACTTCTTGAGATCTCTCTCGCACACCCAGAAGAACGTCTTGCCGTTGAGGAGTTGGTACCACTCGCCCGTGGTCATTCCATCCAGGACCAGCTCCAACGCCTTCGGCCGCATGGGGCGCTGGTCCCGGATGACCGCTACGCCATGCTCGGGGTGCTCAATGGTGACGCTCTCAGGGCGCCACTCAGCTTCGCGCCTGCGTCGTTCCGCATCGCCCACTCCGAACAACTGGAGGAGCGCCGATGTGCTCAACAGTCCGTGTCGCTTGATGCTGGGCCAGCT
The DNA here is from genome assembly GCA_026710655.1 of Chloroflexota bacterium. Classification (GTDB taxonomy): domain Bacteria; phylum Chloroflexota; class Dehalococcoidia; order Tepidiformales; family Tepidiformaceae; genus UBA2991. The sequence continues at coordinate 34,095 of JAPOQN010000056.1, read as the reverse complement.
ACCGCCCTCGGCCATGTGGTACAGCCTGGGGTAACGGGCCACGAACTGGTCGATGGTCGCCACGCATGGCCTCCTTACCCCCGGGTTCCCAGCACCCGCCGCCGCAGGACGCCCACCCCTCGCCTGGCGAGCCAGGACCCTAGGAAACGACGAAGTACACCTAACCGTCGCGCACCCAGGTGTCGGCCGTCTTGCCTACTCGCTTCGCGGCGCGCGAGACGCGGAGCGCCAGACCACGGGTGGTCTCCCCCTCGTCGGGGGTCAGCTGGCCCACCTCGCTGGACTTCACCGCGTTCACGTAGTCCTCGTACTGGCGCATCCGCGCCGTGAGCCTTCCCGTCGACCGCATCGGTCCTGGGGCAGCGGATGACTTGACGCGCGTGAACTTCACCATGGCGGTGCTCCCTACCTGGTACGTAGCCGTAGCGTACCAGCGGAACCTGGTCTGCGTGCTGGACTGCTTCCCCGCCGCGCTCTTGAGCACTGAGGCTACGGAAGCGTCTCTCGGCGTTCAGTGAGCGGTCCACCACCGCCACCGGCGGAACGTCCCCATGGCGGACCCTTGGTCGAAGGCGGGGTCGAGGGGCCGGCCTAGGAACTCGCGCTGGCCAGCAGCATGAAGATGGTCACGCCCGCGAGGAGCCCGAACACGAGGCCGCCCCGCAGCCAGCGCCCCAGCCGCGCCCAGGCATGCGCCCGCCTCCTGTTCGCGAGCGCCTGCAGCCGCCAGCCGAGGTGGGTGCGCAGCGCCAGGCCCCGCTGGGGGTAGGTCGCCGGCGGCAGCGTCAGCTCGTACTCCTCCAGCATCGCCACCTCCAGCTCGAGGATCCGCACCTCGCGTTTCAGCCACGCCAGGCCCTTGCCCGGACGCTCGTGCACCTGCCACAGCGCCCGCCACTCCTCCACCAGCGTCCAGGCCTCGCCGTACACCTGGGCGTCGTCGCCCGCGGGTTCCCTGGTGACGAGGTCGGGGTACTGCCTCCAGGGCGCAGGAGGCGCCCCTTGCTGCCGCGGTGCCGAGCCGCCTACCACCGGCTCTCCATCGGGAACAGCCTCGGTGGTCGGGTGGTGACCCTCCAGCAACGACTCCAGCCGGGCCAGCCTCCGCTCGACCTGCCGCAGGTCCCGAGCGTGTTCCTCACGCAATGTGGTGTTCCCTTCCACGGCGAGCTCACGGGTGGCCTGCACCTCCCGCCCCACCGCCTCCACGCGTTCCTGCTGTGCGCTGGCGACCGTCGCAGGCTCCCCCTCCGCAACCCCGTCTTCCTCCGCATGTCCCTCTGCCGTGGAGACGCGTTCGAGCGCCGACCGCACCCGCCTCGACAGCGCCCCCCGCTTCAGGGCCGCGGCCACCGTCCGGGGATCGAGGTCCAACGCCTCCGCCGCACCGGGGCGTCCTCGCTCGCGCACCAGCTCCGCGAGCAGCGCCATCAGTCGCAGCTCGTGCTCCTCCGGCGCTCCCCCGCTCTCGGTGACCTCCGCTCCGACGGCTGCCGCAGGACTCCCTCCTGTTGGCCCGACGGGCTCCCGCGCACCCTTCTCGACACCGTGTCCGTCGCTCTTCCCGGGCATACAAAATGCTCCTTTTCCGCGTTCTCCGACCGGAACCGGCGGGACGGTGGACATCCCCGGGACCGGCAGGTTGCGTTCCCCGGAAACGCCCGGTTTCGCGGGCTCAGGACCGGCATCTGCAATTTGCAGACAGACCCTCATTCCCTGTACACGTCTGCGACTGGCAAACGGCCCCGGCGGCCGTGCAAGTGCGCCTCTGAGGAGACCACATGCGGCCTTGCGGCGGGAGGTCCTAGAAGGGGGTGCGAGCGTGAACCCCTGCGTACCCGGCCAGCCTCGGTGGGCGTCACCGTCGCAGCGAAACGGGAGCCCTCAGGGACTTGAAAGGGGCAGATCGGCGCGTGCGTGCGCGGCCTCGTAGACAAGGTCGTTGGTGAAGAGCGCGGCGCGATCCCGGCCTGCCGCGTAGCCACGCACCTTCCCGCAGCAGTCCAGCATGTCGCGCACACAGCGGTCCCAGCGACGCTCGGACACGGATTGCTTCCGCCGCGACGCAGGGTCGCAGTTCGGCGTGCAGCGCAGTTTCCATACGAGATCGACAGGCCGCGGGAGTCCACGAGGAGGCCAAAGGAGAAGTCCTTCGCTGCCCGCTCGAAGCCGTGGCCGAGATCGGTATGCCTCCGTCTCCAGAGCTGGTTGCCGGGGCGCGCGAACCCGTGCCCGACGCCGTGGGCGACGACCGGGCGCCGCCACTCCGGTTCGAACGGGTCCGCGACCGCGATGAACTTGCCGATGCGCATCTCCTCGAACGCACAGGAGGGTGAGCGCTTCACCACCAGCCCCGGGTCGCCGGTCGACGCCGGAGCGTCCACCTGGCCCGCAATCCCGGCTCTCGCCGCCACGCCGAACCCCGCTTCGTCGCTCGACTCACCGCCGGCTACCGCTTCCTGCGCCGCTGTTGGCGCACGAAGTCGATGAAGTGCTGTATCTCCTCCAGGTCCTCAAGGGGGAGGCCGGCCACGGAGTTGCGGAAGGAGACCTCCGCTTCGTCGAGCACTTCCGCTTCCACCACCTCCCGTCCCAGCAGCCAGTCGGTGCTCACCTCGCAGCGGGAGGCCAGCTCGACGAGGTGCTCCCCGCTCGGCTTGTTCTTGCCCGCCTCCCAGCACCAGACGGCGTGAGCGCTGACGCCAAGGAGCTCGCTCACCTCCTTCTGCGTGAGACCCACTTTCGTGCGCGCCTGGCGGATGCGGGCGCCGCTCTCCCTCCACCTGTAGTCCCGCTCCTCCGGCATGTGCGTGGGCGCCTCCTGACTCGTAGGGCGGCCAAGGATACCGAACGTCTGTTCTTGACTGCAACAAGAAGTCTAACTAACATCCTGCCCCTTATCACAAATTAGGGTACTGACATGCGAACACGCCCCCCGGTCCGGCTCAAACGCGAGGTGCTCTGGAAGCGCCTCGAGGCCCTCAATCGCTCGCAGTCCTGGCTCGCCCGCGAGGCCGGCATCACCCCCGGCTACCTCTCCGCCCTGGTCAACGAGGGACGCGCCCCCTCGGGCTCCGTCCGGCGGCGCCTGCAGGCCGTCCTGGGCATGAGCGGCTTCGACGAACTCTTCGAACTGGAGGACCGAGATGAGAACGACTAACCACCGCGAACAACCCGCGGTTGCGGCGCACCAGTTGAGGATCCGTGGTCGCCTGGTGCCCTACGAGACGGGCGAGCTCCCGGAGGACTTCCCCCAGCGCCTCTGCCGGCTGAGGGAGCGCAGTGGGCTCACCTGGACCGACTTCGCTGAGGCGGTCGGAGCGGACCCCAAGCAGGTGCTGCGCTGGCGGCACGGGGCGCACCTCTGCGGCGGCGCCCTGCACTCGCTCCTGCGGGTAGCGGGCCGCATACCCGGCGGCGTGATGCTGATCATGGGCGACGACTTCGAGCTCACTGGGCGGGAGGGCTGATGCCATGCCCCGCCGGCGCCGGCTCCCCCGCGAAGTGCACGTCTTCCCCGAGGACTTCCCCCGGAGTCTGGAGCGGTTCAAGGAGGCCTCCGGCCTGACCTGGACCGAACTGGCCCGGCGTCTCGGGACCAACTCCCTTACGCTCAGGCGCTGGCGCGGTGGCACCCGCCCCAACGCCCTGCACCTCCTCGCCCTCCAGGAACTGGCCGCGTCGCTGGAACTCACCCACCTGCTGCCCGTCGTGAGGGGTCGCCATGCCGGGCCGTGAGAACCATGTGCGAGCATTGGTCGAGGCGATCGCCCACCACCAGAGTGCCTACGGCTACCCGCCGACCATGCGCGAACTGATGAAACTGGTCGGGTTCAGCTCCACCTCGGTGGCGACGTACTGGCTGGATGTGTGTGAGAGCCTGGGCCTCATCGTGCGCGCGCCCCGCCTCGCGCGCGCGGTCAAGCTGACGGCGGCGGGACGCGCGCTTGCGAAACTGCCCCCGGAGCGGGAAGCGCCGGCGGCTCGCTAGCCGGGGTAAGGACAGCCCAAGCGCCGCTCGCGCGCGAAGCCGAAGAAGGTTTCAATCCTCGCCCACCGCTGAGGGTGGGCGCGACAGCTCGCGACCGTCATCGCCCGGATCCTCGCCCACCGCTGAGGGTGGGCGCGACCCCGTAACGCTATGAAGCGTCTCTCCCGGCCAAACTGGTTTCAATCCTCGCCCACCGCTGGATGGCCTTGCTGTACCCACCAGCGCTATCCGGGCCGCGAGCGGCCCGTCGCGAGGTTCGACATGCCCCGGGTCGAGCTGGCTGGCCCGGACGAATGTTCTCTACCGTGTCTGTATGCGAAGCGCCCCTGCGGGTTCCAGGTGGGGCCTCATGTGGGGTAGCCGCCGCGATGAAACGAGGGAGAATCAGCGTGGCCGCCCGCGCCCAACCTTTTGGCCAAGCATCGGGAGTTCCATCTGCTCCAGATCCGGGGCGGGCCGGCCTCGAAGACCTGCTCCTTGATGATCATACGGCCAACCCCTAGCATAAGAATGGGTTAGCCGACAAAATGTCAAGGTCCGGGGAGCACTGGCTCGCGGAAGGCTCCACCGACCATAGCATCCAGCGGGCATTTCGGCGGGAGGACAACTGGCATGCCAGCCGTCAAGCACGAGGAGTTCTTTCGCCGGCATCCGGTGTTCACCGGCGAGGAACTGGCCGCGCATCTGTCGGCGCGCGGTGGCACGGGCCCGAGGGCCCAGGAGGCGCTTCTCGCCTACCACATGAAGGCCGACCGGCTCGTGCGTGTGCGCCGGGGCCTCTACGCCGTGGTCCCACCGGGAGCCGACGCGCACTCCTTTCCGGTCGATCCCTTCGTGATAGCGTCTCGGCTGACCCGGGACGCCGTGTTGTCGCACCACACTGCCCTCGAGTTCCACGGCCGGGCCTACTCGGCCTGGGAGCACCTCACCTACCTGGCCGCACGCCCGTCCCCGCCACTGACGTTCCGCTCTCATCTCTTCCGGGGGACGCGCTTCCCGGAAGCGCTCGTGCGATCACGCAGCGAAATGCACGGTGTTTTGACCGCAGAGCGCGCGGGGGTTGCCGTGAGGGTCACGAGCCTTGAGCGCACGCTGGTGGACATGCTCGATCGTCTGCGCCAGTCAGGGGGCTGGGAGGAGGTCTGGCGCTCGCTCGAGTCGGTGGAGTTCTTCGACATCGAGCGGGTCGTGGAGTACGCCCTCCTCCTGGGCAACTCGACAACGGCCGCGAAGGTAGGCTTCTTTCTCGAGCGGCACCGCGAGCGGCTCATGGTCGACTCGCGCCACCTTGAGACGCTCCGCCGCCAGAGTCCGCGACAGCCCCACTACGTCGATGGTGCGAGAAAGGGAAGTGGCCGCCTCCTCTCCCGCTGGAACCTGGTGGCGCCACAGGAGGTCGTGGACCGTGCCTGGGAGGAAGTCGCGTGAGGGTCTCCCTCGAGCGACTCGCCGCGGACGCCGAGGCGACAGGCTTCCGGGCGGACATGCTGGAGAAGGTCGCGCACCTGCTGGGGCTGCTTGAGGCCATCCAGCGCCATCCCTTCCTGAACGGGAAGCTGGCCCTGAAGGGGGGAACGGCGCTCAATCTCTTCGTCTTCGACGTACCCAGGCTCTCGGTTGACATCGACCTGAACTACGTCGGCGCCGAGAGCAGGGAAGCCATGCTGGACGAACGTCCGAGGCTGGAGGAGGCGCTGCAGGCGGTCTTCGGCCGAGAGGACTTCGCGAGTCGGCAGCTCGGGACCGAGCACGCCGGAGGCAAGTGGACGCTGCGCTATCTGGCGGCTTCCGGTCAGGGCGGCAGGATCGACGTTGACATCAACTACATGTACCGCGTACCGCTCTGGCCCCTCACCACGATGGACTCGCATCGTATCGGCCGCTGGCAGGCGACCGGCATTCCTGTCGTGGACGTGCACGAGCTCGCCGCCGGCAAGCTGGCGGCTCTCCTGTCGCGTCGCCGCGCCCGGGACTTGTTCGATAGCCGCCACGTCCTCGCCATCGACGGTCTCGACCTCGACCGGCTCAGGACCGCCTTCGTCGTCTACGGCGCGATGAATCGCAGGGACTGGCGCACGATCTCAGTCGAGGACGTGGCTTTCGACCCAGCGGAGTTGGCGAGTCAGCTCCTGCCATCGCTGCGGACGGACTCTGCTCAAGCGAGCGAGGGAGCCAGCCTTGGAGAAGGGCTGGTCGACGAGTGCCGGCAGGTGCTCTCGGCGGTACTGCCGCTCAGCAGCGCGGAAAGGGCGTTCCTCGACCGGCTGCTCGACGAGGGGCAGATCGACGCCACCATGCTGACCTCCGCCCCGGTGCTCCAGGAACGAGTACGGGCCCAACCGCTGCTGGAGTGGAAGGCCCAGAACGTAAGGCGTCACAAGGGGTTGGCCTGAGCTGATGCTGGGGTCCCGGTCCCAGGCTTTCCTGCGCCCCGAGGCAGTCAGTCGGCGCGGGTACTGCGGGAGCTGCGCACAGGAGGTGGCGCATGCTATCGCTGGTCGAGACGTTCGCCTCAACCCTGGCCGGACTCCTGGAGACCTTCGTGCCCCCGACCTCCTTACGGCAAGACAGATAGTCGGAGAGAGGGCCGGCTCCTCTTCTCCACCTGGCGAGGAACCAGATCTCCATGAGCAGGAGCCCACAAGGCGGGACTTAACATGTAGCTGTCCTCTCGTTGGTGAAGGCAGTGGGCTCTCTGTTTGAGGCCCTCGCGTCGCCTCCATCGGAGCGGACACAGCCCCTCGCCGCGACCGTCAGCGAGCTAGGGCGCACCCTGAAGACGATTGAAGCGAACGTCAGGCGAGGCATTGTCGACGGGGACCGATGACGGTTCGCTGGAAGTGGGACTCGCGGCCCTGCAGGAGCATGCTGCTCTGCCAGAACTCCTGCGTACCCAGATCGAGGGCCTGTGCCCTCTTGCCCGGGGGCGCCATCACACCGTAGTGCTCGCGTACTCTGTGGAGTCCTCAAGGAGTCAGTGCGTCTCGCGGCTGCCAACGACCCACGCCAGACAAGGGCTTCAAGAAGGAGGCGTGCCCTTCTTCGCACGAGCGCGACGGTCATACCAGCATCCCCGACACTGCCGTAGGTGGTGCGAGCCTAGGTGACCGCCACCCTCGACCGCGAGACCAACCGGATCCACCCGGAGGCGGTACCCGACACGGGCCCGTTCCAACTCCGCCTGGCCGGAGCTAACGGCAGCGGCGTACGACCTTGTGCGCCTCTCGCGACTGGAGCCCGTCCCTCTGTAGGAGCCGAGCGGCGCTGCCCGCTACGTCCGAGGCCACTTCTTCAGCAGTCTACTAGCTCTACGACGATCGCAACCTCCCCAAGGGGCCCGGAAACTTCGCCCTTACCGACTTCGAGACTGCGTGAGGTACAGGCCCTACTACCAGACAAGAGCTGAAGCGGCAGCCGCCTCTGCGCGCGCCCCTTCGGTGTTTGAGTACCGTTGCATGCGAAACACCTCGTAGTCGGCCCACTTGTAGACGGCGAAGGCGGCATCTTGAGCACGACTTTTCTGTTGAACGGTTTCCCACCCAACCTTCGCGGATGCGTATGCCTCAGAGGCCACGGCCGTCGTGACGCGGCAGTTCCAGAATCTGAGAGCTGCTCTCCACGTTGACGCTACGTTTGGTCTGACAAGCGCCGGGTGAGAGTCAACGTCTTGGAGAAAGTTCACCATCGCTAGGGCGTCTGCGGCTTGTTTCTGGGCTACCTGCGTCAGCATGTGAGAGGGACGCTCCTCGTAGACGATAAGTTCGTTCCACTGAACCATGGAGTGGTTGAGCATGGCGATCGTCTTTGCACACTGGCTCGCCACGCTCCGAAGGTAATCATCGACTTGGGTCCAAATTGGCTGTGGAGCTTTGCCGGAACGAATGGATTGCAGCAGTTGACTCAGGCTCGGCTCGGCTATGGCAAAAGCTATTCCCTCGGTGGCTGCGTTGCCGGGCTTGCGGCTCACTACTCCCGCGATGCGACCGAGGGCATCCACGAGCGGGCCTCCGCTGTTGCCAGGATTCACCGACGCATCTGTCTGGATGTGGGAGATGCCCTCTTCGGTGAACGCCTGCGAGACGATGCCATGTGTGACCGTGGCGCCCTCGCCTCGCCCCATAGATGGAAAGCCAACCGCAAAAACAACCTCACCCGGGGAGGGTCCGACCGACCAATTCAGTGGCGGAAGTGAGTTGGGCGCGGAGGGGATCGCGACATCGCCACCGTTGAAAGGGTAGAAGCCGACAACCTGCGCCCAGATGCTGATGTGCGCGCTAGTGAGTCTGACCCAAGCTCCGACGCCAATGTCCTCGACCAAGTGCCCCGCTGTCACGAACTCCGAGTTGCTGATGCAGAAGGCGCTCCCGGTCTGTCCGTTGGTGGTTGTGGCCTTGACCGTGGCGATCACGGCCGATGCGACACCGTCGGACGGGCAAGGTTGGTAACCCATAGTTATCGCTCCCAGCTTGCTTGCAGCTGTCGTCCTGTTTCCTATCACGATCCGAGGCCCTGAGCGCGGAGTCAAGACCAAACCGGGACACAAAAGAGGGTCTCTGCAAAGGCTGAGGTGCTGATGGAAGCATGCCCCTGCTCGCAGTGGTTCCCCAGTCACCGCGTCCCCTCCCCTATCGTCCGCAGCCGCGCATGCGTCTGCATCACAAGGCACGTGCTCACCTTCCCTGCATCCGGCGAGACCTACCTCGCCATCGCCGGCCAGGTGATCGCCGCGGATTTCCCCGAGCCCGAGATGCGGTCTGAGGGGTACACGTGGGAGTAGACGGCACCGTACAAGTCGAGGAGCCACCAAGAACCCCGCCGCCTACCATCGTGACGCCGACAGCGACGCCCACGCCAACGGAAACCCCAAACTCACGCTGACCCTGAAACCCTCGACCACGGTCACGACTGCGGTAGATGTGTGCCCTGGGACGTCTGGTCTCTGCTGAACGAGACGCAGGCGAATCACAGGCCGGAGCAGGCCTGCTAAGTAAGCCGCCCTGCACCCAGTTGGCTTCGGGACTCCGATGCAGTCAGTAGGAGGGAGGGTTCGCGTGTGAACCCCCTTCGAGGCAGTTCCGCCCGGCACTCCCGCTCCCAATACTGAAGCGCAGGAGCTGAAGTGCGGCCAAGTCTGGACCGCTCTCGCTGTGCATTGCCAGCAGGGCCGCCACGGCTCCCTTGAGATCGACCACTTGCGAGAAGACGCGATGGAGAGCACGCCGGACCAGGGGACACATGCCGCCGGGCGGGACGAGACACTTGAGTCCGGCCTGCGGATGCTCGCGCGCCTGATCGCGCGCGCTCACCTGCGGCGTCAGAGGGCATTGGCTTCCGCTGCCCCCAGACGGAACCCCACTGAGGGCTCCGGCGAAACCTCCCCGCTTCGTGGCGAGTGCGAAGGCGCCCAGGGACGGCCGTCGTCGAGTTCGGACCGCTCGCCGCAGTGAAGAACGTCGCCGGCGGAGGGAAGGGTGGCGGTTGCGTCATGGTATCCTTTTAGATACCGTGATCAGAATCCAGAACCCGTCCCCAACCAGGAGGCGCCCATGCCCAAGATGGACTTCCAGCCCTGGCCCGCGAGGGATGCAGCCGCTGCCCTCAATGCCGCCTTCGCGACCGACGACCTGAGCCAGGTCATGGCCACGCTCGGGACGGTCGCGCGCGCGAAGAGCATGCGCCGGGTGGCGGCGGAGACGGGACTGGGACGGGAGAGCCTCTACAAGTCGCTGGCACCCACGGGCAGACCGGAGTTCGTCACCATACTCAAGGTGCTTCGCTCCCTCGGCCTCCGCCTGCGCGTCACACCCGCCGGGGAGACGCGGTAGGCTCCGCCCCACTAGGACAACCAGACCAGACAGGTACCTACACAGGAGAGGAAGACCGCATGCAGCAGCCACCAGCCCCAAGTCCGCCGCCCTCTCCCGGTACCCGTTGTCGTCGAGCTCGATGAACGCTTCGAAGTAGGCTTCGAAGGGGACGGTCTTGAACACATCCGGCAGACGCTCAGCCTGGCGGAAAAGGTAGACCCTCAGGCTGCTCAGCCGGTCCAAGATTGTGCCATCAAGGTCGAACAGTACGGCCTGCACACTGCCCATTAGGCCGAAGTCCCTTCCGCGAGCTTGGCGCCGCCCTCGCCACCCACGGCCTTGAGGCGAGTACGACGTTCTACAACATACTGGAGGGGCCGCTGCGATTCTGAAGAGAAGAGTCCTGGGCTTCTGGCCCCAGCCCTTGGTTCCTGATTGGCTAGAGCTCTACGGCAGTCAGCTTGGAGGGTGTCCTGGAAGGGCAGCGTCACGCTCTTCAAGGAACTCCATGTAGTCCAGCTGCCCCGGTGAGTACCCGAGATCCGTCAGGAGGGCAGCTGCCTCCGCCCGGTGCTGGGCGCCATGGAGGAGCACGCGTGTCACTCCGGATGAGAGGGTCTTCTGCGGCTTGTAAGCCGGCATGACGGCCTTCAAGTCCCTGTCCCCCAGCGCCGACAGGAAGGCCCGCGCTTCCGCCTGCACCATCCCCCAACGCCTCACGACTTGGTTGATGTTCCCTGCCGCCGGCCAGGGAGTCCTTGGCTTGAGTTGCCAGCGGCCGAGCCAACGACGCTCCGCGGAGATCATGTGATCGAGGGTTTCGAGCAGGCTCGGGGCTGTGCCCGAGGACCTGGAGGCCTCTTCGGGCGAGGCAGCGAGGGCTCGAGCCAGAAGCCGGTCGAGCGCCCACGCGTGGTGGTCGTAGAGCTGACGGAGGCTGGCGGGGTCCATCAGCGCATTCTAGGGAGGCGTCGGTGGGGATGCACCGGCCACGTTGTTGCAGTCGGCTCCTACAGAGCCAAGCTGAACACCAGGACGAATGCAGAGGATCGAGTGGGCCAGAGGGTCTGCCTCCAGAAAGACACTTTCGGAGAGTTCTCCGTCTTCAGCAAGATATACCTCGATGAAGTGGAGGACACCCTGCTTCCACCCCCCTAGGCAATAGTGTCCGTACCACACGTGTGGGATGTTGTTTCCCTTTACCGCACAGGGACTTTCATGACGGGTGCCACACTTCGAACGCCTCGCTCTCTACAGCGATGAAACCAGCCCCGGAGCGCGAGCTCAGTCTCAAGCCGCGGTGGATACGGCGCGTGGTTCGCTGAGGCATGTGGAGACCCAGATTCCCTCTCACATTGTGTCGGCCCTGACCCCCGGTGAGCCGCCTACCAGACAATAGCTGTTGGGGCGGTGCAAGTAGGTGCTAACCGAGGCCACCAGTTCGTTGAACAGAGCCTCGGGCGTGGTGTCGGAGTGCTCTCGCTCGACGCCCGACTAGGTCAGTAACAGCGCGGCCCCCGCTGTCCGCAACCAGTAGGAGTATGTTCAGGGTATGGCTCCAGATCCTTTGACAGAGGCGTTTGACGACCCACAGATTCCAGAGTTCGCTTCTTGGAGAAGCTATCGCAGATTTGAAGAGCGGGTCATGCTGCACCGCCGCCACATCTGGGATCAGGGCATCGACGCCTTTCTCGATACCGTAATGCGCACACGACAGAATCGGGATCGAGGGATTCGGAAAGATACTATTCTCTGGCGTGCCCAAATTGGTATTGACTACCATATTGAAAGAGATACAAACGGCGAGGAAGTGACCGAAGAACCGATTGGCCTATCCCCTGATAGGATGAAACCGGATGCCGGCCTTACGGGAGAGGGTCGGGCCAACTCATCAGGAATCCCCGTACTCTATTTGGCTTCGACAAGGCAGACGGCCATCTCAGAGATTAGGCCCTGGGTGGGATCCGAGGTTTCGGTTGCCCAGTTTAGGATCACTCGGCAGTTGAAAGCCATTGATCTGACGCAGGGGCACGGCAAGCCATCGTGGAGTGTTCTGACGCTGAATCAGATGTGGGGTAAGGAGGAGGTGAGCGCCGAAGACAAGGCTAGAGCCATTTGGAACGACATCGACAACGCCTTCTCCCACTCCGTAACACTGTCTGATGAACGGGAAAACTATGGGAATTACATACGTAAGTAGACGGGTTACCTACTAGCGCTTCCCACGACAATTCGTCGTTATTGTCAGAACAACTCGTCGTAAACTCGTCCGACACCTTTTATGATCCGGTCCTACGTTGCCTTTCTCTCGGCCATTTTGCCGGGGAGGAGGGTTGTAGGTGCGTTCCACGGACACTTCAAAGAAGGGAGATTTCCTCGTTGTCGAAAGGCGACAAGGAAACCGACAAGGATCGGAAGCAAGTGCGGCCTAAGCCGCGCTTCTTCTAACCCCTAGCCTTTCGGCGCTCTCCCTTACTCCTCCCCGGCATTGGCCGTACCCCTATTGACGCTCTGGTCGCGCCCGAGTGTCAAGGTATATCGGCTCCATCTATAGCCCAAGGGACAGCGCCGATCCAGACCGGTTCTAGACTATCTATGCGTAGATACAGTGGGGGCATGAAGCAGAAAGCCCCCGGCAAGTTTTACCGCAAGGGTTTGACGTTGGTGGAACTCACGCGAATGTTCCCCGACGATGCAACGGCGGAAAAGTGGTTCGCGGAAGTCCGCTGGCCGAACGGCGTTGCATGCCCGAAGTGCGGTTCGCTTGACGTGCAGGAAGGCGCGAAGCATCCCACGATGCCGTACCACTGCCGCGATTGCCGTAAGTATTTCTCGGTGAAGACCGGAACGGTTATGCAGGGTTCGAAGCTCGGCTACCAGGTATGGGCGATCGCGATCTACCTGATGAACACGGGTATCAAGGGCGTCTCTTCGATGAAGCTCCATCGTGACCTCGGCATCACCCAGAAGTCCGCATGGCACCTGGGCCATCGCATCCGGGAAGCATGGGATGCTGGTACCGACCCGTTCGTTGGCCCCATTGAGGCGGACGAGACCTTCATCGGCGGCAAAGAGAAGAACAAGCATTCCTCGAAGAAGCTCCGCTCCGGACGCGGCAGCGTCGGGAAGACGCCCGTTGCGGGGGTGAAGGATCGGGAGACGAATGAGGTAAGCGCCGCCGTTGTTCCCGGCGTGGACAAGGTAACGCTGCAGGACTTCGTTCTTGGGCGGATGGCCGAAGATGCAACGATCTTCACCGATGAGTGGGCCTCCTACCAGGGGCTACCGAATCATCGCTCGGTGAAGCATAGCGTTGGCGAGTACGTCGATGGCATGGCGCATACGAACGGGATCGAAAGCTTCTGGGCGATGCTCAAGCGGGGGTACCACGGTACCTACCACCAGATGAGCGCGAAGCACCTCGATCGGTACGTTACGGAGTTCGCCGGAAGGCATAACGATCGCGAGTGGGACACCGTTGACCAGATGCAGCGCATCGCGCGGGGCATGGTCGGTAAGCGGCTACGCTACGACGACCTTGCGGCGTAAGGGGTTCCTGTCCCCCTTGTGGTAGGGTCTAGATCTGGGAGGCCGGGAACCGCATACGAGACGGCCCCCGGCCTGGGATTTGGCCCCCGACGTCAACGCTTTACGAATGCGAGCGCGTCGGGGGCCTCGTCGTGCCCTCATTCTCTCACGCATGGGGATTGATCTTGCGCCGTTGAATCTTCACGGCGATCCGCGCGCCTAGAAGATCGCCTGAAAACAAGCGCCTACGAGAACGATCCCCACAAGAAGTGCCCCGCCCCCGATCATGAGGAGCAAGTAGAGCCCGCAACCGGCAACGCCTAGGTCGGCGCAACCCTTCGCAAGGTCGCCCGGTTCAGTCTCCCGACTCGGGCCGCTCATGGACTTACCGTCCATGAATCGCAGACGACTACGTTCTCATAGTTTTCGGCACAGTAGATACCCCGGAACTTTCGTTCTTCCGTAACCATCCACCCGATGCCTACGTCTGAGGTTGGGCTCCATGCGCCTAGATTCTCGATGGCCCCGGCAAGGATCGGAACGCTAAGCGGCCACCATTCGGAGTAGCTATGGACGGGCCGGTCGACAACCCCCCGGAGATAGAGCCCATCTTCGGGAATGTCTACCGAAGACCTAATCATCAGATCGCGGTAGTACCACGCCCTGGTCTTGCGCTCCCGCACGAAGGCGTAGAACAGAGCATCCTCTTTGGCTACGCCATAGAGGTCGGGAAGTGGATCGCTAACCGCTACAACACGGCAGGGGAAATACCCGTCCGAGAAGTCGCTCTCCTCCCGCTCGCATTCGTAAACGCGCCGGATACGATCCTCCCGCGAAAAGACCTGGGCATGCACGCTCCGCACCTCGTGGGGACGCACGATGTTTAGAAAGCGGGGGCAAGTCGCGGGAGGGTTGAAGGCAGCGGGCGTCCCTGTTTCGAGCCGCACCATATAGGCCATGTGCAGCGGCGGAATCGCAAGGTCGGACGTAATCTCGATACAGGTGAAATGCGCGCCCGTTACACCACTACCCCTGTAGAACTCGAACGAGATCTCGGGGGATTGGGCTACGGATGGGGTGGGGGCAAGTTCAGGTCGAGAGGTGCGCGATAACCATTCATGCCGGATAGACGTGAACCAAGGGGGGAGTATCCCGATCCGTACCATCTCGTCGATAAACGCCTGGTCGGATGAGTGTTCGCCCTCCCCGCCCGCAAGGGCAGGAACCCCCAGTCCAATAGCAATGACCGCTAACGCAACCGGGACGGCATGTTTCACTAGAGAGCCCCCTTGCGGACAGGTCCGGGTTGCTCGACACAAGCCATCCGTTCCAAGCGAACCGCAAGGGGGCACGAAGTCCCGAGACCTATGCAATTCGCCTGCGGCGGCTTTGGCTTGTGTCGAGCCGGGGGCGATGGTGGAGGAAGGCTAGGACGGGGTCAAGCGGTCGGGGGAGCTATCCCTGCTATGACACTGGGGCGGGACGCGATCTAGGCTCTAGAGGATGGGGAATGGGGCTCGTCTACTTAGGTATGTAATTCCCAAAACTATGTACCTACCCGCATCCTGGCAGAACTCTTCCAGCAAGCAGGCTATGACGCCATCGTGTACCGCAGCCAATTCGGTCAAGAAGGACAAGCCGGTTACAACATTGCTGTCTTCAATCTGGAAGACGCCGAGATCTTGAACTGCGCTCCATATCGAGTTGAAAGCGTCGAGGTCAACTTCGAGGAGCTCGGCAATCCCTGGTTTGCCAACCCCGAGTCGTCGCAGGATGGCGAAAACGGTGGATACGCCTAGGGCCATCCCAAGGCCAGCGACCGTTACCGGCGCTCCCGGAGCAGGGCGTTCCGGGCGGACATCGCCGCCGCCGTCCTGCGCATCAGCGGCGCGCTGACGCGGGCGCACCTGCTATTCCCAGGGCATTCGAGGCAGCCCGAGAGGAGGCCAACTCCCGCCACGTCGCCACCTCCGGTCCCGCCGTGGTCGAGGCAACGACGGGCGTGCTCTCCTCCTCATGGCGCCAACTGGGTGGGCATCGTCGCGGAGTCAGAACTGTACCGGCGCTACGCTCTGTGGGAGGTGACGTGGGACGACGTCGAACAGGGGTTCAAAGCGAGGGTTACCGCCTACAACACCTATCAGGCCGCGAAGTGTGACCTCTGGAGACTCCGAGGATACTCCGACGCCAACGGGGGCTTGTGAGGCAGTGGGAAGCTAGCCACAAGGGGACCGGTGAGGTTTGCTAGGGCAAGTGCCCGCCCAAAGCCGGCGGGCACTTACGGTGCCAAGTAGAACCTGAGGATGAAGGTTCTCGATTTTGTCCAGTCTGGTGGGCCTAACTTGACGGTAGGCAGTACCACCTTCGAACTGGCGATGCCGTTGTAGCACGCATCGCCGAGCACTCGAGGGACTTCCCATAGTCCGCTGTCGTTCCCGTCCGATTCTACCTGCGTGCGCCATCAGCGTCGCCGACATGCGCGGAGGGATCGAGGTGGCCAGCAACTCCGGGACGATGCCGTCACCAGCGAATCCACGTATCGTGACGCGTGCAAGCTGAGCCAGAGACACCTCGCGGTTGGCAGGTGATCGCGCAGGACCTAATACGCAGGGGAGTTTGCCTTGGCGGTGCTTGAGGAACTCCGGCAATCGGCCAGCGTCCGCGGCATCACGCCTGACGGCCTTGCCACGGTGGTGAACGTCGAGTGGTACGGCTCCGACGCGGTCGAACTCACCTACAAGGACGCCAGAGGGCGGGTCGCCAGCGAGTTGCTCTATCGCCACGACGAGCCGCGCATCGAGGTGGTCGAGGTCGGCCGGCCGTGGAGTTTCGACGGCGACGGGGCGCTCTTCCGCTTGGTGTCCGAGGCGCAGCGCATCGGGCTGGCGCACCTGTTCGACCCGGTGCTCGCCGTGCACACGTCGCTGGTCGAGCCGCTGCCGCATCAGATCACGGCGGTTTACGAGGCGATGTTGCCCCGGCAGCCGCTTCGCTTCCTGCTCGCTGACGACCCCGGCGCCGGGAAGACCATCATGGCCGGGCTACTCATCAAGGAGCTCATCGCGCGCGGCGACCTGAAGCGCTGCCTAATCGTCAGCCCGGGAAGCCTCGTCGAGCAGTGGCAGGACGAGCTTTCGAGGAAGTTCCACCTTCCCTTCGAGATCGCCACGAACGACAAGATGGAGGCGGCCCGTACCGGCAACTGGTTCGCCGAGAACGACCTCGCGATCGCTCGGCTCGACAAGCTGGCGCGCGATGAGGATCTGCAGGAGAAGCTCAGCGCGCCGGAATGCCGCTGGGACCTCGTCGTGTGCGACGAGGCGCACAAGCTCTCCGCCTCGTTCTTCGGCGGCGAGGTGCGCTACACGAAGCGTCACCGCCTCGGGCAACTGCTCTCAGGGCTCACCCGCCACTTCCTGCTGATGACCGCCACGCCGCACAACGGCAAAGAGGAGGACTTCCAACTCTTCCTCGCGCTGCTCGATGGCGACCGCTTCGAGGGGCGCTTTCGCGACGGCGTCCACCAGGTCGATGTGACGGACCTGATGCGGCGCATGGTCAAGGAGAAGCTGCTCAAGTTCGACGGACGCCCGCTCTTCCCGGAGCGGATCGCCTACACCGTCCCCTACAGGCTCTCCGACGCCGAGGCGCGCCTCTACCGCGCCGTGACCGCCTACGTGCGTGAGGAGTTCAACCGCGCCGAGGCCCTCCAGAACGACAAGCGCGCCGGGACCGTCGGATTCGCGCTCACCATCCTGCAGCGCCGCCTAGCCTCCTCGCCCGAGGCGATCTACCAGTCACTGCGCCGCCGCCGCGAGCGGCTGGAGCGCAGGCGGCGCGAGGTCGAGTTGATGCAGCGCGGGGCCGCTCCGCTTGACGCTGGCTTCCGACTGCTCGACGAGGACGACATCGAAGACCTCGACGAGGCCCCGGAGGACGAGGCCGAGGCGATCGGCGAGGAGGTGCTCGATCACGCGACTGCCGCCGAGACGGTCGAGGAGCTTAAGGCGGAGATCGCGATCCTGAAGAACCTCGAAGCACTGGCCGCAGAGGTCCGGCGCACCGGCGACACAAAGTGGAGCGAGCTGTCCAGGGTGCTCCGCGACGACGTGCTTACTCCTGCCGGCGTCGAGCGACGCGCGGAGGAATCAGCGCTGTACGACTCCGGCACGCCGCCCGCCCCGAGGTCGTCGCCGAACCAGAAGATCGTGATCTTCACAGAGCACCGTGACACCCTGAACTACCTGTACGACAACATCGCCAACAAGCTCCTCGGGCGCAGCGAGGCGGTAGCAGTCATCCACGGCGGGATGGGGCGCGAGGACCGGCGCAAGGCGCAGGAGCGCTTCCTGCACGACGCGTCGGTCCAGGTGCTGCTGGCGACCGACGCCGCCAGCGAGGGCATCAACCTCCAGCGTGCGCACCTGATGGTGAACTACGACTTGCCCTGGAACCCGAACCGCCTCGAGCAGCGCTTCGGGCGCATCCACCGCATCGGGCAGACGGAAGTCTGCCACCTCTGGAACCTCGTCGCCGAGGAGACCCGCGAGGGCGATGTCTACCGAACGCTTCTTGAGAAGATCGAGGAGGCTCGCAGGGCACTCGGCGGGCAGGTGTTTGACGTGCTCGGCAAGCTCCAGTTCGAAGGACGGCCGCTGCGCGAGCTGCTCATCCAAGCCATTCGCTACGGCGAACAGGCCGAGGTCCGCGCCCGACTCACCCAGGCCGTTGAGGAGGCCGTGGATCGTAGCCACCTTGAAGAGCTGATGGAGGAGCGGGCGCTCGCCACCGAGATGATGGATGCGGGCCAGGTGGCGAGCGTGCGCGAGGAGATGGAACGGGCGCAGGCCCGGCGGCTCCAGCCGCACTACATTGAGGAGTTCTTCACGGAGGCGTTCAAGCGGTTGGGCGGGACGCTCCGGCAGCGAGAGTCGCGGCGCTACGAGATCACGCACGTTCCCGCGCCCGTCCGTCATCGCGACCGCGTGATCGGCGGCGTCGAGCCGGTGCTCGAACGGTACGAGCGCGTCGCCTTCGAGAAAGAGCTGATCGCGCCTCAGGGCCAGCCGCTCGCCGCCTTCATCTGTCCGGGCCACCCGCTGCTCGACGCGACGCTCGACCTCACGCTGGAGCGGAACCGCGACTTGCTGCGGCGCGGCACCGTCCTCGTCGACGAACGCGACCCGGGCGTGGAGCCGCGCGTCCTCTTCTACGCCGAGCACGCCGTCCAGGACGCGAGCCTGCTGCCTTCAGGCGAGCGCCGCACGGTCTCGAAGCAGATGCTCTACGTCGAGCTGGACTCCGAGGGCGAGGCGCGCCACATGCAATACGCGCCCTACCTCGACTACCGGCCGCTGCACGAGGACGAGCCCGATGTCGACGCCTTCCTCGCACGCCCGGAGTGCGAATGGATCACGCGCGAGCTGGAGCAGCGCGCGATGCAACACGCGATCGCCAACGTCGTGCCTGGGCATGTCGCCGAGGTCCGCGAGCGCCGCAGCGGCTGGGTCGAGAAGACTCGTGTGGCGGTGAAGGACCGGCTGACGAAGGAGATCGTGTACTGGGACCACCGCGCCGCGCGGCTGGCCGAGCAGGAGGCGGCGGGCAAGCCCAACGCCCGCCTGAACGCGCAGGAGGCCTGGCGCCGCGCTGACGACCTGCGCGGGCGGCTGGAGCGCCGCCTTGCGGAACTGGACCGCGAGGCGCAGATCTCGGCACTGCCGCCGGTTGTGCTGGGCGGGCTGATGGTGGTGCCCGCCGGCCTGATCGCGGCGATGACCGGATGGCCGGCACCATCGGCTGCGTCCTCGCCGGACCGGCAGGCCGCTGCCGCACGGGCGCGCGCAGCGGTCATGGAGGTGGAGCGCGGACTCGGCTTCGAGCCGGTCGACCGCGAGTTCGAGCGGCTCGGCTACGATATTGAGAGCCGCGATCCGGGTGCGACGCGTGGGTTGCGCTTCATTGAGGTGAAAGGGCGCGCGGAGGGTGCGGACACCGTGACCGTGACCAAGAACGAGATTCTGTACTCGCTCAACAAGCCGGAGTGCTTCATCCTCGCCCTTGTCGAGTTCCTTGAGGACGGTGGGGAGCGTGTGCGTTACCTCCGCCAACCGTTCCGCCGCGAGCCGGACTTCGGAGTGACGAGCGTGAACTACGACCTCGCGGAGTTGATCGCCCGTTCGGAGACGCCGTCGTGAGGCGCTACCCGCAGGCCTTCAATGGCGGTCTGGGCCGGACCCGAGACCACAAGAAACTGCGCCAGTCGGCGCTCCTGTGGAATCGCACGAGGCGACGATGACAAAGTACTTCAGCGACGATGAGAGGGGTCCAACGCCACAGGACAGGGACGAGATTAGCGACGTAGCGTGGGGAGGGATTCTTGCTGAAATCCGTCGATGTGCGTCGCTCGGCGCGTTCGGATTGAATTACCCGGACATGTGCCCAGACGGGCACTACGTGGTCGGTACAGACTACGGGACGTTCCAGGCTGCCATGCTCGCGGAGATTCCGGGGCTGGCTCACGACCCTTCAGGCTTCTCAATCCTGGGCTCCATGCACCCTTCCGGCGGAGAACTCCCCTCGTCGTATGACATTCTCGACCTCATTCAATTCTGTTGGACACACATTGCTCGACCCGAACCCATGGAGTCCCACAGCTTCTTCAGACATGACCATCTAGCCTTCAATGCCGAAGCCGGGAAGACCGAATTCACGGAGGCCATGCAGAGGATTCTCCAGCGAAACGGGCTGGCATTCGAGCTGTTGGCAGACGGCTCGATTAGAAGAACAGTCCCCAGCGCATTCCGCGGGTCGCTAGGGCAGACAGACTTCGCTACGGGTGACGGCGAGCTCGATCGTCTGCTGGCTGCAGCGCAGCGCAGATTCTTGGAGGCGCGTCAGGATGCTCGTCAAGAGGCGCTGGAAGCGCTCTGGGATGCATGGGAGCGACTGAAGACCCTCGATGGCGGCGGCGACAAGAAGTCGCGCGTCGCACTGATGCTTGACGCCGCTGCTGGATCCCAGTCCCCTCGCTTCAGGGACGCGTTGGAGCGCGAAGCCACAGAACTCACGGGGATTGGGAACAGCTTGCGCATACGTCACTCTGAGACAACCCAGGAAGGGTTGGCACGACCTGAGCACGCTGACTACCTGTTCTATCGGCTCTTCAGTCTCATCCACCTAGTCTTGACTACGCGGAGCGCGGCATGACGCTCCGGAAGAAGCTGATCGAGGTGGCGCTGCCGCTCGACGCTGTCAATGAGGCGTCGAAGCGAGAGATGGGAGGGCGGCTCCCTCTCGGCCATGCCGCAACGCTGCATCAATGGTGGGCACGCCGACCGCTGGCCGCTTGCCGAGCGATCGTGTTCGCCAGCATGGTGGACGATCCGGGCTCGTTGCTGGATGAGTTCCCATCCGAAGAAGAGCGGGACGCAGAGCGCGAACGTCTGCACGACCTCGTCAAGCAACTGGTGAGATGGAAGAACACCGACGATAACAGCAGCCTGCTTGTCCGATGCCGTCGAGAGATCGCGCGATCGGTGGCGCGGGGTCGCGGCGAGAGTGCGCCTGAGACCCCGGACGAGGTATTGGCTTATCTCGGAACTCAGGCCGTCTACGATCCGTTCGCAGGGCGCGGCTCGATCCCCGTGGAAGCACAGCGGCTCGGATTGCACGCAATCGGTTCAGACCTGAACCCGATCGCGGTGCTCATCACCAAGGCTCTGATCGAGTTGCCGGCTACATTCCAAGGGCACCCGCCAGTCAACCCCGCCGCTGCGACGGGTACTGCGTCGTGGCGCGGCGCATCCGGCCTCGCGGACGACATCCGCTGGTATGGACGATGGATGCGCGAGCAGGCATGGACCCGTATTGGTCGCGCCTATCCGCGAGCGGCACTGCCCGGCGGCGGCGAAGGCGATGTGCATGCGTGGATCTGGGCACGCACGCTTCCGTGCCCGAATCCGGCCTGCCGCGCCAGGATGCCGCTGCTGAGCACGTTTCGCCTCTCCGGGAAGAAGGGCGATCAACACTGGATCAGGCCGGTCATCAACCGCGATGAGAGTGTCAGCATTTCATTCGAGGTGCAAAGTCACGATGACGGTGTGCCGGCCCGAGGGTCCATAGGCCGGACGGCCGCGACCTGTCCCGCGTGCAGTGGTGTTGCGCCCCGGGCGTATCTTCGAGAGCAGGCTCAGGCAGGGAAGATGAGCCAGCAACTCGTCGCGATGGTTGTTGAAGGGAACAACAGGCGCGTGTTCGTGTCGCCTGATAGTGAACACGAGCGAACGGCGCTTGATGTGGAACCGAGTTGGCGTCCCGAACAGCGCATACTCGAAGCCGCCCCCAACGTTCATTCTTGGCGTTATGGCATCACGCACTGGCACCAGATGTTCACGTCCCGGCAACTCCTTGCCTTGACAAGCCTCAGCGATTTGCTGGTGGACGCGAGGGGCCTCATCGAGGAGCACGGGGCCGCGGCAGACTATGCAGACGCAGTCGTAACCTATCTCGCGCTCGCGATCAGCAGAACGGCGAACTTCTCGTCGAGCTTCTGCAGATGGAAAAACGCGCCGACCACGCAAGCGATGTCGGTCTTCGCGAGGCCCGCCATCCCGATGGTGTGGGACTTCGCAGAGACGAATCCCCTGCTGCCATCCGACGGTGTGTGGGACAACCAGACTAGAAGCGTCGCCGCTGCGGTTGCGGCGACTCCCATAGATGTGCATGCGGGAAAAGCGCATCAGGCGAGTGCCGCCACGACCATCCACTCCAAGGAGGGGCCTGTCATCGTGACCGACCCCCCGTACTACGACAACTACAGCTACGCTGAGCTCTCTGACTTCTTCTACGCGTGGCTGCGGCCCGCTCTGCGCGAAGTCTGGCCTGATCTATTCACGGGCATCTCGGCTCCCATGCAGGAGGAGATGATCGCCGCGCCGCGGTTCGAAGGCCCGAGGGACCGCTTCGAGAGACTCTTGAACGACGCGCTCACGCTGATGCGTGAGCGCTGCAGCGACGAGTTCCCATCGTCGATCTTCTATGCCTACAGGCAGCAGGAGATGGACCAAGGCAGGCACGCTTCGACTGGCTGGGAGACCATGCTGTCGGCACTCGTGGAGGCCGGATTCCGGGTTGTCGCCACTTGGCCTGTGCGAACGGAAACCGGGTCGCGGCCGAACGCGCAGGACACCAACTCTCTTGCCTCATCGGTCGTCATCGTCTGCCGCCCGCGCTTGGACGGGGCGCCCACAGCGACGAGGCGAGACTTCGCGGAGGCACTCCGCTCCGAATTCCCCGCAGCACTGGCCGAGTTGCAGAAGAGCAACATCGCGCCGGTCGACCTCGCGCAGGCGTCCATCGGTCCCGGCATGGCGGTGTTCACGCGTTACCACGAAGTGCTCAACGCTGACGGCAGCAGGATGTCAGTGCGGGATGCACTGGGACTCATCAACGCCACGCTCGACGAGGCACTGGCCGAGCAGGAAGGCGACTTCGACGCCGACAGCCGCTGGGCGCTCACCTGGTTCGAGCAGCACGGCTACGCTGAGGGCGAATACGGCGTGGCCGAGCAGCTCTCGAAGGCGAAGAACACGAGCGTCGATGGCCTCGTCCGCGCCGGCGTAGTCGAGTCGAGCCGTGGCAAGGTCCGCGTCCTCAAGCCGTCCGAGTTGGCGGATGGGTGGGATCCGGCGACGGACTCGCGTCTCACAGCCTGGGAAACAACTCAGCACCTGATCCGCGCGCTCGAGTCGGGTGGCGAGCCCGCTGCGGCGGTGCTCGTCGCGAAGCTGGCGGGCAAGGCCGAGACCGCGCGTGAACTGGCCTACCGCCTCTATGTTGTGAGCGAGCGCAAGCGCCGCGCGCAGGACGCCCTCTCCTACAACGCGCTCGTGCAGTCGTGGCCGGAGATCGCGCGGCTCGCCAGCGAGCGGCGCACGGTCCCCGAGACACAGGGTACGCTGGATGTTGAGGATCGCTAGGAGCGACGGCCGCAGCCCACTACAATCGGGATTGAGGCCATTCCGTCCGTCGATGGCAGGGCCAGGGAGCGGAAGCATGACGACGCAAGCGCAACAGGCCGCAACGCACGGCGAGGCGATCGTCGGAGCAATGGTTGATCGGCTCGTGGAAGAGTTCGCCCCGGAGCGGGTCATGCTCGTCGGCTACCGCGCCACCGGCAACGGCGACTGGTACCACGTCGACCTCCTGGTGGTGAAGTCCGACGTGACTGACGCGAGAGAGGCCAAGCGCGAGATGCGGGAGGCGCTAGGCGGAATGGGGCTGGCCAAGGACATCTACGTCAACACGCCCGAAGGATTCACGCGCGCCTGCAAGAGCCCCGGCCAGATCGAGTCCATCGCCGCCCGCGACGGACGGGTGCTATATGAGCGAGGGTGACGAGCCAGCAGAGGATGCGCTCCGCTGGCTGCGCTTCGCGCGCGCGGACCTCGGCGCGGCGCGCCAGTTCCTCGGTGACGCCGCAATACCACCGCACCATGCGTGCCTGCACTCCCAACAAGCGGCGGAGAAGGCGCTGAAGGCGCTCCTGCGGGCACACGGCATCGCGTTTCCACCGATTCACGATCTCGAGCAGCTGCACGACCTACTTCCGGCAACATCAGCGTTGCCCGCCTCCCGCCCGCACCTTGACCGGTTGACCGACTGGCACATCGAGGCTCGCTACCCCGGCCCGTGGGCCGAGCCCACCATGGCGGATGCCGAGCAGGCCGCCTCGATCGCTGCGGCCGTCAACGACTACGTTGTCGGTGAATTCGGGCGTCGCGGCATAGCCGTCGAGTAGGATCGGGCGCATGGCGATCACGAACCATGAGCGCGTCGGCAAAGCCATGGACCTGCTGCGGGACGGACTTGGGCCGTTCGTGGAGCGGGAGTTCCGCAGCGCCTTCGGGCCGAACGACGCACTCACGCGCGCTCGCGCCTACTTCTACTCCGACAGCCGCCTCTCCACCGACCGTGACTTCACCGAGTGGGACAGCGCGGCGCTGCTCAACCTGATGGTCTACTCGTGGCAGGACGTCTTCGGCCAGACTCTCGGCCGCACCGAGCGCTCGATCGTGGGCGAGTTGATCGACTGGCGGAACGAGTGGGCGCACCAGGGCCGCATTTCCAGCGACGATGCAGAGCGAGCGCTCGACTCCACCGCGCGACTCCTGACGGCGATCTCCGCACCGCAGGCCGACGAGGTGGAGCGCATGCGCGGCGAGCTTCGGCGGCTGGTCATCGACGAGCAGACGCGCAGCGAACAGCGGCGCGCCGGCGGCTCGCTCATCGAGTCGGCCGCGGCAGAATCCCTCAAACCGTGGCGCGAGGTCGTGACGCCGCATGCCGATGTTGCCAGCGGTGACTACCAGCAGGCTGAGTTCGCCGCCGACCTCTGGCAGGTGCATCTCGGCGAGGGCGAACCCGAATATCGTGACCCTGCCGAGTTCTTCCGCCGCACCTTCCTCACAGAGAGCCTGATGCGCCTCCTCGCCGCCGGCGTCCGCCGCGTCGCGGGCGAGGGCGGCGATCCCGTCGTGCAACTCCAGACGAACTTCGGTGGCGGCAAGACGCACTCGATGCTCGCGCTCTACCACTTGTTTTCCGGCACGGACGCCGCTGGCCTCGCGGGCGTCGACACCGTCATGGCCGAGGCGGAGGCGACCAAGCTGCCGATAGGGGTGAAGCGCGTCGTGCTGGTCGGCAACAAGATCTCGCCGGGCAGCCCCGTCACGAAGGACGACGGCACGGTCGTGCGCACGCTCTGGGGCGAAATGGCCTGGCAACTCGGCGGCGCCGAGGCGTACGCCCGCGTCGCGCTCGACGACGAGCGTGCGACGAACCCGGGTGACGCGCTGCGCGGGCTGTTCAACGACTACGGCCCCTGCGTCGTTCTCATCGACGAGTGGGTCGCCTACGCGCGCCAGCTGCACGACCAGCCGGACCTGCCTGGCGGCGATTTCGAGACGCAGTTCACCTTCGCGCAGGCCTTGACGGAGGCCGCGCGCGCCGCCTCGAACTGTCTCCTCGTGATCTCGCTTCCCACCTCCGATACGGGGGGATCGCAACTCGCACAGGCCGACGACGTGGAGGTCGGAGGTGTGCGAGGTCGCGAGGCACTCGACCGCCTGCGCAACGTCGTCGGGCGCGTCGAGGCGGCGTGGCGTCCGGCAACCGCCGAGGAGGGGTTCGAGATCGTGCGGCGGCGGCTGTTCGAGCCGCTCACCGGGGCGGACACTTTCAAGCAGCGTGACGTGACTGCGCGCGCCTTCGCCGAGCTCTACCAGGCACAGCGCGACGAGTTTCCTTCGGAGTGCCGTACGGCGGATTACGAGCGGCGCATCCAGGCCGCCTACCCGATTCACCCCGAGGTCTTTGACCGTCTCTATGAGGACTGGTCGACGCTCGTCAAGTTCCAGCGCACACGGGGCGTGCTGCGGCTGATGGCAGCCGTCATTCACAGCCTCTGGGAGCAGGGTGACCGCAGCCCGTTGATCCTTCCCTCGACCGTGCCGATCGATGACCGCCGCGTCGAGCCGGAGCTGACGCGTTACCTCTCCGACCACTGGACGCCGATCATTGCGAGCGACGTCGACGGGCCGAACTCGCTCCCGCTGAGAATCGACGGGGATGTCGCCAACCTCGGCAAGCTGCACGCGACCCGCCGCGCGGCGCGCACGATCTACCTCGGCTCCGCGCCGACCGCGACGGCGACGAACCGCGGCATTGAAGACCGCCGCGTGAAGCTCGGCTGCGTGATGCCGGGGGAGTCGCCGCAGGTGTTCGGTGACGCCATCCGCCGGCTGGCGTCGCAGGCGACCTACCTCTACGTGGACGGATCGCGCTACTGGTACTCGACCCAGCCGACGGTGACGAAGCTGGCCGAGGACCGAGCGGAGCAGCTCGAACGCAACCCCGACGCCGTTCACGCCGAGTTGGCGCGCCGACTGGAAGCAGACCTCGGGCTGAAGCCGCGTGACGAGCAGCGCCGCGGTGGCTTCGCTCGCGTCCACCTCCTCCCGCGCGACGGCGGCGAGGTGCAGGACGAGCTCGAGACGCGGCTCGTGGTGCTCGACCCCGAACACGCCCATGCGCGCGGGCAGAGCGACAGCCCGGCCGAGGCGGCAGCGCAGGCGATCCTCGAGTCGCGCGGGAACGCTCCGCGCCTCTACCGCAACACGCTCGTCTTCCTCGCCGCGGACCGCGTACGTCTCCAGGACCTCGACGAAGCGCTGCGCCGCTACCTTGCGTGGCAGTCGATCCTCAACGAGCAGGTAGAACTGAACCTCGATCCTCATCAGGTGCGCCAGGCCGTCACGCAGCACGAGTCGGCGAACGGGGCCGCGACTGCGCGGCTGCCGGAGGCCTATTGCTGGCTGCTTGCGCCGGCACAGAAAGAACCTTCCGGGGATTTGGAGTGGCAGGCTACGCGTCTCTCCGGCTCCGACCCGCTCGCCGTGCGCGCGGGGGCGAGGCTGCGCCGCGACGACGCCGTGATCGCGAACTTCGGCCCGACGCTTCTGCGGAAGGCGATCGACGACGTGCCGCTGTGGCGCGGCGAGGACCATGTCGCCGTGCGCACGCTCGTCGACGACTTCGCCCAGCAGCTCTACCTGCCACGCCTGGCGGGGCCGAGCGTGCTCGCCGACTCGCTGCGCTCGGGCGTCGCGCTACTGACGTGGCAACTCGACGCGTTCGCGTACGCGGAGTCGTTCGACGCCGAGGCCAAGCGCTATCTCGGCCTGCGCGGCGGACAGCACGTCGCGCTCACGCCAGACGACGCCGGGCTCATCGTCAAGCCGGACGTCGCACGACGCCAGATGGACGCCGACATTCCGCAGCCCCTGCCGGGCGATGAACCAGGTGTCCCCTCGCCGGATGGCACAACCGAGACGCCCGCCGACCCCGCAACAGTCCCCGATGAGCCCTCACCGGGCGGAACGACGCTGGCGTACCGCCGCTATCACGGCGCGGTACGCGTCGATCCCACGCGCGTGGGCAGAGCAGCGAGCCAGATCGCGGAGGAGATCGTGGCCCACCTTGTCGGCTCCCCCGGCGCCGAGGTAGCGGTGACGATCGAGATCGAGGCGCGCCTGCCGGACGGCGCGTCTGAGCAGGTCGTGCGCACGGTGACTGAGAACGGCCGCGAGCTCGATTTCGAATCCGGGTCTGGCTTCGAGCGTGATTGAGAGCTCTCCAGTGGATGCAATGGGCGGCGCGACTAGCGGCTCCCTGCCCAACCAGGCCGTTGAAGGCATCAAGTCGGTGGGGGTGTTCCCGTGACTGGAGCCGCGCTCACGAGTGTTCTCGACGCCCTCGACTACCGGGCTGACGAAGGCCTGGTGACGTCAGATACTCCAGAGGTCGGCGGCGGCCGCGCCTATGTGTGGCAAGAGATCCGTGACAAGCTCCAGATAGATGCCGCCTATTTCCACGGGAACGTTCCAGCTGTCTACTTCAAGGAACTATCGACTGTCGACGACGACTATCTCTGGGACCTTCACCGCTCACTCTGGAATCACAATCGCGCCCCGCTCCTGATCGCTGTGTTGCCACGAGAGGTGCGCGTTTACAATTGCTTTGCCCCACCTACGCGCCGCTCGGACCAACTGACACTCGACAATCCAGCCCTGCTCAAACAGGCGCTCCATCAGGCCACGAATGCTCTCGCACTTCGCCAGGAGCTGTCCGAGTACCGACGACGGGAGATCGTGTCGGGACGCTTCGTCCAGACGCAACGAGGACGCTTTGACCGAAGGCAACGGGTCGATAACCGTTTACTCGAGAATCTTAGGCACCTGCGGCGCCAGCTTATCAAGACAGATGGATTGTCCGCTCAGGTGGTGAACGGTCTCCTGGGAAGGTCGATCTTCGTCCGCTATCTGGAAGACCGCGGAGTGATCACCCAGGACTATTATGGTCAGTTCGGCAGCGGTCGGTCATTCCATGCCATTCTGAGAGAATCGCTGGACGCGACCTATCAACTTTTCGATGCACTGGCTAGGCGCTTCAACGGCGATCTCTTCCCCGTCGACGCCTTAGAGCGAGAGGAAGTGAAGCCAGAACATCTCCAACGCCTCGGGCGCTTCTTGGACGGAGAAGAAGTATCTTCTGGACAATTATATTTCTGGGCATACGACTTCAAATACATCCCGATTGAGTTGATCAGCGCGATCTACGAGACATTTCTAGACGAAGACCGTGAAAACCATAGTGCTTACTACACCCCTCCTGAAGTCGTTGATTTTGTACTCAATGAAGTGCTTCCAGACGACGCGGATCCCCAAGACATCAAAATTCTGGACCCGGCATGCGGATCGGGAATCTTTCTCGTAGAAGCGTATCGGCGATTAGTTACACTTCGCCGACATGCCCATGATGACCGTAACCTGAGCTTCGACGAACTCAGTGACCTCTTGACGACATCTATCAATGGAGTGGACCTAAGCGAGGACGCGATCCAGGTAGCGGCGTTCAGCTGCTACCTGGCTCTCTTGGACTTCCTCGAGCCTAAGAGCATCTGGGAAGGGGTCCGCCTCCCAAGCCTGAAGGGTGCCAACCTCTTTGTCAGTGACTTTTTCGATCCAGACGCTCCGTTCAACGAGCAACGTTACGATGTCATAATAGGGAATCCTCCCTGGAAGAGTCAGCTAACAGAACCTGCAGCTGACTACATCCAACGCAACGGCTACACGATTGGCGATAAACAAATCGCGCAGGCCTTCCTGTGGCGAGCACCAGCATTGCTAACTGAAGCGGGCCGAGTGTGCTTGCTGGCTCCGAGCAAAGGTGTGCTGTTCAATCAGAGCGGGCCGCACCGAGAGTTTCGGCGCAGCTTTTTTGCGGCCAATCAAGTAACACAGGTCGTTGATTTCTCGGCTTTCCGCCGCTCGCTCTTCCGTGAGGCCGTTGCGCCGATGGTCGCGGTGTTCTTTGAAGGAGAGTTATCCGGGCATAGTGAGGGTGATGGATTGACCTATGTGGGCCCTCACCCATCGCCGCTAGCCCAAGGTTTGGCGGGAATCGTAGTGTTCGGCGACGAAGTGAAACGGATCCCGCGTGCCCAAGCTAGCAGCCATCCCTATATCTGGAAGGTAGCACTGTGGGGCACGCCGCGGGACCTCCGGGTCCTTGATGACCTCGCTGAGCGGTTCCCTTCCTTAGCGGAGGTCGGCCAGAGCCGTGGCTGGGTGATCCGTGAAGGGATCACGGTCAACGGGCGCAGTTCGAATCACGCCCCGGAACTTGCGAGGATTCGGTACGTACCGGCCAGTGCAGTACAGCCGTTTCATGTTTCCTCAAGTCAGGAAGAGCGAATCGATCGCGAGGTGTTTCATCGACCAGGTGACGTTCGGGCCTATCGAGGGCCACACACTCTTCTTCGAGGCGGGGCTATCACCGGCGGAGTCTTGGCAGCCGCCTTTCTTCCAGATGATGCGGTGTTCAAGGATGGGGTTATCGGCATAGCAGGCCCTCGCGACGACACGAACTATCTGAAGGTGGCGTGCGCCTACGTGAATTCGTCACTGGCGCGCTACTATCAGTTCCTAACCGCTAGCACGTGGGGAGTAGAGCGCGATGTCGTCCGATTGACGGAACACAAGAGGCTCCCATGTGCGATCCCGGTGGAGGACGCGGACCTGCTCGATAGCATAGTGGCTCTAGTTGACCGGGTGCAGCGACCGGTCATCGGCGGGGACTGGCGCCGTGAACTCGATGAGCTCGTCTACAGGGCTTACGGCGTGACTTCGTCTGAACGACAGACTATCGAGGACTTGCTCGGCATAGCCGTCGATCGCCACTACCGCGGCCTGCAGGGGACTGGCTTCGAGACGCCGTCGGCTGACGATCTGATTGCATATGCCCAAGCCTATACGGATGTGTTTGAGACGAGCACCGGAGGGAACAGAGCGCTGCGCCCGGTCGTTTATGTCGGCAGTCCACCCTATCGAGCAGTCTCGTTCCGTCTCGCTCCGAGTGGTGCTGATGGGCGACGCCCGCAGCTAGCCTCTGAGCCCGAGCTTGAACAACTCCTGGTGGAGTTGGAGCGAGTCGCGACGGAACAACATGGGCGAAGCTTGTACTTCCGAAGGAACATCAAGGTGTACGAACCTGAGGCGATTCACGTGGTGAAGCCTGCCGAACGACGGTTCTGGACAAGATCGGCCGGCTACAACGATGCCGACGAGACTATTGCCCAACTGCTACGAACGCTCGCTCCAAGTCGTGATGGAAGAGCGGAACGTACTATATGACGGCTCCTGACTTTCGGGACTCCCCCCTTGGGTCGCCAGGTCAGTTAGCCCACGAGATATCCCCCGAGATCGAGCAGGCGATCCTCCAGCTCGTCGTGGACGGATTCGAGCGATGGCAGCTTGGGGGATTCAAGCGGTTCGGGGATCACGAGGACCACTACACCGTTCGCTTGGTCGCATGCATGAGCGAAATCCGTCGGGAGCGGAACATGGCGCTGGTGCCACGGTACCAGTATGTGGAAGCGTCGGATGAAATGTTGCAGGGTCGGGAGGATCCCGCCCATGCGCCCCGCATCGACATGGTGATTGCCCGGGACTCTTTCGCCGAGGACGCCTACCTCAGTATTGAGTGCAAGCGCCTTGCCCTAGATGACTTGGCTCGGCGCTACGTCGTGGATGGGCTCGACAAGTTTGTCCGAGGCTACTACGGAGCAGAGGCGCAGACGGGAGCTATGGTGGGCTATGTCATCAGTGGGACTGCTGATGCACTGCTTATGCGCATCAATGCTCGGGTCGAAGAGGCTCCACGGATGGGTTCAAGTCATACCTTGGTCCCCGCTGATCCCATTGGATGGCTCGACAACGTGTTCTCATCGAATCACGCACGGTTCGCGCCGCTCCAAGCGATTCGTATTACCCATCTCCTCTTCGATATGCGCGAGGTTGGGCCGTCGCCATAAACTTAGCGGCCGAGCCACAGCCTGCGCCAGCGTGTCCTTTCGGTACGCCATGAGACTACTAAACGGGCTGCATCTGCCGTGCCGGTTAACGAGGAAAGCGCCTGCACATGGACCAGCGCGGGGGCACCGCCACAATCGGCGATGCCCCAGCGTGTCCGCCTAGCGGGGCGCTCCCGCGAGCGCCCCTTCCTGCTCCCGCTCCAGCGCCCACTCGAAGCGGGAGAGCGTGGGAGCCTCGTCGCCCCGCTGGCGCTTGGCCGGCTCGTCCGGCTCCCCGGCCATGAACTCCGCCCAGGAGAACAGCGTGCGCTGCCGCTCCGGGGCGTTGTCGCGGGGCCCGTTCGCGCCCCCACCGGCGGCAACGGGCTCCGCCTCGACGATCACCGGCTCGAGCTCGTGCCAGCCCTCGTCGACCAGCAGCGCCTCGGCCTCGGCCGCGACCTGCTGGGCCTGCTCGAAGACCGACTCGACCGAGCCGGCGTCCTCCTCGCCCGCGACGATCTTCCTCGCTAGGGCGAGCATCAGGTCGTCGCCGTCGTCCCCGTAGGCGGCGAGGCCGTCCTCGGGCAGCTCGCCCTCGACGGCGAGCGACGACTGGAGCTTCTGCGCCACGAGCTTGAGGGCATCGGCCTGCAGGGTGTTCCGGTAGGCCATGAAGACGACCTGGACGGGCTGCGTCTGGCCGATGCGCCAGGACCTGCGGGAGGCCTGCCGCATGGTGTAGACGGAGTAGCACGTCCCAGCCCAGACGATCGCCGGGAGCGACGAGATCCAGTCGTCTGCCTCAGAGCGGTGAGGGAGACCTCCGGCGGAACGGCCTGAAGCGCGAGCAGTCACTGCGGACTCGCGGCCCGGCCCTCCCTTAGTCGCGGGCAACCACGCCGAGGGTGTAGGAGCCGCTGTCATAGCCCCACACCTCGAGGTAGTGCGTGCCCGAGTACGTCGCCTCCCAGTAGATGCGCGCGCCGAGCGAGTCCCCGTAGTCGTCGTTGAAATCGAGTTCCCGCCAGTCGGTGTCGTAGAGGGTGACCACCGGGTCGCTCAGCGTCCCCGGTGAGACGTCGATCTGGTAGAGCGTGCCCTGCTCGGCCTCGAAGGCGAAGACGGCCGCGAAATCGGCAGCGTCGAGCACGGCCTCCACGCTCGTCCCGACGGCGACCGTCGTCACGCTCGTCCCGACGG
The DNA here is from genome assembly GCA_026710655.1 of Chloroflexota bacterium. Lineage (GTDB taxonomy): Bacteria > Chloroflexota > Dehalococcoidia > Tepidiformales > Tepidiformaceae > UBA2991. The sequence continues at coordinate 1,652 of JAPOQN010000056.1, read as the reverse complement.
CGACCGGGGTGGCGTCCTCGCCGGGGAAGCTGAGTGACCCGGCGCCGGGGACGAGCAGGTGCGGAGCGCAGGCGAAGAAGCCCACGCCCAGCTCGGCGGCCGCGATGACGCCGCCCGCGGCCACGGCGGCGAGCTGCTCCCCGGCGTCCACACCGGCAACCCACTCCCGCATGCAGGCGAGCTCGTCCTCGCTCACGTCGCCGGGGCCGGCCCCGGCCTCGTCGAGCATGGCGAGCAGCAGCAGGTCCGGCACGCAGCGCGCCATGCGGACGGCGATCTCGGTGTCCAGGGCGCCGCCGCCGAAGACGTTCCAGTCGAGGCCTGCGAGCGACTCGCGCAGGCACGACGCCTCGGCCTCGTCCAGGTCCCGCCCCAGCGCCGCCCCGAACCCGAGGTCGAGGACCATGGCGGGCAGGCAGGTCAACAGGGGCGCGCTGAAGGCCGCCTCAACGGCGTCCCTGCCGTCGCTCGTCTCCCCAGCGCCGATCAGCGCAGCCGCGTCGAGGTCGCCGAAGGCCGCTCGCAGGCAGGATGCCTCGGCCTCGCTGAGCGTCACATCTCCGCCGACCGCGCTCACGACGTAGAGCGCGGGGACGCAGCCGAACAGGTCGATCGTGAACGTCATGCTCGCCAGCTCGCCGCCCGTGCGGAGGGCGACCCAGTCGGCACCATCGAGGGCCTCCAGCAGGCACGCGCGTTCGTCACCATCCAGGTCGGCGGCGTCCAGCCCGGTCGCCGCGAGCATGAGCTCGAGGAACACGTCCGGCAGGCAGGTCAGGACGGCGCCCGTGAACTCGGCGAGGGCGGGGTCGCCCTCGCGCTCGGCGGCGACGAGGGCGGCGACGTCGGCGCCGGCCAGCGTCGCCCGCAGGCACTCCCGCTCGTCCGCGTCCGGCTCGACATCGTCCTCCGCCATGCCGGCGAGCAGGACCTCCAGGAAGACGGCGCGGGCCGTGACCGGCGCGAGGCAGGCGAAGGCCCTGGCCTCCCACTCCGCGCTGTCGCCCCCGTCGATTGGCCGCGCCAGCGTCTCGTCGAGTGCGTCGCCGAACTCGTCGCGGAAGCACGACTGCTCGGCGGCGGTGAGCGCCTCGAACAGGTCGCCCCAGCGGGTATCGCCGTCGATCGCCGGCCCGGGTGCGGCGATCTCGCCCGCAGCGACGGGAGCCGCGCCCGGCGACGGGGAAGGGGAAGGAGCAGGAGCGGGGTTCGCCACGGCGGTCGCTGTCGCCGCAGGGGGCGACGCGGCGGGCGTCGCGGGCGACGGTGAGCCGTCAGGTGCGGTCGTGGACTCACCCGTGCAGGCCGCGAGCACGACGGCCGCGGCCAGCACGGCCGCCACCGCCAGCCAGAGACGGGGCGAACGGGAGGGGCTGCTCATGACGCAGCGGGGCGCTGACGGACCACCGCCGCCCGTGTCCCTCTGCTTCCACGCCACGGCCGAGCCGAGGGCGATCAGCACGCCGCCCGCCATAAAGTAGTTCAGCTCCGTCCAACCCGGCCAGGCGGCGTCGCCGACGAACTTGACGGCGACGACGGCGGCGACCAGCAGCGCGTAGCAGCCGAGCACGCCCTGGAGCAGCACGGCCGGGTCGGAGAGCCGCTGTGTCCTCGGGAGCCGGGTGAGCGTCCCGGTGAAGCCGCCCCGGGTG
>JAPOQN010000055.1 GCA_026710655.1 Chloroflexota bacterium | reverse complement strand
GACGTCGCCAGCGCGACAGCGGAGGCCTGCCTGCTGGCCGCGCGGGCCACGAGGCGGCACGCGGTCGCGCTGCTGGAACCGATTCACCCCGGCACCGTCGAGGTCGTACGGACCTATGCGCAGGGCGCGGGGCTGCGTGTGGACCTCGTGTCGGCGGCGGCGGCGGCAAGCGAGGAGCACGCTTGCCTCGTAGTCCAGCAGCCCGACTTCCTCGGGACAATCGTCGACCTCGAACCTCTCGCCGAGACGGCGCACGCCAACGGCGTGCTGCTGGTAACGGTGGCCGACCCCTTCGCGCTCGGGCTGCTGCGCTCGCCGGGGGAGGCGGGGGCCGACATCGTGACGGGGGAGGGGCGGGACCTGGCGGGGGCGCCGGGCTTCGGCGGACCGTCGCTGGGGCTGTTCGCCGCGCGATCGCCGTTCATGCGGCAGATGCCAGGGCGGATCGTCGGGCGCACGAAGGAGCTGAACGCTCCGCCGGAGGGGGGCGAGCCGCGCACCGGCTACGTGCTCACGCTGCAGGCGCGAGAGCAGTTCATCCGGCGGGAGCGCGCAACCTCGAACGTCTCGACGGCGCAGTCGCTGATCGCCTTGGCCTTCACCATCACCGTGCAGGCGCTCGGGCCGCGCGGTCTGCGCGATGCAGCGGAGCTGTGCTACCAGCGCGCGCACGACGCCGCGAGGCGCATCGCCGCGCTCCCCGGCTACGAGACGCCGGAGCGCGGACCGTGGCTCCAGGAGTTTCTCGTGCGCGGGCCCGTGCCCGCCGTCGAGCTCGCCAGGCGGCTCGCTGCCGAAGGCATCGGGCCGGGGCTCAATGTCTCCCACCGACCGGAGCCCGAGGCGCGCGACGCGCTGCTCTTCGCCGTGACCGAGGCGACTCCCGACGCGCACGTCGACGCGCTGGTCGAAGCGCTGGCAGCGATCGGGGGCGACGCGTGAGCCTGCCACGACCCAACGGCGAGGATTTCGGCGCGCGCCTCAGCTTCGACCGCGGCAGCCCCGGCCGACGGGCGGTCGACATGCCCGCCTGGGGCGGGCAGGAGGCGCCGTTGCCGGATGCCCACCTGCTTCGGGATTCGCTGAAGCTGCCGGAGCTGAGCCAGGGTGAGCTGGTGCGCTACTACACGGCGCTCTCCACGCGGAACTACGGCATCGACTCGGGCACCTACCCGCTGGGCTCGTGCACGATGAAATACAACCCTAAGGTCGGCGACCTGGTGGCGTCGCTGCCGGGCTTCTCGGGGGCGCACCCGCAGGCCCCGGCGGAGGACGCGCAGGGCACGCTGCGGACGCTGCTGGAGCTGCGGCAGGGTCTGGGCGAGGCCACGGGCCTGCCCGCGGTCAGCCTCGCGCCCGCCGCCGGAGCGCAGGGCGAGCTCGCGGGCGTGCTGATGATCACACGCGCGCTTGAGGACCGCGGCGAACTCGAGACACGCCGCCGCATCCTCGTGCCCGACTCCGCGCACGGCACGAACCCGGCGACGGCCGCCATGGCCGGCTTCGCCGTTACGCAGATCCCGACGGCTGCGGACGGTTCCCTCGACCGGGCGACCATCGAGCAGGAGCTGGACGAGAGCGTTGCGGCCGTCATGGTCACCGCGCCGAACACGCTGGGCCTTTGGGAGCAGGGCATCGAGGAGGTGGCAACGCTGATCCACGACGCGGGCGCCTACCTCTACGGCGACGGCGCCAACTTCAACGCGATCATGGGTCGCGTGCGCTACGGCGACCTCGGGTTCGACGTGGTCCACCTGAACCTGCACAAGAGCTTCAGCACGCCCCACGGGGGCGGCGGTCCGGGCGCGGGTCCGGTCTGCTGCAGCGAGGAGCTGGCCCCATACCTGCCGACGCCGGTGCTGGAGGAGTGCGGGGACGGCATCGTGCGGCTGGCCACGCCGGAGCGCAGCATCGGCCGGCTGCAGCAGTTCCACGGCAACGCGGGCGTGCTGATCCGCGCCTACGCCTACATGCGGGCGCTCGGCCTCGAAGGGCTGCGGGCGGTCTCAGGACAGGCGGTGCTCAACGCGAACTACCTGCGCTCGCTGCTGCACGGCTACTACGACCTGCCCTACGACCGGCCCGTGCTGCACGAGGTCGTGTTCTCGGGGTCGCGCCAGCGGCGCGAGCACGGGGTGCGCACGTACGACATCGCCAAGCGGCTGATTGACCACGGCTTCCACCCACCGACCGTCTACTTCCCGCTGATCGTCGAGGAAGCGCTGATGATGGAGCCGACGGAGACGGAGCCCCCCGAAGCCATCGAGGCGTTCGCCGAGGCGATGATCGCAATCGCGGAGGAAGCGGAACGCGACCCCGACACGCTCCACGCCGCACCCCTGACCGCCCCGATCGGGCGGCTGGACGAGGCGACGGCCGCACGCCGTCCCGTGCTGCGCTGGCAGGAGGCGGAGGCGGAGGGCTCGTAGCCTCAGGCAGTCGTTCTCACGACGACGTCGTACGAACGGCGGGGCCTCACGCGCGAGAAGTAGAAGTCCTCGACGGCATCCCACCGTGCATTCCACGGTTCGAGGAATACCGGATCCCCGCGTCCCGCAAGCCGGGCCCTCCGCGCAGCATCCGGTAGCTCGACCAGAACGCTCAGACTCACCAGGTCGGCGAGTTGCGGTCCGCACGAGTAGACGCCTTCCAGCAGCACGACTGGGGCCGGGTGAACCTCAACGGCAGTGGCTTGCGTCCCGTACGTCCCATCCGGGCTCGCCCCGACACTCCAGTCGAACGGGTGCCAGCGGGCGGTCCCCCCGGCCAGAAGGGGGAGCAGCGCCTCAACCCGGAGGCGAGGCCAGTCGAAGACCCGCTCCGCTCGCTCCTCCACGGTCATGGAGTCCCAGGCGGGATAGGGGAGAAAGCCGCCGTAGAAGTCGTCCATCGGCACGACGACCGCTTCCAGGTCTTGAGCCACCAGCGACGCCAGGGAGGTCTTGCCAACACCGCTCCGTCCATCAATCCCGACGACGACCGGTGTCTCGCTGGGAGGCACAAGTGGCTCGACGGCGTCGACGATGGTGGTGCGGGCTGCAGCTGTGGACATGGGGGCTAGACGCAGCGCTCAGTATGACGGAGCAGGCAGTAGCGAGCGGCGCACCCAGGGAGCCCGCACCGGCGCCTGGCCCGCCTATCCCGCGCGCGACGCCAGCAGGTCAGCGACCTCGTGTGCGGCCCTCTCGCCACTGGAAAGGGCGCCGTTGACGGACGGCACGCCCATGTAGTCGCCCGCCAGAAACAGGTTGTCGATGCTGCCTGCGAGCTGCCCCGGGACATTGGCCATCTCGGCGAGCATCCCCGGCGTCCCCATGCACAGCGCCTCTTCCCAGCGGTACACGCGATAGAACAGACCCTCGTCGTCGCCGGGAAGGGCGGATCCCGGAGGCGCCTTTCGGCGAGCGGCCCCCAGCAGTTCGCGCTTGATCTCCTCGTCGTCGAGGGGGATGAGCTGCTTCGCACGGTCGCGCCCGATGAGCAGGTCGAGAAGGCTCTTGCCGGGAGGGGTGCAGGCAGGGAGGAAAACTGACCGGTCCAGCAGGAGCGGAGTGTCGTCGTTCTCCGGGAAGAGCGCGCCATGCCAGCCGGGAGGGAGCGGGGAGTGGTCGAGGCCTATCACCACCCGGCAGCCGGTCGAGTAACTAATGGTGCTGAGGGCGCGGCGAGTCTCTGCCGGCAGCTCGGGGATGAGTTCGGGAACCTTCGTGCCGGGGACAGCGCAGATGACCGCATCCGCCTCGATGGTCTCGCCGTCCACGACCACGCCCGTCACCGTCCCGTCTGCAACGACGACCTTCCTGACGGGAGTCGAGACGCGAATCGCCTCGGAGCAGCGGGTGGCGAGCGCTTCGCTCAGCGAGCCGACACCTCGCTCGGGCATGGAGACCCTGCCGCCGTTCAGCATCGTTTCGCCGATGTACGCCCGCATCAGCGCCTGGCCTGCGGGCTCCGGGTCGCCCAATATCATGTCGAGGGGGCCTCTCAGCGTAACCTGCAGGTTCTCGGGTACGCGGAGCCTCTTCATGTAGTCGCCGAACGACTCGTCGTCGTCGATTTCGGCGATGGGGCTGTCGCTGGCGAAGCTCATGTACGGCTCCTCGCGATACATCTGGCGCATCACCCTGTAGCCGGACCGCATGCCCGAGGGCGAGAGGAAGCCCATGGTGATGGCTGTCCGCAGGTGCCGTACGACATTCAAGGGCGATGACTCTGGCGTCGTGGTCACCCAGCGCCCCTTGCGGTAGTGGCCGAATTTCATCTGCGAGGGCACGAGCGGCAGCCCCAGCTCCTCGCAGATGCGGAAGGCGGTGTCGTAGGTGGAGGTGAAGACGAACGCGCCCATGTCCAGGGAGAACCCCTCCACCCGCTCGCCCTTGCCGCGTCCGCCCGCACGCTCCCCCGCCTCGAGCAGGAGCGGGGTGATGCCCCGCTTCATCAGGGTGTAGGCGGCGCTAAGCCCCGCGAAGCCCCCGCCAACGATGACAACCCGCCCGGTGCTCATATGCGCGGCTCCCTCCTCGCCACCATCTGTCTATTTCGCAGCCCTCCTGGGCGGTGACGCAAGCACTGGTGGGCTGACGTATACGGTAGTCAGAACCTCATCATCAAGGTCCGGCAGGGTACCAGGCGCCCCTGGCGCGGTGATTGAACGGAAGCACACATTCCACACGGCCATACGGCCAGAAACACAGAATAACCACCACTCCGGTGATACCATTCGAGGGGCGCTTACACACATTCGAGGATCCTCGGAGGTAACTCGATGAAGCCCACCGGGGCGGCCCGCTCCCTCGCCCGGCGCCAAGATGCTGCTCGCCGACATCGGGCTGGCGCTGGCCGACCGCGATGCCGACGCCCCCTTTGACCAGAAGCAGATCGGCTACGACAAGGGTGTGCTGGCCGCCAAGAGGCCGCCGCGCATGCATGCTGGGTGCAGTGACAGTTAGAGTGGGGCAAAGATTTTGACGGAGCCAGCATCCGCCCGGGCCTTGCGAAGCAGGCACCGGCCAACGCTATTATGATCGCCGCACTCCCCGAAACCGTGGCTGTTCTCGGTGTTCGTTGTGGACACAGCGGACGGCTGGTGTATAAGCCGTGAAGGAAATGCAGTTGACAAACGTGCCAACCGACTACGGGGCGGGCTACGAGCAGGCCCGGCGGGTGGATCCAGAGGCTGCGGATACCTATGTCGCCCACACCCTCATCGGCGATCCGATCATGGACGGGGTGGTGGAGGAGCTGGAGTCCCTGCCCGGGAATCAGGTCCACCAGTTCATTGAGGCGGGGATGGAGGAGGATCGCGAGGGTCTGCGGGACGCGCCGCCACGGCTTCGTGAATTCTTCCTTGACACACCACCGCCTGACCCGGACTGGCTTGATCGCGAGGCTTTCCGGCCGGGGATACGGGCCTTCCAGCGGAACTCCGTCCGCATCCTCTCGGCCTTCGTCACCGGGGTGCTGGTAGACGGCTTCTCGACGCTGATCAGCAAGTCCTTCGTGCAGACCGGGCGCATCTTCGACAACGGCGTCTGGCGCCTCAAGCAGAACAACCGCCATCAGATGGAGATCTTCTGGCCCGGGGGGCTCGACCGGCAGGGTGACGGCTGGAAGCTGTCCGTCCCCATCCGCTTCGTCCATGCCCAGGTTCGACGGCTGCTGGGACAGACCACCGAATGGGAGCACGAAGCCTGGGGCGTGCCCCTCAGCGCCGCGCACATGGGCTATGCGGTCGCCTGTTTCGCCGCCCGCACCATCGAACACTCGGAGGCGCTGGGAGCCCGGTACAGCACGGAGGAGCGGGCCAGCTTTCACGATGTCTGGCGCTACGCCGGTCACCTGATGGGCATCCCCGAGAGCATCCTCTACACCGACGAGCGCGATGCCCTGCGCCTCTACCGGATCGGCACCCTGTGTGAACCGCCTCCCTCCATGGAGGCGATCATCATGTCGAATGCACTGATCAACTCCGCCCCCCTGGTGGCCGGCATTGAGGATCCGGGAGCGCGCAGGGGCCTGGTGGAAAAAGTCATCTACCCGGTGTCCCGCGCCCTTGTCGGGAACGAGCTCGCCAACCAGCTGAACTTCCCCGCGCAGCGACTGCCGTTCCCGTTGTTCTGGTACAAGCTCGACCAGAACATTCGGGGGCTCAGGGCGCGCTTGACCAGGGAAGGCCCCAACACGTTCGCGACCCTGCTCGTGGCATCGGCCTACGACGAAGCCGGGCTGAGGTATGACCTTCCCGACCATGCGCACGACGAACTCTCCAGGAAGTGGTAACGCGAGCGCTCGGGGCCACCGCGGGCGCCAGGCGTCGCCAGTAGCCCGCGACCCGGGTTGCGATCCGCTGATTGGCAAGTGCTTCAGCCATCTGGAGCATTATCGGCCTGCATGTCGGGATCCCAGAACCGTGACCCAGCATCATCAGCGCAAGGGCCTTTTTTGTCTCCACCAAGAGGGTGCTGATCTCTAGATCACTCGAAGGCGAAATCAGCCGACCCTCCGTTACCCTCACCTCAGCCATTCTTGGACACCTTCTCCACCAGCGTTGAGAAGGGAGACCAGGAGGGCACTCTGCGCGTGTAGGAGGTACTCTTTTGCCTCGTACACGCGGCAGCCAGGCCAGTTCATCGCCCCAGCAGATACCTCCTCGCCTCTGTGAACGGGTGGACACGGAAGGAAGAGAGCATCCTGCGGACTTACGCTCAGTATCTCCTCCGTGACTTGGTAAGGAAGGAACAGATCCCTTATCTGCTGTTGATCTTCGGCGGTTCCTCTTGCCGGCCAGCAGTCGGTATAGATCACATCTGCATCGGCTATTGCGGAGTGCATATCCTGAGAAACGGACACTTCTCCTTTGGCCTCGCGGGCGATCCTCTGAAGGAACTGGGCTTCGACCTCATATCCCGCCGGGCACACTTGGACGACGTGTATTGGAAATCTTGCCGCAGCCTCGAACCAAGAGTGCCCGAGGTTCGTCGCCTCGCCAACGAATGCGACACGCAAGTCGGTCAAGTCGCCTCTCTGCTCCTTGACATAGGCCAAGTCCCCCAGTATCTCGCAGGGGTGGTTGAACGGTGTCCTGGCATTTATCACCGGAACTCGAACCGAACGAGCCAGTCTCAGCATTTGGTCGTGGGTTGCTGTCCTTGCGACGATAGCATCGAACCAGTTATCCAAGTACCGGGCCACATCTTCTAGGGGTTCGTTCACGTCGATAGTGCCCAGAATCTCGACAGACTTACCACCGAGTTCGGCTATGCCCAGCTCGAACGCAACTCGGTTCCGGAATCCCGTCGCACCCCACATCAGGGCGATGCGCCGCCCCTTGAGGGCTGGTGGAGATTCCCCTCTCACCCATAACTGGCGGAAGGTCTGTGCCGCTTCCACGAGGTCGCCCAGTTCGCCTGCCGACCAATCAAGAAAGGTGATGAAGTCCTTTTGCATAGCGTCGCCTCCCGGCCCCGTTTGGCTAAGATTCAGGTCAAGCCCGGCAAGGCCGGCATCATCTACTCGATGCCTACGCCGGAGGACAGCCCGCTAGGGGGAGCGGACTCCGTTGAAGTCGCCCTCAATGGCGGAGTTCGCAAATCAGTACGTCATGGTGGGCCTAACTTGACGGTAGGCAGTACCACCTTCGAGGTGTTGTTCAGCCTGTAGGGCTCAGCCGGACCATGCGGTCACGATTCCAGCATACGATGGCCTCAACCGTCCACACAGGACCTAAGGATGCGGCCAATCAACCTCGTGCGACCCTCGCGAGACTGAAGCTGCGCAAGAGCGCCGGCTTGCGCCGATTCCGCGGAACGTAGACGAGATCGACATCTCCCGGCTTGACTCGGTGGTCTCCGTAGAGAGCCGTCTGGGTGCGGCGTGGAGGGGACGACGGACGCTCGTACCGTCGGTGTGCTGGCAACAGAGCGCCCATGATGCGGCGTGCAACGGCCAGCGTCCGCTCACGCGCGTCTACCCGCAGATACCAGATGGCGTCGCTCCGCGCCCGATCCCGTGCTGACTGCATAACAGAGTTCAGCATGGTCTCGTACTTCTCCGGGTTGGTGAACTTCTGGCTGGTGGACCAATCGACTCGAGGAGGCCCCTCGCCCAGGGCCCACAGTCGCAACCAGTTGTCGGATCGATAGTTGGTCACGCCAGCGTAGGGTGGAGATGTGAGAACGAGGGCGGCTTCCGCTTCGCCATCGGGAAGCGCATCAGTGGCGTCACCCAACGAGAGCCTGGCGTTGCCAGCACGTTCAGGTACACCCTTCGCGTACCGCCATGCAGCCCGCTCGGCGAGGAAAGACGCAGCGTCGACGTCAGGCGGCGTGGTCAGGCCACGTGCGCGCCACCAACGCACCGAGTAGTCCGGGCACATCGCTCTCGATGGGCGCATTTGGTTGGAGAGCCCTTGCCCGAGCTTCGCGTGCAAGTGTTGGAGCAGGAAGGCGGCGACGGTGCGGTCGAGCCGACTCTCGCGCCACTGCAACACTCGACGCGCAGCGTTGATGAAGCCCAACGCATTTGGCGCATAGGCCAGCGCCTGAAACTCGTTGGCTGGGAGCCGATCGTGTGGCCGCACGGCGACCGCAACTTCTTCTATGCGATGCTGTACGTCGGCGAGAGAAGGGTGGGGATCCGTCTTTACGGAGGCATAGAGCCATGCCACGGGGTTGACGTCGCACCCGACCGCGCCACGCCCCGATATCATCGCCACATATGGGGCGGTGCCCCGCCCACAGAACGGATCGAGGACTGTGTCGCCCGGCCGGCTCAACGCCCCTATCGTCTCGCGGGCGAACTCGACCGGGAACATGGCGTAATACGGGCCGAGCCGGGCCCACCGTGCCTCGGCCGTTCGGAAGCCAGTCAAGTCCGGCGTCTCGCAGCAAGCGGGAGCACTCATTCCCCTGTGAAGAGCTCCGTCAGCAGCCCTATCCCCGCCTTCAGCGGGATGGCCGCGTGCGCGTGGGCACGCACAAGCGGTACGAAGCCGTCTTCGTAGAGGTACGTCGAGAACTCGTCCATGATGTCGAGTGCCTCACTGAGCCGCGGGTAGGCGGCCAGGTCGACGCAGTCCCGGTCATCCCCTTCGGCGTTCACGATCGGCGTCATGACCACCGAGTGTTGCGCGAGCCTGTTCTTGTACATGATGCGACGGCCGTAGTCAGTCACGTCGCCGTGCGCCTTGGCGCCGACAGGCCGCAGGGCGATATGGCGGTGAGTGTATTCGCGGTCCGCGGCGAGGGCGGTCATCGGGTCGAGGCGAGCCCGAGGTCCCTCATCGTCGCTCTGGTCCAGCGCCTTCAAGTGATCGAGGAACATGCCGCTCTTCTCCACGCCGAAGAGCAGCACGCCCGGTCCACCGTGCTCTAATGCCCGTTGGTGCAGGCGGGTGACCTCGCTCTGAACGTGGCTCTTGAGCCATGCGGGCATGCCGAAGATCGCGAGCGGACCGTCCATTACGAAGGCCGTACTACGGAACGCATTCCACAGGCCGCGCTTCTCGAAGAAGCGCATGATGTTGACCATCGCCAGGTGTTCCACGACTTGCTGTGCGGCGGTGTAGGCCTGTGCCGAGGAACCAAAATCCTCGAAGCGCTCGTGCAACCTCAAGCTGTCGGTCTCGAAGATCGACTCCTTCCTGCCGCAAGGGCAGTCGCCTGTGCCAGTGAGGGCCGGCAGCGACTCCGAACAGTCTTCCGCCGGACACCGGAAGTCTCGACCGGGAGCGATGGCGCGCATCGTCTCCAGCAACGTCTCGTGATCGCGGTCGACGCGTCTGCCCGACAGTATCTCGTGGATCGTAGAGCGGAAGTACGTCCTCGGCGAATCTCCAGGGAAGCCGTGACGCACGACGTTCCGGCCTGGCAGGACTGCGTCAAACGTCTGACAGTCCTCGATGTCGCGGATGGTGCTAGGCCTCGGAATGGACCCCCTTGGAATGCTCCGCAGCCCAGAGAGGTCGATGATGACAGCGGCCAGTTGGAGCAGCGCCGCCTCAGCCTGGGGGTAACCGTTACGGACCGTGTGGCGGACGGTTGAACCATCGATGACGATGATCCGCGTAACGAGGTTCAGGCCCCGCGCGAGCGTCAGCGCGCGCGGTGGCTCCGCAGCCTCCTCGGGGCCGCCGCGGCGAACAATCCCCTCGAACTCCTTGACGCTCTCGCTCTCGACGAGGCGCCACAGCGAGTCCCCGCTGGCATATTCGTTGCGGTAGGGCATCAGTCTCCCGAAGCCGCTCTCGGGGCGGTAAAACGATCGATCTGCACAGGCAGCGTGTACGGGCTCGACATGGTCCGCACCTTCAGGAAACCGATCTCCTTGACGCGCCTTACGCCCTCAGTGAAGTCCGCGAAGTCGTTGTACCGGTCCAACTCGCGTGTTTCTCCCGTGCTGTTGAGGTGCGAGAGGAACCAGTTCTCGGTGTTGCGGAGGATGTTGCGCTGCACGGAGGATGGCTCCTGGGTCGAGTAGACAAGTCCGATGTTGAACTTGGCCCCTTCCTTCGCGGTACGGGCCCAGATGTTGCGCGTGTCGTCCTCGCTCCCCCGGGGCAGGACAGTGTGCGCCTCCTCGACGTAGATGATGACAGGGTCGGGGTCGAGATAGGAACCGTCCTGCCCCTTCACGGGATTCGTGAAACGCTGCTGCTGCCGGGCGAAGATCGCGCGCATTATTCGCTCCGCCGACTGCTCGTTCATCACGGGATCGCCAAGCGCCTGATCGAGAATCACGAGCTTCCCTTCGGCGAGATCGGCCACGATCTCATCGGTGTAGTCGGTGTTCCGCTGAGGATCGTGCCATTCGCGGCACTCGCGAACCGCCTGGACACCTCGCGTGTTCTCGAAGATGCGGAGGAGCCCCGAGAGCCGGTCGTCGCTCCAGTTCCGCCCGTCGTGACCCGTGCGGTACCGCGCGTTAAAGTTGGTACCGTCGCCACTCGCAAGCCACTCGCGAAGGCGTTTACAGAAGTCAATCGCTGCGTCCCATGTCACCCTTCCGTTGCGCTCTGCAAGCCCGCCAGCGCCCTCGATCACCTCACGGCTGAAGAGTCTCCCACTCTCCGTCCCTACCGAAACGTCGGTGCGTGGTCGCTCGAATCCCGCGTCTGCGAGAATGCACTGATAGATGAACACCGCCCTCCAATAGCGTTTGTACTCGGAGTGGTCCGCAATGCCGGGAGGTGCGGACAAGTCCGTGCTCCGGAACGCGGCGATGTATCCAGCAGCTTCCGTGGCGAGGCGGTCGTCGATGAGCTGTTTCCCCATCTCGAGCGATCGCAAGGTCCTGCTTAGTTCCTGCACGCTCGCTGGCGGCTGCTGCGGCAACTCCGGTCCGAAGAAGTTCATCCTGGTGATCCGGCGCTCAGGGTCGTTCGGGTGTGGCGTCAGGCCGTAGGTCACAACGTCTTCCAGGTCGGCACCGAGGAGAAATCTGACGTTCCGCAGGCAGCCGTCATCTTGTGGATTGTCGTTCGCGTACTCCCCGTTCGGGTCGATGATCAGCTGTGCGACGCGTTCCCGCCTCTCGCCGTCGAGCCGCAGCTCGAAAACCGCGCGCGCGAGCGTCTTGACGGTGTTCGACTTCCCCGTCCGAGTCATCCCGAAGAGAGCCGTGCGCTGCGCGACCACGTCGTGCGTCGACATTAGGACCGGTACAGACTCGGGGCGGCTGGCATCCAGCGCCGCTGCGTACCTGAGCTCGCCAATGCGCACGCGGCCAGACTCGGATGCGCCATCCGTTGTGAAGTTGACGATACGCTCCAAGGCCTCGCCAACCGGCTTGTACACCTTCATGCCCTGTCCTGCATAGAAGTTGTCGATGTCGCTCCCGAACGCGAGGCGCCACTTCCCAGACTCGCTGTCGGTGACCATGCGGAAGGTGCCGAGGATGGAGCAGTGCAGGCCCGCGAACCTCATTTGGTTCAGCGTGAACTGGTCTGTGTTCTGGTTCTCGTCCCAGTTGTCCGAGCTATCGGAGGCTCGCTGCCCGGCCTGAAAGCGCGCCTGTTGCATCTCGATGTCGTTCGGGAGGGTACTGCTTCCCAGGACGCGCAGAAGGAGCAGCGACGGGATGCCTTCACCCGCCTCGGCACTGCCATCGACCGGTCCCTGTGCCCGAGCCGCTAGCAGCAAGCAACCGTGGGGCACGCCGCCGACCTGCTGTCGCAGGGCGTCGTGGACTAGCACGTGCGCCTCGCCGAAGTCCATCCGGATGAGGTCGCCTATGAGGCAGTCGCTATCCAGCAGCGCCCGTATCACTCGTGCCGCGGCAGCGGCCTGCTCCGACGAATCCTCGCGCGTCACGTCATGCTCGATGCGGCCGAGGAAGTCCGGCTGCTCAGCTTCCGAGTCAGTCAATCTCCGCCTCCCAGATGAACTGCGCTCCCAAGGTGCCTAGTCATGAGGCCAATCGTCACGAACCACTCGGCACCGACGATGGCGCAAGCCCCGCGCCATTCTAGGTTCATTCTGCGAGGAGGTCGTCCAGAACCGTAACAGGGGGCCAGCGGCCCGACCTGTCGCCCCCGCTCCCTGGGGTCGGGTTGGTGCTCGCACGGCGTCCGGTAGACATCGCCGAACGTCGGTAGCACGAGGTCCCCCGGCGGCGACGCTCAAGATTTCGTAGGCCAAGGGTAGCAGCGCCGGAACATGCAGTGGAGGCAGGTGGCGGGAGTGGTCGAGGCTCTTCACCACAGATTCGCTTGGGTGGACTCGCCGGAGCGCCCGCGACGCTAGGCCGATTGGAGTCCAGCTTCCTCGCCAGCGCGAGCATCAGGTCGTCGCCGCCGTCCCTGTGGGCGGCGAGGCCCTCCTCCGCAGCCTGCCCTCGACGGCGAGCGAACTGCGGAGTGCCTGCGCCACGAGACTGAGGGCGTCGGTGGCAGGCGTTCCGGTCGGCCACGATGGCGACCTGGACGGGGTTCGGCCTAGACGATGCAACAGGAGCGCGCGCCGCATCTCCGTGTCAGCTTGCTGCTCTCTTCGAATTGGTCTCGTAGAGTGTTTCTGTAATTGGCCCTCGATAGAGTTCCTCATTGAGAAACTGCAGAACCTTCTTCGACTCGACCTTGTTCGCCGGGAAGAGAATCTTGCCATCTGAGACCTTAACGGAAACGTCGTGTCCGCTCGCTCGCGCTTGAATCTCGGCTGCGGAATACTCGTTTAGGACCCCCGAGTCCCTGAGCATGGCAAAACGTTTCCGGAACCACTGATTGGCATCGGCGGCCGTCGCTTCGGGGTCTTCGGCTGCGAGCAGGGGATGCTCCAAGACATCCTTGATCTCCTGTTCCGACGCCTCTTGGTAAAAGTCGACTAACGGCAGGAAGGTGTTCACAGTACGGAAACTATGAAACAGCAACTTCCGCTCCGCGGGTTGATACACGGCGCTCAAGGTCATATCCAATGTCAATCCTGGACGTTCAACGCTGTTGTAGGTGCTGCCGTCAAGAAGCAGAAGACGCCCAGGACGTATCACTCGTGATCGAGTGAAATTCTGGAACAGAACCACCTCCTCGCTCTGAACACCTCTCGCCATAGCTACGATTCCCGCGATTGAGTCAACCAACCCATCGTCGCTGGCGATAGTATCAAGACGCTCAATCGTCTGGCTATTCTCTCTCGCCAACCATCCAGGTGGGTCGTATTCAGGCAAGCGGAAGCGCTCATGCGCTTCAGGGCTGTACCCGGCATTGAAATCGATTTCCTCTATTCCTTCAAAGAACCTGGCATTCTGGTCTTCCCAGGTCTGGGCGAGACCGTCCTGCAACCCCTGATGAAGAGGGATCTGCAGCAAGCGCGTTCGAGCACGTTCTTTGACGATTGCCGCGAGGTGAAAATTCTCAAGCATCAGACTCTCCTTCGTGCAGGTAGACGTTCCAAGCTAGGCGTACCGCCTGAACTTCTTCGTGATTGCGGTGGAGGTCCCTCCTACTGATCAGGAGAAGAGATAGTCCCTCACGGTTTCTTACTGAATAAAATCGATAACCGAACAGGCGCATCACGGGATTGAAATGGAATGCGTCGCCATGTGCAATAGCCACAACGATGATGCCGAGCACGTAGATGCTTGTCATCCACTCGCTGGCGAACGTGGAGTTGGCCGATCGTATGAAAGGCAAGAGATAGATAAACAAGAACACGATCATTTCCTGGTCTTTGCTTTCAAAGTCCTTGATATAGATCAGGCTGTGTTGCGCACTATTCGAAGCATAGTGCAACACAAGCCAACAGAGCACAGCTAGGGCAAGTGCTGCAATCAGCCACCCGATCCAGCCAGTCCATGATTGGCCGCGCTCGAATTCCGTTACTGCAACCGCAACTAGCACAGGTGAAAGGGATGTTGCAACAAGAATAGTCTTGGCGACCAGACTCAGCATAAGAAAGCTTCTACGGTGGCATGCGGCTCAGCGGGGGTCATTCCCGATATCCAGACCGACTCGGGAGATCCGCGGTCGCTCGCCTCGCCGCCGGAGGGCCTCCTACGTCTCGGTGGGCTACCCTTGGCGCGGGCCGAAGCGCGGGAGGAGCAGCCCACGCAAATCTACGCCTCGAAGACCGTGACGACCTCGCAGGCAAAGCCGGGAAGCACATCTAGGCCGTCGAGCGAGTCGTCTTCCGTAAGCCTGACAGCTGGGTCCTCTGCCCGATACACGTCCACCGTGCGTGTGGCCGGGTGCACTACCCAAACGAGGCGCGTGCCGAATCGCAGCCACATCTGGGCCTTGTCGTTGAGCTCGCGGCGGCTGTCGTTGGGTGAGGCCACTTCGACCACCAGATCGGGAACCACCTCCGAGTAGCCGGTGTTCCAAGCATCGAGCGGGAGGCGCTCCGCCGATGTGAATGCGATGTCGGGTTCTCGTACGGTGTCCGGATCACGCTCAAGCCACACGCCGGCGTCCGACGCAAGGAGCGTGCCCAGCTGGCGGGGCTTGACGAACGCCCACAGTTCTCCGACCAGGTTCGTGACGATCTTGCCGTGGAGCTCTCCCGTCGACATGGTTTCGCAGAGCACCCCCCGGATCAGTTCACCGCGCACACCCTTGCTGTAGAGCCGGAGCAAGTCCCCGGCGGTCAGCAGCCTTGTCTCAGTGGTCGTCATCGCTCGTCGCTCCCGCGCATTCCGATTCTACAACGCTTGAACCCTGGCACGCTCCAGGTTCAGTGCCAGCAGCCGCCCCAGCAGCTCCTCCTCCCCCAGCTCCCCCGGGGCCTCACCCCACCCGTACGCTGCGAACACGGCGGCGTCGAGGTTGCGGTGGAGGTTGGCGAGCCACGCGGGGCGGGCGTTGTAGAGCTTGGTGAGCGTGCGCCGCTTCAGCTCCCGCTCCGCCTCCTCGTCGACGGGGAGCAGACGCGGAGGAAGCGAGGGCAGCACGTCCGGCTCCTCGCGCACCAGCTCCGGCGGGTTGAGCCAGCGCCGTCGCGCCTCGTCCAGCGCCCGCGCCGCCGCGCCGATGGCGTCGCCCTGCCCTCGCTGCTGCGCCGTCAGCGCTTCGTCCGGCGTGTCGAGCGGCCACGGGAAGGGGAACGTCTCGAACGTCGAGGTCGGCGTGTAGCGCGGGCGATCCTCGAGGCTCGTCCCCATCCGCAGCGACCACAACTCGTGCGCCCGCGAGTGCAACACCCCGAAGGCGTAGTCGTCGGCGCGCGCGATTGCGACGAGCTGGTGGTCGGGCAGTGTTGGGGCTGAAAGCCAGACGAACAGCCGATGTTTCGACAACGTCGGGGTGGCGATGAACCGCGACAAGGGCGCGAGCGCCGCACGCATCGCCTCGCCTGACCTTCTGTGTCTCCACCAGAGATCGCGACGTGCTCTCTCTCGGTTCTTGGCGCGAACCGGCCGGACATGCTGCTCCACATGCGCGAACGGCGCTTCATAGGCCGAGGCCTCGGTCTCCGTCATCCGCCAACCAAAGTCGATCATGAACATGTCGCGGGAGCGTCGTGTGAGGTCCAGTCCGTTGATCCACGGCACCACCACGTCAGCGTTCGTACGCCCGTTGATGTTCGTCGGCGCACGGAGCATCCCGCGAGCGACATCACCCGGGATGTCGAATGCGCCGCCCTTGATCGCGCCGGTATGAGCGAGCCCTGCCCCTTCCGCGAGAACGCTGGCGGAGGTCAGATCGAGGCCGCGCGTTAAGTCGGTGTGGATCTCCGTTGCACGTTCGCCGTCCAGGGAACGTTCGTGCTCTGAGCCATCGTCCTGAGCGACTATCGAGACTCGGACATTGGCGCCCTCGACAACCCACGGCTCGTCGGACCACGCCATGAAGATCTCGCCGCTCTCCTTGACTCGCCTGAGGACTTCGCGGTTGGCACCGCCGCGGACGGAGTTCGTCGCGAGTAGACCCGCCCGCCATGAAGCGCCCGCGACGATCTGCCGTCTTGCCAACTCGTGCCAGTAGCAGACGAGGTCCGCGCCACCTGGAACCGCCTCGCCCCAAGCCTCGGAGAGCGCATCGACGTACTCATCACCAAGCGATGGACGCAGGAGGTTCCAACCCAGAAACGGCGGGTTGCCGACGACGAACTCGGCCTCCGGCCAGGTGGCCGGGACCGGGGCGCTCTCGGGGTCGCGGGCGAGGATGGCGTCGCGCAGCTCGATGTTGTCGAGTGGCTGCAGCACCGGGTCGCGGGGGAAGCCGGAGCCGTGATCGATCATCCACTGGATGTGCCCGATCCAGATCGATACTCCAGCCAACTCCTTCGCGTACGGGTTAATCTCGATCCCCAGCACGTTGTGCGGGCCGACCTGCGGGAACTCCCCGGTGACGCGTAACCGCTGTGCGCCCCAGCGGATCGCCTCGTGCTCCAGATCCTTCAGCAACCGCAGCGTCACGTAGAGGAAGTTGCCACTCCCGCACGCGGGGTCGAGCACCCGCACCGCGCGCAGGCGATCGAGGAAGGCTCGCCACGCCGCCTCGGCCTCCCGCTCCCACGCCGGCAGCCGCTCGCGGCGTCGGCCGTCGAGCGTGAGCGGGGTCGGGTCGCGGCCCTCCGTGAGTTCCTCGACGCGCTCGCACATCGTTGCGAACTCTCGGCGCAGCGGCTCGAGCACGACGGGCTCGACGACCATCATGATCTTCTCGTGGTCGGTGTAATGCGCGCCGAGTTGCCCCCGCTTGTCCGGGTCGAGCCCACGCTCGAAGAGCGTGCCGAGAATGGCTGGCTCGATCCGCGACCAGTTGAGCAGCGCGGCGTCATGCATCGCGCGTAGTTCACCGGCAGTGCACGGGATGACATCGGCGTTGTCGAAGAGCCCACCGTTGAACCAGTCGACGCGCTCGTTGCCGAAGAAGCGGCTCGCCTCTCGCTCCGACATGGTCTGGAACAACGCCGCAAGGCCACGGTCGAACTCATCGGGATCGGAGCGCCGCGACTCGATCATGCCGGTGAGGATGCCAGAAGGGAGCAGCCGTGCGTCCTCAGCGAAGAGGCAGAAGACGACGCGGTTGAGATGGTGGGCGACGGCCTCTGGATCGTGCCCGCGCTCGTGCATCGAGCGCGCGATTTGTGCGAAGCGGGCCGCAGCCAGTTGCGTGATCTCGTCGGGCGTCTGCTCCGGGCGCAGCGCCTCGGGCTCCGTCATGACGGCCCGGAGGACGCTCAGCGCCTCGGCCGTGCGGTCGGCGCCTCCGTCGAGGTCATCGAGCGTGACGACGTGAACCGCTGGCCGGGTGTTGGTGAAGGTGGTGTGGACCTCGATGCGATCCATATCGCTGACGACCAGCAGCGGCGGATTGTCGAGCGCGTCACGGTAGTCGACGAGTTGCTTATACGCGGCTGCGAGGTCGGCGTGCGCG
>JAPOQN010000054.1 GCA_026710655.1 Chloroflexota bacterium | reverse complement strand
CTCTCTGCGAGACCTACGGGCTCGCCAAGGAAGGTGCGCAGCGCCCCGGCTACAGCGGCCAGCGCGGCTACCACCCGCTGCTCGCCGTGGCGGCCGGCTCAGGCGAGGTGCTGATGGCGCGGCTGCGCGAGGGCCGCGCCCACACGACCCGCGGCGCCGCCCACTTCCTGCGTGAGACGGTGGCGCGAGTGCGCGCAGCCGGGGCCTCGGGGCCGCTCACGCTGCGCGCCGACAGCGGCTTCTACAGCCACGCCGTCGTCGCCGCCTGCCGGGCCATGGCTGTGCGCTTCTCGGTGACGGTCCGCCTGCAACCGCAACTGCGCACGCTGATCGAGGCGATCCCCGAAGAGGACTGGATGGAGATCCCCTACTGGCTGGAGGGCGGCGCCGCTGTCGCCGAGACGGCCTACACACCGTTCGCGCACAAGCAGGGCGCCAGCGCGGTGCGGCTGATCGTGCGGCGCGTGCGGCCGACGCCCGGCTCCCAGCTCGCGCTCTTCGCGACCTACAGCTACCATGCCTTCATCAGCGACCGCGCGGGCGAGACGATAGAGCTGGAGGCCGACCATCGCCGCCACGCCGAGGTCGAGAACGCGATCCGCGACCTCAAGTACGGCGTCGGCCTGAACCATCTCCCTTCGGGCCGCTTCGCCGCCAACGCCGCCTGGCTCGCCGTGCAGGTGATCGCCCACAACCTCGCGCGCTGGACGGCGCGCCTGGGGCTGGGCGAGGGAGTCGTGACGACGAAGACGCTCAGGCGGCGCTGCTTCGCGCTCGCCGGACGGCTCACCCGCTCCGCCCGGCGCTGGACCCTGCACCTGCCCAGGCGCTGGCCCTGGTCCAGTCAGCTCGCAGCCGCGCTCGCGCGCATACGGGCGCTCCCGCTCCCGGCCTGACGCCCGCTCACAGCGCCGGCCCCGGCTCCGAGGCTCGCGCCAGCATGCCCGCGCACGTCTCGCGCACCCTCGCCCCCACACCCTCAGCGCCCCCGAGCGGTGCTGAGCGGCGGTTTCCCGCGCCGGACTGCCCCTGGTGCCGCCCGGCGAACTCCGGCACGCCCGCCCCACTCCTCGGCAGTCCTGCATCCCGCCCCGTCACGCTTCGGTCGGTGGATTCGGGCTAAGCGAGCGTCGGACTGACCGACGTTCCTACCGTCCAACGATTGACCAAGCCCGTCTGACGGAACTTGCGGACATTCAGGTTGTTCGCCACAGGTGTCCGTCGTTCGACAAGTTTTGCCGCGAGGTTGAGCGACTAACGACTGACTAGCTGCTCGATAGTCAGACGATGTGGTTGCAATGGCCGGCGCTCACCACCCGGCTCCGGCCAGGGACTCGCTTCAGCGAAGAAGCTGAGCATCCGTTTCTCTACGTGAAGCGGCACTTTGGGTACGCAAGGGTGCGCTACCGGGACTTGGAGAAGAACCGCCAGCGGTTCGGGCTGCTGCTCGGCTTCGCGAACCTGTTGCGAGCCGAGCCTCAGCTCGCGTGATCGCGGGAGCGCTGCGTCCAGAATTGCTCGTGCGGGCGATCCCGCAGCGAAATCGGGGCGGGATCGCCCCCTGAACCGCGGCATCGGGCCCCCGCAGCGCAGCGCGGTGCGCCGATCGACCCGCACCGCGCCCGATACGCCATCTGTTCAGACCGTCCTCAGGTCGATTGCGGCATGGGAAGCGAGGCTGTAGAGCAGTCGTTCTGCGTCATGGAGCATCCTGGAGACTTCCTGTATTGCGTCGCTTTGGACGTTCTCGTCAGCTAGCACTGTCTCGTAGTCCGAGCCTTTGCGGTGCGCGGTGAGTTTGCTCCGGAGGCGTTGAAGTCGTCTGAGGAACGCGATGTCGCGCTCAGCAGACGGGTAGTCCTCTTGTTGCAGCCATCGTTCCAGCTTGCTGATGCCCTTTTCGTCTTTGATTCTGGTGGGTAACTTCTTCTGGATGGCCTTCTCATTGAGCGCGTCGACGAGGACCTGCGCGAGGCCCATGACTTGCGCCTCGAACTCTGGTTGGCTGTTCGTGAGGGGCACACGCAGCCGCTGCAGGACATGCTCATCGCCATGATCGGGCTCCCTGAAAAGCGTCCAGCCGAACTTCTTCCGCCACTTCCCGTTGAACCTGTTGTAGGCCAACTTGAACCGCAGGTCGGGTGCCTCAGGGTCGGCCGGCTCGCCCCGGAAGGCCCGTCTGACGAGGGTGGGGCTCGGGGCACCGTCCGGAACGATGTTGAACGTCTGCCAGTAGGGACGCTCCGATTCGGGCAAGTCGCGCCCCAGGTCGCCGAGAAAGACAACCACATACTTTGGGTGGTTGTTGTCGAGGGGGAGTGCCCAGAGGGAACCGCAGCGCAGTCTGCCGTCTTCTATCGAGTACTTCTCGGTTTGCTCGTAGTAGCGAAGCAGGACATCGCGGCTAAAATGGACCGGCGTCAAGTAGTGGGGTGCCCCCACGTTCTTCCCGAAATAGTTGGCGAGTTGGTTCGGGTCGCACGTGTGCCGGACGGGCTCGCCATCGCGGTCCTCGTCGATGACGAAGTCGTGGTAGTTCTCCGGCGGGTTGTCGAAAGGCCAGATGCCGGACTTCTCCCGAGGAGGAGCTGCGAGCAGCTTTCTGCCCAGCAAGTGGGACGACGGTCGCCTCCTCCCCTTGACGTCACCAGAGACGTAGATGCTGAGGCGCATGTCGCCTCGGGTGTTGGGCGGGGCGATTTCGCCGAGTGTCGCTGCCTCGTCGGGGTCGTCCGCGTACAGAACCGAACTGACCCGCAGCACTAGGTCCATCTGCTTGCCAGCAAGGAACTGCAGCAGGTACTTCGTGCGTACTAGCACCCTCAGGGCGCTGATCTCCGCGACCACCTCCTCAGAGCCATCTGCTCTGACCTTGATGAGTTCCGCTCCGCTGTCGTTGACCCAAAGATTGTGGTACAGGCGGAATTCCTCACTGAGCTGAGGAAGCATGCGTGGGCGGAGACCGTGATGATTCTGCACGATCACAAGTGGCTCGAACCCCCTGTCATCACCGAATCTCAGATACTCAAAACCGTCCTGAGTGCCCGACTTTGCCAAGCCAGGAGCGGAGTCGTCCAGGTCTGGAAGCCAGAAGTCCTCGCCGAGAACTTCCGAATTCAACTGTCTCGGAGCGAGCACACAGAACTGGACCGCGATGGCGTCCTCGCCTCTGCGCGTTTCATAAAGCACCGTCCACGCCTGTTCCCCTTCGTACTCGAACGCCTCACGGAGGTCACGCTGTTGAAGCGCCTCGAAACCCATATGTATCCCCAGTTCAGGCTCGGCTGGTGCCACTTACGGCAAGATATCGGCGGCGTGTAATAGGACGGCTGGCACCGCGGTCGTGACGGCGCATGAGCTTGGTTGGACGAATCTCACCAGGTACATGCGACCCATACGATGCACCAGCGTAGCGGATTGAGTCGCGTCGGAGCTAGTGATGCACAGGGGAGGGGTGAAGTGACGCAGAAGACCAGTACGTCATCTTCATGAAGTCTCTCTAACAGCAGGCGAAGAAAGCGCGCATTGAGGATGAGCGGGTGTTCCAGAACCTCGCGAGGAGCAAGAAGCGACCCGGTCCCGCACACGACGCCGAGGTCGCCGAAGGCCAAGACCGGCAGGAAGCCATGCGCGCCCTGCTCGGGTCACTCGCTGAGGTGATGGGCGGGGAGGTGGTGCGCGACCGCGAGGCGTTCGTGGAGACGCTGAACGCCGCAGCCAAGGCTGCCGGCCTGCGACTCTCCGCGCCTGAGCGAAAGGTCATCCTGGCTGCTCATCACCGCGCGGGGCAGGGCGCGTCCGGGCTGGCCGCGCTCGAGGAAGCGCCACAGCGTGTGGCGCGAGACGCCGAACGCCTCCGCCGTGCGCGCGTGGCCGTGGCGCTCGACATGCGCGAGCAGGTAGTTGCCGATGGCGTCGATCAGTTCCGGTTCCAACGCTATGCTCCGGGATGCCCCACTTGGCGTACATACGTTCTGTCAATATTAGCCGATGTCTGTGCTGCGATGACAGATGTGACCGCCAGCCGCACGCGCAGGTATCCTTGAACTCGAGACCAGAACGAACCCAGAGGAGTCTTGTGACGTCGACGCCGAGTGAAGTCCACCCGAACCGGCGCCAGCGCGAGGAAATGCAGCCGTGACGGCGTCCACAGCTCACTTAACCCGATCCGGCCTGACTTCCCTGTTCGGAGAGAGCGCCCCCTGGAGCGGTCCCACCGGAGAGGGTGGGGCGACGTGGACCACGCCCGCATTTGACCTCCTGTGGCACGAGGGCGGCAGGGACACCATCTTGCGGCGCGCTTGGGACGTGCGTAGGGGCCTTGGCGCGCGTCCCGTCGTGCTGCTCGCGGCGGCTAACGACGAGTCACGCGTTCGCGTGTGCGGGCCGTTGCACGCGCGGCCAGTGCGTGAACTGCCGGCGGATCGCGTCCTCGCGCTGCTCGACCGCGCCGCGCCGCTCCACTTCAACGAAGCCGCCTCGATGCTCACGCGGGAGTTCATCCGCCTCGAAGAAGCCGCGTTGCCCGGTCTTCGGGTCAAGGAGCTGCTAACGCCGCACTTCGTAAGGGAGCGGTTGCCAGCGAGCCGGGAGCGCCTAGAGAGCGCGATCGGGGGCGTCACGGGCGCCGATGCCACGAACTGGCGTCCCCTGTTCCAGGGGCTCGGATACCGCGTTGCTCAGCTACAGCTGCGCGGGTACCTGTTGCGCGACGCGTCCGGCGTCCCCATCGTAGTCGTGCATCCGTCTACCAACGCTGATGCATTCGGTCTCCTCACGGCGGACGGGGCGTTGCCCGAGGGACTCCTGCTGGCCGACTGTGAGCGGCACGGAGCCGACTGGGGCGTGCTGGCGGCGGGGGGCCGGTATCGGCTATTCCAGCGTCGCCCTGCCTCCGGCGCTGCCGGTGGGCAGTGGCTCGAGATCGACGCGAGCGAGCTGGCGGCCGATAGCCGGTTCTGCCTCGGCCTGCTTGCACCGGAATCGCTGGGCGAGGACGGCTGGCTCGCCGGGTGGGCGCGCGAGGCCCGCGACTTCGGCGAGCAACTGCGCGTAGGCCTGGAGAGGCGGCTCATTGAGCCTGTGCTCCCCGCCATCGCGCGCGGGCTTGGCGAGCACATCGAGTCGCAGGGCGTGGATCCCGGCGAGCCGGAGCAGCTGCAACGGATCTCGGAGGCCACGCTCACCCTCGTCTTCCGCTTCATGTTCCTCCTGCACGTCGAGGCGCGCGGTTACCTGCCGGTCGATGCCGCAGCCTATCGGCCACGCAGCGCGACCGTGCTCGCCGAGGATTGCCGCAACGCATCCGTTGGCGCCTCGCCGAGCGCAAGGTCGACCCAGTTCTGGGACCGGTTGTGCACGCTTGTGGGGATGATCCGCACCGGCGACGAGGACGCGGGCGTCCCGCCTTACAACGGCCAGTTGTTCGCTGCTGACGGCTTCCCGGGCAGCGAGCTGTTGGAGCAGGCGGCGATCACGAACACCCGCCTCGCGCCAGCGCTCGCGGCGATCGCCTACGACACCGACAAGGCCGATGCCCCCGGACTCGACTACGCGGGCCTGCAGATCGGCCACCTCGGGGCGATCTACG
Organism: Chloroflexota bacterium; assembly: GCA_026710655.1. GTDB lineage: Bacteria > Chloroflexota > Dehalococcoidia > Tepidiformales > Tepidiformaceae > UBA2991. The sequence continues at coordinate 2,996 of JAPOQN010000054.1, read as the reverse complement.
AGGCGCTACTCTCGCTGCGCCTGACGCGCGCGCCCGAGGATCTGGCGTATGACGACAAGCGCGACGTCTACCGGCCTCCGCGTGCAGGTGAAACGCCTGAGGTGACTCGTCGCGACCTGTACTACCAGTCGGAAGCGGGAGGCCGGAAGGCCGGCGGCGTGTTCTACACGCGCCGCGAGTTCGTACTCCATCTCTTGAAGCACTCGCTGGAACCAGCCCTTGATGCCCATCTGGAGCGCGTGCGGGAAGCGCTCGCGGGTGACCGGGACGAGGCGGCCCGCCTGCTGTTCGACTTCTCCGTTCTCGATCCGGCGATGGGCAGCGCCCACTTCCTGACGGCCGCCCTCGACGTGATGGCAGACCGCTACGTCCGTTTCCTCGCTGAGGAGCCACGCTTGCCCGGCGTCCGGGAGCAGCTCGACGAGCTCCGACGCGACGACCTGCCCGGTGTGCGGCAGCCCGAGGACGGGGATCTGCTGCGCCGCCTCATCCTCAAGCGCTGCATCTACGGGGTCGACGTGTCGCCGATGGCAGTGGAGGTTGCGAACGTCACGTTGTGGCTCGCGTCATTCGTGCCCGGTCTTGCGCTTTCATGGCTGGACGGCAACCTCAAGTGTGGCGACGCGCTCATCGGAGTGGCGGATCCCAATGTGGTGGGCAGGAGCGACAGCCCGCTGCTCACGGGCGAGGCCGTACGGAAGGCGATGGAGCGCGCTTCTGAGGTGCAGCGCAGCGCCGCCACCATTCCCGACCGCACGCCTGAGGAGGTTGCGCGTTCGGAGGCTCGCTCCGCCGAACTGCGCGACGTGACCGAGGGCCTGCGCGCCGTGTTCGACCTCTGGGCCGCCGAGCCGCTCGGACTCAACGGCGCGCGGCACGCGCTCGAAACCAATACCGACGGCATCGTTGAGCAGCGCTCGACGCTGTCGACCGAGGTATCTGCCGCGGTGGCTCTAGCCTCCGACTACGCGGCCCGCCACCGATTCCTGCATTGGCCGCTGGAGTTCCCAGGTGTCTTCCACCGCGAGCGGTCGGGGTTCGACGTGGTTGTAGGCAACCCCCCGTGGGACGAGATCAAAGTCGAGGAGCTCGAGTTCTACGCACTGCGTGATCCCGGGCTATATGGCATCAGCACCGACCGTGAGCGAAGAAGGCGCATCGCCGAACTGGACGAAGTGCATCCACACTGGCGGAGTGAATTCGAGGAGTTGAAGCAGTGGACAGCGACGGCCCGCCGGTTCCTCTCTGCGGACGGCGGGTACCAATTGCAGGGCGTCGGTGATACCGACCTGTATCAGCTCTTCTGCGAGCGTTACACCCACCTCGTCCGCGAGGATGGTCGTCTCGGCGTGGTACTACCCCGCTCCGCCTTCATCACCAAGGGCGCAACGGGGTTCAGGCGGTGGCTTCGGGGGCACACCACCCTGCGCCGGCTCGACGTCCTGCTCAACAACCGACAATGGGCCTTCACGATTCATCCTCAGTACACGATCGCACTGCTGGCCATGCAGCGAAGTAATCCAACCGTTGATGCAACGTTCCGGATGACCGGGCCCTCGGCGAGCCTGCCGGCGTTCAACGAGGCTGCGGGCGGCGACGGGATCAGAATCACGACGACCTCTCTGGGCAGCGTTGGCATGGTCCCCCTCTTGCCCGGCCAGCGGCACGCCGACCTGCTTGCGAAGCTCCGAACCGGGTCGGAGTTCGCCGAGCTACACGCCCCGGAAACTAAGAAAATTCAAAGAGGCGCCTCTGCTGCGTCGCATGTAGCTCCGCATAGGGAATTGGATGCGACGCAGCAGAGGCGCCTCTTTCAGAACCCTCCCGGAGGAAGCCGCATCCCGATCTGGCGCGGGCGATCCTTCGACCAGTACGACCCACACGGGGGCGACCCCGCCGGATACGGTGACTGGGATGCCATCCTCGACTTCGTGCAAGAGAAGCGGGCGCGTGGCCGCGCGATCAGGGCCATCTTCCCCGCCGAGGTGCTCGCAGACCCTGGCACGCACCCGATTCAGCAGGCCCGCGTCGGGTTCCGGAATGTGACCAACCGGACGAACTCCCGCACGGTGATCGCTTGCCTTGTCCCGCCCTGCACGCCGCTTACGAACGCGGCGCCGTATCTGCTGTTCCACGGGTGGAGTGCTCCCGCCCGCGCAGCCGTCCTCGGCGTGATGAACAGCCTTCCGTTCGACTGGCTAGCACGCCGGTACATCGAGTTGAACGTCAACTTCTTCATCCTCAACATGCTCTGCTTCCCGAAGTGGGAGGCGACGGACTGGCAGCGTATCGGCGCGTTGGCGGCGCGACTTTCGTGCATCGACGAGCGGTTTGAGGACTTCGCGGCAGAGGCCGGAGTGGAGTGCGGGCCGCTGGGCGACGACGAGCGCGTCGCCATGCGGGCGGAAATCGACGCGCTCGTTGCCCATGGGTATGGGCTGACAGTTGACGAGCTGCGCTTCGTATTCGAAGACTTCACCGAGGATGCGGTCATACCCGCCTATCGCGAGCGTGTGATAGCCGCGTTCGAGGCGATGTAGAATGAGGGCGCGCGGGAGCGACCAGACATGACGACGATCGACACCAGGCTGCTAACCGCCGACGACCTGCTGCGTCTCTACGGTGAGGGTGTGCGCGGCGAGCTGATCCGGGGGGTGCTCTGCGAGACCATGCCGACAGGACGTGAACACGGGGCGATCGTGATGAACCTCGGCGCCGAGTTGCGGAACTTCATCAAGCCGCGAAGGCTGGGGTGGCTGGTCGGCTCCGACTCGGGCGTCTGGCTGGAACGTGACCCGGACACGGTTCGGGAGCCGGACATCGCGTTCACATCAGCGGAGAGATCCCCGCTGGACGCGAGAGTCACGGGCTACGCCGAGGTGGTCCCCGACCTGGTGGTGGAGATCGTGTCTCCGAACGACAGCCGGCGTGAAGTCCACGACAAGGCCGTGATGTGGCTGAGCAACGGCGCGCGCCTCGTGTGGGTTGTCCACCCG
>JAPOQN010000053.1 GCA_026710655.1 Chloroflexota bacterium | reverse complement strand
GTTTCTGATTCCTCCTTGGGTTAGTGGGACTGTGGCTTTCGCCGCTCACCCACCCAGGCGGCGACCAACAGGTCCACCCCAAGGGAGGATGCGGCAGAGGCGCCGACGCGCCGCGGTGAGCCGGCACGAGGCAAGGGGGTGACAGACGGCCCCCTGGGCCGATGCGAAGCGGTCTGGCGGCTTCTTGCGCCGGCCCGCGGCGCGGCGTCGCTGGCGCCGCGTTGAGTGACCGCCTTTCGACCGGGGAGTAGAGAGGTCCGCGCCGGCAAGGGCGTTCGCGCGATCGGGACCAGCTCGGCGAATCGCGGCCAGGGGAGCGGCGCGTCCCAGGCGAAGACGGCCATGGGCCGCGAGTGGAAGATCACGTGGAGGCGAATGTACGGTCGTACATTGCCGGTCCGACAACACACGCCTCGAACGGAGCGGCCCCCGCGGGGGCCGGCGTGGGGCGCGGCGCCACCTGCATAGCGGGTGTCGTCGCCGGCGACGGCCGGAAGGCGGCCGTGGCTCCGGGTCCGGGGTCCAGACCAGGGAACCGGAGGTTCTCGGACCGCTGCGCGGCCGCGTGGGCGGGGCCAGGTGATGGACAAGCGGTTTGGACCGCCGCCGGCGACATGGGTTGAGGGCCGTCTGGCCAGACGACGGCAGGGCTCTTGCTGCGTTTATGACGCGGCCTTCGATGCTTTGGGCCGCTTCCGCTTCGCGGCGGGGGAGGCTTCGGCCGCCGGCAGGGCGGCCGGCACGGCCGTGGGCCGGGAGGCGATCGGATCGATGAGCCATGTTTCGTCGTCGGCGTTCCAGCCTTGGACGGCGATGGCCTCCTCAACGTAGCGCCGGCCCTGGACGCGCGTCATGTGGAGGACGAGGGAGATGCCGTCGACCACGCTACGGCAGACGACCTCCCAGGGCAGTTCCCCGGCCTGCATGGCGCAACTGGCCAGGCGGGAGAGCGCGGCGCGGGCGTTGTTCGCGTGGACGGTCGTCAGGGAGCCGCCGTGGCCCGTGTTGAGGGCCTGGAGGAGATCGGCGGCTTCCTGGCCGCGGACCTCGCCGACGACGATGTGATCGGGTCGGTGGCGAAGGGAATGCCTGACGAGGGCGCGGATGGTGAGGGAGCCCTCGCCGAGGTCGCGTGCCTCGAAGCGGACGGTGTTGGCCTGGTCGATGCGCAGTTCCAGGGTGTCCTCGATCGAGACGATGCGCTCGTGGTGGGGCAGGAGCTCGATGAGGGCGTTGAGGAGGGTCGTCTTGCCGCTGCCGGTGCCGCCGCTGACGAGGATGTTGCGTCGGGACCGGAGGGCGTCCCTGGCGGCCTCGAGGATGGCGGGGGTGAGGGTGCCGTTCTCGAGCAGCTGCTCGGCGGAGAACGAGCGCTCGCCGAAGCGTCGGATGGTGATCGCGACGTGGGGCGCGGCGGGCGGAGTGGCGATGGCGACGCGGGAGCCGTCGGCGAGCCTGGCGTCCAGGGCGGGGTCGGTCTTGGGGTCGAGGCCCAGGGGCCGGGCGATGCTGATCGCGGCGCGGCGGAGCGCGCCCTCGTCGAGCAGGGGGGCTTCGACCTGCTCGAGCCCGGCGCCGGCGCGCTCGATCCAGACGTTGGCGGGACCGTTGATCATGATCTCGGTCACTTCCGGATCATCGAGGAGTCCTTCGAGGCCGGGGAGGAAGGTCTTGAGGGAGGCGAGTCGGTCGGTCATGGGGTGTCGGTGTAGACGGTATGGATCGTC
>JAPOQN010000052.1 GCA_026710655.1 Chloroflexota bacterium | reverse complement strand
TGTTCGCGCCGACGCGGCGCTTCCACCTCACCCGCGCCGGGCTGCGGCGGGTCGCGGAACTGGAGGAGATGGCCCTGGGCGAGCTGCTGCGCTCGCGTCCGCTCACGGCGCACTGGCGGCGGCTGCTGCTGGAGCGCCTGGACGGCGTGGCCTCCACCTACCGCCTGACGGCGGCGACCACGGAGGCCGCCTGGCCGCTGCGCTTCCGCTGGTACCGGGCCCAGCCGATGGACGCCGCGATCGCGCTCCCCGACGGGCGCAGCCTCTTCGTCGTGCGCGAGGGTATGACCGCCGATCGCACGTCTTTCGCCAAGCGTCTCTGGCGGCTGCGCGAGGGACCGCGCCCGGGCGCGTACCTGCTGCTCGTCCCCGACCCGGTGCGGCTGCGGCACACGGCACGGCTGATGGCCCGGGCGTCCGCACCGGCCTTCCTCGCGCTGGAGCGCGACGCGGTGGCGGCCGGGACGGGAGCCCGCGTCTGGCGCACCGCCCCCGGCTCACCGTGGCTCTCACTCCGGGAGGTGGTCGCGCACATCGCACAGCGCCGCGCCTGGCCGGAGGAGCAGCCGCGCGCACGTGCCATCGTCCCGCGCGACATCCACGCGCACGGCCTGCGCGAGGCCCCGGACTGGATGCTCCCCGCGCTGCTCGGGGCGGCCCGGAAGAACGCCCTCGGCCTGATCGCGGACTGGCCCTGGATCGAGCCCGCCGCGCTCCGCGCACTGCTGGGCGTCTCCGCCCGGCAGGTCTCGCAGCTCCTGCAGCCGCTGCGGGAGGCGTCGCTCGTCACCAGCGTCGGGGGCCGGCTGGCGCTCTCCGACCGCGGGCTGACGCTGCTCGCGCGCCGCGACCGCTCCGCCGCCAACCTCGCCCGCAGGCGCTGGAGCGCCCGCCCGCTGGACCCGGACGCGCCGCCCACCTGGCGCAACGTCACCGGCAGGCGCAGCCGCCAGTTGCTGCGTACGATCGACCACACCGCCGCCGTGCACGGCTTCCTCGCCCAGCTGGCCGGTCAGGCGCGAAGCGAGGGCTGGGAGGTCGAGCTGCTCGACCCGCCCCACCGCGCCTCGCGCTACTTCCGCCACCACGACCGCCTGCACTCGGTCCACCCGGACGCCTTCGGCCTCCTGCGCCGCGAGGGGACGCGCTGGGCGTTCTTCCTCGAGTGGGAGCGCCGCGCCGTCCGGCCCTCGACGATGGCCACGCGCCTCGCCCCCTACCTGCGCTACTACGCCTCGCAGCGGCCCACCGACGACCACGGGCTCCGCCCGGACGTGCTCGTCGTCTTCGAGGACGAGCTCGCGGCGGACCATTTCCTGCGCGTCGCGCGGAGCGAGATGAGGCGCGCCCGAGTCGACCTGCCGCTGCGGGTCTCGTGCCGCACCCTCATTGAGCGGGGCGGGCCACTCGGCTTCAGCTGGTACGCACCCGCAGGCGGCGCCCCGTCTTGCCTGTTCGGTTGAGGTCCGTTGTCCGAGCGCGTACTCTGCCCTCACCCCCTTCCACACGCTCGGGTTGTGGATGCGGGGTCATCGCCCCATCAGCCGTCAAAGTTGCACTCCGGCGTTCCCACGAGTCACGACGGACCAATCGTGACCCGCGTAAGCGACGGCAAGCGGGTGTAGGACAGAAAGGCAAGAGTAAGACATAGCTATGAGCACGATCTTCCTTTTCATCAAGTTCTTCGACAAGCAGGAATACGCGCAGGCCTTCCTCGAAGGGAAGGTGTTTGCCAACAGGCTCTCCGCGTTCAGAACGCACGAAGGGGAGGACACCACAGGCAGGATCGATGGTGACGAAGGGACTACTAGTTGGCTACAAGGGGAGAACGTGAAGTTGGTTCTCAATGGGATGGACCTAAGCGAAGGACTCATGACGCTCCAAGTCCAGATGGACTCTCTTTCCGACTTCCACCTGTTCTGCATGCATGCCGTCCATAGTGGGGATGTCGACTTGGAGACAATCTCGCACGACAACATCGAGGTGCTGCGAGAAGCCCTCCTGGTAGATGATGCCTGCCTTTCGCTGGGACCGTATGCAGTGGTGATCTCCGATATTGCTGCCTTCATGTCTCGACTCAAACGCTCCTGTGCAGATAACGGCTACAGGGGGAAGAGCAGACTCGTGAAGTACTACGATCCCGACACGTTCCACGGCACCTTCGAGGGACTCGAAGGTGTATTCTGGAAGCAGACGAAGTTCAGTTTCCAGCGTGAGTTCAGAGTCGCCATCGACACCCACACATCAGGCGAGGACCCACTCACTCTTGAAATCGGCGACATTAGCGATATCGCCTCTCTGATCGAAGCCAGTGCGGTAAACGGAGAAGGGCTCCTCGGAGGAACGCTGAGCGTCGAAGCTCGTTGATCCTCGTCGTTTTCGCTGCGTCCCGGGACGGAGCGACTCGCAAAGCGTGCTCCGTCCCGCAGTGCTAGCCTGAGTGCGATTCGCTGCCGGAGGGGTAGTCCTGTGATCGTGAGTGAGGAGTGGCGCGCGTTCCATGCGTGGCCGATCTTGACGGAGTTGGCCGCGCGCGGGGACGGGGGCACCATCACCTACACCGAGCTTGCCGGGGAGTTGGGCCACGGCGCGATGCCGCGGACCCTAGGTTGCATGCTCGACCTGATCGGAGGCTACTGCCACCGAAACGGACTCCCCCCGCTCACGCGGCTGGTCGTCAGCGCGACCACCCGCCGTCCCAGCGACGGCTACAGAAAGTGGGACCGCAGCCGTGAGGGCGAGGTCTACGTGTTCGATTGGGCAGGCGTCGAGAACCCGTTCAGCTACGCGAAGGACGGATAGCGCTGGCTCAGGGAGCACGGGCCGTGACGGGCGTGGCGTCTGGCTGAAGCGAGCCTCGCGCGCGAGCCCATCACGTACACTCTCGGGCACATGCCATCAAGGCAGCACGAGCAGTGGAAAGACGCCCTCCTGGAGCTGCTCCGTCGGAAACTGACGCCCTGCACCTACTGCTCGTTCGGACTCCGCGACAACCATCCCCCCGCGCACCTCTACGAAGAGCGCTCGATCGCCTCCCAGTTCATCACCTGGACGTGCCGTCCGGGCGGACACGACCACCTCTTCGACCTGCTCGACGGGGCCGCCGACGCCGTTGCCGAACGGCGGCTCCCGCTGGCGCAGGGCAGCTACTGCCAGCCCGACATCACCATCCTCGACGCGGAGGGCGAGCCCACGGCACTGCTCGAGGTTGAACACACGCATCCGCCGGCGGGCTCGCTCATCGCCGCCCGCGAGCGCGACATCCCGCTCTTCGTGGCGCTCGCGCCGGCGGACTGGATGATCGAGCCCGCGTTCCCCCCGCCAGAAGCCGGGGGTCACATGGATGTGGATCGCGCCCTGCGCGAGTTGACGGACGCGTTCTACCGCTCGCCCGGAAGCGATTTCGATCGCCGGTTCGCGTACTCCACCGTCGAGGACGTTGACGGCCACCTCACGTCGGGTCGCTACATCGGCTCGGCGCCCGGCGCCGGGGACCGGCCCCCGTTGCACGGCCACGCGATCCAGGCCCGGAGCTGCACCTGGTCGTGTGATCGCGCGCACGACGCCCTGAGGAGACAGTGGGCCGCGCGCTAAGAGCGCGAGCGCCCGGCGCTGCGCCACATCCCCGGCGGGGTTCCCATGCATGGGACGTGCCACTGCAGCAGACGTTCCCCCTGTCAGCGGGCCGATACATGCCGCGAAACGGGAGTTCTATGCTGGTAGCAGCCTGGAACGCCGAGGAGCACCGCTGTGAGCGACGGCTATCGCTGGAAGGCGCTCGGAGCGCGCATCCGCGAGGCCCGCGTCCGCGCCGGCCTCACCCAGAAGCGCCTCGCCGAGCTCGTCGGCGTGCGCGCCCACACGGCCTGGTGCTGGGAGGCGGGACGCATGCGCCCGCAGCGCGAGAACCTGGTCGCGATCGCCCACCACACCGGTACGACCCCCGAGCAACTGGAGGGCC
>JAPOQN010000051.1 GCA_026710655.1 Chloroflexota bacterium | reverse complement strand
TGCTTGCCGGCGGCGTGTTCGACGACCTGCCGAGGGGCGATCCCTTCCATGAATTGTCCCAATCCCGCATGGGCTACGAACGGCTACAGGCTGAACAGCACCTCGAAGGTGGTACTGCCTACCGTCAAGTTAGGCCCACCAGCACGTACCGAAGCCAGAACCAGGCGTTTCAGGGGCCTCCGAGGGGGGACCTCCGGTGTCAGGCTGGCCTCGGCCGTGGAGACGGTGCAGCGCACGAGTGGCGTTGGTCCCTATTGGCCACCCGACAAAGTGAACGTGCTCGCGGCGGTATAGAACCCTCGCAGGGCGGGAACGTGCTCGTCGGGCTGGACGCTGAGTTCCATCACCATCCGATAGTCGCCCGCCACGTCGGTGGTGTAGGGGCAAAGCCGACCGTCCGTCACCACCGTGCCCTCGATGTCGGCCCAGTCGGCCGAAGCATCGGCTCTGCCCTGCCACTTCATCGAGTGAACTGTGTAGAGGTACCGTGCGACCTGCGTATTGTTGAATGGCCCCAGGCAAGCGCCGAAGCTCCGTCCGAACAGCAGGATGACGCCGTTGTCCACGCCGATCGTGGGGAACGGCGTCAGGCCCTCGTCATTCACGTCGATTTCCAGCGCGAGGTCGGCGGAGAGCCCGGCGGGATCGGTGGCCGTGAGCGTGAGGGTGGCGCTGCCCGCGGCCGTACCCGTGGCGACAAGGAACCGGTGTCCCCCGACATCCGTCACGATCTCCGCGTCGATCACGGCCGAGTCGCTGAGCGCAACGGAGAACGCGAGGTCGTCGCCGTCCGGATCCGTGAAGAAGAGCGTGGGTTCCGTGAACAGCGGCCCGCCGCCCACGGACAACTGGTCGAAGGCGGGGGGGACATCCACGTTCAGCGCCGGCGCCCGGTTGCCTCCGGTCGACTCCTCGACGATGAACGTGTTCTCGGCGCGGAACGCTCCCGAGAGGACGGGCAGGTGCGGGTCGATAACGGTCGTAACGTCGAGGAGGAGCCGGTACTCCCCGGGCGTCCGCGTAGCGTACGTGCAGAGTTGTCCGGTCGTGACTTCTGTGTCCGGCACGTCGATCCACGCAGGCGACGAATCGCTGCGGGTCTGCCATTCCGAGCTGTTGATGGTGACAACGAGGCCGGATGGGAACGGTGTGTTCCCGATCGGTGGAGTACATGTGCCGGTGAGCGTGAGGAACCCGTTGCCGAGGTCGATCTTGTTGTTGTCGACCTTGATCCCGGGGAGCGGCGTAAAGCCCGAATCGTCCACCACCACGTTGAGGGTCCGCTCCCCCGAGAGGCCACCGGGATCGGTGGCCGTGACCTCGATCGTCGCGGATCCGGCCATCGTGCCGGTGACGATGATGGCCGTATGCCTCTCGTTGTCCACCACAACCTCAACGGAGGCTACGGCAGGGTCGCTCAACGTAGTCGTGTAGGAGAGTTCGGCGACATCGTTGTCGGCGTCCCTGAACAGCCCGCTCGCAAGGAAGGGCCACGCCGCCCCTCCCACCGAAACGAGGATGTCCTGGGGTGCTCCCGTCGGCATGGGGGGCTGATTCTCCGGTACCGGCGCCTCAACTCGGACGGCCTTGCTTTGATGGAACCTCCCGGACCGACTCAGAGCCGACATGTCGACAGGGGTGTCCAGCCTGTTCCAACCTCCTCCCTCCCGGCGCGCGCCGACATACAAGAGCGATGGGTCAGACACCTGCCTCCACACTGACACCTCTACGTTGACGGTCGTCTCCGGCTCCAGCCGTACCTGGACGAGCACGGCATTGCTCTGGTGCAACCGGCCCGACGGACCGAGGGTGGTCATATCGAGAGGGGTGTTGAAGGTGCGCCACCTTCCCCCTTCCGGGCGCGTACTGATGTAGAGCAGTGATGGGTCGGCGACCTGTCGCCAGACCGTCACCTTGACGGCCGCCGTCGCCTGTTCACCCGGCCCGGACTGCGCGAGCGCCCCACCCATGCCGGTGAACGGCAGGACGATAAGCACTGCGAACAGGATGGTGATGCGAATCATGACGGTCCTTGCGGGCATCACTTTGCTCCGTAAAGGAAGCCCTCGAGTCGCCCGAGGGTGTTCGTGAACCCATAGCCTACTACGTTCATTTGTGTGATAACTGTGTATACAGCAAGATACTCGTGGGTTTTTCATGTGTTTCAGGTCCATCGCCTTTGGCCGCAACCGCGATCTATGCACCGGGCCCGCGTGCGGCTAGGATCACTTCTCGATTCGGAAGTGAGGACGCGGTGACCGCCAGAGACTGTCTTCTTCGAGCCGCCCGGGCCCGCTCGCTCCGCCAGAGCGGGACGGTGGCGCTGGTGTTGGTGCTGGCGGCACTTGCGGTGGCCGCCCTGGCGGCGTGCGGCGGCGGCGGGGATGCGGAACCGCCTCCGCCCACGGAGCCGCTCAGCGCGGAGGACGCGGAGCTTGCCGCCCACCTCAGCGAGAAGACCATGCTGCTGTGGGAGCACTACAACAACTACGACCTCGAGAGCCTCAGGACCCTCTACGAGCCCAGCTACTGGCTGGCAGAAGAGGAGCAGCTCCGGGACGACATGAAGCCCTTCGAGTCGCGGAACATCAAGTTCACGCCGGAGGAGACATCGCCGCCCACGGAGATCGAGCCCGGCATCTGGCAGGTCAAGCACACGGCGCGCTTCAGCGGGGGTTCGGTGAACATGAAGTTCCTCTACGAGCAGTTTGACGGGGAGTGGCTGCTCACCTACGCAGAGATCGACTAGCCGCGGGGCTTGGGGGCAGGGGTGGCGTCGGAAGGGGAGCTGCCGGTGGGGGAGTCCGCAGCGACCGTTGTGGCCACCCGGCTCCAGTTGCGGAGCTGGCTGAAGCTGCCGCGGTTCTTCCGGGTCAACAACGCGGTCGTCCGCCAGTTGAAGGCCGACCCGAACCTGATCAGCTACGCACTGAAGGCCGACTTCCTGCGCCTGCGCTTTTCGACGTTGTCCGTCTGGGCCGATGACGCGGCCATCCGGCCGTTCGTCGAAAGCGGGCAGCACCGAACCGCCCTGGCCGTGTTCGACGAGATCGCGGTCCGGGATAGGTCGGCGTTTGTGCGGTGGCGCACGGACCAGCCCGAGGATGTGTCGTGGGAGGAGGCACGCCGGCGACTGGCCGACCGTACCTAGCCCTCCAGGATGAGTCGGGTGAGTTCGTCAGGTGTGCTCAGCATTGGGTAGTGACCGGTGTCGAGCTCGTGCCAGCGCGCGCCGAGCTTCTCCGCGCAGCGGCGCTGGTGCGGCTCGCCGGGATTGGGCGCCTGGCGGCACCAGATCACCGACGCATCCCACGCCTGCTCCCAGAATGAGTCGAGGACGACCGGTTGGTCGAACGTGGCGACGGGATGCCGTCCGAAGCGGTCCGCGGCCCACTGGGCCAGCTCCGGCTCCATGCTTGCTTGCAGCATCTCGAGCATCCGGCCGGGCAAGGGACCGGTCACGAGTTCATCGGTGACCGCGGCAGTATCGGTGACGATGTCGTGGATTTTCTCGCCGTTGAGGAGCGCAAGCGCGTCGACGAAGACGAGGCGCTGGATGCGCTCCTGGGCGAGCTCGGCGACCCGCGCCAGCACCATGCCCCCCGCCGAGGTTCCGACCAGCACCACCTGGTCGAGGTCTTCGTAGCGCAGCAGCTCGGCGATCTCCTCGGCCTGCGTCTCTGTCGTGATGCCGGGCCTCACCTGTGCCGAGCGCTCGGCGCAGCCATCCAGGGAGGGCGCAAAGACGCGGTGCCCGGCGGCGCTGAGGCGGGTCGCGACGGGCGACCAGATCCAGCCGCCCTGGTATGCGCCGTGAATCAACACGAGTGTCGCCATGCCGTCGCTCCTCCCCGTGCTGCTGCGCACTGTAGCAAGCACGGCGTACGGAGTAGCGCTGCCGGGCTGGGACGGGTTCTGCCGAACCCGCGCCACTGATCCACGAGATAAGTGGGGCCGCTCCTCCCCTGTTGCTACTCGGTCCCGTCGAAGGACGCCAGGGCGCGCGCAGTCGCCGCCTGTATCTCCTTCAGCTCATCCTCGGTGAGGCATTCGAAGAGCCTTAAGCCGTCGGCGGCGATCTCCTCAAACTCGCTTTCGCTCATGGCGGAGGGGTCAAAGTTGCCGACCCGCGCCACCTCGAGGAAATGGGGATGCTCGGCGGCAAAGTTCTGGACGCAGGCGCCGGACTCTTCGGTCAGCCCGCCAACCTGAACGCCCAGCATGGCCGTGATGATGCGGCCATAGGTTTCCGTCGTGATACATGGCGTTGCTTCGGGAGACGACTGCCCCGGCTGACGAGTTGCCAGCACCGTCTCGAGTTGCTCCCGCGTTATCCCGAAAGCCTCGGTGAAGCAAGTGATCTCTTCTTCGGTGAAGGCGGCCATCATTTCCTCAGCTGGGACCGCGTAGGTCCCGAGCTCGCTCCACATGTGCAGCACAAGTTTTACCCGCTCCCCGGTGTTCAGGCAGTCGTAGAGCTCGAACACGTAGTTGTGGGTCTCGCGAGCCAGGGTGGCGACGGCTTCCGGGGCTTCCTCGATACCCAGGATGGTCACAACGGCGTCGGGGTGCTCGCGGCCGAGTGCAAGCAGACACGATTGCGCTGCCGACGCGAGACCCGCCCTGGCAACGGTGTAATTCATCCCAAAGGCTACGAAGTTATCGCCCGTCAGACAGCCAAACAGGGGGCCCAAGGCCGTGGCGTCCCGATAGGCGGTCACGAGCTCGGCGCCGAGGAAGGCCTCGTAGCCGGCCGCGTCCAGTGCTTCGCCCAGGCAGGCGGCCTCGGCCTCCGAGACGTGGTCCAGAACGTCCTGACCCGTCGTGGCGGCCGTGATGGCGAGGCCATCGAGGCCGGTGGCGGGCTGGGTGGAGGACGGAGGTGGAGGAGCCGTCGGCTCGGGGGTCGCGGCCTCGGTCGGCGCTTCGGTGGCGGGAGGCGGTTCGTCCTCGTCGGACCCGCAGGCAACGGTCAACGCGACCACGGCGAGAGCCATCAGCAGGAGAGGAAGGAAGCGAAAACGAACAGTTGGCGCGATGGTGACGATGGGTGCAGTGCCAAGGGCAGCGACGATAGCGCTGGGCTTCATCGAGAAACCTCCGAGAACGCTGGAATATATGTGAGCGCACCGCCAAGGATAGCACCGCAATTGGTTTTGTTTCTGTGTTTTGCCAGATCATTTATGTGTATTTGTCGTGTAAATACCCCGCCCGTGGCCTTGTCCCAGGCAGCGGCTCACGGTAGCCCTGGGGGCGAGTCGCTCAGGCCCGTGGTGGTGACGCTCGTGCACGACGCTTGCGGAGCCGTCGGCGTCGAATACGGGGTGGCTCGGGCCTGTGTCGAAGGTGATGTCCAGAGTCAGGAAGTCGGCGCGGGCAGAACCCGTCGGTGGCGGCGTCGATGTTGGTTCCCCTAGTAGATGCCGGGGACGATGCGGTAGGGGACCTGCTCCTGGTACTCGGCCCACTTCTCCTCGCCGTACTTCTCGGCGCAGGCGCGGTCGTCCTCGACCTGGCGCCAGGTGAACATGGAGATGACGAAGACCATGTAGGTGTAGGCCCAGGGGTTGTCGAAGTGGCCGAATGAGAGGGCGACGGCGATGCCGAAGAAGCCCTCGCCCATGTAGTTGAAGTGGCGGGCGGCGCCCCAGAGGCCGCTGGTCAGGATCTTGCGGTCGCCGGCTTGGATGTAGCGGGGCTCGATAATCCCGAGGAACTTGCGCTCGGGCCAGCGCTTGAAGGTGTACTTCTGCAGGTTGGCCCCACGCGAGATGCTCCAGCCGACGAGGAAGAGGACGGACACACCGATGAGCAGGACGTACGTCCAGGCGGTCGAGAAGCCGGGGTCGGGCTGGGCGGCCATGCCGTACAGGGGAACGATGAACAGCCACCCGTAGACGACGGTGTCGCCCCAGAACATCTTGAAGCCCATCTTTTCGTGGATGAGGTCGAAGGTGTAGAGCTGGACGCGCTCGAAGACCATGTAGTCGAAGACGTAGAAGGTGAAGATGGCGGCGTAGAGGAAGACGCCGAGGTTGACCTCGTTGGTCGGGCTGAACTGCTCGTAGTGCCAGGCCGCCCCCGACATGGCGTTGATGCCCAGCATCGTCCCGCCGACCACGTAGAACGTCATCTTCAGGTCGAGGCGGTCGCCGAAGAACCGAATTTCCTGGATGCGGCCGAGGTAGAAGTCGATGATCGGGTTGCGGTCCTCGACCTTCGGCTGGGTGTAGACGGCGATCGCGGTGAAGAGGAGGGCGAAGGCGGTTCCGCCGGCGACGGCGAAGAGGGAGGTTTCGTAGAAGTACTCGCGGTCGACCCCGGGGATGACCTCGAAGCCCCAGACGAGGAACGCGACCACGAACACGAGGATGCCGTTGAGCCGGTAGCGGCGGGGTTCGCCGGTCTTCTCGTCGGTGACGTACCCGGGCACCCACTTTGCCGGCAGGATCATCTGCACGATGGCGAAGGCGGCGAAGATGGCCAGCGGCGTAAAGAGGCCGGCAATCTTCTGGCCGGTCGAAATTTCAAACAGGTGCTCGATGCCCATCCACTCCCACATAACCGCAGACCCCCTTTAGCGTGTGACGTCTCAGCCTCGGAGCTTACAGGTGCGGGGCTGGCCCAGGTGTAAGCGAAACGACCCGGTCGCGCGTCAGGCGGGGCGGGGGAACAGCGCGGGGGAGGGGCTGGCGGCGTTCAGGCGCGGACGACGAGCAGGATCGTCGCGGCAAGCACGCCGGCTATCGCGGCCACCATCCCGAGGAGGGCGATCGTTGTGGCCTTCGGAACAAGGGACGTTCCCTTACTGCCCTGCATTTCAGCACCTCCTCGTGCCACTGCTTGCTCTCACTTTCGTGTCCTACTACCAAACAGCTTAGAGAGGCCTCACACCGACAATGGAAAGAACTCAAGCAAGGGTTAAGGAGGGTTTGGTGAAGGAGAACTCCTGGGCAACTGGGAGGATGTGGCAGTTGCTCCTGAGGGAGCCCGGGTCCAGGGGAAGGCAGTCCGGCGAGCATTGGGGCCTGGCTGAAAGCCCCCCGCCACACGGGCACAGGCGGCGCGCCTAGAATGTCGGCGTCCATGGCAGCGGCGGCGTCCCCGGAACACCCACGCTACGAGGCGGATGAGAATCCGCCCCTGCTTCCCTCGCTCGGTTACGGGCTGCAGTTCAGCCTGATCGCGTCGGCCACGCTGCTGGTCACACCGGTCATCGTGGCGAACGCGGCAGACCGGGGCGGTTCCTACGTGACCTGGATGGTATTTGCCTCCCTGGTCGTCGTGGGACTCTCGACGATCATCCAGGTGCGGAAGCTGGGGTTCGTGGGGGCGGGGGCAGTGCTGCCGATGTTCACGGCCGCGTTCGCCATCCCCTTCTGCATCACGGCGCTCGTGGACGGCGGGCCGGCCACCCTGGCGACGCTGGTCATCCTCTCCGCGATCGTGCAGATCGTGATGTCGCGGTGGCTCTTCATCCTGAGGCGGTTCGTCACGCCGACGGTGGGCGGCACGGTGATGATGATCCTGTCCATCACCCTCGCCTCGGTCGTGTTTGACCTGCTGGACGAGGCGACGAGCGCGGACCCGGAGGAGGCGTCGCTGACGGCGCTGGCGACGATGGTGGTGGCGGCGGCGTTGATGTTGCGGGGCTCGGCCCTCCTGCGGTTCTGGGGGCCACTTGTCGGGATCGTGGTCGGCTGCCTCGTGGCCGCCGGGCTGGGAATCTTCGACACGGGCCGGATCGCGGCGGCGGGCTGGGTCGGGGTTCCGGCCGAGTCGCCGGGGCTGGCGCTCGACTTCGGCGTCGACTTCTGGGTGCTGGTGCCTGCCTTCCTCTTCCTGGGCGCGATCATCTCGATCCAGGCAAACGGCGCGGCCATCGCCATGCAGCGCGTCTCGTGGCGGGACAACCGGGCTGTGAGCTTCCGCCAGGTGCAGGGCGCGGTGGCGGGGGCGGGCGCGAGCAACCTGCTCGCGGGGCTCGCCGGTACGGTGCCAAATGCGATCAACCCGGCCATGGTCTCGTTCACGCAGATCACGGGGGTGGCGGCGCGCCGGGTGGGCTACAGCATCGGCCTGATCCTCATCCTGGTGGCCTTCCTGCCGAAGGTGTCCGCCGTGCTCAGCAGCATCCCGGGCCCGGTGATGACGGGCTATCTGATCATGGTGACGGGGGCGCTCTTCGTGGACGGGGCGCGCACGGTCATCCAGAACGAGCAGAGCCAGGAGAAAATCGCGGTCGCCGGTGTGTGCTTCTGGATCGCCGCCTCGTTCCAGTTCGAGCTGTTCACCCTCCCGGACGTGGGGCGGGTGTGGGGAGCACTGCTGAAGAGCGGCATCACGACCGGGGGACTGGCCGCCATCGTCATGATCCTCTACCTGGAGCTGACCAACCCGCGGCGCATGCGCTTCAGGTCGCAGCTCGACGTGGACGCTCTGCCCGACCTGAACGCATTCATCACGAGGTTCGCCCAGCGCCGGGGCTGGGACTCGGCCATGCAGGAACGGTTAGGCGCAGTCGCGGAAGAGACCCTGCTCACGCTCGCGCCCCTGGACCTGAGCCTTGGGAACGAAGATGAGGAGAAACCGAAGGATGAGCGCCAGCTCGTTGTGCTCGCCTCCAGCGAGGGCACGACCGCCGACCTCGAGTTCATCGGGGGCGGCGCGGGCGCCAACCTTGAGGACCAGATCCGGCAGATCCAGGAGCACGACTCGCTGACCGCGGTCGAGGAGGAGCTCTCGCTGGTGCTGCTGCGAAGCTACGCCGAGTCGGTGACACACCAGCAGTACGCCGATACGGATATCATCACGGTCCGCGTCGCGCCGCCCGACACGGGCTAACGAACTCCACCGACGCGGCAAAGGAGCATCCCATGCCCGCTATCGATGACCTCCTCGCCAACAACGCCAGCTACGCCGCCAGCTTCGACCAGGGCGATGCGCCCCTGCCACCGGGGCTGGGGTTGGCCGTCGTGGCGTGCATGGACGCGCGTCTCGATACACACGCCCTGCTCGGGATCGGCGTGGGCGATGCCCACGTAATCCGCAATGCCGGCGGGGTCGTGACGGACGACGCGATCCGGTCGCTGACCATCTCGCAGCGGCTGCTGGGGACGACCTCGATCATGCTCATCCACCACACGGACTGCGGCATGCTGACCTTCCGCGACGACGACGTGAAAGATTCCATCGAGCAAGACACGGGCATCCGGCCGGCGTTCGCGATGGAGGCGTTCCCGGACCTCGACGGCGACATCCGCCAGTCGATCGCGCGGATCAAGGCAAGCCCGTTCATCCCCAACAAGGACGACGTGCGGGGTTTCGTCTACGACTGCGCCACGGGGAGCCTGAACGAAGTCACCTGATCAGCGCTCTTCAGGGGAGTTGAGGGTGTTCTCCACAAGAGACCCGCGTTCTCGTATGCTTCCGGTCTCTTGATTTGACGTATCTTCCTGGTATCGCCATGCCACGAGTGAGCTATAGCCTCGAGACCTTCCGGGGCGACATCTTCGGCGGCGTTACATCGGCGGTCGTCGGGCTGCCGGTGGCCCTCGCCTTCGGGGTTGCCTCGGGGCTGGGGGCGGCGGCGGGTCTCTACGGGGCGATCGCCGTGGGGTTCTTCGCGGCGGTCTTCGGGGGAACGAAGTCGCAGATATCGGGTCCGACGGGGCCGATGTCGGTGGCGATGGCCGTCATCGTCACGACCCACGCGGACAGCATCACCGAAGCTCTCACCATCGCGATGATGGCAGGGGTGATCCAGATCCTGCTGGGCGCCCTGCGCATTGGACGTTTCGTCTCCTACACCCCCTACTCGGTGACATCGGGATTCATGTCGGGGATCGGGGTCATCATCATCCTGATCCAGACGCTGCCCTTCCTGGGCCACAAGAGCGCCGAGGGTGGGCCGCTGGCGGCTATCCGGGAGTGGCCGGAGGCCTTCAGCGCCGTGAATTTCAGCGCGGTCGGGATCGCCCTCGCGACGCTCGTCGTGGGCGTGGCCTGGCCGGCGAGATTCCGGCAGTACCTTCCCCCGACCCTGGCGGCGCTCGTGGTGGGGACGGCGCTGGGCGTGCTCTGGCTGAGCGACACGCTGGTCATCGGCGACATCGGTCCCGTTCCCAGGGGACTGCCCGACTTCAGTCTGCCGACATTCGACCCAGGCTTCCTCGCGGGAGCGGCGCAGCCTGCGATCACGCTGGCCCTGCTGGGTTCCATCGACAGCCTGCTCACCTCGCTGATCGCCGACTCCATGACGCGGACGCAACACAACCCGAACAAGGAGCTGGTGGGCCAGGGCATCGGGAACGTGGCAGCGGGCCTCTTCGGGGGACTGGCCGGGGCCGGGGCGACCCCGGGCACGGTGGTGAACCTGCGGGCCGGCGGCAGAACGCAGGTCTCGGGGGTGCTGCGGGCGCTGATCCTGTTAGCACTGGTGCTGGGTCTCGGGCCGCTCGCGGAGGAGATTCCCCAGGCCGTGCTCGCCGGCATCCTGATAAAGGTCGGTTGGGACATCATCGACTGGCGATTCCTCACCCGGCTGTTACGAGTGCAGCGCGAACACCTGCTGGTGATGGTGATCACCCTGGGCCTGACGGTATTCCTGGACCTGGTTTCGGCCGTCGCAATCGGCCTAATCGCAGCCGGTATGGCGAGTGCGCGCCAGTTCGAGCGGCTGCAGCTCGACAGCGTGGTGTCGGTGCCGCTGCTCGACCGCAGCTTCTTCACGGGAGAGGAGAGCGGCGACGATGTGGACGCCTTCTCCGCCCGGGTCGGGCTGGTGAGGTTGCGCGGCAGCTTCACGGTGGCCTCCTCGAACAAGCTGATCAGCACGATCAGCGTGGACATCCGCGACCACGAGGTGGTCATCCTCGACTTCTCGGAGACGGGTTATGTCGATGACAGCGCCGCGCTCGTCGTGGAGCAGTTGGTGGATACGGCGATCAGCCAGGACACCGAAGTGATCGTGATGGGTCTCCGGGGAGAGGCGCAGCAATCGCTTGAGGCGTTGAACGTGCTCGAGCGCGTCCCCGAGGACCGCTTCGCCGCGAACATCGACGAGGCGCGGGAAATCGCACAGCGGCTGCTGGCCATGTAGGGCAGGCTTACCCCCGGGGTTGGTATGATTAACACAATCTGAAATTCATACCGGGCCAATCATGCGAGTCTCTGAACGCGGTCAGATCACCATTCCCAAGCGCTTGCGGGATCGCTACGGCATGAACCACAACGTCGAGGTAGAGATCACGCCGACGGACGAAGGCCTCCTCCTCCGCAAGCAAACCGTAGTGGAACACCCCGTCGACAGGGTCAGCGGGATCCTGGACGGCGTTGAGCAGCCCGGCATTCCGAGCGACGTGGACGAGTACATCGAGGAAATCCGCGGCCGGTGATTACGGCAATCGACACGAACGTCCTGCTGGACATCTTCCTGTCAGGGTCACAATTCCACTCTCAGTCGCGAGACAGGGTGGCGGCAGCGTATGACGCTGGAGCGATCATCGCCTGCGACATCGTGTATGCCGAACTCGTACCCAGATTCGGCGACCGAGCCTCGCTGGACAGCGCACTCTCAGAAATCAACGCGACGCTCTCACCGATCGATACATCCATCGCCTTCGAGGCGGGCCGGCGCTGGATGGAGTACCGACGCGCCGGTGGGCCAAGGGCCCGCATTCTTCCGGACTTCCTGATCGGCGCCCATGCCCTCGCCGCCGCAGACACGTTCCTTACCAGGGACGAACGCTTCTACGCGACGTACTTCCCCGAGCTCCACATACCCTAGGCGTTCACCCTCAGGACGACGGCCCGCCCTGTGCGGTGTTGACCTTGTCGAAGAGGTCGACGACCTCGCGGGGTGGCGGCGGGGTGAGGAGCGTGACGACCACGGCCACGACGGTAGCCAGGATGAAGCCCGGAGTCGCGGGCTGCATGTCCCACATGCCGGAGGGGCCGCCATCGGAGAAGGCCCAGAGGGAGGCCACGACCGTGCCCACCAGGATCGACGCGAAGGCGCCCTGCACATTGAAGCGCCTCCAGAAGAGTGCCAGGATGGTCACCGGCCCGAAGGCCGCCCCCATGCCGCCCCAGGCGTAGGCGACGAGGTCGCCGATGGACTCCGGGAAGGCGATTGCGACGACGATGCCGATGCCGCCAATGACGATCAGGAGCAGCCGTCCCAGCCAGACCCGCCGGTTCTCCGAGAGCGCGTAGGCGAGACGCTTGAGCAGGGGCATGTCGTCGGTGGCGACCGCGGAGGCGAGGAGCAACTGCGAGTCGGCGGTACTCATCACGGCGGCTATCACGGCGGTCAGCAGGAGCCCGGTCACGGCTGGGTGGAAGAAGACCTCGGACACGACCAGGTAGATGCGTTCCGAGTCGGTAACCTCGTGCAGCATGCCCTCCTCGGCCAGGGCGCTGTGCGCGACCAGCCCAATGGTGAGGGCCAGGGCGTAGACCGCCACGATCCAGACGAAGGAGAGGTTGCGGCTGCGGGTGATGTGGTCCTCGCGCTCGACCGCCATGAAGCGCTGCAAGATGCGCTGGGCGCCGAAAGCGCCGAACGCCCATCCGGCCGCCGACAGCACGAAGACGACGGTGATCGGCGAGCCATCGCCAGTGGTGAGGGGATTGAAGAAGCCGTGGGCCTCGTCGGCGGTGTCGACGAAAGGACTACCGGTGGTGCCGACGAGAACGGCAGCGATGACGAGAAGGCTCACGACCATCAGCAGCGCCTGGAAGACATCGGTGCGGGAAACGGCGAGGAAGCCCCCGATGAGGGTGTAGGAGGCTACGGTCACAAAGGTCACGAAGATGCCGGTGTTCGTCTCGATACCGAACATGGTGTCGAGCAGCTTGGCGCCGCCCAGGAGCCCGGAGCTCACGTAGAAGACGACGAAGAGGATGGTGATGGCGGCCGTCAATGCGCGCAGGGCGCCCGTCTTGTCGCCGAAGCGAACCTCGAAGAACTCGGGGATGGTGAGCACGTCGCCGGCTTCGATGGTGTAGCGGCGCAGCCGCCTGGCGATGAGGGTCCAGCTGAGCCAGAGCCCGATGGCGGCCGCGGCGGGCACCCACAGCTCCACGAGGCCGCCGATGTAGGCCAGGGCGGGCAGCACGAGCATGGTCCAGGCGCTCGTGGTCGAAGAGCCGCTGCTGAGGGCGGCCGTGAAGCTGCTCAACCGCCTGCCGCCGAGGACGTACTCGGACATGTCCTTCATGCGGCGAGCGCCAAGAACGGCGATGACGATGAGGAGGGAGAAGTAGACGGAGAAGACCGCTACAAGCCAGGCGTTGGACACAACGGCGCTAGTCTACGAGGGGGTGGGAGCGGGCTCGACAGCCGTCGACCGCACGACTGGATTGGGGCCGTGGATGTGTATACTGCTTACACACGTTCGGTTGGAGCAGGTACCGTGGCCCGAGTGCAACTGGTGATCCCCGATGAGGACCGTGAGCGCTTCGTCCACCAGGCGCGCAAGGAAGGCATGTCCTTCAGCGCGTGGCTGCGTGCGGCCGCCCACGAGCGTCTAGAGCGGAAGCAGCAGACCAAGCGATTCGAGTCGGAAGCCGAGATTGAAGCCTTCTGGCGTGAGTGTGATAAGCAAGCAGGTCCGGGCCGAGAGCCAGACTGGGAAGAACACCTCAAGGTGATCAATGCGTCGCGGAGCAGCGGCGCCACGGACACGTGATCTTCGTCGACACGAATGTGTTCATGTATGCCGTGGGCCGCGGCCATCCGCTGCGTGGCGCAGCCCGCGAGTTCTTCAGAGAGTCGCACCGGGCCAACATTCCCCTCTGCACATCCGCCGAAGTCGTGCAGGAGTTGGCGCATGCTTACCTGCGAGCGACCAGACATGATGCATTCGATGAGGCTCTGGGGATCATCGCTGGCTTTGGCATCGAGGTGTGGCCGCTCGAGTTCGAAGACGTAACGCTTGCCCGCCAGCTGCACGAGCGCCATCCGCACCTGGACGCCCGGGACCTCTGCCATCTTGCGAGTTGCCGGCGTCGCAGCGTCAGCGAGATCAAGACCTTCGACCGGGACCTGGGGGTAGTCAGTGGAGTACGACCCACGAAGGAAGATTAGGGAGCCAGCCTCACACTGCACCCCACACCGGACGGCCCATTCGCAGCGCCTGCCCTAGGATCGCGGGATGGGTGAGGCTGTCATCGAGGTGCGGGGGCTGCGCAAGCGATACGGCGAGCTTGAAGCCGTACGCGGCGTCGACCTGCGTATCGAGCGGGGCGAGGTGTTCGCGCTGCTGGGGCCGAACGGGGCGGGGAAGACGACGACGGTCGAGATCCTCGAGGGGCACCGGGACCGGTCGGCCGGGGACGTGAGCGTGCTCGGCTACGACCCGGGGCGGCACGAGGTGGCGCTCAAAGAACGCACCGGGGTTGTGCTGCAGCAAACCGGGCTCGAGCCGTACCTGACGGTTGCGGAGACGGTCGACATGTTCCGCGGTTACTACCCCCGACCGCTGCCGCTCGACGAGATCCTGGAGGTGGTGGGGCTGAAGGAGCAGCGCGACCAGCGCGTGCGGCGGCTCTCGGGGGGGCAGCAGCGACGGCTGGACGTGGCCGTGGGGCTGGCGGGCGACCCCGAACTGCTCTTCCTGGACGAGCCCACGACAGGTTTCGACCCGACGGCTCGGCGGGGGGCGTGGGCGATGATCCGCAACCTGCGCGAGCTCGGGAAAACGGTGCTGCTGACGACCCACTACCTCGACGAGGCGCAGGCGCTCGCCGACCGCGTGGCGATCATGGTGCGGGGCGAGATCGTGGCCGAGGACACGCCCGCGGGGCTGGTGGCGGCGGACGCGGATGCGGTCATCCGCTTCCGCGCGCCGGAGGGGGCGGCGGTCCCCGAGAACCTCGGTTTCGGGGAGCGGGAGGACGGGCTCATGGAGGCGCGCACGACCGACCTGACGCGCGACCTGCACACCCTCACGAGCTGGGCGCTGGACGAGGGAGTCGTACTTGAGGACCTGACAGTGAGCCGCCTCTCGCTCGAGGACGTGTTCCTGCGGTTGACGGACGAGGACGAGGACGAGAGCGAGGAGGCATCGTGAGGGCGATCGGTCTGGCGCTGCGGCAGCTCAAGTACGAGGAGCGCTCCTTCCGGCGGAATCCCGCGGCGGCCTTCTTCACGATCGCGTTCCCGCTGATCTTCCTCGTCATCCTCAACGTCATCTTCGGGGGCGGCGAGATCGACACGGGTGAGCGCGTCATCAGCGGCGCCACGTTCTACGTACCGGCGATCGCGGCGCTCACGGTGGTGAACTCGTGCTACACCTCGGTAGCGATGAGCTGGGTGTTCAACCGCGACCAGGGCGTGCTCAAGCGCATCCGGGGAGCGCCCCTGCCCGCGTGGGCATTCCTGTTCGGACGGATCGCCTACACCGTCATCCTGATGATCGTGCTCACCGTCATCGTGGTGGCTTTCGGACGCATCTTCTACGACGTCGACATCCCCGGCACGACGCTCCCGGCCGTCCTCGTGACGCTGGCCGTGGGCGCCTTTGCGTTCTGCGCGCTGGGGCTGGCGGTCGCGTCGCTGGTGCCGAATGCCGACGCCGCGCCGGCGGTCGTGAACGCCTCGATCCTGCCGCTCCTGTTCATCTCGGACGTGTTCATCCCACCGGACGCGGGAACGCCGGCGTGGGTCGAGCACGTGAGCTCGATCTTCCCGGTGCGGCACCTCTCGGAGGCGCTGCAGACGGGCTTCAACCCGTTCGAGACGGGGGCGGGGTTCGAGCCGGTGCACCTGGGCGTGATCGCGGCATGGGGGGTGGCGGGGCTGATCGTGACGCTGCGCTTCTCCTCCTGGGAGCCGCGCGTCTGAGCCCCTGCTAGCATCCGTTCCTCACGAAGAGGAGAGAAGCAATGGACATCTCCTGTGCGTTCCCGGCAAACAGCGCGGCGGTCGAGGCGGCGGTCCTGGCGGAGGAGCTGGGCTACCGGCGGGTCTGGATCTACGACTCGCCCGCGCTCTACCACGACGTCTGGGTGACGCTGGCACGAATCGCGGAGCGGACGGAGCGCATCGGGCTGGGTCCGGGGGTGCTGGTGCCGCACCTGCGCCACCCGATGACGCAGGCAGCGGCCATCGCCACGCTCGACGAGCTGGCGCCCGGACGGCTGGCGGTGGCGCTGGGCGCGGGCTTCACCGGGAGGCTGGCGATGGGCCAGCCAATGCTCTCGCGCAGGCAGTTCGAGGGCGGGGTGCGGCAGGTGATGGCGCTGCTACAGGGCGAGGTGGTGGAGGTGGACGGCGCCGCCACCCAGATGCTGCACTCGGAAGGATTCGCGCCGCCCCGGCCCATCGACGTGCCCATCCTCGTGAACGCGCAGGGACCGCGCGGGCAGGCGTTCGCGCGGGAGGTCGCAGACGGCATCACCGTGAGCTTCACGCCGGTGGCGGGGTTCGACTGGTGCGCGGTGCTGAGTACCGGCACCGTGCTCGACCCGGGCGAGTCGCCCACCTCGGAGCGCGCGTTCGCGGCGACGGCGCCGTCGCTGGCGGTGCGCTACCACGGACTGGCCGCGCGCGGGCAGGCACTCGACGGGTTGCCCGGCGGCACGGAGTGGACAGCGTCGATCGAGGCCGTTCCCGAGGAGGAGCGGCACCTCGAGATCCATCGTGGGCACCTGGTCGAGTTAAGCGAACACGACCGCAAGGCGCTCAAGCCCGAGGAGATGAGCCCCGCGCAGCTCACAGGGACGCCCGACCAGGTGCGGGAGCGGCTGGCGCGGCTGGAGGCGGGCGGGGCCACGGAGCTGATGTGGCAGCCCATGGGGCCGGACATCGAGCGCGAACTGCGGGCCTTCGCGGCGGTCGTCGCGTAGGCGAGGGCCGGTCGCACTTCGCGCCCGAGGCTGTAGGCTGGCGCAGTCATGTTCGATCCCGGAGTGGTTCCCCCGGTCGAGACCGATGCCCCCCGGCTGTGGATGCTCGTGCAGCGCGACCGCGTTCTGCTCCGAGAGGCGGATGCGGCGCTCGCCGGACAGCGGGAGGCGGACCGCCTGCCGCGGACGGGGGCGGCGCACTTCATCGGGATGCTCGACGGGCAGCCGGTCTGGACGGCGGGGGTGGAGGACGAGGCGGAAGCGGGCAAGGGCTGGCACTTCTGCGACCTGTTTTCCGTGTACGGGATGGCCAACGAGGAGATCTGGATGGCAGCGGGCCGGGCCGTGCAGATTGTCGAGTGGGAGCGGATCAACCGTTTCTGCGGGCGCTGCGGCATCCCCAACGAGGCGGTCTCGAGCGAACGCTCGATGCGCTGCCCGCAGTGCCGACTGCTTCGGTTCCCGCAGCTCTCACCGGCAATCATCACGCTCATACACCGGGGCGATGAGGTGCTGCTGGCGCGCAGTCACCGCTTCCCCGAGGGCCTGTTCAGCGCCCTCGCGGGGTTCGTCGAGCCGGGAGAAACGGTCGAGGGGGCGCTGGCGCGGGAGGTGGAGGAGGAGGTCGGCTTACAGGTGACGAACCTCGAGTACCGGGGCAGCCAGCCGTGGCCATTCCCCAACTCGCTCATGCTCGGGTTCTTCGCCGAGTACGCGGGCGGCGACATCGTCCTGGAAGACGAGGAGATCGCGGCGGCGGACTGGTTCCCGGTCAGCGAGCTGCCCAACATCCCGGGGCCGATCAGCATCGCCAACCGCTTGATCACGTCCTGGGTCGCGCGCCACCAAGGGGGCTGACCTCGTGCGCTACGGAGCGCTGCTTCTGGCCGTCGTAGTCGCGGTCGCCACCGTGCTCGCCGTGACCGTGCAGGCGGAGGAGCGCGAGCCAGCGATGACCGTCCCGGAGGCAGCAACCGAGGCAGCGGGAACAGCCTCGGTCGAGGAAGAGGCGACGCCCGAGGGGCACCGCTACCTCATCCCCGGCATGGCCGCCGACTGGACGCCGGAACGGTGCCGCACGAACGTCCCCGATTGGTGCGTGCTGCCCATCACCCAGGTGGCCGTGGCCAGCGCCGACGGCGAAACGTCGGTGACCCTGACGGTCGAGATTGCGAACAGGTCGGACCAGCGGCAGCGGGGGCTGATGTTCCGGGAGTCGATGGACGAACTGGCGGGGATGCTGTTCGTGTTCCAGGGGGAGCGCCATGGCGGCTTCTGGATGCGGAACACGCTCATCCCCCTCGACATCGCCTACCTGGGCGCGGACGGCGCCGTGCTCGAGATCGTGCACGGCGTACCGCTCAGCCTCGACATCCTCACGCCCTCGCAGGGGTACTGGTACACGCTCGAGGTCAACGGCGGCTGGTTCGAGCGGCAGGGGCTCGGGGTCGGCGACGTGGTCGCGATCCCGGAGGCCGTTCGATAGGCCCTAGCCGGCAGCCGCCATGGCGGCCGTGAGGCGGGGGAAGAGGGGCTGGACGTTCTTCGAGCCGATGGCGTCGAGTTCGTCCTCGGTGAAGCCAGCTTCGTTCACGAGGAAGGCCATCGCTTCGTCCACGTCCTCTCGGGAGAAGGCGGGGTAGTCGGTGCCGAAGACGATGTGGTCGGTGTCGGTGACGGTGCGGAGGCTGGGGAAGGCGTTGGGGTGGCAGCTCACGGCCACGTCGAAGTACATGCGGCTCACGTACGTCGCGACGCCCCTGGGGGCGGTGGTGCTGAAGGGCTCGGCGCCGTCGGAGCGGGCGACGCGACCCGCGATGTAGGGGAAGCAGCCGCCAGCGTGGGCCATGATCCAGGTGAGGTTCTCGTAGCGCTCGAAGGCGCCCGAGGCGAGCAGGCTGCCGATCGCGCGGGTCGTCTCGACGGGGAAGTCGATGATGTTCGGGGAGAGGTTGGGGATGCCGATGTGCGACTTCGTGGGGTGGAGGTGGATGACGGCGCCGCGCTCGTTCATCGCCGCCAGGACGGAGTCGAAGCGTTCCGCGCCGACGAGGTCGGGGCCGACGCCGCTGGGGAGGAGGACCCCGTCCATGCCCAGGTCGTCAATGGCGCGGTCGAGCTCGGCGCGGGCGGCGTCGGGGTCGACGAGGGGGAGTGTGGCGAAGGCGCCGAAGCGGTTGGGCCACCGCTTCGCGACGCCGGAAAGGTAGTCGTTGGTCGCGCGGTGGAGGGGGATGGCGGCCTCTGGGTCGCTAACGTCGGCGACGAAGACGGTCGGGGTGAGGACGGCGGCGGCGATGCCGCTGGCGTCCATGGCGGCCATCGCCGTCTCGGGGGTCCAGGCGCCGGCCATGGGGATGCCGACCTGCGTGGCGGCCTCGGCGATCTCGGCCGAGGGCACGTGGTGATGTACGTCGATGAAGCCGTCCACGGCAGTCCTCCGGGGGGCGTCCTGTTGGCCCGCCGCCAATCGTAGGGGAACGGGCCGAGACAGGCGCGCGAGCGCGCGGCGGCGGTTCTGGTAGCCTTGCGCCTTCGGAGGGATTCGATGCGGATTGGCGCGATGATCGGCGGTCGCGAGGACCTTGAGGGTCTGGTGGCGCGCACACAGGAGCTGGAAGCAGCGGGCTTCGACAGTGTCTGGATGCCCAACGTCTTCGGGCTCGACGCGATGGGCGCGTTCACGGTGATCGGGCGGGAGACGGAGCGCATCGAGCTGGGCACGGCGGTCGTCCCCACCTATCCGCGACACCCCGTGACGATGGCGCAGCAGGCGCTGACGGTGCAGGCCGCCTCGGGGAATCGCTTCGCGCTCGGCATCGGGCTCTCGCACAAGTTCGTCATTGAGGACATGTGGGGGATGTCGTTCGACCGGCCCGCCCGGCACATGCGCGACTACCTGGAGGCGCTCCTGCCCCTGTTGCGGGGCGGGGAGGTGAACGTCGAGAACGAGAGCTACCGCGTCCACGCGACCTACGGCGTGCCGGGCGCCGAGCCGCCGCCCGTGCTGCTGGCGGCGATGGCGCCGCGGATGCTGGCGCTGGCGGGGTCCGTGGCGGACGGCACGAGCCTCTGGATGACCGGGCCAGACACGATCGAGAGCTACATCGAGCCGGCCTTGCGGGAGGCGTCGGAGCGGGCGGGGCGGGAGCAGGCACCGCGAATCGTGGCGGCCTTCCCCATCGCCGTCACGGACGACCCGGATGCGGGCCGCAAGGCAATCGGCAAGATGCTCCGGGGCTACAGCCCCATCCCCTCCTACCGCGCAATGCTAGACCGCGAGGGGGCGGCGGAACCCGAGGACGTGGCCATCCTCGGAGACGAGCGCACGCTGGACGAAGCGCTCGACCGGCTGGAGGCGATGGGGGTGAGCGACTTCTCCGGCTCGATCATGCCGGTCGACCCCGAGGCGGAGGGCCGGACGACCGCGTACCTGGTCTCGCGGCTGGGCCGGGGGTAGCGGCAGACGATGCGCTCGAAGGTCGTCGGGAGTTTCGGGGAGGCCGTCGCCGGCGTCGAGGACGGCTCAAGCATCCTCGTGGCGGGCTTCGGCGAACCGGGCAACCCTCACAACCTCGTGCGGGCGCTCTACGAACAGGGCGCCTCCGACCTCACGCTGATCGCCAACGGCGCGGGCATGACCCGCGACGACGGCGTCATCACGACCGGCAACCTGGTCGAGGAAAAGCGCGTGAGCCGCGTCATCCTCGCGTTCACGGCCTCGACGCACCCTTCGCGACGGACGCCGCTGGAGGAGCTCAACGAGGCGGGGGAGATCGAGGCGGAGACGCTCCCGCAGGGCACGCTCGCGGAGCGCATCCGCGCGGGTGGGGCGGGCATCCCCGCCTTCTTCACGCCCGCGGGGGTGGGGACGGAGGTGGCGGAGGGGAAGGAGCACCGCGAGTTCGGTGGCCGCACCTACGTGCTGGAGGAGGCGATCGTCGCCGACTACGCCCTCATCCGCTGCTGGAAGGCGGATACATTCGGGAACCTTGTCTTCCGGCGGTCGCAACGCAACTTCAACCCGATCATGGCGATGGCCGCCACTTGCACACTGGTGGAGGCGGAGGAGGTGGTCGAAGCTGGTGAGCTCGACCCGGATCTGATCCACACGCCGGGCATCTTCGTGCAGCGGGTCGTCTCAATCCCGGAGGCGGGCGGCATGCTGCAGGCGCCGCCACTGGCGATGTTCAGCGGGACGTCGCGGACATGACCGAGACAGCGAAGCGGCTGACACGGGACCTGATGGCGGCGCGCGTTGCGGCGGAGTTCGAAAACGGCTGGATTGTGAACCTCGGGGTGGGGATGCCGACGCGCTGCTCGGACTTCCTGCCCGAGGGGCGCGAGGTCATCTTCCACTCGGAGAACGGGGTCATCGGCTACGGGCGCAACGCGACGGTCGAGGAAGCAGGGCGTTATGTCGTGAACGGCGGCGCCCAGCCGGTCCTGCTGACGCCCATCGCGTCCATCGTGCATCACGCCGACGCCTTCGCGATCATCCGTCGCGGGCTGCTGGATGTGGCGGTGCTGGGAGCGTACGAGGCGGCCGCCAACGGCGACTTCGCGAACTGGCGCATCACGGGGAGGAAGGGCGGCGGCATCGGCGGGGCGATGGACCTGGCGGTGGGGGCGCAGCAGGTGTTCCTCCTGCTCGAACACACGACGCGCGACGGCCGTCCCCGCCTGCTCGAACACTGCGCCCTGCCGCTAACAGCCGCGGGCGTAGTCACGCTCGTGATGACGGACCTGGGGCTGTTCGAGCCCGCGGGCGAGTCGTTCCGCCTGCGCGAGATCGCGCCCGGCTACACGGTCGACGAGGTGCAGCAGCTCACGGGCGCGCCGGTCGTGCCGGCGCCCGACCTGTGCGAGGTCTCGGTCTAGGCCAGGGGCGGTAGACAGCCCGGCGAAAGCGGGTTCTCATACAGGCAGGCCCCCGTAGCTCAGGGGATAGAGCAGTGGTTTCCTAAACCATGTGCGCAGGTTCGATTCCTGCCGGGGGTACCAAGCCTTACCGTAGGTAGAACCGCGCTGGGCAGAGTGCCCCAGGGGGCGAGGGGAATGTCCTTGACCTCACCGCGGCAACGCTACGGAGAGCCCCCCCCCGATTCCTGTCAAAGTGTCGCGTGTCATGTTCAACCTGGTAGTAGCCGTAGCGAGCGCCCTCTGCATGTTCTTGATCACCTGGGGACTGGTGCTAGGCATCTTCGGAGGCCAAGGCGCCAGCAGTCGTGAAGTGGAGATTGGCTTTGCGGTGGTCATTTCGATCACAGTCACGGCGTGGTTGGTTGGTCCCCTGGGAGCAAGGCTACGGTGGTGGCCGAGTGTGTTTGCTTACGCTCTCTGGGGTGGTTCGGCCTCGTTCCTTGTAGTGGGCCTGTTGGGGTTGGTGTTCGCGGGAGCCGACTGAGCTAGGAGCGATGACATTGGCTGCCTACGATCGCACTCAGGAGTAGTGCAACATCTACCCCTGGCACAAGAAACTCAACAATGGCCGCACTCACTCAGGCATCTACAAGCCGCACAGGTCGGTCGTTAGTCGCAGATTGCGACGCTGGTTTCCAGCTCTGCTTCAAGGCTGGCCTGCAACTCCTGGCAGGCCTCGTCAAGCCGTTCCCCTGAGCCAGGGTCGAACTCAAGGATGGAGCCTAGCGAAGTCCAGAACTCGATGAGGTCGGCCTGAGTATCGATGTCCGTGTCCATGTCCTTCAGGTCGTCGACGACCATCCCCCGGGCCTCCGGGACGAAGTCCTCAATGCCCTCGGTCATCGCGTCGTGGAGCTCAGCCAGGTGTGCGGGAGGTCGCAGGCTTGAGAGTTCGTCGCCGAAGTCATCGAGCGCTTCGAGGGTGCCTTCAAAGGAATCGGTGAGTGCACGCACCAGCGTTTCTGCGAGTTCGCTGGCCAACTTCCCGTCTTCCTCCGACCAGGAATCTTCGGAACCGGATGAGGCCAGCCGGTCCCCCACTTCTTCGAACCAGTCCTCGAGTGCCTGTTCCGCGGCTTCGCCTGACTTCTCAGAGCCGTCCTGCAGGGTGGCGAAAGCATCTTCAATCGCTTCCGCGTACTCCTGCGTTGTCAGGACAGGCTCCTCCCCGCCGCCGCACGCGCCCAGGAACGTGAGCGCGAACACCGCTATCGCGACAAGAGGTCCCACCTTTGGGCGCATACCAATCTCCACCGTTACCCCAGCCTCGCTGGTCCCTGGCTCAACTCCCGGCAGTCGTGATGAGCCAGGTGCCGTCGGCTTGCTTGTTGGCGGCGAAGTCATAACGAACGCCGTTGTACGTCGATTCATGGTAGGAAATGGCACTCCCGGACGTGAAGACGAGGAAGCGTCCGTCTCCAGCGGCGTCGACGGAGAACTCGCTGGACGTGCCGGGATAGAGGCAACTCTCTCCAGGGCCGACGACAAGGCCGACCGAGCAATCGCCGCCTGTTGAGGGTGTGGTGGTCGGTGATGTGCTCGACGGTTCGTTCGGATCTTCGGAATCACTCTCCTGAGGCCCTGCAGGACTCTGGGCCCCCGCCAGGAGAATCTGAAGGATCTCTGTGTAGCCTTCCTCGGTGGCGATGTCGATTGGACTCACGTCGTTGAACTGATCCAGCACCTGGTTGGGGTCGGCGCCTGCATTGACCAGGATGCGGACCATGTCTGCGTCGCGATCCTTGACGGCGAGGCTCAGGGGGGATTCGTCGTAGAACTGCTCCCTGTCGATCGCGTCTGGATCGGCCCCGGCATCGAGGAGTATCTGCACCACGCCCGTGTCACCCAGCCCGACCGCGTAGGTCAGGTGCGTTCCCACGCGGAAGTCGGGTTGAATTCGCTTGTTGGGGTCGGCGCCCGCGGCAATGAGCCTCCGCAACATGTCCTGGTCGCCGGACTCGATCGCCAGGCTCAGCGGCGTCTGGTCGTAGAACTGTTCGGTGTCGATGACGTTGGGATCCGCCCCGGCATCAAGGAGCTTCTGCACGACGTTCACGTCGCCGAGGCCGACCGCGTAGGTCAGGTGGGTTCCAACGCGGAAGTCGGGCGTTACTCGCTTGTTGGGGTCGGCGCCTGCGGCGAGCAGCCCGTCCAGCAGGTCCTCGTTGCCGTCGGCTATCGCAAGGCTCAGTGGCGTTTGTTCGCGGAACTGCTCGGTGTCGACGACGTTGGGGTCGGCATCGGCGTCGAGGAGGATCTGGGCGATCTCGTACTCGAAGAGGCCGATGGCGTAGGTCAGGTGCGTCCCCACGCGAAAGGCGGGGTTGACTCTCTTGTCGGGGTCGGCGCCGGCATCAACAAGGATCTGCACGATCCCCGCATCCCGGCCGCCGGTGGCGAGGCTGAGCGGTGTCTGGTCGTAGAAAAACTCCCCGCTCACCAGGTCCAGGTACTGCGGGCAGGCGTTGGCGATGGTTCGCACGAGCCGCGTGTCATCCGCCGCAATGGCGGTGTGCAGGGGCGTGTGCCGTGTCGCATCCACGCAGGTGTACGGGGGCGGCCCGGGCAGGGTCACCTCCACCCGTATGGCATTGCTCTGGTGGAAGTTGCCCGAACTGCTCAGCGCGGACATGTCGAGGGGCGTGTCCAACGTCCGCCACCTGCCCCCCTCTGGGCGGGTGCTGACATACAGGAGCGAGGGGTCCGAGACGCGACGCCAGACGGTGACGTCCACGTTTGCAGCATCACCCCCCTCGAGGGGTACCCGTACGCGCACGGCATTGCTCTGGTGGAAGTTCCCCGAACTGCTCAGCGCCGACATGTCGAGGGGCGTGTTCAACGTCCGCCAGCTGCCGCCCTCGGGACGGGTGCTGACGTACAGGAGCGAAGGGTCCGAGACGCGACGCCACACAGTGACATCGACGTTGGCAGTCTCGGGATCCGCGGGCTCCTGCTGGGCGCCTGCACCGGCGATGGCCGAGAGCGTTAGCACCGCGGCCAGGACTCCCACGACCCACTTACCCACCGAAGGCTTCACTCGCCGCCGGCCCGGTGACTGCGCACTGGGCTTCCCAGGGGCCACTTCGGGGTCGTCACTCTGGAGGGGGGCGAAACTGGTGTGCATGGGACCACTCCTCTTCGGGCAAGCGTGTCCCAATCGTCCCGTCCCGGCGCGCCGCGAAACAAGTACCAAACGCCCTTTCCAGACGGGGCATTTGCCCTCTCTGAGGCAGGGCAAATTGCTCGCGGCTCCGCACCTGCGTCAGGATGATGGCCGAGCCGTCGCAGTGCGTGGCGCTGATTGGCAGGGGGCGGGGCGTCAGGGGGCGAGCCGCTCAGTTGCCCTGGGGCCGACAGTCAACGTTCGCGATAGTAAATGCGCCTTCGCTTGAGTCGGGCGTGTCCCGAAGATCCACTTCAACAAGGCTTAGGAAGCCGGTTGTTTCATCCGAGGTGCACATTACCTGAGCGGTTGTCCTCTGATCACCTCCGGGCGCGATGATTCTCTCCTGGAAGGCTACCCTTCTCCACCGGCAGCCCTCAGAGTCACACCACCACGCGAGAAGGCTAACCGAGACCTCGGCACTTGGAGGTGAGTTGTCGAGGAGGTTCAGCCACCAACCGTGCGCCAACACATAGTCGCCCGATCGGTAGGGGTCTTCGCTCCTCGTTTCGAACTGGAAACGGTCGCCTCCTCCAGTACCCAACGTAGCGGGTGTCTCATCCAGCGTATCTCCGGGGTATGGCGCGAAGGACGGGGCCGGTGCGTCCTCGTCCGTTTCATCGGCAGCCTCGGCCTCATCGAGAGTGTTCCCGGATTCGGTCGCAGTGATCGTGAGGGTGTAGGAGCCCGTATCGCCCCAGCCTGCCACCGCAACGTAGTGAGTACCGGACTCGGAGGCCGTCCAGGTGATGCGCGACCCGAGGGATTCCCCGCCGTCGTCGTCGAACTCCAACTGCCGCGAGGCGGGGTCGTACAGGGCTGCAACCGAGTCGTCCAGCGTTCCCAGATCCACGTCGATCCGGTACGTCCGTCCGCGCTCCGCAGCGAAGGCGAAGTAGTCGACATCTCTCCCGTGGCCCAGCACACCAGTCACGGCATCCCCGACCCTCGCGAGGGTGGCCTCGTCGGCGGTGTCTCCATGGTCGTCCGTGGTCTCGGGAGCCCTCGTGTCGGGGGCGTCACCCAGCTCAGTGACCATGAGGGTGTAGGAGCCTGTGTCGCTCCCCCAGCCTTCCACCGCGACGTAGTGAGTACCGGACTCGGCGGCCGTCCAGGTGATGCGCGACCCCCGGGATTCCCCGCCGTCGTCGTCGAAATCCAACGGCCGCAATCCGGAGTCAAACAGGGTCGCGACCGAGTCCTCCAGCGTTCCCAGATCCACGTCGATCCGGTACGTCTCTCCTCGCTTCGCTGCGAAGGCGAAGTAGTCGATGTCTCCCCTGTAGCCCAGCACACCGGCCACGGCATCCCCGACCCTCGCGAGGGTGGCCTCGTCGGCTGTGTCTCCATGGTCGTCCGTGGTCTCGGGAGCCCTGGTGGCAGGAGCCCTGGTGGCGGGAGCCCTGGTGGCGGGGGCGTCACCCACTTCAGTGGCCGTCGGGGTGACAGGAACTGCGCTCTCCCCCTCAAACAGGTCGTCCTTGTCACCTGAGCCGGTCACGATGACGAAGTCGCCGTCAAGATGGACGTCATCGATGTCAAACTCGAACGAGCTGTCCTCCTCGATCTGGCTCTCCAGTTCGTCCACCTCAGACTCGGCTGTCCGTTCGTCGCGAAACAGGACCGCGACCGTAATTTCGACCAGATAGTCATCATCGCCTTTGCGGAGCGATACGCCGAGGGCACGGCAGCCACGGACTTCGTAACCCGGGCATTGGCCCTTTGCGCCGGATATCCAACCCGCTCCTGCTCGCTTCAGAGCCCTCCCCAAGTCGCTGTCGGCGTCGTCTAACAGGGATCCGGAGCCGCGGTCGAGCATCCTCAACACCCTCTTGACGGCCTCGGTATCTCCGATGACCATCCGGCCTCGGTCCTCAAAGAGCGCGACCGACTCGTAAGGCCACGCTCCTCCCTCCCACAGCTCGAAGCCCCGGTACTGATTGTTGTCAAAGTCGCCGTCCTCGAGTCGGTCCGTGACGTGCACAGGGTCGATGTCACCCTCAACCACGAGGAGATACCAATCATCTCCAAAGGCGACGGCCAGCGTCGTGAGTTCATCTGTCAGGACTCCCATCTCCTCAAGGCCGTACTCGCTCACGTAGAACTCAACTTCGTCCCAGAGTGCCCAGGGGGCTTCATCTCTCCTCATCTGCTCGAAGTCATAGACTGTGATGTCTTCGGAGTCAGCGGGGACGAGTGCCAGGATCCCGGCCAAATCGGAGCCTCCACCTCCTCCGATCCCGCACGCCTGTACAAACGCGGCCGCGAGGAGCAAAGGGGCAAGGAAGCGCAGGGTCCGGACGTGCGAACCGGCGTCGTTCCCGGTGGCCCTGGTCTGAACCGGTCGCGTGCTGGGCTCGCCCGGGTGAGCTGTTCCAGCTACCCCCAAACGCCCTCGCCCGGTCTCCCCAACCACCTGGGCCAAGCTGGGACCGTAACGAGTGCGCACCGAGCCGCTCCTCTTCCCGAACACGTGCCCGTATCGTCACGGCCCTCCTCGCCGCGAAACAAGTACCAAACGCCCTTTCCAGACGGGGCATTTGCCCTGTCTGAACCACTGGGAGAGCGCTCGCACCTCGTGCACGCCAGGAGCCTGCGAGCTGCTACTGCGGGATGGCTTGCTGGGGAATCACGCACGTCACGCTCGCGCCGCCCATGGCGCCCCGCTGTTCGACGACAAGACGGCCTCCCAGTCGCCGGGCGTCCACGTCCATGTTCTCGAAGCCCCGACCCCTTTTGGCGTAGTCGGCGGGAAGTCCTACTCCGTCATCCAAGACCGACAGCCGCACCTCTTCCTTCCCGGACGCCAGGTGGATCGCCACCTTGCTTGCCTCGGCATGGCGGTAGGCGTTGGTGAGCGCGTTGTGCGCTATCGAGAAGAGCAGGCCCCTGGTCTCGGTCGAGAGGGGCGGCTCCACTCCGGTCTGCGTCAGCTCGCAGGGCACAGAGGTGACATTGGTGAAACTGGAGGCGTGGGACTTCAGAGCGGCGCTCAACGCGCTGCCCTCGTAGATGCCGCCCATGTGAATGGGGTGCCTCAGCTCCCAGATGGCGGAGCGCGACAGCCGGGAGGTCGCCTCCAGGGTAGCGGCCAGCTCCGGGTTGGTGGCCCCCGCCTGGGCCCGTGCAGTGTCGATGCCGAGCCCGATCATGTACGCCGACTGCGCCGTCGTGTCGTGAATCGCCTGGGAGAGCTCGACCCGCTCACGCTGCAGGTGGCGCTCGCGCTCCACAGCCTGCCTCCACCTCACTCGCTCGAACCTGGCGATGATGTTGACAATCGCAGCCACCGCATACATGACGAAAATGCGGGCGAACAGGGCCTCCTCCTCACCCGCAGCAGTGTCGATGCCATCCGCGACGGTCAGGCTGATGGCCAGGTAGAGACCGGCCACAACGGTCGCGCCGGCCATCGTGAGCCAGAAGGACGCAAGAACGACCGCGAGCGCGGCAAGTTGCACGTAGTACAGCAAGTACAGGAAGTCGTTGCTGAATCCTCCGCCTGCTGCCCCAGCAGCCGAGAGCATGAGTACATCCCAGATCCCAAAGGCGAGTATCCAACCCCGTGTCACGGCCTTTCTCGTCGCCAGCCGGTAGTGCGTGTATCCGTTGAGCGCGACCAGGAGCACGAACCCCGGCACATACACCGCATAGCTCTCCGGCCAATCCACAGGTCGGTACGCCAGGAGCACGAGCATGAAGGCAGCCAAGACCCAGCGTGCCCAGACGGCCGTCCTCGCGATGAATCGCAGACCGTCGGGGTCGCCGTCGCTGCGCTCCCAGTCGGTCATGCCAAGGACACTTACCGCTGTCGTGACCAGGTGAACGCCACGGCTGTAGGGGGATACTCGGTCCATCTCCCCTCCCGAACACCGCTGAGTCTCAGGGCGCCATCATGGGGGCGTCCCCCGGCGCATCACCGGCGAATCTATTCAACGCTGCGGATCATAGTCATCCAGCAGCCCGTTCTGCGCGGCCCAGAGCACCAGGCCCTGCATCGAGGTGACCCCCAACTTTCCCTGGATGCCGTAGATGGCGTTCCGAACGGTCACCGGCTTGATACCCCTCTCTTCCGCAATGCGGGCATACGACATGCCCCCTGCAAAGGAGATGAGTATCTCCCGCTCCCTCGCAGTCAGCCCGGCGGCGTCAGCTGCATCTCCCGCCTCCGCAACACCGCGGACCGCCGCGATCACGCCCCGCACCGCCTCGGCGGGCAAGCGAAGCTCGCCCCGGAAAACGCCTCGCACCGTAGACAGAAGCCGTTCCCTGTCCGTCTCCTTCTGCAGGTACCCGGTGGCGCCGGCGGCTACCGCCTCAAGCACGGCCGTTTCCTCGTTGGCGACCGTCAGCATGACGACACGGGTCTCGGGGGCGAACTCCATGATCTCCCGGCACGCCTCCACCCCGTCCTTCCCCGGCATCATGACGTCCATCACCACTACGTCCGGAGACACCTCGGCAGCGACTCTGACTGCCTCCTCGCCGTCCGCCGCCTGTCCCACCACCTCGAACTCGCCGGATTGCTCCAGGACATGTTTCAGCCCCTCCCTGACGATGGAGTGGTCGTCTACCACCATCACCCTGATGCGCTCGTTCGATGTCACCGCGGTTTCCTCTCAGCCGCACTCCGAGGGGGTCCGCTCCCCACCCCTACGGCACCCGGATCGTAACCCCCGCCACCGTCTCCCCGTCGAGCGCGAGCGTGCGAGCCGCGGCGATGGTCCGCGGGCGGGGTTCCCAGGCACTCCAGTCTGACACCGGTTATCGCCGCTTTCACAGGACTTTCGCCAGCTACACGAAAGAAACACAGATAAGACCTCTATCCCTAACATCTCTAGCACACTTTCCCTGGAGGCTTGCTCCTGTGGCTTACCAGAAGGAGTACGTTCAGACCGCGAGGAGTACGTTCAGACCGCGGCGACCGCCGCCGCCGCTCCACGGACAGCTCGAACGTCGTAGTACATTCCCCGTCAGGGGTACGCAGCAGAACGGCGTGCCGCCTCAATCTGAAGAAATCGACCGGAGAGTGTGGCCATGCCCAGGTTCGCCGTAGGTCTGCTGGCCCTGTTTCGCAGGATCTCCCTGCTCGTCTGGAGGCTTCGCGGCAAGACGCCGGAGGATGTCGCCGCCCAGCGGGTCGTCAGCGGGCAGTCCTGGAACGAGTTCTGTGATGCGCTGAAGGCGGCGGGAGCGGCGTTGAGCTTCCCCGGCGCTCCGCGGGACCCGTTCAGCCAGGCGGAGGGGTACCGGTACCTGAGCCGTCTCGCCCGCGCCGGCCTGATGGCGTTCGTCGAACACGCCGACCCGAATGCGCCCGTGCTGCATCGCGTTGCCAACGAGACGACCAAGCTGGGCGCGGACAATCCCGACAACTTCTATCAGACAGCCTCGCTGGACGGGAACTACGACTACAAGCTCACCGGACGGCGCAACACCATCGCCTACCTGAGCCTTGGCACCCAGGCCGGCAACTACGGTCAGGGTGGTGGCCTTCCCCCCACCGGCTACATCGAGTCGGACCAGATCGAGATGGACGAGGACGGGTGTTTCGAGCTGGTCCTGAGCGCCAGGCCCCAGGAGGGGAACTGGCTACCCATGACGCCGGAGACGGGGGCGCTGGTGGTGCGCCAGACCTTCCTCGACCGTGACACGGAGGTGCCGGCGGACCTGGCCATCGAGCGCATCAACTGCCCCGAGGACGAGGGGCGTGCCTCTCACCTGACACCCACGGCGCTGGACGAGGGATTCAAGAACGCAGCGGCGCTGGCAGCGGGCGCACCACTCCTGTTCGCCAAGTGGGCGCGGGACTTCCAGAAGCACAGCAACGAGCTCCCCCAGTTCGATCCGGAGGTGTCGCTGGCCGCCGGGGGCGACCCGAACATCGCCTACTACCACAGCCACTGGGCGCTCGCCGAGGACGAGGCGCTGGTGATAGAGGTCACGCCTCCGGAGTGCGAGCACTGGAACTTCCAGCTGAACAACTACTGGATGGAGTCGCTGGACTACCGCCACTTCACGATCCACACGAACAAGCATCTGGCCCGGTACGAGGACGACGGCTCCGTGCGCCTGATCGTCGCGCACGAGGATCCGGGCCATCCCAACTGGATCGAGACCGCGGGCCATACGTTCGGCACCATGTGCTTCCGGTGGGTGCGGGCGGAGGAGCATCCGCAACCCCGGATGCGGGTGGTCAAGTTGAGCAGCCTGCAGAATTAGCCAGGGGACATCTGTGACTTCCAGGGACTACGAGCACCCCTACCGGCCTCTCCCGGTCAGGCTGTTCAACCGGATCGGGAGAGCGGGGCTGCGTCTGGGGCTGCCTGGTCGCCTGGAGGTCGATTCACTCGTCGCCGCTGCACGGCGGAAGACGGGGCTGAGGGACTTCGGCGAGGACCGGCACCTCGATGCCCTGCACGTGCTCGTCGAGTCGATCACCGACGAGGCCCGACTGACTGCAACCGGGCGGCTGATACAGCAGTCGCAGCTTGGCGGCGCGCTGATCCAGCGATTGCGCATCCAGGAGCTGCTGAGAAGGCATCCCGAGATCCACGACGTCACCCTCGCTCCCATCGTCCTCGTCACCGGGTTGCAGCGCACCGGCACCACCCTTCTGCACCGCCTGCTGAATGCCCATCCGGGGATCCGGGGCATCTCCGGAGCGGAAGCGCTGGACCCGGCATCGGCCGCCAACGCCGGAGGACGCGGTGGGCGGGCGGGCAAGCGGCGCGCCCTCATCGCCGAGAGGGGCATGGCCTACCTGGCGCCCGACTTCAGGGCCATTCACCCCATCAGCCACGAGGATGCGGAAGAGGACATCCTGCTGCTCGACCTGAATTTCATGACGCAATCGCCCGAGGCCACCATGCACGTACCGGGTTACTCGCGCTGGCTGGAGGAACAGGACCACACATGGGCCTACGAGTACTTCCGCACACTCCTACAGGCCCTCTCCTGGCAGCGTCCAGGGCGTCCCTGGGTGCTCAAGACCCCGCATCACATGGAGTTCCTGGACGTGTTCCTGCGGGTGTTCCCGGAGGCCACCGTCGTGCAGACGCACCGCGACCCACGGGTGTCGCTGGCCTCATATTGCAGCATGGTCGCCCACGCCCGCGGCATCCTCAGCGACTACGTAAATCCGAGGGAGATAGGGGAACACTGGACCAGGAAGTCCCGCAGGATGGTCGAACAGGCGATGGAAGCCCGGGCAGGGGCGGAAGACCGCCGATTCATTGACGTGTCGTACTACGACCTGACGAGCGACCCGATCGCCGAGCTGCGGCGGATCTGCGAGCTGGCGGGGATCGGGTTCGACGACGCAGCCGAGCGCGAAGCGGCGCGATGGATGAACGCGAATCCGCAGAGCCGGTTCGGCACACACACCTACCGGCTGGACGATTTCGGGTTGAGCGAGGAGGTCGTGGACAAGACCTTCTCCGCCTACCGGAAGCAACATGCGATCCCGTTCGAGTAGGCTCGCAACTGGCCGGTGAGCGAAGAGACGCGGCCGGCCCCAGGGGCGCCCACAGCGATGGCACGAGAACCAGAAGCGATCGGTGACGGCAACTTCGTCCACGCCGTGATCGCGGCGGTCAGGGACCTCAGGAGTCCCGCGGTTTCCGACATCAGTCCGGTCCCGGACAGCGTGCGGATCGACGGCAAGACCTGCCTGGTAACCGGAGCCAACAGCGGGCTGGGGAAAGCCGCTGCGATTGCACTCGCAAGGCGCGGCGGGAACGTAATCCTGGCGTGCCGGCCCGGTCACGCGGACACCCTAAGAGAAATCAGGCGGCTCTCGGGCTCGGAGGCGGTGGAGCTGGTCGAGGTGGACCTTGCGGACCTTCGCTCAGTCCATCGCTTCTGCGACGAACTGCAGCAGCGCGGCACCCGCATCGACATCGCGCTCCTGAATGCCGGCCTCATGTCCCGCAGGGCGAGGAAGACGCCGCAGGGCTACGAGCTCATGTTCGCGGTCCACTTCCTGGCAGGGCGGGTGATGATCGACCGATGGCTGCAGGACGGTGTGATTCGTCCCGCGAGCCGGGCGGGCGAGACCCCGCGGATCGTGTTCGTCTCATCGGAGTCGCACCGGTCCGCCCGGGGCATCGACTTCGACCACTTCGGTGCCTTCACCGAATACGGCATGAATGAGGGCATGCGGCGGTACGGGCTGAGCAAGCTGGTCCAGTGCACGTTCGCGACCGAGCTTTCCCGCCGGCTGAACCCGGGGGATGGGGTGGAGATGGCGGTCCACGCGATGTGCCCGGGAGGGGTGGCCACGAACATTGCCCGGGACGCGCCGGCGCTGCTGAGGCCGGTCGTCAACGCGGTGCTGGGGTGGTTCTTCCAGTCTCCGGAGGAGGCCATCGAACCGATCATGTACCTCTGCTGTGAGGAGGAAGCGGGGAGCTCCACCGGGATGTACTTGCACCTGATGCAGCGGAAGCAGGTGTCGCCCGCCGCAGCCGATGCGGGCAACGGGGCGAAGCTCTGGGAGGCGAGCGAGGCCCTGGTGGCGCAGTCCCGGGAATACCGTTGATGCGTCCCGCCCGCCGCATCCCTATGCTGTTCGCGCCGTGGGCGCGCAGCAGAACACGACGCGCCGGGGATGTACTGCATGACGATTGACTTCGCGACTGCCGAGTTGCTCGAGCAGATGGCGGAAGGGGGCGGCAAGCCCCTCCACGAGAACAGCGTCGAGGAGGCGAGAACGCTCGCTGCCGGCCTGGCCGAAATGAACGGGCCAGCCCCGCCGATGGTTCGCATCGACGAGCACAGCCTGGCAGTGCCCGGCGGCGCAGTGCCGTTGCGGGTGCTGGTGCCGCTTGAGCGGACCGCCGGCGTGATCGTGTACTACCACGGGGGTGGCTGGGTCGTGGGTTCCATCGACGAGAGCGACACGGTCGCGCGCAAGCTCGCCGAGCGCACGTCGTGCGCGGTGGTGCTGGTCGACTACCGCCTCGCGCCCGAGCACCGCTACCCGGTGGCCGTCGACGACTCGTACGCAGCGCTCGAGTGGGTCGGGGAACACCTGGGGGAGATCTCCGGGCCCGGCGCCCCGCTGTTCGTCGCCGGCGACAGTGCGGGCGGAAACCTCGCGGCCGTGATGGCGCTGCGGGCGCGCGACCGCGGAGGCCCGCCGATCGGGGCTCAGATCCTGATCTACCCGGTCACGGACGCCGACTTCGAGCGGCCGTCGTACACCGACCCCGGGAACCAGCTGCTGCTGACACGCGAGGCGATGGTCTGGTTCTGGGACCACTACGCGCCGGACGCGGCACAGCGCACCGAGGCGGACGCTTCGCCCCTGCGCGCCGCCGACCTCGCGGGGCTCCCGCCCGCGGTGGTGATGACCGCCGAGCACGACGTGCTGCGCGATGAAGGCGAGGCCTACGCGGAACGCCTCCG
Source organism: Chloroflexota bacterium (assembly GCA_026710655.1). Classification (GTDB taxonomy): domain Bacteria; phylum Chloroflexota; class Dehalococcoidia; order Tepidiformales; family Tepidiformaceae; genus UBA2991. Next base: position 3,527 of record JAPOQN010000051.1, on the reverse strand, counting down.
CGAGGCAGGGGTGCCGGTGAACTTCATGCGTCACGAGGGCCAGACGCACGGCTTCTTCACCATGCTGATGCTGCCCGGGAGCGAGCGCGGCTTTCAGCAGGTGGTGAAAGCGGTGCGGGCGACGATCCACGAGCGGTCCCGGGAAGCCACCAGGGCAGCCCCGTAGCCGACACGCCCGTGCGGAGAGAGTAGTGTCAGGGGCGAGACCCCACAGGAACGTGCTCGACGAGGGAGGGCAGAGATGACGACCGACACCAGCCGCGTGGAACTCGACGCCGTTGTCGTTGGGGCCGGGTTTTCCGGCCTGTACATGCTGTACCGGCTGCGCGAGGTGCTCGGCCTCTCGGCACGCGTGTTCGAGGCCGGGGACGACGTTGGCGGCACCTGGTACTGGAACCGCTACCCGGGAGCGCGCTGCGACTCCGAGTCGTATCTCTACTGTTTCTCGTTCGACAAGGACCTCGCCCAGGAGTGGAACTGGAGCGGTAAATACCCCGAGCAGCCCGAGATCATGCGCTACCTCAGCCACGTCGCCGACCGGTTCGACCTGCGCCGCGACATCCAGTTCGAGACGCGCATCACGGCGGCGCACTACCGCGAGGACCTGAATCGCTGGGAGATCGAGACGGACCAGGGCGACCGCGTGCTCGCGCGCTACTTCATTACCGGCGTCGGGTGCATCTCGGCGGGCCAGGTGCCCGATATCAAGGGGCTTGAGAACTTCGAGGGGGAGTGGCATCACACGGGCTCGTGGCCGCACGAAGGGGTCGATTTCGCGGGCAAGCGCGTCGGCGTGATTGGCACCGGATCGAGCGGCGTCCAGTCCATCCCCGTGATTGCGAAGCAGGCCGGCCACCTGACGGTCTTCCAGCGCACACCGCAGTACACGATCCCGGCGCGGCACGGCACGGTAACGCCGGAGTTCCTCGATGACGTCAAGGGGCGCTACGACGAGATCTTCGAAAAGAGCCGCTGGTCGAGGGGCGGCACTCACTACAACGAGGCGGAAGGCTCGGCGCTGGATGTCGACGATGAGGAGCGGCGCAGGATCTACGAGGCCGCGTGGGAAGAGGGCGGGTTCCGCTTCCTGCTCACCACGTTCGGCGACGTCACCTTCGACCGGCGGGCCAACGACACGGCCGCGGAGTTCATCCGCTCGAAGATCCGTGAGATGGTCGACGACCCGGAGACGGCCGAGAAGCTGATGCCGCGCGACCACCCGTTCGCCTCAAAGCGCGCGCTGATCGACACCAACTACTTCGAGACCTACAACCGCGACAACGTCGACCTGGTCGACATCCGTCACGCGCCGATCGAGGAGATCACGGCGAACGGCATCCGCACCGAGGAGGGCGAGTACGAGCTCGACATCATCGTCTTCGCAACTGGCTACGACGGGATGACGGGCGCGTTCAACCGGATCGACATCCGGGGCCGGGACGGTCTCAGGCTCAAGGAGAAGTGGGCGGAGGGCCCGAAGGCGTACCTGGGGCTGTCCCCGGCTGGGTTCCCCAACATGTTCATGATCACGGGCCCCGGCAGCCCCTCGGTGTTGAGCAACATGCCACCCACGATCGAGCAGCACGTCGAGTACATCTCGGACTTCCTCGCCTACATGGTCGAGCACGACGTCGAGCTCGCCGAGGCGGAGGCCGATGCCGAGGCGGAGTGGGTCGACCACGTGAACGATGTCGCGAGCAAGACGCTCTACATGCTCGCGGACTCCTGGTACCTGGGCGCCAACATTCCCGGCAAGCCGCGGGTGTTCATGCCCTATGCCGGCGGACTGGACGTCTACCGCGAGAAGTGCAACGAGATCGCGGCCGCCGGGTACGAGGGGTACGTCCTGCACACCCGGGAGCCGGTCGAAGTCTGAGCCGCACGCTCGACCGCGTGCCCGCAGACAGCCGGCGGACCGCCACCGCTACCTACCGGGCCGCCGCGTGACCCGGCCGGCGAGCCGGGCCAACCCGCCGGTGTCGTCCTCGTTGACGAAGAGCCGCCGCGCCGGGTAGTTGATCGTGATGTCCTCGACAGCGAAGCGTGCGTGGACGCGCTTGATCATCTCGTGCTGCACCAGGGCCACATCGCGGCGGTCCCTGGACCTGAGCCGCATCAGGAAGTCGACGTTCGATTCGCCGAAGGTGGTGAAGCGCACGTAGGGCTCATACTCGGGGTCGACCTCCGGGACGGTCTCGATGACACCCAGGAGTTCCTCGACCACCACGGCCTCTACGCGCGTGAGATCCTCCTCGTACGCGATCCCGCAGACCACGCGGGCGCCGCTTGGTGGTGCGTTGGAGTCGAAGTTGGTAACGGTGGCGTTGGCAAGCGTCGAGTTGGGGATGAGCACGAGGTTGTTGTCGAACGTGCGGACCTGCGTCGCGCGCAGCCCAATGTCCTCGACCCACCCGTTCGGGCCGCCGTCGAGCTCAATGAAGTCGCCGACCGCAATCGAGCGGTCGGAGAGCATGTAGAAACCCGCAAAGACGTTCGCGAGTATAGGTTGCGCGGCAAGCGCGACAGCGATGCCGCCGATGCCGAGGCCGGCAAGCAGCGGGCCAACCGCGACGCCCACGGAGTCGAGCACGACGAGCATCCCGACGAGCGCGACCACGACCCTGACGCTCCGGCGCAGCACGGGCAGCGTGCTCGACGAGAACGATGAGTGCTCCTCCCCCACCCTGTGCTCCCACCAGGTGAAGGTCGCACCCACGGCGCGCCACACAATCACCACCACGACGAACAGGGTCACCGCCCCCCACGCTCGCTCAAGGACGTCCCGGACCGGGTCAACGTGAGAGAGCGGCAACACTGCGGAGAACACGGACTGGACGATCACCATCGCGACGATCGGAAAGCGCACCTCGCGCGCGATGGCCTGGTTGAACTCAGCATCCGCGGAGCGGCCGAGCAGGCGTACCACTCGGTCTGTCAGGCACGAGAGAACCCACGCGAGGATGAGGCCCAAGACGAGGATGAGCGCCGCGAGTACCACTTCGCCGGCATGGTGGCGATCGAGGCCGAGGAAGTCGAAGAACGTAACCTCCATGCGTACCTCCGGCGACCGCGATGCTATCAGCACACCCTCGACGAGGCAGCCCGGCGTGCCGGAGGGCCTCGTGCGGATGGGGATGGTCCGGGTGCGCCCATCCCCATCCACGGGCTGGCCAACAGCCGGTACGGGTGGTAGGACAGGTCCCGTGGCGAACAGCGAGACGGCGACGAAGCCGCGGCGCATCGCGATTGTCGGGGGAGGCATCTCGGGGCTGGGCGCGGCGTGGGCGCTGCACCACCACCCGGACCGCTTCGACTTCCGGCTGTTCGAGGCCCAGGACCAGGTCGGCGGCAACGCCATCACGGCCGAGATGCCCCAGGACGACGGCAGCTCCATCCCCTTCGACATCTCCGTGACCGCCTGCATCCCGGCGCTCTATCACCACGTCGTGCTGCTGATGGAGCGGTTCGGGATCGACCTGATCGACACCAGGTTCAGCTACAGCGTGAAGTACGGGGGACGGCTCTAC
>JAPOQN010000050.1 GCA_026710655.1 Chloroflexota bacterium | reverse complement strand
CTCGGAGATGCGTGTTTCGTCGTCGCTCATGGGGGCCAAGATGCCCCCACGACCCCGGGGGGGCCCCCCTGGGCCCCCCCCCCCCCCCCGCGACCCCCCCCCCCCCCCCCCCCCTGCCCGCGAGGAGCCCGCCACGCCCGAACCCACCCCCGAGCCCGAGCAGCCCCAGGCGACCCCGCCACCCACCGCCGCCCCCGAGCAGGCGGAACCTGACCCAACCGCCTCCCCGCCCACCGTTCCCGGCGCCGCCACCGGTGGCAACGACGGCGGCCGCGGCCTCAGCAACGTCGCCCTCGGCGCCATCGCCGGCGGCGCGATCCTGGCGCTGCTGGCCATCTTCGCCCTCCTCCTTTCGATGATGCTGGGCAACCGCGGCCCGCAACCGGAAGCGGTCGCCGTGGACGCGCCCGAAACCCCGGAGCCCTCGGGACCGCTCGCGAGCTCCTCGCCCCCGCCCACGTTCGATGCCGGCTCGCGCACCGAGGAACCCCCAGCCCCGGAATCGGAGCCCGAGGACGAACCCGACCGCGAGCCCGAGGACGAACCGGAGCCCGAGTTCGACGAGTGGGGCCCGCCCCCGACCTAGCCCTCCGCTTCCTCCCCCACTTCGGCGAAGTTCGTGATGGCCACCTCGCCTTCGGGGAATTCGGCGACGATCCTGAGCCGTCCGCCCACCGCCTCAATGTATGAGCGAAGGCTCGAGACGTAGACGTCGGCTCGTTGCTCGAGCTTCGCGATTGCCGGCTGTGTCACGTGAAGCGTCTCCGCCAGATCCTTCTGGGTCAGTGCCCGCGCCCGACGCAACTCATGCAGCGGCATCTCGGCGAGCAGTTCGCGCTTCATCTCGTCGATTCGCCTTCGGCGCTCGGGCGCAATGTCCCTGGTCAGTTCCCGGAATGGGTGGCGTCCGCTCATCCGATTAGTCCCTCTCGTTTCAATTCACGTAGATGTTCGTCATACAGGCGGTCGGCTATCGGCACGTATTCCTCGTAGAAGCGGTCGTTGCCGGTCTTGTCCCCTCCGATGAGGAGGATGGATGTGCGCCTCGGGTCGAAGGCATAGAGCACGCGCAGGGGTCGTCCGGCGCTCTGCGCGCGCAACTCGCGCATGCTCCCGTGTCGCGAACTCTTGATGTCCGAGGAGAAGGGGAAAGGAAGACTGGGGCCATATTCCATCAGGAGTTCCACCCTGGCGATCACGGGGTTCTGCTCTCGCTCCGAGAGCCCTTGCCACCACTGCTCGAACTGGTCTGTGTACTCCACCTCCCAGTGCACCCGAACAGTATATGACTATTGAGGAATATCGTGCAGTTGGGGGGCACTGTAGGTCCTGACTCAGTCGGGGTTCGAAGGGACGCCCCCGACCTAGCCCTCCGCTTCCTCCCGGTCCCGCTCCCGCGACCCCTTGCTGACGATCCACCAGCGTTGCAGCGCCGTCAGGTTGGCGAGGATCGCCAGGATGATGATGACGACCGTCAGACCGTTTGCCAGCAGCCCGATGCCGAGCAGCACGACCCGCTCCTGGCGCCGGAACAACCCCTCGCGCGTCGCCACCCCCAGCGCCTCCCCCCGCGCCCGCACGTAGCTGACCGCGATACTCCCGAACAGCGCCGCGTACCCGAACCCCGCCTGCACGTCCTCCCCCCGCTCCGCGAAGTACCAGATGCACCCCGCCAGCACGAGCGCCTCGCCCACCCGGTCCATGACCGCGTCCAGCAGCGCCCCGTACGGCGTCGCTTGCCCCGTCGCCCGCGCCACCGCTCCGTCGACGAAGTCCATCGCGCTGAAGCCCAGGAACACCGCCCCCGCGATGAGCAGCCGCTCCTCCGTGATCAGCCAGGCCGCCACCCCGCTCCCGACCACGCCCGCCAGCGTGATCATGTTCGGCGTGATGCCGAGCGCGCCCACACCCCGCCCGATCGCGTCGCTCGCCGCCGCCGGGATGCGCTCTGGCAGAAGCCGCACTTTTCGCTGGCTCACGCCCGTGTCAGCTCCCCTTGAGTTGCCCTCGCCTCTTCCACCTGCCCCCGTTCGTAGAGCAGCCGCTCGTAGTACGCCATCACCCGCCGCGCCACGTTCTCCCAGCTGTAGTGCGCTGCCTGCGCCTGCCCCTGCTCCGCCAGCGACTCGCGCAGGTCGCGGTCGTGCCGCAGGCGCAGGACCGCATCGGCGATCGCTTTGTCGTCTTTGGGGGGTACGAGCAGCCCGTCGACCTCGTTCGTGATCACCCCCGCGAACCCCTCGATATTGCTCGCCACCACCGGCAGTCGCGCCGCCATCGCCTCCAGCAGCGCGATCCCCTGGCTCTCGTTCCCCGTCGCCGGCGAGCAGAAGGCGTGGGCGCTGTGGTGGTAGCGGGGCAGCTCCCCGTAGGGCACGTTCGATCGGAACACCACATTCTCGTCCGGTCCCACGATCCGCTCGTACCGCCGGAAGCTCCCTGCCCCCACCACGATCAACCGGCTCCTTGGCTCTGCCTCGCGAATGCGCCCGAAGGCCCGCAGGGCGTACTTCAGCCCCTTGCGCTTCTCCGGACGGCCTACGAACAGCAGGTTGAAGCAGCCGTCGTCGAACTCCGGCAGCGGGGCATGCTCCCCCGCGAAGTGCCCGAAGTCGATCCCGTTCGGGATCAGGTTGAAGTACCCGGGAAAGTACCGCCCGACCAGACGCGTCGCCGCCGGCGAGACGGCGATCTTCCCGTCCAGCCGTCGGAACCACCGCCGTATCAACGGACGCGTGTACTCGTAGAAGCGATTGCCGCCCTCCTTCGCTGCATGGAACGTGCCCACGTTTACTGCCTGCGATTGACGCAGCACCTGGTACGGCAGGAGCGGCATCAGCGGCTCGTGCAGATGAACAATCTCGAACGCCCCCTCCGCCAGCAAACTCTCGATCGCTCGGCCTTTCCAGGTGAAGCTGATGCGCGCCATCGAACCGCTTGCCGGAACCGCCAGCGGCCGCCCCATGGCGATGCAGTCCCCCTCCGCCTCCTCCGGGTCCGATGCCGGCGCCAGGATCGTGATCTCGTGGCCCCACTCGCGGAACTGCGCCCCGAGCTGCCCGATGTGGCGGTTCACCCCACTCGGCACGGACCAGTCGTACGGCGATACGAGTGCGATCCTCATCGTCCGCTCACCCACGTCCCTCGACGTACCATCTTACGGGGCGTCGCCGAGAACCCCCACGCCAGCCCCAACACCGCCTGCCCCAGCCCGATCTCCCGTAGTGATGGCGGCTGCGAGTGCCCCTCCCGCACCGCCCCCGTCGCCAGCGCAGCGTGCAACTCCTCCGCCGTGCGTCCCTCGAACTCCGTCCAGCCCGTGCCCAGCTGCGGCAGATGGTGACAGTCGCTCCCCCCGCACACCGGCAGCCGCCAGCGGGCCGCGTTGCGCTCCTCGGTCTGCCGCGCCGTCACCCGCCCCGCCGGGCTCAGGTTCGCCTCGATCGCGTCGAACACCACCCCCTCCTCCCCCCGCGCCACCACCCGGTCGATGGTGCGCCGGCTCAGCGACCGCGTCAGCCAGCTCATGGGGTGCGCCGCAATCGCAATTCCGCCCTGCGCGTGGATCGCCTCGATCGTCGCCTCCACCGAGCGGAAGATCGGCGGCGTGCGCTCGATGAACAGTGCCAGCAGGTGCCCGTGTCGCGTCGTGATCTCCGCGCCCGGCACCACCTCCACCCGCAACCCTCGCTTTGCCGCAAGTTCTCGCGCCTCCAGCCCGCCCCGCACGTCCTCGTGGTCCGTGATCGCGATGACGTCCAGGTCCGCTCCATGCTCGGCCCGTTCCAGAACCTTCTCGACCGAAGCCATCCCGTCCGAGATGCGCGTGTGGATGTGCAAGTCGGCCTTACCCACAGGCATGCACCCCCCAGAAGTCTTCCAGCACCGTCCATTGTCCGGGGTCGCGCTGAAGGTGTGCGCCGAACAGGTCCGCCCACCGCTGCGCAGCGGCTTGCACCGCTTCCTCCCGCTCCCCCTGGTCCGAAACCGTGAACGGCTCGTCGATCCAGACCGTCTGATCATCGGCGAAGCGGCGCGCTGCAAACATGGGGACCACCCTCGCTCCCGTGCGTCGTGCCAGCTCCCAGGGACCGCGCGGCAGCAACACCCGCTGCCCCAGGAGTGTCACGCAGATACCCGCGCCGGCCAGGTCGCGGTCCGCCACCAGCGCCACCATGCCTCCCGCCCGCAGCTGGCGCAGCGCCGTGCGGGTCCCGTTCACGTCGGCTTCCGCCACGATCCCTCCCGCCGCCTCGCGTAGCCGCGCCAGGTATCGCCCCAGTGCGGGCGGTTCCAACGGCTCGACCAGCTCCACCCACTGTCGTCCCCGCTGCGCCACCGCGACCAGCGCCAGCTCCGGGTTCCCTACGTGAGCGCTCACGATGATCACCGGCCCCGGCTCGAAGAGGGAGGGGACATGCTCCTCGCCCTCGACAAGCAGGTGCTCCTCCTCGAAGCCCGTCGGCTTGCGATAGGGGAGCGTGGCCAGGTCCACGTAGTAGGTCGCGACATTCTGGAACACCCTGAGTGAGGCGGCCCGGGCCTGTTCGTGGTCCCCCCCGCAGGCCGGCAGGAGGTTCCCCGCCACCCGCGCCCGCGCCCCCGCCCGCAGCCGCCACGTGAGCCAGCCGGCGGCTCGCGCCAGCGCGTACGCCGGTCGCGGAAAGCGTCCCACTACCGGCGCCGCCACCTGCAGCGCCGCCAAGGTCAGCGTCCCGAGGACGGTTCGGCGGAGGCTCGCGGTTCCCAAAACTCGCGGAACATATACCACTGCTCGGGGTACTGGCGGACGAACGCCTCGTGGGCGCTCATGATCGCCTGCGTCAGCGCCTGCACGTCGCGGGCCGTGTCCCCGCTAGGTTCGAAGTCCAGGTCGAAGTTCGAAAGCACATCGATCCGTCCCGCCTCCCGCCTTGGGAACGCCACCGCCCCCACCGCCGCCCCCGTCCGCAGCGCCAGCCGGGCCGGCCCCGCGGGCACCTCCACCTCTTCCCCGAAGAAGCGCACGCGCACCCCCCCTTCGCTCAGGGGGCGGTCGATCAGGGTGGCCAGCATCTCGTTCCGGCGCAGCGACCGCACCAGCGACGGCCCCACCCGCTCCATCTTGACCAGCCGTACGCCCAGTGCTTCCCGCCCCGCCACGACCAGTTCGTCCAGCCCCGGATGACCGAAGGTTTCTCCCACTACCGTCAGGGTGTAGCCCCGCGCCGCCGCGATCGTCGCGCCCAGGTCCCAGTTACCGAAGTGCATGGGCGCAACCAGCGCCCCCCGCCCCTTCGCCAGCCCCCGGTCGAGCCCTTCGAATCCGGGCGTCTCCACCCCTACCGCCAGCCGCTCCTCTGGCGAGAGGTTCCCGCTGGCGGCGAACTCGACCATGTAGCGGCAGTAATTCGCCAGCGACTCACGGGCGACGCGCTGCCGTTCCCGCGTCCTTGCCTCGGGGAGCACCCGCTCGTAGTTTCGCAGCATGGTCTGCCGGCCCTGTGGCCAGCAGTAGTACAGGGCGCTGCCCACCACTCCCGCCCCGGCGCAGAGCACCGGCAGCGGGAGCACACGTGTAAGCGCCAGCAGCGCGCGCCAGCCGACGTAAGCGAACGTGCCCGCTCCCCCTGCCTCGAAAACTACGCCTCCGCGATGAACGATTCGACCATGTCACGGGCCTCGTCGTCGTGATACTGCACCGGCGGCGACTTCATGAAGTACGCGCTCGGCGCCAGCAGCGGCCCCTTCAGGCCTCGGTCCAGACCCAGCTTCGCGCAGCGGATCGCGTCGATCACGACGCCAGCGCTGTTCGGGCTGTCCCACACCTCGAGCTTCAGCTCGACGTTAAGGGGTACGTTCCCGAAGGTAGTGCCCTCCATGCGGATGTGGCACCACTTGCGGTCGTCCAGCCAGGGCACGTAGTCGCTCGGGCCGACATGCACGTCGTCGGCAGCCAGCTCGTAGTCGATCTGGCTCGTGACCGCCGAGGTCTTCGAGATCTTCTTCGACTCCAGCCGCGAGCGCTCGAGCATGTTCATGAAGTCCGTGTTCCCGCCGAAGTTGAGCTGGTACGTCCGGTCCAGGTGCACGCCCCGGTCGGCGAACAGGCGCGCCAGCGTGCGGTGCACGATGGTCGCCCCCACCTGGCTCTTGATGTCGTCGCCCACGATCGGCAGCCCCGCTTCCTCGAAGCGCCGCGGCCAGTAGCCGTTCTCGTCCCGCGCGATGAACACCGGGATGCAGTTGATGAACGCGCAGCCCGCCGCCAGCGTCTGCTCGACGTACCACTTCGTCGCCTCTTCCGAGCCAACGGGCAGGTAGTTGATGACGACGTCGATCTCGTTCTCGCGCAGCAGCTTCACGATGTCCGCCGTGCCCCCGGGCGCTTTCTCGATTACCTCGCCCAGGTACTGGCCCAGCCCGTCGTGCGTCATCCCCCGCTCGACCTTCACGCCTGCGTGAGGCACGTCGGAGAACTTGAACGTGTTGTTCTGGCCGGCGAAGACCGCTTCCGAGAGGTCCTTGCCCACCTTGTCGGCGTCGATGTCGATCGCCACCGCCAGGTTGATGTCGTTGATGTGGTAGCCCCCCACCACGGGGTGCATGATGCCGGGAACCTCGTCCCCTTCCTCAATGTGCCGGTAGAACTCCAGCCCTTGCACGAGCGAGGAGGCGCAGTTGCCCACGCCGATGATGGCCACGTTGATACTCAAGGTCGCAATCTCCAGGAAAATGGTTCAGTGAGCGCGCGGAGACTCGCTCAACGGCCGCGCCCTTGCGGCGCACCGGCCGCAACGCAGTACTGCAGATTACCACGCCCCCCGCGCATACGCTCCATGCCCCCCGGGGACTCTCGGCCCTCCGCCTACAATAGCCACGGGCCCCCGTAGCTCAGCGGACAGAGCAGGCGTCTTCTAAACGTCTGGCCGCAGGTTCGACTCCTGCCGGGGGCGTAGACCCCTCCCTTGCAACCCCTCCTCCGGCCAGCCACCATCTGCCCCGGAGGCGAACCATGCAGGTTTCCCCCAGCGTCCGCGCCGTCCAGGTCCCCGACGAGAGCCCCATGCGGCCCGTGTCCACCAACATCTACCTCGTCGGCCGCGACCAGGTCCTCACCATCGACTCCGGCGAAGCCCTCGACCGCTACCGCTGGATGCTCCGCGGCTACCTCGCCGCTACCGAGAAGGCCGAGATCGCGATCGCCGCCGTTACCCACCACCACGCCGACCACTCCGGCAACCTCAAGTGGACCCGCGAGATCTTCGACGCCGAGATCGCCATCCCCGAGAACGGAAGGCCCCTCCTCAAGGGCCGCCTCCCCGCCAAGGGCGTCCGCAAGCTCGCCGACGGCCAGCTCGTCGAGCTCGACGGCGGCGTCCGCCTGCGCGTCATCACCTCCCCCGGCCACTCCGTCGACTCCATCTGCTACTACCTCGAGGAAGAGGGCGTCCTCTTCACTGGCGACACCATGCTCGGTTCGACTACCACCACCATCGGCGACCTTGCCGCATACCGCGCCACCCTCCAGCGCCTGGTCGACCTCCCCAACCTGAAGGTCATCTGCCCCGGCCACGGCCCCCTCGTCCTCGACCCCCGCGAGCGCCTCCAGTCCTACATCGACCACCGCAACACCCGCGAGACCCAGATCCTCGACGCCCTCCAGGAGGGTGCCCCGAAGACGAGCTGGGACCTCATGCTCGCCATCTACCCCGACATCGATACCCGCCTGCGCCGCGCCGCCGACGGCAACGTCCGCACCCACCTCGCCCAGCTCGAGGCCGAGGGACGCGTCCTCGCCTCCCCCGGAAAGCCCCGCCGCGCGACCGCCCGTAAGCGCACCCGCGAGGAGGCCCGCCAGCGGGAGCGCGACCGCATCATCAAGCGCGCCCGCCGCCTCGAGGCCGCCGCCCGCCGGGCCGAGGTTCGCGCCCAGGAAAACCCGCCCAGCGAGCAGTGGATCGACCCCCCGCGCTACGAGCTGAGCTGACCGGTTCCGGTGCCGTTCGGTGCGCCCTCCCCAACGTTGAAGGTAAAGCGGTAAGATCGTCGAGCCGCCAACGGGCGGCTTTGTGATCAGCGATGCCAGAGACACACATCGTTCACCGCCGCCTCGACATAGGCGTCCAGAAGGTCCCCAAGCAGGACGCAGAGGAACGCGTCCGCAACTGGGACGAGACCTACCTGGGCTTCGATCTCAACTCCGCCAAGATCGAGGCGCAGCGCTGCATCCAGTGCCCCTCGGCGCCCTGCCAGGAAGCCTGCCCCGTCAGTAACGACATTCCCGGCGCCTTCGCCCTCGTCGAAGAAGGCGACATCATCGGCGCCGCCGACGTGTTCCGCGAGACCAGCAACCTCCCCGAGATGTGCGGTCGCCTCTGCCCCCAGGAGAGCCTCTGCGAGGGCGCCTGCGTCGTCGGCTTCGCCATCCGCCCCGACGGCCGCGCCGAGCCCGCCGTCACCATCGGCAAGCTCGAGGCCTTCGTTACCGACTACCAGCGCCGCGAGGTTGGCGGCTATCCCCGGCCCCCGTACCCGGCCCCGCCCAGCGGACGCAAGGTCGCCGTTATCGGCGCCGGCCCCGCCGGCCTCGCCGTCGCCGAGATGCTCGCCGAGATGGGCCACGGCTCTACCGTCTTCGAATACTGGCCCGAGCCCGGCGGCGTGCTCGTCTACGGCATCCCTAACTTCAAGATGCGCAAGCAGATCGTGGACGACTACATCACCCACCTCGAGGCCCTCGGCATCGAGTTCCGGTGCAACACCTACGTCGGCAAGGACATCACCGTCGACGAGATGCTCGACGGCGAGTACGACGCCGTCTTCCTTGGCACGGGCGCGGGCGTCGGCAACGAGCTCGGCATCGAGGGCGAGGACTTCGAAGGCGTCCACCGCGCCACCGACTACCTCGTGCGCGGCAACCTCCGCCCCGACCAGCTTCCCGACCACCTCAAGGAGCCTCTCCCCCAGCCCACGAAGGTCGCTGTGATTGGCGGCGGCGACACCTCCATGGATTGCGTCCGCACCGCCGTCCGCATGGGCGCTGAGACCGTTACCTGCGTCTACCGTCGCACCGAGGCCGAGATGCTCGGCCGTGGCGAGGAGCGCATCAACGCCCGCGAGGAAGGCGTCCAGTTCGAGATGCTCACCGCTCCCCTCCGCATCATCGGCGAGAACGGCAAGGCCACGGGCGTCGAGTGCATCCGTATGCGCCTGGGCGAGCCCGACGACTCCGGTCGCCGCCGCCCCGTCCCTATCGAGGGCAGCGAGTTCGTCATCGAAGCCGACACCATCCCCATCGCCATCGGCTACGGCGCCGACCCCGTCGTCCCCGAGACCACCAGCGGCCTGAGCACCAGCTGGGGCGCCCTCATCGCCATCGACGAAGGCGGACGCACCTCCCGCCGCGGCGTCTTCGCCGGCGGCGACAACGTCAATGGCGCCGACCTCGTGGTCACCGCCCTCGCCGACGGCCGCCGCGCCGCCGAAGCCATCGCCAACTACCTCGACACCCTGGACTAGCGGATCCCTCCCGCGTCGATCTCGATGATCGCCTCCCCTCACGCCGCCGTCCGCCCCGCAGCGGATCCGGGTGTGCTATTGTCGGGTGGAAGCATCGTGACCACCGAAGAGAAGAAAGCCCGCAACGCAGAGGCAGACGCCGATAACGGCGATGCTCGCACTTGGCCCGGCTGGTTTCAGAGCTCGACCACCTTCGACCAGTTGGTCGAGCAGCAGGGTGCAGGTCCGTTCGTCTGGCCTGAGCCCTGTGACGAGGAAGACAAGTTCGATGTCGACGACTTCCTGAGTGCCATCTTTGGCGAAGAGATGAGGCGCTAGCCCTGCCACCCTCCGCCCGCGTCGTTGTCGACACCGACGTCTTCTCCTTCATCTTTACCGAGGATCCTCGAGCCGACCGATACAGGCCGTTCATTGAGGGCCGCGTTGCCGCCCTCTCTTTCCAGACCGTTGCGGAGGCGCTGCAGGGCGCCTACCAGCGCAATTGGGGAGAGAGTCGCATCGCCCGACTCCGGGCCGAGACGCAGAGGTACGTGATTGTCCCGTTCGACATGGGGATGGTGGAGCACTTCGCGAGGCTACGTGCTGCTCGCCGGAGGGCGGGTCGCGAGATAGAGACGGCTGATGCCTGGATTGCAGCCACGGCCCTATGGGCGCAGTGCCCCATCGTGACTCACAACGTCGGGGACTTCACGGGGATAGACGGCCTCGAACTCATCACCGAGTCGGGCTAACTACCTCCCCCTACTCAGCTACCTGTAGCCGAGTCCACCTCACTCAGCCGCCCGCAGGCGGCGCTCCACTCAGGCGGCTCCGCCGCCGCTCTCCTCACCACTCCGCGCGGCATCGCGAGCGCGCAAGCAGTCGAGCGCAGATACCTGGAGGCGCGCTCTCCTCGGATGGAGCGGGCGAAGGGAATCGAACCCTCGTCTCAACCTTGGGAAGGTCGCATTCTGCCATTGAACCACGCCCGCCCGCGCCGCCAGCATCCTATCATTGCCCGCACTTCCACCGGAGGCCGCCTGTGCCCATCCCCAAAGAGCTCGCCCTTACCCCCGAACAGATCGACGACATCATGTCCACCACCTGGAACATGCGAATCGCCACCGTTGGACCGGGGGACCGCATCAACCTCACTCCCCTCTGGTTCGGCTGGGCGGGAGGCAAGGTCTACACCGCCTGCCGCGGCCAGAAGGTCGCCAACCTGCGACGCAACCCCGCCGCCACCGTCCTCGTCGACCTGAATGAACGCTATCCCGAGCTCCAGGGCATCATGCTCCAGGGCCGCGCCACCGTCCTTGAGGACGCTGACGCCGAGAACGCCGACCCCCACCTTGAGGAGGCCCGCCTCCAGATGGGCGCCAAGTACGGCCAGCCCGATGGACGCCACGGCGCCACTGCCGCCGGACGCACCCGTCGCTGGGTCGTGCTCGAACCCGACCGCATGGTCACCTGGGACAACTTCAAGCTGGGCCAGCTCCAGCGCTAGCGCTGCCTACACGTTCGCGACCAGCCACTCCTCCGCCGCCCCCACCACGTCGTCCCCGATGGCGAAGTGCCCGCCCGGCAGCGTCACCAGGTCCTTGTCGCCCGGGATGCCCGCGTACAGCTCCATCGTTGCGTCGGGCGACACCACCTCATCCCGCTCCTTCGCGATGACCCGCACCACCACCTCCGCCAGCCCCGCCAGGTGGCTCCCCTCCCCCTCGGCGGGACCGCTCAGCGACCCCGTCCCCGCCGCCGCGAACACCGCCGCCCGGAAGCGTCCATCCCCCGCCACCGCCGGCACCCCCAGCATCGCCCCCAGCGAGTAGCCGTAGTACCCCAGCCGACCCGTATCAACCGGATACCGCTCCGCCAGCGCGTCGATTGCCGCCGCCACCTCACCCGCGAACTGCGCTGCCATCGCCGCCGCCTGCTCGGGGTCGCGCATCGCAGCGAACGGGTCCGCCACCGCCCGCTCGCCGTGACCCGGAGCATCGAGCCCTAGGCAGGCCCAGCGATGCGTCGTCGCCCACGCGCGCGCCGGTCCCGACACGATCGGATCCTCCTTGCGGCTCATCCCCGGGTGCTGGATCAGCACCAGCGGAAACGGCCCCTCTATCCCGTCCGGAAGCCACAGCAGCCCCGGCGCCTCCCCCAGCCGGAAGCTCACCTCCCGCAGGCCCCCGTTCTCGCGCTCGCTCGCCTCGAACTCCGCCATCCCGCGAGCCTACGTGTTGGTCCCCGTCCCCGCGCCCATCCTCCCCCACAGCAGGATGCGCTTGAACGGGTACAGGAAGGGACGTTCGTCCGGGAGCTCCGCCAGGAGCCGCTCCCGGTAGTCCGCGAGGTAGGCCTCGTACTCCTCGACCTCCAGCCGGTTGCGGTAGTCCGTCAGCAGCGACCCCTTCACCCACTCCACCACCTCCTCCCGTCCCGCCAGCCGGTGCAGGTATACCTGTAGCCGCACGTGCTGCTCCTCGAACCCCAGCCGCGCGAGCAGCTCCGCATACCACTCCGGCTCTCCCATTGGGTATCCGCGAACGTAGCCGCCGAGCGCCCGCGCGTGACGGGGCTCCCTCGCCACCTCGTGCGCCACCGTGTGCGACGGATGGTCGTGGTTCATCGGCATCTGCACGGCCAGCTGCCCACCCACCCCGAGCGTCGCCGCCAGCCGTGGGAATAGCGCCGGGTGGTCGTCGACCCACTGCAGCGCCGCGTTCGAGAACACAACGTCGAGCCCCCGCCCCGCGAACGCCGCGATGTCGCCCTGCTCGAAGCGCACCCCACCCCCCGCGTGCTGCGCGCTCGTCGCCAGCATCGCCTCCGAACGGTCGAACCCCACCGTCTCCGCCGCCCCGGTGTGCTCGTGCAGCACTCGCGTCAGCACCCCGGTTCCGCATCCCAGGTCCACCACGCGCCCGCCGGGAACCGGCTCCACCAGCGCCAGCAGGTCGTGGAACGGCTGCTCCCGTTCGGCGCGGAAGCGCGCGTACTGCTCCGGCTGCCAGGTGTCGGCCATGCGCGCGAGCCTACCAGCGCCCGCCCGAACCGTCGGGCGCGCCGCTTGACGCCCCCTCCGCGCCTCCCCAAGGTGGCGACACCATGATCCGCTGGGACGAACGCACCGCCCTCCTCGTCGTCGACGTGCAGAACGACTTCGCCGACCCCGCCGGCGGCCTCTCCGTCTCCGGCGGTGATGAGGTCGTCCCCACGGTCAACGCCGCCATCGCCGCCGCCGAAGCCGCAGGCGCCGGCGTCCTCTACACGCAGGACTGGCACCCGCCCGAAACGCCCCACTTCGCCAGGGACGGGGGCATCTGGCCCGTCCATTGCGTGCAGGACACGTGGGGCGCCGCCTTCCACCCCCAGCTCCGCGTTTCCGGCGAGGTCGTCCGCAAGGGAACCGGTGGCGAGGACGGCTACTCCGGCTTCACCGTCCGCGACCCCGCCAGCGGCCACCCCAGCGACACGCTCCTCGAATCGCTGTTGCGTGACCGCGGCGTCACCACGGTCGCCGTTGCCGGCCTCGCCACCGACTACTGCGTGCGCGCCACCGCCCTCGACGCCGTCCAGCGCGGCTTCGCCACCTTCGTCCTCATCGACGCCGTCCGCGCCGTCGACCTCCAACCCGGCGACGGCGCCCGCGCCTTCGAGGCGATGCGCCGCGCCGGTGTGCGCTCCGCCCGAGCCATCCCGTGACCACGACCGAAGACCGCCTCCGCCACTGGCTCGCGAGCGAGCACGGCATCGCCGATCACCGCCGCCTCGCCCGCGAGGACGAAGACCGGCTGCTCCTCTCGAAGTTTCCGCCCGGCTTCATCGCCCGTGTCGGCGAGACCATCGAGCGCCTCGAACTCCTCGTCGACCCCGACCCCCTCGCCGCCGCCACTGCCGCCCGCGCCCGCCGGTTGCCTCGCGAATCCCGCGTCGAAGGCTGGCGCGCCGCCGCCTGCGACCTCGTCCGCGAGCGCGCCGCCGCCCGTGGCCTCACCGCCGAAGACGCGGAGCTCGTGACCACCGGCATCGAGTCGGTCGCGGCCGTCATGCACGCCGTGCTCTGGAGCGACCCCGTCGCCGGCGAGCCCTTCGAGCCCGCGCCCGGCGAGCTCGATGCCTGGCGCGATGCCGTCGCGGGTACCGAAGGCTTCGGCGACCTCTTCACGCGCCACTACGGCCCCTTCGAGGGTCGTGCCGTCGTCGCTCACTGCCCCGGAGCGCCCTATGCGCGCGCCCTCCTCGAATCCGCCTGGCGCGCCTGCACGGGCACGCCGCCCCCCGCCTAGCGCGGAGCCAGTGCCCGGATCGTCTCCAGGAGCGCTTCCTGCTCGCTCGCTACCCCGCCCGGCGCGATCGGGTACAGGAACGCCTCGTCGAGCCCCGCCGCCATCAACCCCGCCGCGATGTCCCGGCACTCCTCGCCACTCCGCCCCACGACCGCGTGCGCCCGCACGAACGCCTCCGAGATGCCCTCGATCGCCTCCGTCCGCTCTCGCGCCAGCCAGCGCCGCTCGAACACCTCGCAGTCCTCCTCGAACCCGTCCTCGATGAACACCTTCCGGTACACGGGCGCCATCAGGTACGCCAGCAGCTCGTCCTTGATTGGCGCCGAGGCCTGCTCGTACGACTCGTCGATCACCGTCCGCAGGAACGCGACGATGCGCACCTCCTCCCGCTTC
Source organism: Chloroflexota bacterium (assembly GCA_026710655.1). GTDB lineage: Bacteria > Chloroflexota > Dehalococcoidia > Tepidiformales > Tepidiformaceae > UBA2991. The sequence goes on along the minus strand of JAPOQN010000050.1, from coordinate 35,502 downwards.
CGCCCCGCCTTCGCGATGCCCCGTTCGATGGCCGCCACCGAGCGCTCGATCACGGTCGCCGTCGGGTAGTTCAGGATCACCCCGTCCGCGATCTCTCCCGCCGTCTCCAGCATCTTCTCGCCCAGCGCCCCGATGTAGACGGGAATCGCCGGCTCTGCCGGGTCCATCGCCGGCGCCCGCGTCTGGTACAGCCCCTCGTGCCGCAGCCGCTCCCCTGCCGTCAGCCGCCGGAACACGTCGACGTACTCCCGCATCCGTGTGACCGGGCGGTCCCACGGCATCCCGTGCCAGTTCGTCACGATCACCGGTGTGCTCACGCCGAACCCCGCCCCCGAGACGCGTCCCCCGCTCAGGTCCTGCAGCGACCAGAACGACATCGCCGCCAGGTAGGGGTCGCGCAGCCCGATGGGGACGATGCCCGTGCCCAGCCCGAAACGCTCCGTGCTCGCCGCCACCGCCGCCAGCACCGTGATCGCGTCCGGTGCATTCACTTCTGTCACCCAGCCGCCGCTGAAGCCCTGGCGCTCGCCCTCTTGCGCCTGCTCGACGTGATCGGGCACGTGGTCGCCGTGCAGTACAAGTCCGGAGTAGCTCATCGCCTTCCCCCTGGGTGGGTGGCGGCATCATGCCACAGCGCGCAGGTTCGGAAGGTCAGCGGCGCTTCGGCTGGGGCTTGATGATCCCCCGCTGCATGAGTAGCCGCATCACGTACCGCGAGACCGAGATCCCGAGCATGCCCGCCACCGCCAGGAAGACCACCGTCGCGACGATGCCCGTGCCAGGGATCACGATCCCCAGGTAGAGCCCCACGAAGAGCCCCGCCGACAGCGCGATGAACACGGGCATGGTGCGCCAGCGCCACTCGGCCAGCGGCGGCGGCGTGGCCTGCTGCTTCGGCGCCGCCGTCTCGCCCCCGCTCTCAGGAGTGCCCCGAGCGCGCCTCCGCCGGCGCCGCCCCGGACTCACGCCGGGCCCCGTGCGCGCAGCAGCGCTTCCACGGCCTCGCGCTCGAACAGCAACGATCCGCCTGCCGTGCGTCGGTGCGAGACCCGCCCCGCAGCTGCCGCCTCCGCCAGTTCCCTTTCGCTCATCCCCGCCGCCAGCGCCGCCTCCGAGAGGTCCAGCACTGCCTCCAGCGCCGGCGAGACCGGGCTTTCCGCCGACTCCCCGCAGGCGCTGCACATGAACACCAGCGCCAGGTGCGTCTCGCTCAGGGAGACGCTGCCGCAGTCTTTCCCCGGCAGGTCTTCCCGCTGGTTCAGGTGGAAGAGTCGCCCGCACGCATTGCAGTACGACTCGGTGTGCCGCTCGACGGGCTCGGTGCAGATGGAGCACGGTTCCATGGGAAGAATGTCAGTCATGGGTGTGGAGCCCTGAGAATAGACGGTTTCTTGACACTTTCAACTGCCCGTCGATATGATCAAGGAACCCTAACAATTTGATGGTGGGGGCATTTTGGAGAGCACGGTCGCCGTGGTCCAGTCGCCCCCGCGCAGCGGCGACTTGGCGGAGAGGCTTGGCATCAAGCCCCTTCCCGATGATGTCCTCTGCGAAGCCCTCACCCACGCATCCTTCCCCAACGAGAGTTCCGCCCAGGCCACGCCCAACGAACGCCTCGAATTCCTCGGCGATGCAATCCTCGGCATGGTCGTCGCGAACGAGCTGTTCCGCGCCTATCCCGAGGCCGCGGAAGGCGAGTTGACACGCATGCGCGCCGAGATCGTTCGCGGCAGCACCCTCGCCAGGGCCGCCCGCCGCCTCGACCTCGGTGGCTACCTCATCCTCGGGCGCGGCGAGGAAGCCGCCGGCGGCCGCGACCGCGACCGGAACCTCGCCGGCGCCTTCGAAGCCGTCCTCGGCGCCGTCTATCGGGCCCACGGGCTTACCGTCGCTCGCGCCCTCGCCCTCCGCCTGCTCAAGCCCGAGATCGACCAGATGCGCGAGGGCGGCCCCTCCCTCGACCCCAAGTCTGCGCTCCAGCACCTCGTACAGGCCCGCTGGCATCAGCCCCCCGACTATGTCACTGTCAGCGAGCAGGACGAGGAGGAGGGGCGACGCTTCGTGGTGGAGGTTCGAGTTTCCGGCGAGATGCTTGGCCGCGGCAGCGGGTCGAGTAAGCGTGCGGCCCAGCACGAGGCCGCCCGTGAGGCCCATGCCGTCCTCTCAGCCGGCGCCGTCGCCGGCGTACCCGTGGGGGCCTGAGCCATGTACGTGAAACGGCTCACCCTCCAGGGCTTCAAGAGCTTCGCCCAGGAGACCACGTTCGAGTTCGGCTCCGGCGTGACCGCCATCATCGGCCCCAACGGGTCTGGCAAGAGCAACGTCGCCGACGCCTTCCGCTGGGTGCTCGGTGAGCAGGGCCTGCGCCTCCTCCGCGCCCGCAAGCAGGAGGACGTCATCTTCGCTGGCGCCGGCGACCGCGCCCCTCTCGGCATGGCCGAGGTCATCCTTACCCTCGACAACAGCGATGGCTGGCTCCCCCTCGACTTCAGCGAAATCCAGATCGGGCGTCGCGCCTACCGCGACGGCGACACCGAGTACCTGCTGAACGGCTCCCGCATCCGCCTGCGTGACCTCAACGACCTGCTCCAGAAAGCCAATGTCGGCCAGAACAGCTACGCCATCATGGGCCAGGGCATGGTCGATGAGGTGCTCAGCCTCTCCCCCCAGGACCGCCGCTCCCTCATCGACGAGGCCGCTGACGTCAAGCCCTTCCGCCAGAAGATCGCCGACGCCCACAACCGCCTCGCCAGCACGCGCGAGAACACGGCCAAGGTCCAGATCATCATCGACGAGCTGGAGCCCCGCCTCCGCTCCCTCCGCCGCCAGGCCAACCGCGCCAGCGAACACCGCGACCTCTCCGGCCGCCTCGCCGTGCTCCTCCGCCAGCTCTACTCCGCCCGCTGGGCCGAGACCCGCACCGCCATCGTCCGCGCCCAGGCCGAGCTCGACCAGCGCGGCGCCGAGGACGAGGCCGCCGAGTCGCGCGTGACCATGCTGGAGGAGCAGCTCCAGGCCCTCGGCGACGAGATCGCCAGGCGTCGCGAGGCCGTCTCCCGCCGGGAGGGCGCCCGCGACAGCCTTGAGAACCGCGTCCGCTCCCTCGAACACGCCCTCATCCTCGATCGCGAACGCCACTCGATGACGACGACCCGTCACGGCGAGATCCGCACCGAGGTCGAAGCGCTCGAAGGCGAGAAGGCCACGCTCGCCGCCGCCGACCTCGAGAGCGGCCGCCGCGCCCTTGAGCTGACGGACGAGATCGAGGCGTTACGCACCTCCCTCGAACGCGACCGCGAGAGCCTTGCCCGCATCCAGCGCGAGGACGCCGCCCTCCACCGCCGGGCCGAGGAGCTTCGGGGCCAGCTCGCCGCCCTCGATGGGCGCATCAGGGAGCAGGAAGCCATCGCCGGGCGCGCTGCCGTCGCTCCCGCCGAGGGCCCCGACGCCGCCCGCGTCGAGTCGCGGCGCAAGCAGATCCTCGTCGAACTCGTCGGCTACGGCCGCCGCTACGCCGAGCTTGGCGAGACCGCCGAGACCGCCGAGGTCCGCCTGAAGGAAGCCCGCGAGGCCGCCTCCGGCGCCCGCGAGCGCCTTGCCCGCGTCCAGAACGAGCTGCGCGAGCTTGAGCAGGCGGGCAAGGAACCCCTCCGCCAGCTCGACCACCTGCAGGGCCGCCTTGAAGTGCTCAAGCGCGTCCAGGCCGAGAGCGAAGGCATCGCCACCGGCACCCGCAACGCCCTCATCATGGGCCAGGTCCTGATTGAGAACGTGAAGCCCGGCAGCCTCGGCGAGGCCCCCGAGATCACCGGCGTCGTCGGCCTCCTCTCCCGCCACCTCCGCGTCCCCGCCGGCCTTGAGGCCGCCATCAACGCCGCCCTTGAGAACCACCTCCACGCCATCATCGTCGAACAAGAGTCACAGGCCCTCCACGCCATTGAGCTCCTCCGCGAAGGCGCCCGTGGGCGCGCCCAGTTCCTCCCCCTCGACGGCCTCCGCAAGGGCTACCCGCTCAACCTCCAGAAGGAGCGCGGCGTCGTCGGCGTCGCCTCCCGGCTCGTCCGCTGCGACAGCCGCTACCGCGATCTCGTCGATACCCTCCTCGGACGCATCATCGTCGTCGAGGACCTGCAGGTCGCGAGGCGCATGCTCACCCGCGGTCTCGGCGCTGTTGTCACGCTCGATGGCGTCTTCCTCGACCCCTCCGGCGTCATCACCGGCGGCCTCGCTTCCGCCTCCGAGAGCCCCTTCAGCTTCACCCGCCAGCGCGAGATCGACGAGATTCCCGCCCAGATCGCCGACCTCGAAGAGGTCGTCGAGGCCAACCGCAAGCAGGTCGAAACTGCCCGCGAGACCGTCGAGCGCCTCTCCCGCCTCGTCGAGGAGAGCGATCGCGCCCACGAGGAGGGCCGCGGCGCCCTCGATGCCGCCCTCCGCGCCCGTGAGCGCGAACGCGACCGTCTCCACCGCCTCCGCCGCGACATGACCACCGTTCTCGTCCGCCGCCGCGAGCTGGCCGGCGGCTCCTTCGACGAGCAGGCCGCCGAGGACGCGCGCGTCCTGCTCGACCAGCTCACCGCTCGCCGCCGTGAGCTCGGCGCCGAGTTGGAAGCCCTCGCCCCCGACCTCGACGCCTCCCCCGGCCGCATCGAGCAGGCCGTCGACGAGGTCTCCGGGTCCAGCGGACGGCTCGCTGCCGCCGAGGGTGAGGCCAGGGCCCATGTCCTCTCGCGCGAGCAGCAGAAACGCGCCATTGAGCGCCTCGCCTCGCAGATCGCCCAGCGCATCCTCCGCGCCCAGAACCTGGAGCTCGAAGCCGGCAACTTCACCGAAGCTATCGAACGCCAGACCCGGGAGCTTGAAGAGCTCCGCCTTGAGCAGGAGAGCTCCACCGACGATAGCGCCCCCGACCGCGACGAGCTCACCCGGCTGGAAACGCACGAACGCACCGTCCAGGCCGAGTACGGTGAGGCGCAGCAGGCCCTCCTTGAGTCCCGCAGCCGCCACCTCGACCTCGAAACCGATCTGGAACGCGCCCGTGAGCGCCTCGAGACCCTGCGCGCCGAGATGGCCCGCGAGGGCCTCTCGACCGCGCCCGGCGGCGGAGTGGAAGCCCCTGCAGCCGGCGAAGAGCCCCCCGATCTCCCTGCCGTCGAGGGCGAGATCGAAGAGGTGCGGGTCGCCATCCGCAAGCTCGGCCCCATCAACCAGGAAGCCCCCGAGGACTTCCGCGAGAGCGAGGAGCGCCACGCCTTCCTCACGGAGCAGATCCAGGATCTGACCGACGCGGAAGCCCAGCTCCAGACCGCCATCACCGAGCTCAACAGCGAGATACGCACCCGCTTCCGCGCGACCTTCACCCAGGTCGATACCGCTTTCGGCAACTACTTCACCGCCTTCTTCGGTGGTGGCGCCGCGAGGCTCAAGCTGCTCGACCCCGACGACATCATCGACTCCGGCATCGAGATCGAGGCCCAGCCCCCGGGGAAGCGCCTCAGCACCCTCAGCCTGCTCTCCGGCGGCGAACGCTCGCTCACGGCCGTCGCCCTCCTCTTCGCGCTGCTCTCCGTGAATCCCGCCCCCTTCTGCGTCCTCGACGAGGTCGACGCCGCCCTCGACGAGGCGAACGTGGGCCGCTTCGTCTCCGAGCTCGCGCGCCTCGCCGATCGCACGCAGTTCCTCATCGTGACCCACAACCGCCGCACCATTGAGTCCACCGACGCCATCTACGGCGTCTCCATGGGCCCGGGGGGTGTCTCCAACACCCTCTCCCTTCGCCTCTCCGACCTCCCCGGCGGCGCTGCCCCGGCGAGCGATCCCCCCGAGGCGTCACCCGCCGCCGAGCCGCGAGAGACCGCCGGGGCCGCCAGCCGCTAGCCCTGCCTCGCGGCGTTGGGGCAGAATCCGAAGGTCGCCGCACAGGGCGGCTGGGAGGGCGGGCGATGCGGTTCTGGCGAAGACGGCAGGAATCAGACGGCGCCCAACCCTCCTCCACCGACCCCGCCTTCACCCCCGAGCAGGTCGAGGAGATACAGGCGCAGTCGGGTCGCGCCCTCGCCCGCAGCCGCTCCGGCCTCCTCGGCCATCTCGGCCGCCTCTTTGACCGCCCCGACTACGATGACGACCTCTGGGAGGAGCTTGAGGAGATCCTCATCGCCGCCGACACCGGCATTACGACCACCGAGCGCATCCTCGAGAGCGTGCGCACCCAGGTGCGCGACACCCGCGCCACCACCTCCGCCCAGGTTCGCGACATCCTCCGCGCCGACCTCGTCGCCCTCCTCGATACCCCCGCCGGTGAGCCCCCGCGCTGGGACGCGCCCTTCCCCGACCTGCTCGTCATCCTCGTCGTCGGCGTGAACGGGGCTGGCAAGACCACCTCCATCGCCAAGCTCGCATCGGCCCTCAAGGACGGCGGCCACACCCCCATCCTCGCCGCCGCCGACACCTTTCGCGCGGCCGCCATCGACCAGCTCCGTACCTGGGGCGATCGCCTCGAGGTGCGCGTTGTCGCTCACCAGCCCGGCGGCGACCCCGGAGCCGTCGTCTTCGACACCCTCTCCGCCGCCGAGGCCGACGGCGCCGCCGTCGCCATCATCGACACGGCCGGACGCCTCCACACCAAGTCGAACCTGATGGAGGAGCTGAAGAAGGTCACCCGCGTCATCCAGCGCCGCCACCCCGAAGCGCCCCACGAGACCCTCCTCGTTCTCGACGCCACCACCGGCCAGAACGGCCTCCTCCAGGCGCGCGCCTTCACCGAGGCCGTTGGCGTCACCGGTCTCGTCCTCGCCAAGCTCGATGGCACCGCCCGTGGCGGCATCGTCTTCGCCATCGCCAGCGAACTCGGCGTCCCCGTCCGCCTCATCGGCACCGGCGAGGGCCTCGGCGACCTCGCGCCTTTCGATCCCGAGACCTTCGTGGATGCGCTCCTCGCGTGAGGCTCCGCCGTGACTGAGGCGCTGGCCTTCTGGGGAGTTGCCATCGTCATCGCGGCGCTCGCGCTGCCCCTTGCCTTCCGCCTCTTCGCCCGCTTCCCCGATGCCGGTGCGGGACTCAGCTTCACCCTCGGCCTCACCCTCGTCGCCGCCGGCTACTTCGTGCTTCGCTACCTGGGAGCGCTGCCCGCCGGGCGTGGCGGCTTCCTCCTCGCGATCGGCCTCTTCGGCGTTGCCATGGTCATCCTCGCCGTTCGCGACCGGCGCATCCTCGCCACCCTCCGCCGCTCCCTCCCCGGCCTCACCGTCTCCGTTGCCCTCTTCTCGGCCCTCTTCTTCGGCTACGCCTTCTTCCGCGCCCACGTGCCCGATATCGCCCACACCGAGCAGCCAATGGACCTCCTCTACCTCAACGCCATGCTCGTCTCCCCCGACTACCCCCCGCACGATCCCTGGTTCGCGGGCAAGGACGCCAGCTACCACTACGGCGGCTACCTCCAGGCTGCCGTACTCACCGGCGCCTCCGATGTCTGGCCGGCTTCCGGCTACAACCTCGCCCTCGCAGCTTTCTTCGCGAGCACCGGGGCGGCCGCCTTCTCGCTCTGCGCCGCGCTCGCGCGCTGGCTCTTCGGGCGACGCGCGCACCGCTGGGTGACGCTCGCCGCCACCGGAGCTGTCCTCCTCCTGCTCTTCGCTGGACCGCTCGCCAGCGTGTTCGAGTTCGCCGCCGCCCACGGCGCCGACCACGAGGGCGTCTACGCCGCCTTCGGCGCCGAGGGCCTCGTTCGATGTGGCGCCGGAGCAGGCGAGTCCTGCACCGGCCAGCCCCTCGACCCCACCAACCGCTGGTACCCCGACGACCACTGGGTCTGGTGGCGCATGTCCCGCATGGCCTACTGGGGACCGCAGCCGAGCTACCCCTTCACCGTCACCGAGGTCCCCGCCTTCAGCTTCCTCCTGGGCGACCTGCACCCCCACGTCATGTCCATTCCGGGCGTGCTCCTCGCGCTAGCCGTGTGCGCTGCCCTCTGGCGTGGACGTGGGCGTCTCGACTGGCACGAACACCGCCGCCGCCCCTGGCTCCTCGTCGCGGTCGCCGTCGTCTTCGGCTCGCTCGCCTTCGTGAACGTCTGGGACGTGATCGCCTTCTCCCCCCTCCTCGCCCTTGCCGTCTTCGCCCGGAACCGCCGCACCCGGTCATTCGGCGAGTCGATCGGCGACACCGTCTCCTGGCTCCTGCCCCCCGCCCTCCTCTCCATCGCCCTCTTCGCGCCCTGGTGGAGCGACTTCAGTCCGCAGCGAGGGGGCATCTACGGCTACAGCGGCCAGGGCACCCGCATCGAGCACGTCCTCCTCATGTGGGGTGTCCCCATCGTCTTCGCCCTCGCCGGACTCTGGTGGGGCATGAAGAGCTGGCGTCGGAATGTACCCGGCGCGCCGGTTTTCGTGGCCCTGGTACTGACGCTGTTGCCGTTCCTCCTCTGGCTTCCCTTCGCCGCCTTCGAGCGCACCGCCGCCCCCTTCGATGTTGGTGACGGGTTGCTCGTGTCCTTCGGCGCCCGCACCGCCGGCGCCTGGGTCACGCTTGTGTTCTACGCCGCCGCCTTCTGGCTCCTCGCCTCTGCTACTTTCATCCTCGGCCGCCGCAGTCACCCCGCCGCCCCTGTGGCCGCGCTCGCCGCCCTCGGCGTCTTCCTCCTCTACGGCACAGAGTTTTTCCTCCTCCGCGACGCTCTCTTCTTCCTCCCCCGCCTCAACACCGTGTTCAAGCTCTCCTACCAGGGATGGATCGTCCTCTCCCTCGCCGGCGCCATCGGGGGCGTGGCCGTGCTCCGCGCCGCCGCCCCCGGGTGGCGACCGATCGTCGCCGCCCCCCTGGCCATCCTGCTCGGATCCACCCTCGTATTCGCGGTCACCAATACCCCCAACCGGGCAGGCGACTTTGCCGTGTTGGTCGGCCTCGACGGCCTTCGCTACGTCGAACGCCACGACCCTGCCGAATACAACCTCGTCCGCTGGCTGAACGACAACGTCGAGCGCGACGCGATCGTCGTGGAGTCCAGCGGCCGCCTCTGGGGCCGGGGAGACGATGGCCGGCCCGTGTTGCGGGAAGGGGCGACGTCGTACAACAGCGCCGTGAGCCGCGTCGGCTACCGCACCGGCCTGCAGACCCCCATCGGCTGGCCCGGCCACGAGACCACCTGGCGCGGTAACGCCCCCGAGCTGGTCGCCGAGCTCGTCCAACGCCAGGACCTTGTCGACCGCGTCTACACCGCCTCAACCAGCCGCGAGGTGCTGGCCGCCCTCGACGAGCTTGGGGCGACCTACGTCCTTCTCGGGAACCTCGAACGCTCCCACTATCCCGCAGACCTCATCCCCGCCTTCGAGACGTTCCTCGACACCGTCTTCTCCCAGGGCGCTGTGGCCCTCTATCGCGTGCCCAGCGTCGAGGAGGTGGTCACGCAATGAGCGCCGCCGCCCCTGCCCGCCGCGTTCCCACCGTCTCGGTCGCCGCGATCGCCTGGGTGCTCGTGGTGGTGCTCTTCATCCTCCTGCGCGTTGGCGTGGTCTGGCGAGCGCCCGTGGGCGGCGCCGAGCTCGCCCACCTTGCCGGCGCCTGGCAGGCCCGCATCGGCATGGAGGACGATCGCTACGTCCCCACCCTCTACCAGGCCGTCACCGCCCTCACCCTCAACTGGACCGAGTCCGAAGAGCCCGCCCGCGCCCTTGCCCTCGCCGGCACGGCCACCATCCCCCTCGCCCTCTTCCTCCTCCGCCGGAAGCTCGGCGAAGGCGGTGCGCTGCTTGCGCTCCTCCTGCTTGCTCTCGACCCCGCGAGCATCCTGCTCGGTGTCACCGCGACCGCCGCTGCCTGGGACGCCGCCATCGCCATCTGGCTCGTCGTCGCCCTCGTTGCGAGCCGCCCGCCCCCCTGGGGCTGGCTGCTGATCGCCTTCCTTGTGACGACCGGAGGCCCGCTCACGCTCCCCGTGGTGCTCGCGGGAGTCGTCCTGGGTGCCATCCGCGGGAGCCGCCCTGGGCCGGGCGCCCTCGCCTGGGGCGCCGCCGGGGCGGCGCTCGGCCTGCTCCTCACCAGCCTCCAGTTCGGCGTCGGGACCGATGGGCTCCGCATCGCGCCCTTCGCCCTCTTCGCCGCCGGGTTCGATGAGCCCTGGTCGACCCTCAACGTGGCTCAGCTCGCCGCCCACTACGAATTGCCGCTCCTGGTGGGAGGAGCGGCCGCCGGCGTCTGGCTGGTCGTTCACTTCCGCGCCACCAACCGCGCCCCCACCCCCGCGGAGACACTCTCGCTGGCGATGGCCGGCCTGGCCATCGCCTGGTTCCTCGTAGCCCTGCCCACCACTTCGCCCTTCCCCCTCGCCGCCGCCACGCTCTCCTCTTGCCTCCTGCTCGGTCCCGCCCTCGCGCGCGCTGCGAGCTTCCTCATGACCGCGCAGTGGGGCCGTCACGTCTACCTCCTCCTCTTTGCCCTCGGTCTGGCGGCTGTGGCCCTGTTCGTTCTCAGCGACTGGGCCCGCGAAGGGCGCATCGGCGGCCTCGACGAGCGCGTCATGGTCGCCGTTCCCGTCTTCCTTGCCCTCCTCGCCGTCTCGCTCCTCGCGCTCGCGCTCCTCTCCACCCAGCGCGAGGAGTTCCCCATCGCGTTCCTGCCCGTGCTCGCCGCGGGGGGACTCCTGCTCCTCGCCGGTACCAGCGGCGTCTCCCTGAGCGCCGCCGGCGAACCCCTGCCCGGCCCCATCACCCCCGCCTCCGCCCGCGCCATCCGCGATGTCGCCTTCGACGCAACCGCCTCGCGGGGTCCCCTCGTTGTCCACCAGCGCTACCGCGAGGAGCTCACCTGGCCGTTCCGCGGCTCGCCCACGTTCCCCCTCGCCGGTCACGTCCCCCCCGAGGCTGCCGTCGCAATCTGGCCCGCCGCTGCTCCCCCGCCCGAGGGCTTCGTTGCCCTTGAGGGGCGCTGGGTGCTCAAACGCTCCATCCGCGCCCCCGACGGCTTCCTCGATCTCGTCTACTGGTTCGCCGAGCGGAACAGCCTCGATGAGGACCTCGAGCTCGTGGTCATCTACGTGAGGTCGCCATGACGTCGCGCTCGCCCGACGCTGCCGAGACCACCCCCTTCGAGCGCCTTCTCGCCCGGCGCATCGAGGTCGACTGGGTGCTGCTCGCCTACTTCGCCATCTTCGCCGCCGCTTTCGCCCTTCGCTTCTGGGACCTCGGCGCCCGCGCCCTCCACCACGACGAGAGCATCCACGCCAAGTGGGCCTGGGACTTCGCCCAGGGGAGCTACCGCCACAACCCCACCTTCCACGGACCCTTCCTCTACCTCGCGCAGGGCTTCACCTTCGTCGTCTTCACCGCCACCGACTACACCTCCCGCATCTCCCCCGCCCTCTTCGGTATGGCTGTCGTGGCCGCCCCCCTCGCCCTGCGGCGCTGGCTAGGCTCAACCGGCGTGCTCGCCGCCGTCGCCTTCCTCGCCTTCTCCCCCACCCTCGTCTACTTCAGCCGCTTCCTGCGCATGGACATCTACCTCGCCCTCTTCATCCTCGTGATGGTCATCGCCCTCTGGCACTACCTCCACGGCGGACGCACCCGCTGGCTCATCGTCTTCGCCGCGGCCCTCGCGCTGGCCTTCAGCACGAAAGAGGCGGCCTTCCTCTTCGTCGCCTTCCTGCTGCTCTACCTCAACGGCCACCTCGCGCTCGATCTCGCCAGCGCAACCCTGCGTGCCCGGGATGCCGACAGGCTCTGGCCCAGGCTTGCCAGGGCTGCGGCCCTCTACCCCGTGGCCTGGGTGGTCGCCGCCCTCTGGCCCTTCCTCGCGCGGCTTCGCGGTCGCCTCGGCTGGGGTGCCCTGCCCCGCACGGGCGATCTCCTCGTGCTCACCGGGACCCTCACCCTTCCCCTCCTCACCCCCTTCGCCAAGGGCGTGCTCGAGGCGATCTTCGCCGCCGGTCCGCTCGACTCCCCCGCCGTCTGCGCCAACCCCTCGGTCCGCGATGGAACCGTGCTCGGCTTTGCCTTCCTCTTCGCCGGCGGTGTCGCCGCCATCGCGGGTCTCTCCTGGCGACCCCGCACCTGGCTCATCGCCGCCGTCCTGGCCGCCCTCATCTACACGACCCTCATGACCAGCCTGTGGACGAACGCCGCCGGCCTCTGCAGCGGCGCCTGGGGCTCGATCGACTACTGGCAGGCCCAGCAGGACGTACGCCGTGGCATGCAGCCCTGGTTCTACTACCTGATGCTCATGCCCGCCTACGAGTTCCTTCCCCTCGTGCTCGCGCTCGCCGGCGGCGCCTGGGCACTGGTGAAGGGCTCAGCCTTCGCGCGCTTCCTCGTCCTCTGGTTCCTCGTCCTCTTCGCCGCCCTCTCCTTCGCCGGCGAGAAGATGCCGTGGCTCAACACCCACCTCGCCATCCCCGCCATCCTGCTCGCCGCCTGGACGATCCATCGCGCCTGGACCCACAGCCGGCTCTCGCGGCTCGACCCGGGCTCCGCCCTCGCTATCGCCTTCGTCCTCGCGATGGCGGGCCTCACGCTCGCGGCCCTTGCCCTCGACTGGGGACCGTGGCCCTGGGTGCGCTGGGTCCTGGGCCTGGCCTCGCTCGTGGCGACCGTCACCGTGGCTGCCGCCCTCGCCTCCCGCCTGGGCTGGCGAACCCTCCCCCTCCTCACCCTGCTTGCCGTGGTCGCGGCGCTGACCTTCTTCTCGGTGCGCACGATGATCGGGGTCACCTTCGAGCGCGGCGACGTGCCCAAAGACATGCTCATCTACACCCAGAGCTCCCCCGAGATTACCCGCATGGCCGATGAAATCGACGCCCTTGCCGAGGCCACCGGCAGAGGCGTCGACCTGCGCATCGCCATCGATGCCCGCACCTCCTTCGCCTGGCCCTGGGTCTGGTACCTGCGCGACTACCGCAACGTCACCTACCGCGACATGGAGGACGGCCTCCCGCCCGGTGAGTTCGACGTCATCCTCATCAACGCCGTGAACGCGACGGTCGTCGCCCGCGACATTGCCGATCGCGGCGCCACCGGCTTCGCTCCCCCGACCCGCTACGCCCACCGCTGGTGGTTCCCCGAAAACTACAAGGCCGCCCTCACCGCCGGCCCCTTCGAGGGGCAGGCCTGGCGCCAGATCGGCAGCGGCGTCTTTGGCGGAAGCTGGGCCGGCGACGCCTTCGCCTACTGGCGCGACCACGAACCGCCCCAGGAGCCGGGCTCCATCGATGGACTCGCCTACTTCCCCATCGGCTTCGACCGCGCCTCCGGCACCCTCAGCATCGAGGCGATCGAGCCCGCTCGCCCGGATGTCGACGGGTCGGGACGGCCCACCTTCGGTGGGCTGGGAAGCCGCCCCGGCCAGTTCTCCGTGCCCGTCGATGTCGAGGCGGGCCCCGACGGTAGCCTCTACGTGATCGACAGCGCCTCCGGCGTCCTCCAGCGCTTCGACCCCGACGGGAACTTTCTCGCCTCCGTCGAACTTCGCGAGTCTGACACGGAGGCCTCGCAACCCTGGGGCCTTGCCGTCTCCTCCGACGGCCGGGTCTACGTCGCCGACACCTTCGGCTGGCGCGTGCTCGCCTTCGATGCCGGCCTCCGCCAGCGTGTGCTCGTGTTCGGGGAGCCGCCCCCGCTCGATGGCCAGCCCCCCGGCCCCTACCACCTCTTTGGTCCCCGCGACCTTGCCGTCGACGCAGACGGCAACCTCTGGGTGACCGACACCGGCCATGCCCGCATCGTCGTCTATACCCCCGATGGCGAGTACCTGCGCGAGGCCGCGGGTCCCTTCGACCCCGAAACCCTGCACCGCGGCAGCGGCCCCGCCCAGTTCAGCGAGCCTGTCGGGATCGACATCGCCCCCAACGGCGAAGTCGTCATCGCCGATATGTGGAACGCCCGCGTCCAGGTCCTCGACGCCTCCGGCGCCTACCGGCGCGAGTTCTCCGTTCCCGGCTGGGGCGGTCTGGACGCCCTCGACAAGCCTTACCTGCGCGTCCTCCGCGATGGCCGCATCGCCCTCTCCCTCCCCTCCCTCGGCGAGGTAAGGGTCTACAGCTCCGAGGGCGTGCTCCTGTCCGCCATCGCCCCCGTCGATGAGCCCCTGCTCTCCCCCTACGGAATCGTGGAGACGCCCGATGGTAAGCTCTGGATTGTGGAAGGCGGGGCCGCACGCGTGCGTCTCTTCGACAACGCCGAGGCCGGGGAGCGCTGATCAGCCGTGTTGCGCTCGTTCCGTTTCTGGGCTGCCCTCGCCGTCGGTGTCCTCCTCATCGCGCTCTTCCTGCTCGCCACCGACCCCTCCGAGATCGCCGATGCCTTCAAGGACGCCAGCTACTGGTACGTCGCCCCCGCGGTCGTCGTGCTCTTTTTCTCCTTCTTCCTGCGCTGCTACCGCTGGTCCATCCTCATGCGCCCCGTCGCCTCCATCAGCCCTCGCCGCCTCTTCTCCTATTCAATCATCGGCTACATGGCCAACAACCTCATCCCCGCGCGCGCCGGCGAGCTCATCCGCGCCTACGTCCTCGGCGAGCGCGAACGTGTCTCCACCATGGGCACCCTTGGCGCCATCGCCGTCGAGCGCCTCTTCGATGGCTGCGTGCTCGTGCTCATGCTCCTCACCGCGGGCGCCGTCGCCGGCCTCGGTGATGACCGCCTGAAGGCCATCGCCATCGCCGCCGCCGCCCTTTTCTCCGTCGCCCTCGTCGCCTTCTACTGGCTCACCCTGCGCGAGGAACGCGCCTACCGCCTCGCCGATTTCCTCCTCGCCCGCCTCCCCGCCACCCTCGCCGGGCGGCTCCGACCCCACGTCAATTCCGTCATCGGCGCCCTCCGCTCCGTCCACGACTGGCGCAGCTTCCTCCTCGTCACCTTCTTCAGCATCCTCGGCTGGACCGTCGAGGCCGGCGCTTACGCCATCGTCGGCCTCGCCTTCGGCATCAAGGTCGGATTCGCCCACTACGTCCTCCTCCTCGCCGCCGCCAACCTCGCCATCATTATTCCCACCTTTTTCGGAGGCGCGGGCCCCTTCGAGTGGGCCGCCAAGCTCGTCATGGTCAACGCCGGGCTCGCCGGCGGCCTCGCCGCCGCCTACGCCATCGTCGCCCACGCCGTCGTCGTCGCCCCCGCCACGATCGCCGGCCTCATCCTCCTCTGGGCCTTCGGCATCCCCATTGCCCGCCTCGGACGCCTTCGTACTGAGCCCGTCGAAGAGCGCACCCCGGTGGCGCCGTGAAGGCCGGCATTGTTGGCGCCGGCGTCGCCGGCCTTGCCGCCGCCCGCCGCCTCCAGGAGCTCGGCCACGAGGTCACCATCTTCGAGGGCCGTGACGAGCCCGGCGGCCAGGTCGTCACCTTCGAGGTCGGCGGCGAACCGATCGAGTGCTTTTATCACCACATCTTCACCAACGACACCACCGTCGTTCGCTACTTCGACGACCTTGGTCTGGGTGACCGCCTCGACTGGGTCGAACCCCACAACGGCCACTTCGTGAAGGGCCGAATCTACCCCTTCGTCACCCCCCTCGACCTTCTCCGCTTCGACGCCGTCAGCCTGCTCAGTCGCCTGCGGCTCGGCCTCGCCAGCCTCTGGTTGAAGCGCCAGGCCGATTGGCGCGTCTACGAAGACGTCACCGCCCGCTCCTGGATGGAGCGCGCCGTGGGCACGCAGGCGTTCAACGCCTTCTGGGGACCCCTCCTCCGCGGCAAGTTCGCCGAGCACGCCGATGAGGTGGGCATGGCCTGGCTGCACTGGAAGATCCGCCTCCGCTTCGGCTCGCGCGAAGGACGCCTCGGCGCGAAGGAGACCCTCGGCTACCCCCGCGGCTCCTTCCGCTCCTACTACTTCGCCCTCGCCGACCACATCCGCGAAGCCGGTGGCCGCATTCACCTCAACACCCCCGTCGAGGGTGTCGTCACCGATCTCGGGGCCGTCACCGGCATCCGTGCCGACGGCGAGTTCCACGAATTCGACCAGGTCCTCATGACCACCCCCAACATCATCACCAAGCGCATCGCCCCCGGCCTCCCCGCCCCCTACGTCGAGATCCTCGACCGCGTCCGCTACCAGTGGGCCAGCTGCCTCGTCCTCGCCCTCGACCGCCCCCTGAGCGACGTCTACTGGCTCTCCATCGCCGACGACCTCCCCTTTGTCGCTTGCGTCGAGCACACCAACCTCATCCCCCCCGAGCGCTACGGCGGCAATCACATCGTCTACCTCTCCAACTACGTCGCCCCCGACCACCCCGTCCTCCAGATGGACGCCGAGGAAGCCCTGACCGCCTACGAGGACAGCATCCGCCGCATCAACCCCGCCTTCGACCGCTCCTGGGTGCGCGAGAAGTGGTTCTTCCGCGACCCCGGCGGCCAGCCTGTCATCACGACCAACTACTCCGCCTCCATCCCCCCCATGGAGACCGGCATCGCCGGCCTCTACCTCTCCAACACCACCCAGGTCTACCCCGAGGACCGCGGCCAGAACTATAGCCTCCAGCTGGGCGAGCGCGCCGCCGACCTCATGGATGCGGACGCCCGCGCGGTTGCTGCCGCGCGAGGCGCGCGGATATAGTAGTGCCGCATTTCACAAACGGGATCCCTACAAATGGCGGCTGAGCCGACCACTCGTGAGCTGCGAGATCTCGTCGCCGAGTACGAGTTCGAACGCGGCCATCTTCTCCCTGCTCTCATCGAGATCCAGGAGCGCTACGGCTACGTCTCCCGCGAGGCGATGGAGGTGCTTGCCCGCCAGATGCGCACCACCCCGGCGCTCGTCTACGGCGCCGTCTCCTTCTACGCCGACTTCCGCACCGAGCCCCCGCCCGAGCGCGAGATCGCCTGGTGCAGCGGTCCCGCCTGCCGCCTCCGCGGCGGCGACCGCATCCGCGAAGCCCTCCAGTACACCCTCGGCATTCCCCTCGATGGCCAGAGCGAGGACGGCGCCTACGGCCTCCGCCTCGGACAGTGCAACGGCACCTGCAGCGAGGCCCCCCAGGTCTGGCTCGATGGCGAGGTCGTCGGCCACCTGACCGTCGCGAAGGCCGTCGCCATCGCCCGCGATGTCAGAGGGGAGGGGGACGCATGAACGACCGCTTCACCGCCATCGCTTCCGAAGCGCGCGAGCGCTGGGAGGCCGCCCGCGCTGGCGGCCGTGAGCAGATCAACCTCTGCCTCGACACCTCCTCCCTCGCCCGCGGCGGCGCAGAGACCCTGGCCGCCCTTCGGGATGCCATCTCCGCGAAGGGGCTCAACGCCGACGTCACGACGACCGGCTCCTGGGGCTTCTGCTGGCTCGAACCGACGCTCTCCGTGCGCTCCGCCGCCGGCACGCGCACGGTCCTCTACCACTCCGTCACGCCCGACCGCGTCGAGGAGTTTGTGCAGACCGTCCTCGTCGAGGCCGGTGAGCTCCCCGAGCTCGCCCTCGGCGTCGTCGAAGGCGCTCCCAGCGACCAGATAGCCCCTCTCGAAGACCATCCCTACATGCGCGGCCAGATCCGCCGCCTCATGGCCAACTGCGGCCAGATCGACCCCGAGAACATCGACCACGCCCTCGCCAACGGCGCCTACGAAGGCTTTGTGCAAGCCCTCGACATGGAGGCCGAGGCGATCATCGAGCTCATGCTCGAGAGCGGCCTCGGCGGTCGCGGCGGCGGCGGCTTCCCCGCCGGCCGCAAGTGGGACTTTCTCCGCAACGCCACTGCCGACCCCCGCTACCTCGTCTGCAACGCCGACGAGGGCGACCCCGGCGCCTGGGTCAACCGCATCCTCATGGAGGGTGACCCCCACCTCATCATCGAGGGCATGCTCATCTCCGCCCTCGCCACGCACGCCGTCGAGGGCTACATCTACATTCGCCACGAGTACCCCCTCGCCATCGAGCGCATGAACATCGCCGTCGAGCAGGCGCGCGAGCGCGGCCTCCTCGGAGAGGACATCCTCGGCAGCGGCAAGACCTTCGACCTCGTTGTCTTCACCGGCGCGGGCTCCTACGTCTGCGGCGAGGAAACGGGCCTCATCAACTCCATCGACGGCTACCGCGGCATGCCCCGCATCCGTCCGCCCTTCCCGGCCCAGGCCGGCCTCTGGAACCTCCCCACCAACGTCAACAACGTCGAGACCTATGCCAACGCCCCCCTCGTCCTCCGCCACGGCGCCGAGGGGTGGTCGAGCGTGAGCACCGACGAGGCCAAGGGCACCAAGATGTTCACCATCTCCGGCGCCGTGAACCAGGCCGGTTGCATCGAGATCCCCTTTGGCCTGAGCGTCCGCGACCTGCTTGAGACCTACGGCGGCGGCACGCCCGGCGGCGTCGCCCTCAAGGGCTACCAGCCCGGCGGACCCCTCTCCGGCGTCCTCCCCGCCGAGGAGGCCGACCTGCCCCTCACCCTCGGCCCCTACCGCGAGCGCGGCATGTTCCTCGGCTCCGGCGGCATCGTCTTCTTCGACGAGACGACCAGCGTTGTCGACCTCTGCACCTACTTCCTCGGCTTTGCCGAGGACGAGTCCTGCGGACGCTGCACCACCTGCTTCCAGGGCACCCAGCGCGCCGTCGAGATCCTTCGCCGCATCGCCAACGGCGGCGGCCGCGAGACCGACCTCGGCAAGCTTGAGGACCTCATCCAGACGATGATCTGGTCGAACTGCCTGCACGGTCAGTTCGCCCCCACCACCGTCAAGCTCGCCCTGCGCTACTTCCGCGAAGAGTTCGAGATCCTCATCCGCGAGAAGCGCGACCCCACCCGCTCCCTCCCCGGCATGATCACCTACGAGATCACCTCCCCCGGCGACCCCGCCCTCGCCGAGGCTGCCGCCATCTGCCCCACGGAGGCCATCGTCGACGAGGGCGCGCGCCACGGCATCGTCGACGAGCTCTGCATCCGCTGCGGCGCCTGCGCCGAGGTCGCCCCCAACGCCGTCACCGTCCGCGACCGTTTCGTCTAGCTCCACCCGCGTACACTGCCCCGATGCCCTTCGCCGAGCTTGATGGCGCCCGAATCTACTACGAGCAGCACGGCAACCCCGGTGGCGACCACGTCGTCTTCCACCACGGTGCGGGGGGCAACGCCCTCTCCTGGTGGCAGCAGCTTCCCGCCTTCGGCGAGCGCTACCGCTGCACCGTCTTCGACGCACGCGGCTGGGGCCGCTCCCTAGCCCTCGGCGAACACGACCGCGGCGCCTTCGGGCGCGACCTCGTCAATCTTCTTGAACACCTCGGCATCGCCCGCGCCCACGTGATCGCCCAGTCGATGGGCGGACGCGCCGTCGCCGGACTCCTCCGCCTCGCCCCCGAACGCGGTCGCTCGCTCGTGCTTTGCGGCACGAACGCTGGCGCCACCAACGACCGCGTCCGCGAGCTCCAGGCCGCCCTCCGCGTGGAGCGGGGCAAGGGCGGCCTAAGGGCCCACGCCCTCGCCCCCCACTTCCCCGCCGAGCAGCCCGGCCTCGCCCTCCTCTACCACCAGGTCCGCCGCCTCAACCCGCCCCGCGAGCGCAACGTCCTCGGACCGCCCCCCGCCAACTACCGCGGCAGCACCCACCAGATGCTGTTCGATTCCGGTCTCCCCATCACCTTCATCGTTGGCGAACACGACCGCATCACCTCCCCCGAGCTCATCCGCGAGTCGCACTCCCTCGTCCCCGGCGCCGACCTCTTTGAGATGGCCGGGGCGGGCCACTCCACCTACTTTGAGCAGCCCGATGTCTTCAACGACTACGTTCTTGCCTTCCTCGCCCGCGCCGAGGCCGGCGAGCAGGAGCCCCGGCCCGCCTGATAGTGATCAGGCATTTGATCTTGAACCCCCCGCGGTCATGCCCTAGCGTCTCCCGCCCATGCCGCGTTGGACGCCCCGCTTCCGCCCTTCCCTCCGCCGCCCCGGCAGGCGCGGATGGGTGCAGCCCGGCAACGCCATCACCCGCGCCATCGAGCAGGAGTTGGAGACGGGCCGGCCCGCACACCTCCCCCTTGAGCCCGACCCCGTCCCCGCGCCGGTCATCTCCAGCGCCGAGGAGCAGCCGTCCGGCCGCCCCTCCACCGCCGCCTGATCGAGCCCTCCCCGCTATACTCCCCGCATGGCGATCTACGAGTACTACTGCCCCACCTGCCGTGACACCTTCGAGCGTCGCCGCCCCATGTCCGAGGCCACCACCGCGACGCAGTGTGCGTCCGGCCATCGCGCCGAGCGCACCATCTCCAACTTCGCCGTCGCCCGCGGCGAGGGCGGAGCTGCCGTCGCTCAGATGGAGCCGGAGTTCGGAGCCGGCGGCGGCTGCGCCTGTGGCGGCGGCGGTTGCGGCTGCTCCTCCTGATCCTCGGCGGGCGCATCCCCGTCCGTAGCTACTTCCACCTCTGCCTCCCCGTGCTGTTCGCTGGCATCAGGCTCATCCTCGGCTGGCGCTTCCTCGTCTGGAGACCCTGGGTCTGCTTCCGCTCTCTCTGGCGCCCCCTCCTCTTCCGAAGCCTCGTCCTCCTCTGGAGCGTCCTCGCTCGCCGCTCCCTCTTCCGTGCCATCCTCCTCGTCGACCGCTGCCAGTTCCGCCCGCGGGGGTCGCGTGAACCACAGGTATCCCCCCGCGATCCCCACCAGCACGACCGCCTCCGCCAGCGCCATCCCCACCACGATGAACGTCGCCTCCGCCCAGAACGTCTCCGGGAACATCTGGATGAGCCGGTCCGTTCGCGGGTCCAGCAGCCACAGGTCGTTGGTGAACACGATCTCGTGCATCCGCTCCCACGCGCTCTCGAACCCGACCAGCGCCAGGATGCCCACCAGCACCCCCACCGCCGCGCCCACCCCCACGGCCACCAGCGTCTCCTTCGCCAGGTCCCGCCCCGACCGCTCTCCCGACCACAGCACCAACCCCGCCACGTAGGCCAGCACGAACCCCAGCGACACCTCGTTCGCCCGGAAGATCGTGCGCATCAGGCCCTTCACGTCCTCCATGTGCAGCGTCTCGTCCTCGCTGAAGAGCGCTGTCTCCCTGCCGCCCGTGAACACGAGCACCCGCAGCGTCTGCTCGTCGTCCTCGAAGTACCGCACGATCACGCCGACCGCGTAGTCGAGCTCGTTCAGCGCGATGCCCGTGTTCTCCGCCGCGTCGTGCCGCCGCAGCCCCCCCTCGAGGTAGCCCGTGTCGCTGGCCAGGAAGCGGATGTTCGTGGTGAAGAGCAGGATGGGCAGGGCCAGGACAAACCCGGCGGTCGCCACCATGCCGATGTAGCGCATCCCGCTCATGGTGCGGCCCCGCTGTGAGGCCGGTCAAACATCGCTAGCGCCCGAATTGGCGGTCGAGCGTCTCCTGGCGCACATGCACCAGCGTGGGCCGGCCGTGCGGACACGTCCGTGGCGAAGTCGTCGCGCCGAGGTCCTCGATCAGCTGGCGCATCTCCTCCAGCGAGAGCGCCATCCCCGCACGAACGCTGCTGTGGCAGGCGACGGAGGCCGCCGCACGGTCGAACGGGTCCGCGCCCCGCCGCTCGTCCCCGAGCTTCTCCAGCATCGCCCGCAGACCCCCGGCAATGTTGCCGTCCCCGAAACCCGCCGGCGCCGCCCGCACGAGACAGGCCGCGTCGCCGAACGGCTCCAGCTGCAGCCCCAGCCGCTCCAGGTTCACCCCGTGTTCCTCGAACACGGCCGCCGCCGTCCGGTCCAGCTCGACCAGCACCGGCTCGAGCAGCGGCTGCACCGCCGCCTCCGCCGTCCGCCCCTTGAGCCGGTCGAACACGACCCGTTCGTGCGCCGCGTGCTGGTCGATGAGGTACATCCCGTCCGGTCCCTCCGCCACCACGTAGGTCGTCGCCACCTGCCCCACTACCCGCAGCAGCGGCAGCGTCTCCCGCTGCGTCCGCGGTCCCGCCTCCGATGGCGAACCCTCCGGCGCGAGGTCGCCCCGCAGCGCCGGCTGCGCGCTCTCCGGCGGCTGCAGCCGCTCCCGCAACGATGGCCGCCCCGCCTCCCCCCGTGCCTCTCCCGCCGCCTCCGTCTCCCCCAGCGACCACCCCACCGGCGCCGCCCCCTCCAGGGCCTTCACGATCGCATGACGCAGCACGCGCGCCACGCCGCGCTGATCCCGGAAGCGCACCTCCGCCTTCGCTGGATGCACGTTCACGTCGACCGCTTCCGCGGGCAGGTGCAACGCCACGCTGGCGACCGGGTAGCGCCCGCCCGGCAGCTCCGACTGATAGGCGTCGCTCACGGCGAAGCGCAGGGCCGCGCTCTGTACCCAGCGACCGTTGACGAAGAGCGCGATGCCGGTGCGGTTGCCCCGGTGCAGCGAGGGCGGCCCCGCCAGCCCCGAGATCGCGATGTCCCCCTCCTCGTGCGCCACGTCGAGCATTGCCTCCCCCTGCTCCGCCCCGTAAACCGCCGCAACCGCATGCCGGAGGTTGCCGTCGCCGCTCGTCTGGAAGGGCCGCCGCCCCGCCTCCAGGCGGAACGCGATGCCCGGGTACGCCAGCGCGTAGTGCGAAACCAGCGTCGTGATCTGCCGCCCCTCGCTCGCCGCCGACCCCAGGAAACTGCGCCGCGCCGGCACCTTCGCGAACAGCTCCCGCACCGTGATCGTCGTCCCCACCGGCGCCGCCCGCGCGCTGCGACGCACCGCCTCCCGGTCCGCCAGCAGCACGGCCACCCCCACCGGCTCCCCCTCCGCCCGCGTCACGATCTCGACCTCTGCCGCCGCCGCGATCGCCCCTAGCGCCTCCCCACGGAAGCCGAGCGTGGCCACGCGCCGGAGGTCCCCCGCCCCCGCGATCTTGCTGGTCGCGTGTCGCTCGAAGGCCACCTCGACCTGGTCGGGGGGGATGCCCCGCCCGTCGTCGTTCACCTCCATCGACCGCAGCCCGCCCTCGACGATGGTCACGCGGATCCGCTTCGCGCCCGCGTCGATGGCGTTGTCGAGCAGCTCCCGCACCACCGAAACGGGTCGCTCGATCACTTCCCCGGCGGCGATGCGCGCGGCCACCTCCGGCGGCAGCTGCCGGATGCGCCCCGCCCCGCTCACTCCGCCCCCCGCGCCCGCTCCCGCAGCTCTCCCAGCCTCGCCATCGCCTCGAGTGGCGTCATCGATTCGAGGTCCAGCTCCGCGAGCTCCGCCTCGATCTCGCTCTCCTCGCCGCCGCCGAACAGCGCGGCCTGAACGACCGGTGGCGACGGTGCATGCTCCATCCGCTCGGCGGGGTCTCGCTCCAGTTCGTCCAGCAGCGTCCGCGCCCGCTCGACTACTGAGGCCGGCAGCCCCGCCAGCCGCGCCACGTGGATGCCGTACGAGCGGTCGCTCGGCCCCGGCTCGATGCGGTGCTCGAACACCACATCGCCCCCCTCGTCGTGAACGGCCACGTGCGCGTTGTCCGCGCTCCCCAGCTCCTCCGCCACTGCCGTCAGCTCATGGTAGTGCGTGGCGAAGAGCGTGCGTGGCGGCCCCTCCGGGCGCGCGTCGAGGAACTCCAGCACGGCCCGCGCGATCGCCATCCCGTCGAACGTGCTCGTGCCCCGCCCCACCTCGTCGAGGATGACCAGCGAGCGGTCCGTCGCCCGGTGAAGGATCTGTGCCGTCTCGACCATCTCCACCATGAACGTCGAGTGTCCCGCCGCGAGGTCGTCGTGCGCCCCGATGCGCGTGAAGATGCGGTCGAACAGCGGTAGCTCCGCCGTCTCCGCCGGTACGAAGCTCCCCGCCTGCGCCATCAGCGCGATCAGCGCCACCTGCCGCAGGTAGGTCGACTTGCCGCTCATGTTCGGGCCTGTCAGCAGGAGGATGCGCGCCTCCCCTTCGAGCACGCAGTCGTTCGGCACGAACCGCCCCGCCCCCAGCGCCGCCTCCACCACCGCGTGCCGCCCCCCGCGGATCGCGAGCCGCGCCCCGTCCCCGAACTCCGGCCGCACGAAGCCCCGCTCCGCCGCCGCCTCCGCCAGCCCCAGCACGACATCGATCGTCGCCAGCCCCTCCCCGGCGCGCTGCAGCGGCTCCAGCTGCCCCACCAGCCGCTCGACCAGCGCCTCGAACGCCTGCCGCTCCCGCGCCGCCAGACGCTCGCGCGAGGTCGTCATGCCGCTCTCCAGCTCCTTCAGCTCCTCCGTCACGTAGCGCTCCGCCCCCACCAGCGTCTGACGCCGCTGGTAGCGCTCCGGCACGAGCTCCGTGTTCGCCACCGAGACCTCCAGGTAGTAGCCGAACACCTTGTTCTGCCCCACCTTCAGCGAGCGGATGCCCGTCTGCTCCCGCTCGCTCGCCTCCAGCGCCAGCAACGCCTCCCGCGCCGACCGCGTCCGCCCCCGCAGCGTGTCGATCTCGGGGTCGTGCCCGGGCGCGATCACCCCGCCCTCGTCGAACGTCGCCGGCGGGTCCTCCGCCAGCGCCCCGTCCAGCGCCAGCAGCGGCTCCGCCACCTCCGCCAGTGCCGCCTGCGCCTCCCCCAGTAGCGCCGTTGGCTCCGAGGTTTCCAGCAGCGCCCCCAGGTCGAGCGCCGCCCGCAATCCCTGGCGCAGCCCCGATAGCTCCCGCGGCGTGGCCGCCCGCGCCCCCAGCCGCCCGCACAGACGCGCCACGTCGGGAATGCCCCGCAGGATCGTTTGCGCCCGCTCCCGCTCGATGGGGCGCTCCAGCGCCCACGCGACCGCGTCGTGCCGCTCCCCCAGCGCGCCCGCCTCGCGAAGCGGTTGCGCCAGCCAGCGACGCAGCAGGCGCGCCCCCATCGCCGATCGCGTTCGGTTCAGCACCGCGAAGAGCGAGGGACGCCCATCGCCCGCCGGCAGCGCCTCCAGGTTCGTCAGCGTGCGCCCGTCCAGAGCTACCGTTGCCTCGCTGGCGAGCGTCCGCACCCGCCCCAGCGCCCCCGCCCCCTCCGGGTACACCTCCCCCAGATAGGCGAGCACCTGCGCGACCGCTGCCACCGCCGCCTCGCTCCCCACGAGCGTCTCCGGCGCCGATTCGCCGTACTGCTCCGCCACCAGCGCCGAGGACACGGCGGCGCTCAGGCGCGGGCGCTCCACCTCGCACCCGGCGGCGTCGTTCCCCACGCCCACCTCCTCCACCAGCAGCTCCGCCGGCGCCGCCCGCGCGAGCTCCGCCAGCGCCCCATCCCCCGAGGCGACCCGCACCTCGCCCGTGGTCACGTCGGCCAGCGCCAGCGCCGGCTCCCCGCCCCGCTCGACCAGCGCTGCCAGCTCGTTCGGTGTCTCCGCCGAGAGCGCCGCCTCGCTCGTGACGGTGCCCGCCGTGACGGTGCGCACCACGTCGCGTGGCACGAGCCCCTTCACGCTTGCGGGGTCCGCCATCTGCTCGCAGATCGCCACCCGGTGCCCGCGCTTCACCAGCTTGGCTACGTGTCCGTCGATGCTGTGGTAGGGAACCCCCGCCAGCGGCACGCGGATGCCCTTCCCCATCGGCTTCGAGGTCAGCACGATGTCGAGCTCGCGCGCGACCAACTCCGCGTCCTCATCGAACGTCTCGTAGAAGTCGCCCAGCCGGAAGAAGAGGATCGCGCCCGGATGGCGTTTCTTCAGGTCCAGGTACTGCCGTCGAATCGGCGTCGTCACGCGCCCAACACCCCTTGGCCTGCAGCCCCGCCTATTGTATGGACATCTGTTCGGGTGCGTAGGCCCCTACAGGTCGCACGTCTCCGAAAGCGTCCTCTTCGCCACGATGCGGTACCCGAGGCCTACCAGATCCCGCAGCGGCCGCACCCAGAGCACCCGCGCCAGACCCCGCCCCCCGATCGCCCCGAGCGTGTAGATGGTCGCGTCCCCGCCCCGCAGCACCCGCCCTCGCGGCGTGATGGCGTGCAGCGCCTCGGCGCAGGCGATCCGGAGATCGGGCGTCATGGGCGGGCTTGGCGCTTCCTGGTGGGGCACGATCCGCAGGCGCCCTTCCCGGTCCCTCTCCTCGACCCAGTTCGCCACGCGGGTGCAGAACCCGCAATCGCCGTCGAAGAGCAGCCAGGCTCGCCCCTCGCCCTCCCCCTCCATGCGCGACCGCTAGGCGTCGACAGCGTGGGCGCGCAGGTACGCCTCGTCGAAGCGCAGGCCCAGCCCCGGATCGTCGCCGAGCACGACGTGGCCGTCCTCCACCCGCGGAACCTCCTCGAACAGCGGGAAGGCCCAGGGCACGTGCTCCAGCAGCAGCGTGTTCGTTCCCGCCGCCACGTGCGCGAACAACTCCGTCGCCAGGTGCGTCACGACCGGCAGGTTGAACGCCTCCCCGAGGTGCGCCGCCTTCACGTACTCCGTGAAGCCGCCCACCCGGAACAGGTCGACCATCATGATGTCGATCGAGCGTGCCTCCACCATGTGCCGGAAGGGCACCAGGCCGTAGTGGTACTCCCCCGAGCACACGGGCGTGTCCAGCGCCTCCGCGATGCGCGCCATGCCCGCGTAATCCTGATGCTGCGTCGGGTCCTCCAGCCAGTAGAGCCGGTGCTCGCTCAGCTGCCGCCCGATCGTCGTCGCCTGGTGCACGGTCCACCCCTGGTTGATGTCGATCATGATGTCGACGTCGTCCCCCACCGCCTCCCGCAGCACGCGCATGCGCTCCACTTCGTCCGCCGCCGAGGACTCCGCCCCGCAGCGCAGCTTCATCGCCTTGAACCCCGCCTCCACCAGCGTCGGCCCCCACTCCTGCAGCTCCTCTAGGTTGTAGTGCCGCCACAGGTGCCCGCTCCCGTAAGCCCGCGCGCGACCCTCGCTGCCGCCCAGCAACTTCCAGCAGGGCAGGCCCAGCGCCTTCCCCTTGATATCCCACAGGGCCACGTCGATCGCCGAGCTCGCGCGCGTCACCAGCCCTGCCGGCGCCGTGCCCCCGTTGCGCATGCGCAGGTCCCGCCCGATCGCGTCCGTCTCGAAGGGGTCGCGCCCCACCACCTGTTCGGCGAGCCCGTCGAGCGTCGCCTTCAGCGCGGGCGCCACCGCCCGCGAGACGTAGGCCGCGTAGGCGATCCCCTCGATTCCGTCGTCCGTGCGCAGCCGCAGCGTCGTGTACCAGGGCGTCACCTGCCCCGGAATCTCGCCCAGCGTCACCCGTTCCTTGGAAAGTTCGACCACCTGCGTTTCGAATCCGGCGACCTTCATGGGGGGTACTCCTTCTCGGCTCGCCGCATCGTGGTGGCGAGCGCTGCTAGTCCAGAACGGCCTGCTTGAGCGCGACCTCGGCGAGCTCGCCCTCGCGCTCCTGCGGAGGACCGCCGCCTTCGATTTCGAATCCGGCGTCCGCGATCATCGCGAGGTCCGCCTCCGCCGCCTGCCCCTTCGTCGTCAGGTAGTCCCCAATGAAGATCGAGTTCGCCAGGTACAGCCCCAGCGGTTGCAGCGACCGCAGGTGCACCTCGCGACCCCCCGCAATCCGCACCTCCGCCCGCGGGAACAGCAGCCGGAACACCGCCAGGATGCGCAGGCAGCGTTGCGGCGTGAGCTGGTTCACCCCCGCCAGCGGCGTCCCCTCGATCGGGATGAGGAAGTTGATGGGCACCGAGTCTGGTTCGATGGCGCGCAGCGCGTAGCCCGCGTCGAGCACGTCCCCGTCGCTCTCGCCCATTCCGAAGAGCGCCCCCGAGCAGGGCGAGAGGCCGCCCTCGCGGGCGCGCCCCACCGTCTCCTGCCGGTCCGCGAACGTGTGCGTGTCGCAGATGGCGTCGTAGAAGCTCTCGCTCGTGTTAAGGTTGTGGTTGTAGGCGTAGACCCCCGCCTCCCCCAGTTGCTCCGCCTGACCGTCGCTCAGCAGCCCCAGGCAGGCGCAGATCTCCATCGCCCCGTCCGCCGCCTTCACCGCCTCCACCCCGCGCGCTACCTGCGCCACCTCGCGCTCCGTCGGACCCCGCCCGCTCGCCACCAGGCAGAGCCGCGTCGCCCCCAGTTCGCGCGCCCGCTCGGCGGCCGCGCAGAAGGTCTCTTCCCCCACCATCGGGTACGAGAGGATGGGCGCCTTCGAATCGCGCGCTTGCGAGCAGTAGTGGCAGTCCTCGGGGCAGAGCCCGCTCTTGATGTTCAGCAGCAGGTTCAGCTTCACCCGCCGCCCGAACGCCGCGAAGCGCACGCGGCTCACCGCCGACACGATCTCGAGAGTGCGCTCGTCCGGCGCCTGCAGCAGCCAGGCCAGCTCTTCCCGTCCGGGATCGCGCCCGTCCAGGCTCGCCTCGACCAGCCCCGCAAGGCGCTCTTCGAAGGTCAGTTCCATGGGCTCGAAGCATACCCCGCCCTCGCGCCACACGGCAGTCGCGGTACGATCCCCCGATGTCCCCAGACTCACCCGACGGCGACTACCCCCTCTGGCACCCCTTCACGCAGATGGCGCGCTTCGAACGCGAGCCCCAGCTCGTCGTCGCCCAGGCGGAAGGCAACCGCCTCATCGACACCGCCGGAAACGAGTACGTCGACGGCGTCGCCTCCCTCTGGGCGAACGTGCACGGCCACAGTCATCCCCACATCGTCGCCGCTATCCAGGAGCAGGCGGCGAGGCTCCAGCACAGCACCCTCCTCGGCATCACCCACGAGCCCGCCATCGAGCTCGCCCGCCGCCTCCTGCCCCACCTCCCCGGCCGCTCCCGCGTCTTCTTCAGCGAGAACGGCGCCTCCGCCGTCGAGGTCGCCCTCAAGATGGCCGTCCAGTACCAGGCCAATCGCGGCCGCCCCGAGCGCAACCGCATCGCCGCCCTCGACATGGCCTACCACGGCGACACTCTCGGGGCCGTCAGCGCCGGCGGCGAGGGTTCCTTCCGCGATGTCTACGAACCGCTCCTCTTCGAGCCCCTGCGCTTCGCCAACGCCTACCGCTACCGTTGCGATCGCTGCGCCGCCGTCCCCGCCTGCACCGACGCCTGCGTCGATACCCTGCGGGACCTGCTCGAGACCCGTGGCGATGAGATAGCGGCCGTCATCATCGAGCCGCGCGTGCAGGGCGCCGCCGGCATGATCGTCGCCCCCGATGGCCACATCGCCGCCGTCCGCGCCCTCTGCGACGAATACGACACCCTGCTCATCGCCGATGAGGTTGCCACCGGCTTCGGCAAGACCGGGGCCATGTTCGCCTGCGACCTCGAGGGCGTGACCCCCGACATCACCGTCCTCGGGAAGGGCATCACCGGCGGCTATCTACCCCTCTCCGCCACCGTCACCACCGAGGAGGTCTACGAGGCTTTCCACGGCGAGGAGGGCCGCAAGCTCTTCCACGGCCACACCTACGCCGGCAATCCCATCTGCTGCGCCGCCGCCCTGGCCAGCCTCGACCTGTTCGAGTCCGAAGATGTGCTCGCCCGCGTTCGCGAACGCGCCGAACTGCTCGGCGACCTCCTCGCCGAGCGCATCGCCGACCACCCCCTCGTCGGCGAGGTCCGCCGCCAGGGCCTGATGACCGGCATCGAGCTCGTCGCCGACACCGCCACCCGCGAGCCCCTTCCCCCCGAGCGTGAGGCGGGCTGGCGCGTGTGTTTGGCCGCCCGCGACCGCGGGGTCTTCATCCGTCCACTGGGGGACGTTATCGTCCTCATGCCTCCTCTCTCCATCGAGGAGGACGAGCTCGCGCAGATCTGTGAGGCGGTCGCCTATGGCCTCGACCGAGTCTCCCGCGGCTAGCGGCTGGCTCGGCGAGCTCCGCGCAGAGCTCGCCGCCCTCGAAGGCCGCTCCCTGCGCCGCACCATCCTCACCCCCCGTCACGGCCAGGGCGAGACGCTCAGCATCGACGGGCGCGAGCTGCTCAACCTCACCTCCAACAACTCCCTCGGGCTGGCCGGCGACCCGCGCGTCGTCGAGGCTGCGGTCGAGGCCGCCCGCGCCTATGGAGCGAGCGTCAGCGCTTCCCGTCTGCTCTGCGGCTCCACCCCCCTCCACGAGGAGCTGGAAGGCCGTCTCGCGGCCCTCAAGGGCCAGGAGGCGGCTCTCCTCTACTCATCCGGCTACCTGGCCAACCTCGGCGTCCTCACCGCCCTCGCCCGCCCCGGCGACGCCATCTTCAGCGATGCCCTCAACCACGCCTCCATCATCGACGGCTGCCGCCTCTCCGGCGCCGACACGAAGATCTACGGCCATTGCGACGCCGAGCACCTCGCCGAGCTCCTCGCCACCACCCCCGCCAGCCGCCGCCTCATTGTCAGCGAGACCGTCTTCAGCATGGATGGCGACATCGCCCCCCTCCCCGCGCTCGTCGAGCTGGCCCGTGACCACGACGCCGTCCTCGTCATCGACGAGGCCCACGCCACGGGGGTACTCGGCCCCCACGGCGAGGGCGCGCTCGCGCGCCTTGGCCTCGATCCCGAGGGCGTCATCATCGTCGGCACGCTCTCGAAGGCGCTCGCCTCTGCGGGCGGCTTCGTCGCCGCCGGCCAGACCGTCATTGACTACCTCGTGAACCGTTCGCGGCCCTTCATCTTCAACACCGCCCTGCCCCCCGCCAGCGTCGGGGCCGCCCTCGCCGCCCTCGATATCGTCGCCGGCGAACCCGAGCGCCGCGCCCACCTCGCCGCCCTCGCCACCCGCCTCCGCGACGGCCTCATGGCCGCCGGCCACCCGCCCTCCGACTCCGCGACGGCCATCGTTCCCCTCCTCCTCGGCTCCGCCGACGCCGCCCTCGGCGCCGAGCGCCGCCTGCGCGATGCCGGCATCCTCTCCCGCGCCATCCGCCCCCCCACCGTCCCCGAGGGCACGGCCCGCATCCGCTTCAACCTCATCGCCACCCACACCACCGACGACATCGACCGCGTGCTCGCCGCCATCCCCCCGCCCGCGTGACCAACCGCGTCATCTTCGTCACCGGCACCGATACCGGCGTTGGCAAGACGGTCGTCGCCGCCTGGCTCGCCGCCACCTTCGCTCCCGACCACCGCGTCGCCCTCGTCAAGCCCTTCCAGACGGGCGCCGCCGACCCCGCCGCCGCTGGCGACGAGGCCTTCTACCGCGCGGCCCTCGGCGACGAGGCCGTCGACATCCGCACGCTTGTCTCTCTGCCCGAGCCGCTCGCCCCCTCGATCGCCGCCGAGCGCGCCGGCATGCCCATTGATGCCGCCGCCGCCCTCGTCGAGTGCCGTGCGCTTGCGAAGGAAAGCGACATAACACTGGTGGAAGGCGCGGGAGGCCTCCTCGTCTCGATCACCGCCGAGCACGACATGGCCGGCTTCGCCGCTGCCCTCGATGCCTCCCTCGTGATCGTGGCGCGACCCTCCCTCGGTACCCTCAACCACACGACCCTCACCATCGAGGCCGCCGAGCGTCGCGGCCTGCCCGTTGAGATGGTCGTGATCAGCTGCTTCCCGCAGGATGCGGGTGTCGTCGAGTGGGAGAACCTGCGCTGGCTGCGCGACCGCTACCCCGCCCTCCCCCTGGTCGTGCTCGCCGAAGCGCCCCTCGCCCCCTCCGACCCCCTTGCCGGCCTCGACCCCCACCTCCTCGGCCCCCTGCCCCCCCTGCTGGAGGGCTTCGACCTCCCCCCGCTCGCCCTCCGCGATCAGCCCAGCGAGTCGTAGACCGCCCGCGCCAGCCCGTTCGCGCGCGGGTCGTCGGCAGCCAGCGTGTTGGTCCACATCTGGTTCATCGCGTACCCGAACCCGAGTCCCCGGTCCGGGTCGCAGAAACCCAGCGACCCGCCCATGCCCGCGTGCCCGAAGGCGTTCTCGCCGCGCGGGTCGGGCAACCCCGGGACCGGCATCATGTACCCGAGGGTCCGCCGCACCGGCGTCTGCAGGATGATGTCCCGGCCCTCCAGTTGCGGTGTACCGGCAAGCCGGATGGCTTCCTCGCTCAGCAGGCGGTGGCCCTGCCACGCGCCCCCCGACCCCAGCGCCCCGTAGATCGTCGCCAGCGCGCGGGCGTTCGTGTGGCCGTTCGAGCCCGGCTGCTCCGAGCCCCGGTAGGCGCGACTGTTGCGGCCCTTGTTCGGACCCCGAGGGGCGATGTTGAATGCGCGCGCCGCCAGAGACGTCGGCTCCAGCAGGGCCGCCGCCGCCAGGCTCGGCAGCTCCTCGGCGGGAACCTGCGCCAGGTGCAGGTCCGAGACGCGATTGTCCTCCTCGGGCCCGAATCCCAGCAGGAACTCGACCCCCAGCGGCTCCGCGATCTCCTCCCGGATAAACGTCCCCACCGACCGCCCGTCCACCCGCCGGATCACCTCTCCCACCAGCCATCCGAACGTCGCTGCGTGGTACCCCGTCTTCTCGCCCGGCTCCCACACCGGCGCTTGCCGCGCCAGCGCCCCGGCCATGATGTCCCACTCGAGCTCCGCTCCCACCGGCAGTTCCTCGTCGACGACAGGCAGCCCCGCCTGGTGCGTGAGCAGGTAGCGCAGGGGCAGCGTCTCCTTCCCCGCCTGGGCGAATTCCGGCCACACATCCGCGACCGGCGCCTCGAAGTCGATCAGCCCCCGGTCCGCGAGCATGTGCGCCGCCAGCGAGACCACGCCCTTCGTCGACGAGTACACGAGCACGAGCGTGTCGCGCTCCCACGGCTGCGTGCGGTCTCGGTCCACGTGGCCGGCCCACAGGTCGACCACCAGCTCGCCCCCGAGCGCCACCGCCACCGAGGCCCCCAGCTCGCCCGACTCCGCGAAGTTGCGCGCGAACGCTTCGCGCACGCCCTCGAAGCGCGCGTCGCACAGTCCCTCGATCGCCGGAACCTCCACGCTCACAGGGTCTCGCTGAACGAGGTCGCGATGTGCCCTTCCGCCTCCAGGCGTTCGTACTCCTCGTCGCTCACGCCAAGCAGTTCGCGGTAGACGTAGTCGTTGTCCTGCCCGAAGGCGACCGGTGGCCTCCGGATGCCACCCTCCGACTCCGGGAAGTCGTAGATCGGACGCGGATAGCGGTGTACGCCGATGTCGTCCTGCAGCTCCTGCGGCACGTAGAGGTTCCGAGCCTGCACATGCGGGTCATCCAGCACCCGCGAGGCTTCGAGCACGGGCGCCGCCGCCACACCTGCGGCCTGCAGCCGCGCGAACAGGTCTTCATCCTCGAAGTCAGCCGTCCACTCCGCCAGCTTCTCGTCCAGCATATCCTGGGCCGCCGCCCGGCCCGCGCCTGTCGCCAGCTCGGGGTCCTGCGCCCACTCGGGATCGCCCATGACGGTGCGCAGCGCCTCCCAGGTGGCGTCGCTCGTCACCGTGATCGCGATCCA
This sequence comes from Chloroflexota bacterium, assembly GCA_026710655.1. Classification (GTDB taxonomy): domain Bacteria; phylum Chloroflexota; class Dehalococcoidia; order Tepidiformales; family Tepidiformaceae; genus UBA2991. Next base: position 2,459 of record JAPOQN010000050.1, on the reverse strand, counting down.
GCGGTCGTCGCCCGTCTCAGCCCCGCCCGGCGAGAGGCACGGATAGACGCCGCAGGGCGCCTGCCCGTCGGCGGCGTAGATCGATCGGTTCCCGATGGCGTGGTCCACCTCGCCGTTGAAGCTGTAGTTCATGTACGCCTGCGCGAACATGGCCGCTGCGTTCTCCGCCTGCGCCATCTCGATGAACTGGCCCTTGCCCGTGTTGTTCCGGTGCCAGATCGCCATCATGATCGCCAGCGCGATCTGCGCCGCCGCGATGTAGTCCGCGGCGAAGATGCCGCTGTTCGAGTTCGGGTCGCCGCCCAGGTAGCCGCGCAGGATCTGGTGGCCCATCGTCCCTTCCAGGTGGGCGCCCATCGTGCGCGCGGACGCGTACTCGCCCGTGATCCCGTAGCCCGGCGCCCGCAGGAAGATGATGTCCTCGCGCTGCTCGCGCAGCCACTCGTACGAGATGCCCAGCTTCTCCATCGTGCCCACGGCGCTGTTCTCCAGCACCGCGTCCGACATCGCCGCCAGCCGCCCCAGGATCGCCTTCCCCTCGGGCTGCCGGATATCCAGTGTGAAGCTGCGCTTGTTCCGGTAGAGGCTGACGAACATCGGGTGGTAGTTCCAGGGACTCTCACCCGGGTCGTTGTTCGGCAGACCCGTGACCCAGCCCGGGCCCGCCTGCGCCATTGCCGGCGGGATGCGCGGACCCGGAACCGCCCGCGTGCTCGGCTGCCAGACGAACTGGTTCTCCTGCTTCAGGACCTCTGCTCCCAGGTCGGCCAGCAGCACGGTCGAGAACGTTCCCGCCCAGACGCCGCCGAGATCGAGGATGCGGATGCCTTCCAGTGGTTGCTTCGCCATCAGCGCACCTCCGCCACGCCGGCCGCCGCCAGCTCGTTGATCGCCCCGGCGTCGTAGCCGGCCTCCCCCAGCACCTCCGCGGTGTGTTCGCCAAGGAGGGGCGCCGGACGGCGCAGCTCCCACGGCGTCTCCGACATCAGGAAGGGACGCCCGGGGATCTCCACCTCGCCAAGCTCCGCGTGGTCCGCCATCTCCCAGAACCCTCGCGCCCGGAAGTTCGGATCCTCGAACACCTCGTCGATTGTGAACAGCGGCCCGCAGAGGAAGCGCACCTTGCGCGCCGCCTCCCAGATCTCCCGCTTGGTGTGCTCAAGGAGCCACACGTAGAAGAACGCATTGAACTCCTCGACCGCCTCGGGGTTCATCTGGATGGCGGGGTCGTCCCACTTCTCGTCTTCCATCCAGTCCGGATAGCCGAGGAACTCGCGCGCGTTCGAGAAGCGCGCCCCTCCCCCCTGCAGGTCCACCCAGCCGTCCTGGCAGGGGAACACGCCGTTCAGCATGCCCACCGCCGCACCCGGCGACCGCAGCGACTTTCGCCCCGAATACTGGTATCCGATCACCGTCGCGTGGCGCCGGTCGACGCCCACCAGGTGGCTGTCCGCGATCGAGAAGTCGACCTGCTGGCCCACCCCCTGGTAGCGACCCGCCATCAGCGCGCCCATCATCGCCGTCGCCGCTGCCGACCCCGACTGCACCAGCGCCGCCGTGCCGTACATCTTCACCGGCTCCCGCTCCAGCAGCCCCGTCGAGAACATCTCCCCGGCGAAGGCGTACAGCACCAGGTCGGAGCCCTTGTAGTCGCGGTACGGGCTCTCCTGCCCGAAGTTCGTGATGGAGATGAGCGGTACATCGCCGCGGCGCGCGTGGATCTCGTCCCAGCCCAGGCCCAGCGAATCCATCACGCCCGGCCGGAAGCTCTCGACGACCATGTCCGCGCGCTCCAGCAGCCGCCAGAACGCTTCCCGCCCCCGCTCCTCCTTGAGGTCCAGCGCCACCGAGCGCTTGTTCGTGTTGAAGTAGAAGAACGTCCCGCTCTTTTCCGGGTGCGGCTCCCCGCCCTTGTAGGGCCCGAGCCGCCGCGAGGGGTCGCCCCCCGGCCGTTCGATCTTGATCACGTCGGCCCCGAAATCGGCGAACAGCTTGGTCGCGTACGGGCCGGCGATGTGCTGCGTCAGGTCCAGCACCCGGACATCGTTCAGAGGACCGCTCATCGGCCCCTCCTCTGTGGCATGTGCTTGCGTCCGCCTCGGCGGGCGCAGGGGCGCATCTTACGGCGTTCTCGTGTCCGATTCTCCGGGACGCAGACAGGGGGCGCGACTCAAAGCCGCGCCCCCTGGTGTCGGGGCGGTTCGCGCCGCCTGGCCTAGTTGGTGTACGGCGCGATCTTCGCCCGCTGCTCGGCCAGCAGGTCCGCGGGCATGGTCACGTAGCCGACTTCCGGCACGATCTCATCCACGCTCTCAAGCAAGAACTGGACGAACCCGGCAACCTCGGGGCGCTCGCTCAGGAGGCTGGCGCGGGTGTAGATGAAGAGCGGCCGCGAGAGCGGCGTGTACTCGCCGGAGAGGGCCGCATCGAAGCTCGGGGCCACACAGCCGTCGCCGTCG
>JAPOQN010000049.1 GCA_026710655.1 Chloroflexota bacterium | reverse complement strand
GGGCGGCGCGCGCGCGCGGAGGACGCCGCGTCCTCGCCGGCGCCCCCCCCCCCCTGCCCGCCCGCGCCGCCTTCTCCTCCCCCGTCATCTTCTGCGGGGGCGCGGAAGACCGGATCGTGCCGCCGAACCAGGCGGAGTCCATGGTCGAGGCGCTGCGCGCCAGGGGCGTCCCCGTCGCCTACCTCCTGTTCGAAGGCGAACAGCACGGCTTCCGCCGCGCCGGGAACATCGTCCGCGCCCTGGAAGCCGAACTCAGCTTCTACGGCCAGGTCCTCGGCTTCGAACCCGCCGGCCCCATCGAGCCCGTCACCCTCCTCGGCCCGGCATAGGCTTCACCCCCACACCCCCCCGCAGGAGACCCCCATGACCGATACCGCCTCCTCCGTCAGCGCGATCTTCGCCGAGATGCCCAGCCGCCTCGACCCGGAGGCCGCCGCCGGGCTCGACGTCGTCATCCAGTTCGACCTGGCCGGCGACGGCGGCGGCGTCTGGCACGCTGCGATCAGCGACGGCGCCTGCGCCGTCAGCGAGGGTCCTCACGACGCGCCGACGATGACCGTGTCGATGGAGGCGGCCGACTACGTCGAGCTCACCTCCGGCACCCTGGACGGCATGACGGCCTTCATGACCGGCCGCCTGCGCATTGCCGGCGACATGGGCCTGGCGATGAAGATGCAGAACCTGTTCCGCATGGGTTAGGGCCAAGCTGGGGCTTGGGAGCACCTTCGTCGGCCAGCCGCCGCGTCGCGGTCAAGTCAGCGAACTCTTCAAGTCCTGCAGTCGTTCAACGAGCTTCCCTACTTCGGTGGTTGGGTTGAGCAGTTCGGGGTCAAGTCTACGGGCGCGCTGAAGCGCGTTCGCCAGTTGTGCCCGGCAGCGGTGGTAGACCGCCGCGTCGTTCTTCTTGTAGCCGGGGAGATGGTCCTGCAGTCGCTGGATCACCTGTTGGCAGGCCGAGCGCCCACCCTCCATGCCGTAGAAAGTCTGCGTTGTGGAAGCGAAATGGAGTAGGAGCCAGTACTCGAAGCATGGTGCCGATGCCGCCTCGTGGACGCCCTTCGTCGTCCTCCGTCGGAGCCGTTTCAGCTCTGTGCGAAGGCGCCGGACTTCTTCGTCGCGTTCGTCGACATCGAAGACACACCAGACTTCGTCGAAGTCGTCTTTCCAGCTCTTGCGGACCTTCTCGGGCATTTCCTTCAGTGTGGCTGGGCCGTCGACCTTGACGCCCGACAGGCCCAGCTCATGGCGAAGTGCGCCGAAGTAGTTCGGTTCGGTCCGCGCGCCCTCGCAAAGGACCAGCAGCCTTGGCCTGGGGCTCCGGAACCCCGGTCTACGACCCCTGGAGCGCGACCGGGCCCGGCCACGGGGCCTAGCCAAGGGCTTCGGGCCTCACGGTCACCGGCACGCCGCCGTAGCGTCCGCCCAGATAGCCGCGCATCAGCGCCTCGTCTTTGCGGGGGCGGTAGTCCGACAGTGGCGTCAGGCTTGCAGCCTCCGTCTCGCGGTCCTT
>JAPOQN010000048.1 GCA_026710655.1 Chloroflexota bacterium | reverse complement strand
GTAGAGCCGTCCCCCGTACTTCACGCTGTAGCTGAACCTGGTGTCGATCAGGTCGATCCCGAACCGCTCCATCAGCAGCACGACGTGGTGATAGAGCGCCGGGATGCAGGCGGTCACGGAGATGTCGAAGGGGATGGAGCTTCCGTCGTCCTGGGGCATGTCGGCCGTGATGGCGTTGCCGCCGACCTGGTCCTGGGCCTCGAACAGCCGGAAGTCGAAGCGGTCCGGGTGGTGGTGCAGCGCCCACGCCGCGCCCAGCCCCGAGATGCCTCCCCCGACAATCGCAATGCGCCGCGGCTCCGTCGCTGTCTCGCTGTTCGCCATGGTCTTCCGTCCTGCCCGCCTCGTAGCCGAGCGGCTACCGCCCTCCGAACCCTGCGGTTGGCCGTGGTGTCGCGCCCACGGCGCGAACAGCATAGAGATGCCGCGGTCTGGACGCATTGTTCCGCGCCACCCACCCCGCACGTCGTATGACTCGGCCCGACCACCGGGACTCTCGGGACTTCCCCATCAGGGTCTCGCTCGCCTCCCAAGAGCTGGCCCCGTTGCCCGGGAACGGCCGCGGCCGCCGAGATCTCGCCTCTCGGCGGCGGGTGGGTCGCAGTCGATGCCCGTGCTGGTCGCAGGGGCACGGACGAACGCGACTGTTCGTCGCTTCCGTTTGCCGATTCCGGGGGTTGACGCCGGTCCGGTCACCTCACCCGCCAACAGCCGCGACGCGGGGCACGCGCGTCCTGGCGCCCTAATCGAAGGTCGCCGCGTCCTCGCCCAGCCACTTGCGAAGCAGCGCGTTCAGGGTCCCGTCGGCCTTCATCGAATCGATCGCCTCGCCGAACGCGCCCAAAAGATCGCCGCCCGCGCGGACGCCGATGCCGAGACCTTCATCGAGCCGCAGCGCAGGACCGACGGCCTCAAGCCGCCCCGCATGCTCGGCGAGCTTCGCCACGCCGTAGGCGTGATCGACGAGGACGGCGTCCACGTCGCCGCCCAGCACCGCGTCGGCCGCGTCGGCCGCTCCGGCAAGCGGCACATACGCGATTCCCCGCGCCTCCAGGTAGTCGGAGAAGATGGTGTTCTCTTCGACACCGAGCCTGCCCTCGATCGCCCCGTCGCCCGCGCCCGCGCGCGCCAGGTACATTGAGGGCCGTGACGGGTAGTACGGGCCGGCGAAGTCGATCAGCTGATCGCGCTCGGCGGTGATGCTCATGCCCGCGAGGATGACGTCGAACTGCTCCGCCATGAGGTCCGGAATCAGCGTCTCCCACTCGTGCAGAACCCACTCGCACTCCAGGCCGGCGCGTCGGCAGAGCTCGTCGCCCAACTCGCGCTCGAGGCCGTCAATCTCTCCCTCGTCGTTGATGAAGTTGAAGGGATGGTAATCGCCCACGGTGGCGATCACGACGGGGTCCGCGTCCCCGCATGCTGCGACGAACGCCAGCAACGCCACGGTGAGGAAGAAGGCGCCGAACGAGCGCAGCATCTGACCCCCGCGCAGACTTCCATCTCCGGCTGGTCTCCCGGAGCGTCTTCTGCCATGCAGTATAGGGTGGAGGGCGGTGGGGCGAGGTTGGTACGCGGCCACCGCGCGAATCGACAGCCGTGCGGCTCCTCGCCCGGGCGCGAACGGTCGATGGCAGGGGTCTACCCTGGCGGGGCAGGTTGCGGGGCATGCGCGCAGGTGAGAACGGGCAATCTATGTAGACAAAGGACTTCACTGGTCAGAGGGTCAATGGCGTGCGAGGGCGAGAGGAACTAGGCGCAGCTCTTTCGCACGACCGGCCGTTGTGCCGATGTTCGTGCCGGAGTGAGCAGCCGTGCAGCGAGCGAGCTGTCCGTGCCTACAGCGCCACCGTCAGCTCGAAGTTCGTCGTACAGTCTGAGGGTGGGCGCGACCCCCCAGGGCGTCCATCGCCGGCCGGGTGCTTACGTTTCAATCCTCGCCCGACTCCCGTAGCGCACAGGTGTGGTACGCCCCTGAACTCACAGGGCGAGATCCTCACTGGCGCCTCCGACTAGCGGTAGGGGTTGGCTCCCCCACAGTCGATCCCCCCCGCCTTCCGTATTGCACCTGCGTGGTTGCTCACGCTAGGAGGTAGTGGAACTCTGATTGGGCATGGCCCCGGCCTAGAGGGGCAGGTTCACGGAGACGGGTTTGGCGCGAGGATCGGTCAGGCCCTCGTAGGGACGGTACTTGGCCGCGAGGAACCGCACTACGCCGTCCTTCGCGTCCGCGAGGCACGGGGCCCAGGTCACCAGCAGGGTGCCTTTGCCGTGGTAGGCGATGTTCTGGTCGCCGCGGTGTTGGGCGAGGCAGGCGCGGATGGCACCCTGACCCACGCACACCACCCTGCGCCTGCGCACGAACAGGAGGGGCTGCCAGATGACGTAGACGCCGGTGGCGTACGGTGGCGGGTCGCAGGACGCAAGCAGACACCACTCACCTCCGCAGCGTTGCCAGTTGATCTCGAGGTCAGGCACTCGTCGCACCACTGAGGCGGCACCAGCGGGCCGCCGCCTCAGTGGCCATTGCTGACCAAGAAGCCACGACTTGGGATCCCCTTGGCGCCGACCGCGACTGCCGACAGCAGCGGCCCGCCCGGTGCGGAACTCATGCCTGTTGACACGGTCGAGGATCCGAAACAGGTGATAAGCCCTCGCATGTGGGAGTAGTTGACCGTCTCCCCCAGCCGGGCGACGGCGATGAACTCCCCGCAAGCGTCACGCGAGGGCATGGCGGTCCTCCCTGTTCTTCATGAGCATTCGGCTACGCCCGCCGCTCGGGCAGCAATCGCTCCAGCGCCTTCATCGTCGTGTCCGAGTCGAGCGCGAGCTGGCGCGGCTCGCGTTGAAGCTCCACTGGCAGCCTCGGAATGAGGCTCCTGGTCTCACCGGGGGGAAGCCATGACTTCTGAGTGCTCTCCGGCTTCGCGGCGCCGTGAGACGCATCCGCGAATTCACGCTCTGGCATCGATCTCGCTCCTGTGCTCGCGACGCTGCTCCTGGATCGACGTGAACAGCGCCTCGACCTCGGCCGCGTGGTCACCGCCCCTTCGCGAGCCGCAGGTCCGTGCGAGGCCCGTCCCTCCCTTGGTCCTGCGAAGGGCCGCACGCTTCCGGTTGTGCAGCTGAACGCGGGGAGGATGCATACGCAACTGCTCCCTACCGGCTGCAATCCAGAAGCCCAAACAACACGTTCCAGATGCTCAGGTTGGGCAGCTCGTCCAACAGGGTCACGACGGCGCCCCTGAGCCGGGGACGGGCGTGGCTGGCGCGCGGCCGATAGCGCCGTCCCCAAGGAGGAGGTCCCCGAGCTTGCGGTACTCGTCCTCGGTCAGGCACTCGACCCAGATCGCGCCGTCCCGGGCGAGCTCCGCGACCTCCTCATCAGGCAGCGCTCCCCGTCGTTCGGAGGTCGAGAAGATCATGTCGTCAACGTAGTGCTCGTGTTCGTTTCCGAAGTCCGCGAGGCAGGCGGCCGTCTCGCCCGTCACCCCCCCGAGCAGCGCGGACATGACGGTCACGAACAGGCGGCCGGAGGTGTCCCGTGCGAAGCACGCCTCGTGCATGTCGTGCGTGCCCAGCTCGCCGGAGTTCATGGGGGCGTCCAGGAACGCCTCGTCATACCTGTCGCCGAAGTAGTCCCGGAAGCAGGCGATCTCGGAGTCGGTCAAGATGTCCAGGACGTCACGCCCCGTAAGCGTGTTGATGGAATGCACCACTTCCCAATAGCGGGAGAAGTAACGGACCACCTCGGCATTATTCATGCAGTCGAAATAGAGCAACCTGAACTCGTGCCGTGAAATGGAGTCTGGCTCCTGGCCTTCCACGCCGACACCAACGGAGGCGTAGAGCGCTCCCGGGTGCTCCAGGGCGAGGCCGGCAAAGCACCGGCGGCTCCCCTCGGATTCCGCGCCGGTCAACGCGGCCAGGAACGCCGCGGTGAGATACGCGGTGCTTTCGCTCGTCATACACTGGAACATCGGCGCCGCCATGGCGGGGTCTCCGCCCCCGGCCAGCACGGGCGACTGGCGGATGAACTGAAAGACGGCGTCGCCGTAGGCCGCCTTGATGCAGGCGACCTCCTCCTCCGAGAGCCGGTCCAACATGTCCTTTCCCGTGGTAGACGTGTCGATCACGAGGTCGCGCATCGAGGCAGCGGGCCGGGCCGCCTCCGGCGTCGGCGTGGCCGTTTGGGCTTGCTCGGGCGTGGCGGTGGGCGCCGGCGTCGACGCCGGGGAGGGGTTTGCCGCAGGCGCCTGCGTCGCGGCGGCAGGGGCCTTTGTGGCCGTCTGCGCCGGCTCGGGCCCTTGCCCGTCGTCCGAGGAGCAGGAGAGCGCGAGAACTCCGAACGCGAGCGCCGCGAGGAGCGCGCCTGACCCGGCCGTGCGCAGAGCCGCCTCGGGCCCGGGCCTGCTCTCCGCAGTCCGGGCCTGAGGCGGCCTTGTGCGGCGCTCCAGATACGGGAACATGGATCCGAACTATTCCACAACGAAGATGAATTTAGTGTGAACTAGTGGTAATAATTTTGTGACTTAACTTGTGACTAATTGTCCACTGGTTCGACCAGCGCGTGCTATGCTGGCCCGCGAATCGCCTGCCCCCCGTGAGGTGGAGCCTTGAACGACGCCAAGCACCCCGAGGACGAACGCCAGGAGCGGGAAGACCGCCTCTCCCGCATGAACCGGGCCAGCGTCCGCATCACCGAGAGCCTGGACCTCGAGAGCGTGCTGCGGGGCGTGGTGGACGGAGCCTGCTCCCTCACCGGCGCGCGCCACGGCGGCGTCACCGTCATCGACGAGGAGGGAGACCTTCAGTCATTCGTCACCTCCGGCCTCACCCCCGAGGAGCACGGCCTCGTGGTTGCGCTGCCGGGAGGGCTCGCCTTCTTCGAGCACATGAGCGCCCTCCCGGAGCCGCTGCGGCTCTCCGACTTCTCCGCCTACACGAGGGAGTCGGGTCTGCCCGAGATCGCCCCGCCCCTGGGACCGGTGGGGGCCTTCCTAACGGCGCCGATCCACCATCTGGGACGCCGCGTGGGCAACATCTACCTGTCGGGCGCCGAGGACGGCGCCGGATTCACCGCTGACGACGAGGGCGTGCTGATGCTCTTCGCCTCGCAGGCGGCGCTGGCCATCGCCAACGCGCGCCGCTACCGCGAGGAGCAGCGCGCCCGCGCGGACCTCGAGACGTTGGTCAACACCTCCCCGGTGGGCGTGGGCGTCTTCGACGCCGCGACGGGAGCGCTCGTCTCGCTCAACCGGGAGGCGCGGCGGATCGTGGACGGGCTGCGGGACCCGGACCAGAGCATGGAGCAGTTGCTCGAGGTATTGACCTTCCGGCGCGCCGACGGGCGCGAGTTCTCCCTGCAGGAGGTGCCCCTGACGCGGGTGCTGACCTCGGGCGAGACGGTGCGGGCCGAGGAGATCGTCATCCAGGTGCCCGACGGCCGCCGTGTCACGACTATCATCAACGCCACGCCCATCCGCTCGGAGGACGGCGCGGTGACGTCGCTGGTGGTCACCGCGCAGGACCTCGCTCCGCTGAAGGAGCTGGGCCGGCAGCGGGCCGAGTTCCTGGGGCTGGTGAGCCAGGAGCTGCTGGCGCCCCTGACCTCGATCAAGGGTTCGGCTGCCGCCGTGCTGGAGGACCTCTCGCGGCTGGACCTGGCCGGCGCCCGCCAGCTCTTCAGCATCATCGAGTGGCAGGCGGACCGTATGCGGGGATTGATCGCGGACCTAGCGGAGGTGGCCCGCATCGAGGCAGGGACGCTCTTCCTGATCCCCGAATCGACGGACCTGGCTTCGCTGGTGGACCAAGCCCGGGCCGCGTTCCTGGAGGGAGGGACGGGCAATCCGCTGGAGGTGGACCTGCCACCCGACCTGCCCCGCGTGGCGGCCGACCGACAGCGGGTGCTGCGGGTGCTGGACCACCTCCTCGCCAACGCCGCAGCCGGCTCTCCCGAGGGGTCGGCCATCACCGTGAGCGCCCGCCGGGAGGAGGCGCACGTGGCTGTGTGCGTGGCGGACCAGGGCGGGGGCATCCCATCCCAGCCCCTCCCGCTGCTCTTCCAGCGGCTCTCCCGGCGCGAGGGCGGCGGACGGGGCGGGGGAGACACCCTTGGCCTGGCTGTGTGCCGGGGCATCGTCGAGGCCCACGGGGGTCGTATCCAGGCGGAGAGCGACGGGCCCGGGCTGGGTTCGCGGCTCATCTTTACCCTGCCGGTGGCGGAGGAGGCCGCCCCCGGCCGCCCGGGCCCGTTGGCCGCAGGCGACCGGCGGGCCGCGCCGGGGCAGGGGCGGGTACTGGTGGTTGACGACGACCCACAGGTGCTGTGGCACGTCCGCGGCGCCCTCAGTGAGGCGGGCTACGCCCCGGTGGTCACCTGGGACCCGGAGGAGGTGGAGCGCCTGCTCGTAGTCGAGCGGCCCCACGTAGTGCTCCTGGACCCGGCCCTGCCCGCGTCCGCCGGGATGGGGTTGCTGGAGCGCGTCCTGCAGCTGACCGACGCGCCGGTGGTGTTGCTGGCAGGGCCGGACGCCAGTTGGGACGGGGACGTTGCCCCGGCCTTCGAGGCGGGCGCCGACGACTACCTCGTTAAGCCCTTTTCGCCCACGGAACTGGTGGCCCGCGTGGGGGCAACCCTGCGGCGGCGGGAGGCGCCGGAGCGGGAGGCGTACCGCGAGCGCTTCCAGTTCGGCGCTCTGTCGATCGACTTCAGCCGGCGCCGCGTGACGGTGGAGGAGCGAGAGATCGGGTTGACCGAAACGGAGTACCGTCTGCTCGCCGAACTGGCGCTGAACGCAGGGCAGGCGCTGAGCCGCGAGCATCTGATGCGCCGGGTCTGGTCGACGCGGGCATATGCCGACGCGGGGGTGGTGCGGGCATACGTGAAGCGGCTGCGCCGCAAGCTCGGGGAGAGCGCCGCCAACCCCATCTACATCTTCAACGAGCCGAGGGTGGGGTACCGCCTGGGGCCAGCCAGGGAAGACCGGGACGGGTGACGGGAGGATAGCGGTTCTGGGGGAGGAGAGCCGTCAGGGCGAGAGGGCTACGTGGAACCGCGTGTGGGGCGTTCGTACGAGCGTGTCGTGTTGATGCTCTAGCCTCGTGGGGAACGGCGTCCGCCTTCTAGTCAGCCTCCGACGATCGGCGCGCGTATGCGTGGGCCGAGGTTCCGTGTGCTACGTCGCTGCCTGCTATCGGTCTGGCTACCAAGCCCCGAACAACGCGCCTCCCCGCCACCAATCCGTGCGGCTAGCCGCGACCATGGCCGCCCCCGGTGATCCTGGAGTGACTCCTTGGTGAACATGGTCACAAGATATTCCACCTATTTGTCCCACGTTAACTGCTATGATGGGGGGATTCTTGCGGGCGTGCCGCACACGCGAGCCTGAACGGAGTGGGACATGAATGATCAGTCGCAGGCATCGCCGAGCGCTCAGTCCTCATCCGTGAACGACCGCTCGACTGTTACCCCGGAGAGCCAGGCAGCGCGAACGCTCACGCTACCTGACGAACTCCTCCTGATGCTCCTCAACGAGGAGAGCGGTTACTTTCGCCAGGTACCCGGTTGGGACCTGAACTGTGCCGTCGTTGGGGCCGTACTGGCGGAACTCTCCCTCATCGGCCGCATCGACACCGACATGGACTACCTGATTCTCCTGGACAAGACCCCTACGGGTGACCCCGTCCTGGACGACATCCTGAGGGAGATTGCAGACGAACGGGGCCAGCAGAACGCCCGGTATTGGATCGAACGCCTCGCTCCCCACGCCGAGACCATCATCGACATGACCCTCGATCGCCTGGTCGCGTTCCAGATCCTCCAGTATCACGACGGAGATTTCTGGACGCTGTCTCGCACGGCCTGGCAGAGCGCGCAGCCGCACGCCTCCACGGAAGGCGCAGGGACCGAGTTCGTCACGACGCGCATCAGCAACGTCATCTTCAATAACGAGATCCCCGACCCGAGGGACGTCATCATCATCGCCCTTGCGAACACGTGCGACGTCCTGCGCTTCGTCTTCCCGATCGAGGAAGAATACGAGGAGCGCGTCGAGATCCTCTGCAAGATGGACCTGATCGGTCGGGCCATCGCCGACGCGGTGGCAAACAACCTTTCCGGCCCGTTCCTGCAACGTGCCGCCCTGACCAAGGAGATTCCCACCGTTCCGTTGCACAAGCTGCTGCTGAACCCGCATCTTCGCAAAGGCAACTTGCCCGCGCTCTTTGCCGATCTCGCAGAGCGCTACGGTCCGGTGTTTCAGCTACGGCCACCGTTCCAGAAGCCCATGATCTTCCTCGCCGGGCCCGAGACCAATCGCTGGGCGCACCGGCACGGACGCATGTACCTGAGAGCCAAGGACTACATGCAGGACTTCGAGAAGCTCTATGGGGCCTCGGGGCTTATCCAGGGGCTGGACGGGGCGGACCACTTCCGCATGCGGAAAGCCATGCAGCCGGGGTATTCCCGGAAGCGGCTGGAAGGGCAGATGGACGCGCTCATCCACCATGCCCGGAAGCACATGGCGACCTGGCAGCCAGGAGTCCCCGGCTCCATGCGGGAGATGTGCCGGGAGTTGATCAACTCGGAGATCTCGCCACTGGTGGTCAGCGTAGATTCTCAGGACATCATCGCCGATCTCCTGACCTTCAAGGAACGCGCGCTCAGCACTCACGTCGCTGGCATCTTGCCAAAATTCATGCTGGCCATGCCCGGAATGAGGAGCCGCAGGAAGGTCATCGACCCGCTGGTGGACCGGATCAAGCATTCCCATACACCGGCGCAGCGGGCCGGCTGTCCCCGCGACCTGGCGGACGACCTGCTCAGCTTGCACGCGAGCGATCCCCAGTTCCTGCCGGAGTCGAACATGAAGTTTCTGCTCTCGGCGCCGCTGCTCGCCAGCATGTACCTGGGTGATGCGTTCAGCTTTGCGGCCTACAACCTGGCCACGCGGCCGGAGCTCTGCGAGAGAGTCCGGAGCGAGGCCGACGCCCTGTTCGATAGCGGCAACCCCAACAGTGAGGACTTTGCGGCTTCGGCGATCAGCGTCACTCACCGCTTCATCATGGAGAGCCTCAGGATGTTCCCGGTCGTCCCCATGTCGATTCGGACGGTGATGAACACGTGCGTCGTCGAGGGCTACGAGCTGCAGGAGGGATCCCGTCTCTACATCGCCCAGACGGCGTCGCACTACATGAGCGACGTCTTCCCCGATCCCGAGAAGTTCGATATCGACCGCTACCTGCCTCCGAGGGATGAGCATCGCAATCTCGGATACGCACCCTACGGGCTGGGTACGCACACCTGTCTCGGCTCGCGTTGGATGGAGCTGCAGATGGCCACCAACCTGCTGCTGCTCGCCCACCACTTCACGTTCGAGGCGACCCCTTCGGGTTCCGGCCCGCAGTTCAGCCCGTTCCCTTCGGTGTCCATGGGCAAGAAGGTGAAGTTCGTCATCGCCGAGAAGAGGCGCGAGATCCCCACCGCACCGGCTGCAGACTGACGCACGACATGCAGTTGGGCAAACTCTCAAGAGAGTTGCGCGATGCCTACGGGGATTCGGATGTCAGGCGCCGCGTGCAGACCTTCGAAGGCTGGATTGATCGAGCGGCGCTAGCAGCCGCCGGCGCCGGCGGATACGACCACGCGAAGACGGTATAGGAGTACTACGACCTGTGCGGCGGCACCCTAGGGACGGCTCTTCGCAGGCTCCCGCTGGGCCGCAAGGCGTTCATCGCGGGAACGAAGGCTGGCGAAGCATTGCGGCTGTCCCCGAAGGGCTCCGCGGAAGTCGTCCGACTATGGATCGCACCGCCGACGCCTACGTCGCGGGCGGCCGGACCGGCACGTTCACGCCGCTGTACTGCTTCCTGGCCCGAAAAACCCCTGGAGGCGGCGCTGGCCTCAGGTCTGGGCAACGCCCTCTAGCGGGTGTGGTTGGAGACGAGGGCCAGCGGGGCCTCTACGGTCGCCCTCTCGCTCCGCCTACGAGGACCCCTGTTCCTGTTCGTGGCGCCGATGCACGTCCTCGATGGCGACATCGAGCTCGGCCCAGGTGCGCTCGACCATCGAGCGCAGGCGCATGTTCTGGTAGGAGCCCCAGACGGTCATCGCGGGCGGCACCAGCAGGATGGAGATGATGAGCGAGTAGGCAATCGTGATGGCCGCCGTCATGCCGAACTGCGCGGACGCGAGCAGCGGCGAGAGGATCAGCGCCCCCAGTCCGAGCGCCGTGGTCAAGGCCGAGCCCAGGAGCGCCGAGCCGGTTGTCGCCAGCGTACGGACCGCGGCTTGTTCGGGGCTGCGCGAGCGGGAGAACTCCTCGCGATAGCGATGGATGATGTGGATCGTGTAGTCCACGCCGATCCCGATGGAGAGCGCCGTAATGATCGAGGTGATCAGGGTGTAGGGGATGCCCACCAGGGCCATCGTCCCCAGCACGCAGATGAGGACGAAGACCACGGGCACAACGGCGACGAGCGCCAGCACCGGCTGCCGCAGCGTCACCCAGAAGAAGATTGCGAGGATGCCGGTCGCCACAGCGACGGTCGTGCTGATGGCGGCCGTCTGGCCGCCGGTGATCTCGTCCTGGACCGCAACCCCGATGATCTCCAGCGAAGTGGCCGTTACGCTCCCATCCTCTCCGAACCAGAGCGCTTCAAGGTCATCCTGGAGCGCCCTTGTTGCATCGGCATCGCCGGAGTAGGCCGGGAACTGCACGAGCAATGAATCGATACCGTCCGGATCGTCGACAAGCACACGGGCGAGGGCGGGTTCCTTCGCGCCGAGCCTGGCAAGGAACTCCTGCAGCAGCTCAGCGTCGATCTCCACGCTGGCGGAGGCCCGGCGGAAGAGGTCCGCGAGCTCGGGGTCGTACTTGTCTCCCGGCTCCCCGCTGTCGTTGGTCCAGTCGTGAACGAGCAGCTCGTAGGACGTGTGGATAGGACCCGCGGCCGCTCGCGGCCGGAGTTGTTCATTCTCGAAGGCCGTCCTGAGATCGTGCATGTTCAGGTAGGTGCGGGTGTCGGTGGATTCCGCCTCCACCAGGACGCTGACCATCTCCGTGGAGCCGCCGAAGCGGTCGAGCGTCTCGAGGTCCTGCAGCACGCTCCCGCCCCTGGGCAGGATGTCGCGGATGTTGAACCCGGCCTCGAGCCGGGTGGCGGCGAACCCGAGCCCAACGGTCACCGCCAGTACGCCGAGGATGTAGGGAGCGGGGCGGCGCGTGACGGATGCGCCCAGCACCTCCGCGAGGCGTCCGATGCCCGGCAGCGCATTGGCGACGGGCCGGGCCGGGGGTAGCTTGCCGCGCGCCTCGCGCCTTCGGTCGATGATCATGCGTCCCGCCGGGATGAGCGTCAGCATCACGATCAGGCTCAGACCCACGCCCAGCCCCGCAACGATGCCAAAGTCGCCAGCCACGGAGATGGGCGAGAAGAGGTTCGCCAACAGGCTCACGATCGTCGTGACGGCGGCCAGCAACAGCGGGATGATGACGTTTCGCAGGCCCGTCCTGACCGCCTCCACCACCGGCGCTCCCTCCACCCGCTGCTCGCGGTAGTGCGAGACCGCCTGGATGGCGTAGTCCACGGTGAGGCTGATGACGATGATTGGGACCATTGCCGTCAACGAGCTCGGCGGGCCGATCCAGTCCAGCCCGTCGGGCCCGAGCCAGCCCTCGGCGCCGATGACCCAGATGAGCGCGAAGAGCAGCCCCACCAGCGTGAGCAGCAGGTCCGAGAGCGTGCGCAGGAAGAGCAGAAGCAGGGCGGCGATGAGGACAAGCGCCAGCCCTATCAGCGGCAGCATCCCCGACTCCGTGGCCTGCTTGTACTCGTCCTCGACGACGACCGGCGACACGCTGCTCACGAGCAGCGGCCCCTCATCCCCAATCGCCAGCTCGTGGATCCGCCGCTCGGCTTCCTCAACCTTCTCTTCGTCTGCGTCGCTCAGCCGGATGGTGGCGATGGCGACCCGCGTGCCGTCAACGTCGGTACCGGCCATTGCTGCGAGTGCACTCTGGATGGCGGAATCACCGCGGGCGGAGTCGATCTGCCCCTGCGTGAGCGACTCGAAGCCGTCCACCTGGAGCGCGGCCTGAATCACCAGCGAGGGCGCGACAACCGGTTGACCGGGAGCCAGAACCTCCGCCTCGCCGGCGATGATGCTGTCGAGCAGGGCGTCCATCTGGGTGAGACCCTCGGGCGTGAGCGCATCCCCGCGGAAGACAAGGGTGATGACCGTGATGTCGCCGGCAGCTCCGAAGAGCTCGTCGATCTGATTCGTCGCATCGACAATGCGGTGATCGGGCGGAAGGAACGCAAGGGCGGCGCCTTCCACGACCGGTGCGCGCCGGCCGGCGCCCGCCGCAAGCAGTACGGTCACCAAGATCAGGATGAGGACTGTGATCCAGGGGCGGGCCGTAACCAGGCGACTGAGCAGATCGAGCAGTGATGCACCGCGCACCTCTCGGGTCATGGAGTCAGAAGCCCCCTCTCCCCGGGCCGAGCCCCATCAGCCCAAGGAGCGCTCGCAGGGCGCGAATCAGGCGCTGGAACAGGGTGGGCGCCCACCACCTGTGAACGCGCTCGAGTTCCTCACTCCAGTACTCGGCCTTGCCATCCCCGACGTAGAGGCCCAGCTCGCGGGCCAGTTCAAAGAAGCCGCGACCGGGTATCCCCTCGGCCCCGACCACGACCGCCGACAGTAGCGGCCGCCCGCCCTGGTGCTCATGCCGGTTGATACGGTCGAGGATTCGAAAAAGCTGAGGATAGCCGTCGGCGAGGGAGACGATGTCGGAGTAGTTGACCGTCTCTCCCCGCCGCGCAACGGCGATGAGCTTCCCGTAGGCGTCACGCATGGGCATGGGGTCCCTCAATATTACTCGTGAGCTCTCTGCTATGCCCCCGCTCGGGCAGCCACCCCTCCAGCGCCGGTCCAGATGCTCCGATCGGGCAGTTCGGTGAGCGAGCGGGGTACGCACCCGGTTAGCCGGTTCGTGGACAGCGGTCTGGCGGAGAGCGGGCCTGGGCCCGAGGCGGCCCGTTGCAGCGATCCGACGCGCGACCATAACCCCGACTATCCCACAACGGTGGCGGCTCTTGGGTGAACTAGTAGTGAACCTCTTGTGAGGAAAGTCGTGCCCATCCATCACGCCGGACAACGCGTACTTTGCTGGCGCTCCGGCAGGTCGAGGCGCGCAATCTGGAGGTCGCGCGCAGCGAACTCGTACGGGCTCCTCGTCTCGATGTTCTGCCCGCGTCGGGAACCGTGTCCGCCTTCTGGTCAGCCTCTGAAGATCGGTGCGCACATCCGTGGGCCGGCATCGGGCGTGTGCTGCAGCGGTGTCCTCCAGCGGTGTGGGTACCAGGGAAACCTGAAGCATGCGCTCCCCCGCCGGCAGTCTGTGTGGCTTGGCTATCTGCCCCCGGACGAGCCGTAGCTTCCCGCGTTCGCCGGGCCGGAACGCGACATGGAACCGGCTCTCGTGCGCCAGGGAGGGAGTGCCAGTGGTCCGCGAACCCCCCGGCGCCAAGTCGAGTCGGAGTTCGCAGCGGTGTCTGAGATCTGATGGCGGAATTCAATCCCCCTGCCAGCGCCTAGGGGACCGTCCGCCCGACGTCGGCGACGTTGGCGGTCACGGACGCTGAAGGCCGCGACCACAGCCACCAACAGTGATTCTGGTGTGACCACACGGTAGTCATAGCCGTTATACTCGTGGAGTCGTACTCGGCAGCTCGCCGCTAACGGGTCGCACCCGCTCAACTGCATCTGCTGTGTGCCTACGAAGGAGGAGCAAACGTGCGTCGCGAATTGATAGATGGGTTTGAGAATCGGTTCCTCTTTCTAGCGGCCGCAACCTTCTCGCTCGTGCTCATGTTTATCGGGCTCGTCACGCCTGCAATACACGGAACCGAAGGAGCAGGCCTGCTCGTCCAGGAAGGGGCGACGGTTGCGGGATCGGGTAGCTGGGCCTGCCTCTACCTGCTCACCGCCGCCGGGGCCTTGATAGCCTGGCTGTGGTGGTCAATAGAGACGCCCCTCTGGGCCAGGGCCGCGCTGACCGTGCCCGGAGGCGTGGTGCTCCTCATCGCCGCGATGCAGGGAGCCGCGGTCTCCGATCTCATTGACTCCCTCGGACGTGAAGACCTCGGGCTCGGGCCTGGGTACTGGCTCCTGGGCGCCGGTGGCGCCTTGCTCTTCTTGAGCAGTGCGCTTGCCTGCCTTGCCGACTATGCACCGGACTTCTCCATCACGGTGACCAGGAGGAAGCCAAGAGACGAGTGATCAGGTGGAGAGGGGCTTCCTGGCGTGCGGGAGGGCTAGGTGGACGACTGTCGGAACGACCACGATGTCGTCCTGGGAAGGGGCCACGCGGGAGATGGTCGGGGTAGCCGTCGAGGGCCCCCTGCACACGGACCATCCCGGCACGACGACAGCAGCGTGTGCCCTCGTGGCCGTCCGGTGGCGCCAGAGCGCCTTCGGACATGCTGGAGGAGCGTGGCAATGACAGGATTCGCCGTTCGCCGCCCGCGGCTCGCCGTCCTCTGCGCGCTGCTCATGGTCCTCGCCCTGGGGGCCTGCGGAGGGGAGGACGCGTCCACCCCCGACGAAGCGGCCACTCCGACATCTACCCGGGAGGCAACGCCCACCCCGTCGATGACCTCCACAACGACGCCCGCATCCGCAACCCCAACCCCCACGGGAGCTGTGCTCGCGATCGACACAGACACCAGCTGGCAGGAGCTGTTCGACGACTTCACGGCCCCCGAGCAGGCGTGCATTCGCGATGCCCTGGGCGAGGGACTGGAGGCGGCGCTGGGGAGGCTTGTCCTGACGGACGAGAACACACAGGAGTCGGAGGTCGCGCTGTTTTCCTGCCTGTCGCCCGCGACGGCCCGCGGCGTGCTCCTGTACAGCGTGATCGCGGGCTTCGAGGAGACCGAGGGGCGGCCGCTCAGCGCGGACGAAACGAGCTGCCTGCACGAGCGGGTGGCCGACGTCGACGTGGCGGCGTTCATCGCCGGGACGTTCAACGGGCTCGACGCCGCAGCCGAGGAGTTCGTGTTCGGCCTGATGGGCTGCTTCCCCGACCTGTTCCTCTCCGCCTTCCTGGCGGAGGCCGGCATGACGCTTGAGGAGTTGAGCGAGGAGGAAGCCTCCTGCCTGCGCGAGTGGAGCGCCAGCGCCGACTGGCAACGCTTCCTCGACGAAGACGACGAAACGCTCCTCGTGTGGTTCCTGCCCGGCCTGGCTGGCTGCGCGCCGGACCTGCTCCTCGGCTTCTTCCTGGAGGCGTCCGGCATCACGCTGGATGAACTCAGCGCCGAGGAGAAGTCCTGCCTGCGGGAGTGGCTGGCCGGCCTGGACTGGGAGGCCCTGCTGATAGACGACGAGAGCGCAGCCGCGGCGGTAGTGTCCGCAGGGCTGGCCCGCTGCCTGCCCTCGGAGGCGGAGCCGGGATCGTGGGCTGGCCGCGGCAGCATCCTCGAAGGGGCCGTGCCGGCGCCCGTCGGGGTGGCCATCGAAGGGGCCCTGGACGGCTTCGGGGAGCCCGACGCCTACGTGTTCCAGGCAGAGGAGGGCGTGCTCTACCGCGTGGAGGTCACCGTCGGCACCCTTGTCGACTCTGTGCTGACCCTCTACGACGCCGACGGCTGGGAGCTGGCCTACAACGACGATCTGGACCACGAGTCCTCGGCGTCTCGCATCGAATGGGAAGCGCCGGACGCGGGGCCCTACTACCTCGCCGTCGAGAGCTTCCTACACCCTGACCATCACGGCGATCCCGAACGTCGACGACCACGGCGACGACATTGACCCCGGGACAGCCACGCGGACGACGGTCGGAATGGCCGTCGAGGGCATCCTGCACTACGGGGACGACGTTGATGTCTTCGTGTTCGAGGCGGAGGAAGGCGCGTACTACCAGGTGGACGTGACGCTGGGGACATTGGGAGACTCCCTGCTGGCCCTCTACGACTCCGACGGCTGGGACCTGGCCTTCAACGACGACCACGGTGGTTCCCTAGCGTCGCGCATCTTCTGGCGGGCTTCCAGCGCAGGCGACTATTTCGTGGCCGTGGGCGGGTATGGGTCGGGCTCCTACACCCTGATGATCGCGAAGATCCCGAACATCGACGACCATGCCGACGACGTTGACTCCGGGACAGCCACACGGGCGACGGTCGGGGAGGCCATTGAGGGAGTCCTGCACTACGTGGACGACGTGGATGTCTTCGTGTTCGAGGCGGAGGAGAGCGCGGTCTACCGCGTGGACGTCACCCTCGGCACCCTGGGCGACTCCGCCCTGGCCCTTTACGACGCCGGCGGTTGGGAGCTCGCCTTCAACGACGACCACGGTGACTCCCTGGCATCGAGCATCCTCTGGCAGGCTCCGGGCGCGGGGGACTACTACGTGGCCGTGGAAGGGTACGGGGAGGGCTCCTACACCCTGACCATCACCGGCTTCGCCGAGCGCGAGTGAGAGGCCGTTCAGGGATGGCGAGCGAACCCAGCTCCGGCAGTCCCGCGTACCGGTGTCGCATCTGCGCGGCGCGGCGCGGCTACGTCGTCGGGGGTCTCCCCTGTCTGCCGGAGACGCCCTCGTAGCCGTCCGGGGGCGCTCGAGCGCCTTTGGACCTGTTGGAGGAGTGTAGGAATGACAGGATTCACTGATCGCCACCCTCGGCTCCCCGTCCTCTGCGCGCTGCTCATCGTCCTCACCCTGGGTGCCTGCGGGGGCGAGGACGAGCCGCCGCCGCCCACTGCAACGGCGACGCCCACGACGACACAGGCCGCCACCGTGTCGCCGCCCGCACCTACGGCCACTGCTACTGCGCCGCCCGCGACGGCAAACCCAGCGGCCGTTGCCGAGCTTCCGGTCGACATCGACAGCGAGGCGCGGTGGCGCGAGGTGTACGACGCGCTCAGCGTGGGCGAGCGCACCTGCATCCGCGACGCGCTGGGCGCCGAGCTGTTCGAGTCGGCGCTCTCGCGGCCCGTTGTGAACGAAGGCGAGGCGAACAGTGGGAGGTGGACGCCTACGCGTGCCTCGACCCGCCCATGGCGCGCTCCCTTCTCTTCGCCGTCGAGCTCGCGCCTGTGCTTGAGGATGCCGGCGCTGTGCTGACCGCCGACCAGGCGGCGTGCGTGCGCGAGGCGATGGCCGAGATCGATGCCCCCGCTGTCGTGGCGGCCGACCTGCCGGAGGGCGATCCCGGACCGGCGGCCGCCCTCCAGAAGGCGTTCGCCCGCTGCTCCCCGGCGTGCTCATCGATGCCCTCATCGTGGAGATGGGGACCGATGCTGCGGGTCTGCAAAGGCTCATCCGAGCCGTCTTTCTGGCCCACCTGAGGCCGTTCTGGGGAAGCCTATCCCCTCTGAGGAGGGGACCGACCTTCATGCCATCTGTTTGGGGCGGACAGAGGGAGTAGAGAGAGGAACTAGGTAAGAATGCTCCATCGGCACCGCGCAGGTGCAAGCGGGACAAGGCTCTTTCATGGGGCAGAATGTCCCAACGCCGTGGAGGCGACTCCCCCTACTGGAAGTCCTGCGAACGGACCGATTTGCAGAAGTGCAATTTCTGGAGGAAGTGCAGGCGACGGCGTACTGGTGCAGCGGGAGCCGGCAACCGCCAGGCCTCACCGAGTGGACCGTCGAAGCCAATCGACTCCGTGGTCGCGCTCGCCAGCGGCACCTCGGGCATGTCCGCGGCGATGCGCAAGAAGCCCCACTCGGCGTGCTCGGTCTCGAACACGAACAGGACCATGGGCGACCGTCCGCCGTGGTCGAGCCGCGCCCGACCGCTCGCGAAATAGCGCCGGTACGACGCCAGCCGCTCGGGTAGCCGCTTCGGCGTCGTCGCGCGCCGCTCGTACTCCAGCAGGTACCACGTCCACTCGTCCCTGTAGCCGAGCTGCAACGAGGCGTCGGGATGGATCACGTAGTTCGTGTCGCTGGCCGTCCTGCACAGCCTGACCCTCCTGGCGAGCGTGGCGGCGCAGGGACCACCAGAACCCGCTGAGCCTGACGAGCCAGTTACGGCGAACGTCGAGGTTCGCATCTGGCAGCGCGTCGCCGACCCGCTGCGCATCTACATCAGCGCACGGCCCGAAGGCGGTTTGTGGGACACGCTCGGCACAATCCCGCTCCCGCTCGACGATGGCCATAGCAGCAACCGCAACTATCGCTACGGCGATGTAACCGTTGAAGGGGTCGAGGTTCGTGTCTGGCGACAAGACCGCCGAGGTAGGTGGAGGGGATGAGCGGACCAGGGGAGCGAGCAATCGAGGCGGACCTGGATCCCTCGATGGCGGCAAGGAATTCCCTGTCCTGGCCCCTCAGCCCCCGCGCGCAAGCGCGGTTGCGCGCGCTGGTACGCTTCCCTTGATAGGTTTGCGGAGGACTCCATGATGCCAGCAATCCGTTACCGCTACGAGCTTCTCTCAGTGCTTGTGTTGGTGGTCCTGTTCACGCTGGTCGTCGCCTGCGGGGACGACGATGACGGCGGTGGCGATGTCACCCTGCACCTTGGCACGATCCTCCCCGAGACCGGCGGTCTCTCGAACCTTGGCCGCCCCATGATCGAGTCCGTCAGGCTGGCCGAGGAGGACATCAAGGCTGCTGGCGGCAACATCAAGGTCACCTACGCCGATTCCGCCACCAGCCCCGAGACCGCTCCCGAGGCCGTCAACCGCCTCCTGGGACAGGGCGTCCACGCCATCGTCGGCGCCGGCGCATCGGGCGTGTCGCAGTCGTTCATCCAGGTCCTCTTCGACGAGAAGATCCCGCAGTGTTCGCCCTCGAACACATCCCCCTCCTTCAGCACGCAGGAAAACGCTGCCTATTACTTCCGCACCGTGCCTCCCGACATCGCCATCGCCCCCATCCTCGCCGACCTCGTCGTCGGCGACGGTCACACCCGTATCTCCCTCATTGCCCGCGCCGACGACTGGGGCCAGAGCCTCCTGAACCAGCTTGAAACGGAGCTGGAGCAGCTCGGGGCCGAGTACGACAGCACCCTCTACGACCCCGCCGCCATCTCCTTCGACGCTGAGGTCGCCGCAGTCGAGAGCTACGACCCCGACGCCGTCATCAACATCACCTTCAACGAAGGCCTGGCTCTTATCCGCCACCTCCTCGAGGCGGGCTACGGCCCCGAGCGCCAGTACCTCACCAACGGTTACATCGATCCTGCCCTCGCCGAGCAGATCGACCCCAACAATCCCAACGTGATCGACGGCCTGAGGCTCCTGGAACCCGGCGCCGACCTCGACTTCAACAGGCGGCTTGAGGCCGAGACCGGCGGCGAAGTCGCCTACGGCGCCTCCGCCTACGACTGCACGATCATCCTCGCCCTCGCTGCCCGCATCGCCGGCAGCACGGACGGCGACGATCTCCTCGAAGCGGTTGGCAGGGTCACCGACGGCGGCGCCGATTGCACGACCTATGCCGCCTGCGCCGAGCTCATCGACGACGGCGAGGACATCGACTACGTAGGCGTGAGCGGCCCCATCAACCTCGACGAGGTCGGCGACCCGACCGTCGCCACCTACATCGTCACCACCTACACGAACGGCGAGTTCGACCGCCTTCGCGTCGCCGAGGTCGACCTGACTTCGGGGCGGTAGCTCCACGACCACCCCAACACCCTCGCCTGGAGGCGGCACAGGTCAGTTTGGCGGCGGTTTCGGTGGGGGTGGCGGGCCCACGGGACCGACGCCCAGCGACATCGCTTTCGAGTGGACGGTGAAGCGCGACATTGAGGCGCTCGACAGCGGCCACGACACGCCGACCGGGATGTGGTACTGAGCGCGGCTCCTGCCAGCGGCCCTGCCGCATCCCGAGTCGGAGAAGCTGCCCGGGGTGGCTGTCCGCACTCTGAACGGCGTAGCCCTCACCGACATGAGGGACCTGCCTCTTCGTCGCCGCGCCGCAGCCGCTCCTCAATCAGACCTGATCTGTCTCGTCGAGAAGGTCATCGAGGATGGTGACCGGCAACCCCTCGACACGGCGAAAGTCAGCGTCGTTGGTGATGAAGAGCGCGCACTCGGCCTGCAGGGCCGTCGCTGCATGAAGGGCGTCGGGCGTCTTCAACCCTGTCGCAGCACGGAGGCGGGCAGTTTCCTCCCAGAGTCGGCGCGTGGCAGGGACCACCTGCACCTCCGGGGCGGCGAACACGTCGCGGAAGGCAGCTTCGAGATCGAGGGCGCGCTCCCGAATGGGGCGGACCAGCGTCTCGGCAATGACCAACTCGCTGCACACCACCACGAGCTGCCTCGCCTCGGCCTGCTGCCACGCGGGAGCCAACAACGTGAGGTAGGGCTCGTTCCGCTCCACGCTGTAGATGATGGCCGAGGTATCCAGGTAGATGGAGCC
Source organism: Chloroflexota bacterium (assembly GCA_026710655.1). Lineage (GTDB taxonomy): Bacteria > Chloroflexota > Dehalococcoidia > Tepidiformales > Tepidiformaceae > UBA2991. The sequence continues at coordinate 7,413 of JAPOQN010000048.1, read as the reverse complement.
GCTGGACGGGAGGGTCAGCGGTTCCACGAAGCTCGTTCCTCCGCGAGATAGTCGTCAACCTCCTTCGCGCTCTTGAAGAGGCGTTGCCCCGGACCCTCCGAGATGACCTGCCAGGCCGAGCGAGGGGAGGGCTCCTGCGCGGGCGAAATCACCACGTCCACGTGCTCCCCCGCCTGAAGGTCCCCGTCCACGATCTCGATCTTCCCTCCGGGCTGTACGGTTGCCTTCTTGCGCAGCACCTTCTGCATTGCTACGTCCCTCCGGATGCCACTGGGCTCAGCCGGCCCCGTCCGCGGAGTCGGGAAGCGACTCCCCGAGTGGCTCCCCCGCGAGCGGGGGCGTCTCGCCCGCCGCCAGGCGGTAGCCGACGAGGCGCTCGGTGAAGAGGTAGGTGGGATCGTGGGCGCCGTCGCCGAGCTTGCGGCGGAGGCGCTTCACCACGTCGCGGATGGCCCACGGCTCGCCCACCCGCTCCGGGCCCCAGACCCGCTGCAGCAGGAAGCCGTGGGACAGCACGCGCGGGGCGCGCACCCCCCGCTCGTAGAGCACCGCGGACTCCGTGGCCGTGAGCCCCACCCGCGCCGGGGTGAAGCCCCCCCGCCGCAAGCCCGGCGCCGCCGCCCACGATCCCGCCTACCTCTTCACCGAGCGCCGCGTCGGCTACCGCATGGCGGCCGGCGAGACGCCCCCGCTCGCGGAGGAGCCATTCGGGGAGACGCTCGACGACGCGGACGGGGCCGGCTGAGCGCACGAGCCGTTTTCATCGCCTACCGGAGCCAGCGCCGCAAGCGGGCGCCCCCGTGATCTGGCTCGCCAGCACCTCCTGCGGGTAGGGTAGCGGCAATGCCGAGCCGGACCTCGGGTCCGGGGCCGTGAGCGGATCAGGGACGCCGGTCCAGCGCCGGAAGACACCATGAGCGGGCTCCGCACGCGCTCGGCGCTGGCCGGGCCGGGCGCGACAAGGAGCTGCATGCGGGGAATGCGCGATTGGCTCGACGTCCTGCTCGCCACGATTGCCACGGGGGTCGTGGTGGGAGCCGTCGTCGCTCTGCTCGCCGGGCTGATCGGCGAGCCGTCGACGGTCGTGGTCGGGATGCTCGCCGGAGTCGCCAGCGGTGTGGCGACGCTGTTCGTCGCAGGCGCGGTCGTGTCCGTGCGCAGGCGCTAGGCACGAGGGGCCGCGCCCCCACGGCTCGCCTCGGCGGCCTCGCACCCGTCAGCCGTGTCTCACGCCTCTGTGGTCAGTCCAGCTGGTCTGGAGTGGCCGGCTACCGGGTCACCTACCGGCCCAATCGCCTCCCGCTGGCCACTCCTGATGGAAGGGCTCTCCAGAGTCGGCGGCGGCGGCGGGCGGGAGGAGGAAGCGCCCGAGCATCTCGAGGGCCGCCTGCAGGGGCACGATTGGAGAGGTGGCCACGCGCTGCGAGAAAGCCGACCACTGCCTCTGCTTGTCCGGGTCTGCACTGAACTCGGGACGCAGCGCGACAGGCGGCTCGAGCGGCAGCACAGTGCCGCGACGCTGGAAGGTGGCTGCGAGTGCAGCCGCGAGCGGTTCCCCGCTGAATTCGAGCGTCGTGGCCATCGCCCAGAGGTCATAGAAGTCCTTCATCCGGGTGTTCGCGATACCCAGGCGAACCATCGCCTCGAACTTCTCGGCCACGACCGTCTCGCGCGGGTACGTCCGCAGTCGCGGTGCGGGAAAGTCGAGGAGCGTGGGGAAGTCGGCCTCGACGACACCGGGAGTGACGGCGTCTCCGAAGCCGATGTCCACCTGGATGGCGATTTCGGCTCCGTCGAGGTCGGCGGCGAGGCGAACGCGGACACCGCTGTAGGCCTGGCCGTCGCGGATGCGCTCCGCGCGCACCGACGCGACCAGGAACTGGAGACCGTCGGGCTCCACGTCGAGCGTGCACAGATCCCGGAAGGTCGCCTGCATCCGCTCCACGGCCGGCTCGCCGAAGCCGAGCAGGTCCACGTCGCGCGTGGCGCGATGCACCGCGTCGTGCCAGAGCTCGAACAGGGTCGCCCCCTTGAGAACGAACTGGTCGCGATGGGCCGATTCCGCCAGGCGGAACAGCAGGCGCTCGTTCGCATAGCGGGTCAGCAGATAGTTGAAGTCCTCGCGGCGGTCGCGGGCTCGATTGAGCAGTCGCTGGCGGACCGAGGCAGGAAGGTTCCTCGCCCCCTCGGGACTCACGCGAGCGCCTCCATGTACGGCTGCATGACGCGCGAAACGCGGCATACACGAGCGTACTCAGAGAGTTCGTCGACGGTGCAGCGGCGCTGTTCGAGGCAGTCACGCAGGGCCTCGACGGCGATGTCGATGCCGATCTTGTTGCGGAACTTGAAGCAGTCGGCGACGGTTTTCGCCACGCCGTAGATGCGGACGGGTACGCCCTCGACGACGCGCGTTTCGACACCGGCGTCGCGCGCATCGCCAGAGACGCGCACGATCCGCAGGCCAACACCGTCCGGTCTCGGTGCGCGGTCCTTCGGGCCGATCGCCAGCCAGACCTCGGGCGGCGCCTGGGTCGTCAGTCCGTGGAAGCGCAGTGCCGAGAGCAGGCAGATCACCCCTCGGGGCGTCCGCTTCGAGACCTCAGCGAGTGAGCGGTGCTCACTCGCTATGGCGCCAGGCACCGAGTAGAGGCCACGACCCAATCTCTCCAGGAGACCTCTACTCGCCAGCTGGGCGAGGGAACCTCCTGAAATGCCTGCAGATTCAAGGTCGCGTGGGCGGACGAGCCCGGCCTCACGCACGAGTTCGAGAATCTCATCCGCTCCGGTCCGGCTCATGCATCGATGGTCTTGGATATGTCGGAAGGTGTCAAGAAGTACCGACACTATACGAGACGGTCGGTGCATGAGAGACGGTCGTTCCGCGTCCCCATCTCGTCGTGGGCGAGGAGCGGGCCGGCTCGGTCGAGTTGGTCTTTGAGCAGACCCGGCAGGTCGCGGCCGAGACCGAGGCACTGCTGGTCGACGAGGGCTGGCACGTGCCGGAGCCCGAGCCAGTGACGGCGCAGGCCGTAGCGGTCGCGAGCGAGGGCCGCGAGGAGGCTGTCGAGCCGCCTCCCCGACGGCTGCACGCAGGGCGAGACGGTCTTCGACCCGGAGAGCGAGGAGCTGCTCGTGCAGGTGCCGCCCCGCAGGGAAGCGCCCCCGAAGAGGTACGGAAGCTCCGGTCCTGGCTCGTTTCGGGGCAAGCTTCCCAGCGATGGCTTGGCCGTCCCGCGGAGTCGGTTCTGATAGCCGTTGTCCTGCGTTGTACAGTTCGACTTGACGTCCGTCCTGGGCCTGTCGTAGCCTCCTGGCAGTACAACGCTGAACAACGGAGGGGCAATGGCAAGCGAACGTACCTACACCGCATCAAAGACACGCTCGAAGCGGCCTGGCTGGAGCGTGACGTTCACACACCCGCTGCGACGGGACGAGCGCGGCAAGTATGGAAGGAAGGTTCGGCGGGGCCTGGGCACGACCGACGCAGAGGAAGCTGACCGCCTTGTTGAGCAGGTCAACGAATTGCTCGCCGATCGTTCGTGGTGGGATGTCGGCCGCCGCTACGAGGCCGAACGGTCCTTTGATCGCGTCGCCGTGGCAGCGTTCTTCGACGGTATGGAACTCGGCAAGGTCAGTTCAATCGACCTCCGCGAGCGCGCGATTCCGTTGCCTACACACGAGGAAGACTATGCGCACGTGATGCTCGTGGGTGCGACGGGAGCGGGCAAAACCACGTTGCTGCGTCACCTCATCGGTGCGGACCACAAATCTGATCGGTTCCCGTCGACATCCACAGCGAAGACCACGACTGCCGATATCGAGATCGTGCTGGCCCCCGGTCCCTTCGAGGCCGTTATCACCTTCATGTCACAGCATGAGGCTCGCGCGGCCGTCGATGAGTGTATCGAGCAGGCGTGCGGATCTGTAGTACGGGGTCGCGACGAGACGGGTATCGCCGAGTCGCTGCTCGAGCATCCAGAGCAGCGGTTCCGGCTCTCATACCCCTTGGGCCGGTGGATGCAAGAAGGGCCTGCGGAGGGCAGCGATGATCTCTTTGCCGATGAGGACTCTGCCACCGCCCTACCCGTCGAGGAGAGCGTGGACAGCGATGCGCGCCGGCGGAACAACCAGCGGCTGCGGGGCTACGTGACGGCAATTTCTGAGATCGCGAAGGCTGTTGAGGACGAGATTGCCTCAGAGCACCGTCTGTACTCCGAGATGGAGAGCCCTGCCAGGCGCCAGGAGTGGTTGGAGGTGTTCGGTGACGCGCTGCACGAAAACGAGGACTTCGTGCGGGTCTCGCGCGACATCATGCAAGACATCCAAGAGCGATTCGCACTCATCAGTGACGGTGCATTCGCGCCCGCAGCAGGTCAGTGGCCGATGACGTGGATCCTCACCGAGGCTGATAGGGACGTGTTCCTGAAGCATGTGCGGTGGTTCACCAGCAACCATCACGAACAGTTCGGCCGCCTGCTGACGCCCCTCGTGGACGGCATCCGCGTTAAGGGGCCGTTTGCGCCAGCCGTCTCGGAACTTCGCGACGAGGAGTGGCGGCTCGTCTTGGTTGACGGCGAAGGCCTCGGACACTCTGCTAGGGAGGTCACCAGCGTCTCGACACGGATTACGGAGCGCTTCCCCAAGGTCGACATGATCCTGCTCGTCGACAACGCGGAGTCTCCGATGCAGGCGGCTCCCCTTGAACTCCTCCGAGCTGCTGGCAGGGGCGGCCACGGAAACAAGATCGGTGTCGCTTTTACGCATGTTGACCAGGTCAAGGGCGACAATCTTCGGAATCTCGATCAGCGGCGAGATCACATTCGTGCATCAACGCGCAACGCCGTCAATAGCCTTCGGGAGACCGAAGGGGCTCCAGTGGCTGAGATACTTGAACGTCGGCTGGAGAACGGCGCCTTCTTCCTCGGGGCGCTGGATCGGTCCACTTCAGCACTCCCACAACAGATCATCGACGAGATGCTGCGCCTGCTCGGTCAGATGCAGGCATCGTCCGAACGTATCGCGCAGGGGGATGCCGCTCCAACCTATAGGAGCGCTGGGCTGGCGCTTGCGCTCAGGGATGCGGCCGACGGATTCAAGCGACCCTGGGAGGTACTGCTCGGCCTCCGCTACGAGGATGGCGCTCGAAGGGAGCACTGGGCACGCATCAAGGCACTCTGTCGACGCATCGCCCACTTCGGGCAGAACGAATACAACGACCTGCGCCCGGTCGCTGACCTTGTGAGTCACTTGCAGCGGGCGGTGTCGCTCTGGCTTGACGAACCCGAAAGCTGGACTCGCGAGCCCACAGACTCCGAGAGGGATGAGGTGATCGACCGCATCCGCCGCGAAGTGTTCCAGCGGATGCACTCGTTCGCCGACGAGCGGCTCGTCGACTCGCACCTACGCGAGTGGGACCGGGCCTACCTGTTCAGGGGTCGCGGTTCAAGTCGCGAGAGGGCGAGAGAAGTCAATGGCATCTATGACGAGGCCGCACCGGCGATCACGTCGGCCAGAGATGTGGATGCTGAGGAGTTCCTCCAGGAGGTCATCGACATTGTGAACGACTCTGTCATCGAGGCTGGGGGGGAGGTGACGACGTAGCAACGTGCTGGCGAGGGGCGAGAGAGCCCGAGAGGATGCTTGAACCGTGTGCGAATCTCGTGCCGGACCTGTTGCGACGAGGCGGGCCGCCCCTGAGTGCACTTCGCAATGGCGCCAATCCCTCGGGCTCGTTGGTCGCCGCCACGAGGGCGCAGGTCAGCACGCGATGGGCCTAGTGTCCTGAGTCGGGAATGCGATTGAGATAGCCGGTGAGGTTGTCGAATATCTGGTCGGCGGTCTTGTGCCAGATGAAGGGGCGCGGATGCTCGTTCCAGTTGGCGATCCAACCCTGGAGCGAACTGACGAGATCGGCAACGCTGTGGTGGGTGCCGCGCCTGAGCCACTTGGTGGTGAGTTCGGCGAACCAGCGCTCGACCAGATTCATCCACGAACTGTAGGTCGGGGTGTAGTGAAACGTGAACCGCGGATGGCGCTGCAACCATCGCTGGATCGCGGGCGTGCGATGCGTGGCGACGTTGTCCAGGACCACGTGCACGGCGAGCTCGTCGGGAACGCTGCGGTCGATGAGGTCGAGGAACCGCCGGAACTCCAGGCTGCGGTGTCTTGGGGTCATCTCCGCGATCACCCGTCCCGAAGCGGTGTCGAGCGCGGCGTAGAGATTGGTCGTGCCGTGACGGACGTAGCCGTGGGTCTGTCGTGCCGGGACGCCCGGCATCAGCGGCAACATCGGCGCCGTGCGGTCGAGCGCCTGCACCTGGGTCTTCTCGTCCACGCAGAGCACAACGGCCGCATCCGGTGGGTTCAGATAGAGGCCGACCACGTCACGCACCTTGTCGATGAACTGGGGGTCCGGCGACAGCCTGAAGTGCTCGGTGCGGTGCGGTTTGAGGCCGAAGGCGCGCCAGATCCTGGAGATCGCCGACTGCGACATCCCCATCGCCCGGGCCATGGACCGCGTCGACCACTGCGTCGCATCGACCGGTGTTTCCTCCAGTGTCTTGACGATCACCGCCTCGACCTGGGCGTCCGTGATCGTGCGCGGACCCCCGGGACGGGGGTCATCATGCAGTCCCTCCAGGCGACGCTCGGCGAAGCGCCGGCGCCACTTTCCCACCGTCACCGGGTGACAGCCGAGGTCCGCGGCGATCACCGTGTTCGAAGCTCCTTGCGCCGCCGCCAGCACGATGCGGCAGCGCAGCGCGAGCGCCTGCGCCGATGTCGGTCGCCGCGCCCAGCGCTCCAACGTCTCACGCTCATCAGGGCTGAGCACGACCGCCACCGTCGGCCGTCCACGTCGGGTCTGCATGCCACTCACCTTGCTACCCGCCAGCCCAACCCCCCCGCAGCCACCACCATACCCTTCCCACCCCGTATATCGCCCCTATTCCCGACTCAGGACACTAGCAGGGTGATGAAGAAGCGGTTCGGTACACGGCCAGAGGCGCCGAAGCGGTTGCGATGGCGGTCAGCGGGTCTGTTCGGAGGGCGGCCCCTGCGCTTGCGCGCCCGTGCGGGCGCTCGATGGGCGCACTGCGCCTACGCGGGGGCGAGGTCGAGTTTGGCCATGCGCACCAGGTTGTAGGCCGCCGCGGCAACTCCAGCCAGAGGCGATTGCGCGCTGAGCCGACGTAGCGCAGCTTGCGGCCCCCGCCCACGGTCTTCACCCAGCCGAAGACCTCCTCGACGCGCTTGCGGCGGCGCTGGCTCACGGCGTACCCGCGGTGCCGCGTGGTGCGCCCGTCGATAGCACTGCGCCCCCAGCGGCGGTCGTTGCGCGCCACGTGCGGGGTCACGCCGAGGCCGCGCAGCTCGGCCACGAAGCCGCGCGTGTCGTAGCCGCGGTCGGCTCCC
>JAPOQN010000047.1 GCA_026710655.1 Chloroflexota bacterium | reverse complement strand
GGCGCCAGCGAGGACGCCGACCAGCTCGATGCGGCGGACGCCCTGGAGATGGCGCGCCTGTCCAACGACGTGCTGGCGGAACGCATCGCCGGGCATACGGACCGGTTCGGCGGCATCACCGCCCTGTCGCTCAAGAACGTGGACGACTCGGTGGAGGAGGTCGAGCGCATGGCCGCCCGGGGCTTCAAGGCGGTGCTCATCTATCCGCGGGTAGACGGCGAGATGAAGGTGGACCTGCCGGAGCTCGACCCCGTCTTCGCCAAGGTCTCCGAGCTCGGCCTGCCGCTGTTCCTGCACGGCAGCGGCAACGCCAAGGACCCCACCCTCCAGCGGCTGGAGGACGGCGGCGCCGGCGTCTCCTACGCCGTGCTCTCCGACGCCAGCGTGAACGAGTGCGTCATGCGCATGATCGCCGGCGGCGTCTTCGACCGCCATCCGAACCTGAAGGTGGTGATACGCAGCGGCGGCGGCGGCATCCCCCTGCTGGTCCAGCGGATGTCCTGGAAGCACCAGGGGGCCAAGGGCGATCAGCGCTACTCCGACATCTTCCTGGAGCATTTCCTCATCGACACGGCCAGCGTCAAGCCCAGCGCGCTGCCCTTCCTCACCGACGTGATGGGGTCCGGCGGCATCGTCTTCGGCTCGGATTATTGCGGCGGACTCGGGCCGCTGAAAAGGGCGCTCACCGTCGTGGACGAGCAACCGAACGCCTCGGAAATCCGCTCCTGGACCGAGCGGACTTCGCGCGAGATGCTGCAGCTATAGCGGGGTCGGGCGGTCTGGCGGAACCGGGACACGGGCAGGTTTGAAAGCCGCCCCTACAAAACCTCGGCCGAAAATACCTCGAGGGTGCGCAGGAAGCTCGGATGCGACAGGGTCGCCATGTCCAGCACGATGTGCTCCACGCCGGCTTCCTCGAACTCCGCGACGCGATCGCGGATCAGTGACGGATCCCCCTTGAACGGCGTGTTGCCCGCCCGGCCCGCGTAGGGTCCTGTCGGCTCCGAGACGCCGTCGATGACGAGATTGGCGCGCAACGACATGACCGGCACCCGGGCGATGTTCCGCCGCTCACACAGCCGGGCCATGTAGGCCCTCCCCTCTTTCATCTCCCGAGCGCTCAGGCCGATGGGATGCCACCCATCGCCCAACTCCACCGCCCGCCGCATGGCCCGCTTGCTCCTGCCCCCGATCCAGATCGGCGGTCCCGGCTTCTGCACCGGCCGCGGCGAAGTGTAGACGCCATCGAAGTTGAAATATTTCCCGCTGAAGCTCGTCTGATCGTGGTTCCAGATCTCACGGATGACGCGCAGGTACTCGTCGCTCACGTCGCCGCGCTCCTCGAAGCGCGCCCCCAGGGCGTCGAACTCCCCCTCCATGTACCCCGCCGCGGCCCCGAAGATGACCCGTCCACCCGAAAGAACGTCGATGCTGGCCAGCATCTTGGCCATGACGACGGGATTGCGATAGGCCAGGACAATGATGCTGCTACCAAGCTGCGCCCGCCGCGACACCGCCGCCAGAAAGCTGAACACCGTGAACGCCTCCAGCATATGCTCGCGATAAATATGCTGCGCCTCCCGGACGCCCTCCGGAATCACGACATGGTCGGTAACCCAAATGGAATCGAACCCCAACCGCTCGATCTCCTCCACCGCCTCCACCAACTCCGCCTTCCCGATCTCCCGGCCATAATGAGT
>JAPOQN010000046.1 GCA_026710655.1 Chloroflexota bacterium | reverse complement strand
GCGCCCGAGGCGGTGAGGTAGAGGTAGGACCCGTAGATGAAGAAGCCGACGCCGATCGCGCCGACGACCCCGAGCAGGATGCCCGCGAGGTTGGAGATGGTCTGGACCAGGTCTTGCATTTCTTTGTTGCTCCTTCGCTTGGTGTGTTTCGTTCGTCTCTCGGTGCTGCTCTTGCTTCGCCTACCGGCACATCGCTCCGCTCCTTCGTTGCCTCTCGACCGGCGCGACCTGCGCGCCGTTCCGTTTCTCGTTGAGTCGTCGCTACTCGCCGCTGCTGCGGGGCAGGCCCGAGCCGGGCGCGGCGTTGCCGCCCCCTGCTGAGGGCGTGGTGGATTCGGCCGCCGAGCGCACGCCCGACGACGCTGCGGAGACGCCCGCCCCGGCCGCCGCCGCTCCCGCCAGCGCCGCGCCGCCCGTGGCGGCGCCGCCGGCGAGCAGGCCGACGGAGCGCGCCGAGCGCGCCAGCGAGCCGGGCAGGGACATGCCGAAGTAGAGGGTGTGGAGCCAGGCGTCGAAGGTGCCGGCGTTGCCGAGCAGCGAGGGCACCCGCGTCGCCAGGTAGATGAAGGCGAGGGACATGAGCAGCTTCCAGGCGAGGTCCTGCATCGCGTCGCCCGAGCCGATGGCGGCGTACTCGTTGAGGAAGCCGATGCCCAGCGCCAGCGCGACGAGTTGGATCGCCTGCTGGAAGACGGTCGTCATGAAGAGCCGCAACCAGTGCCGGCCCCAGCCCGCCGTGTGCGGGAGGATCCAGAGCCCGAGCGCGATCGGCGCCAGCGCGAGCAGGATGTCGATGAGCGCGAGGCGCAGCACCATCTGCACGACGAGGTAGAGCACGAAGAAGCCGTAGACGAGGTAGATCAGCGCGAGCAGCAGGGCCATGCCCACGCTGCCGACCGCGACCGCCCGCAGCAGCGTCTGGAGCGTCGAGCGCAGCATGTCGCCGGCGGTGACGCCGAGCTCGGCGGCGATGAAGCCGGAGACGGCGTCGGCGATGTCGATGACGAGCGCGCACCACCAGAGCGAGGCGGCGGCGGCGGCGAGCCCGAGGGCGAGGCGGGGGACCAGTTCCCGCCAGCCCGCCTGCGCCCTTCCCACGTGGTCGCCGACGATCAGGCTGAGGCCCATCCAGCCGACGATCACGACGAGCGCCCCGGAGGTGATGACCCACACGGCCATCCACGCCTGGCGCACGATCTCGTGGTCGTAGGTGAGGCCCGCGGGGGTGCCCGTGAAGATGTCGCTCACGGGGAGACCTCGCAGGTCTCCGCCTCGGCGCCCGAGGCGCGCTCGACGACGCCGCAGAGCATCCCGTGCGCGCCCTCGATCACCCATGAGGCGATCGACCGGCCCCAGCGCTCGGGGTCGAGCGCGCCCAGCACCTTGTTCCAGATGCCGCCGGGCTGGTGGATGGGGATGACCGCGTAGAAGTGCCCGTTCACCTCCGCCCAGCTCTTGGCGAGCATCACGAGCAGGTAGGGGCGCTCCGGGTCGAGTGCGGTCTGTCCGTCCTCGAAGGGGTACTCGAAGGAGTACTCCCAGCCGTCGCTGCGCTCCTTCCCGCCGCCGCGCACGCGATACATGGGGACGACCCACTCGCCCGTGTCGCCGTCGCGCACGCCGTAGTAGACGATCGGCATCTCGCGGTCGAAGACGGGCCTCGCGATGAAGCGCCCGTCCTTCTTGCGGTCGACGAGATCCTCGTCGTCCGCGTTGACGAGCACGATCGGGGAGCTGGGGTCGGGCGGCTCCTGCGCGAGCGCCGTGCCGCTCGCCGGGATGGCCGCCAGCGCCGCCAGCAGCAGCGCCGCCGCCAGCAGCAGCGCCGCCGCCAGCGTCTTCAGCCGCCTTCCCCTACCGGATGTGGTCTTCGTCTGCCGCATGGATGCCTCCGTGGCGAACGTGGGTTCGATTCGGAGGCCGAGTGTCGGGCGTGACCTGGCGGAACACAGTCCCGCGCGCGGGACTACACGAACGTAGCTGTCTCAGAAGGCAGTGGATCGGGCAGCGCGCGCGATCTGCACCCGCCTTCATCGCTTTCGGGGCGATCGGTCGAGGTGCTCCTGCCCGCTCAGCGGGAGGGAGCCAGGCGACCCGCGCGAGGCGTCACGCCTCGACCGGCGGTCCCGCCGTCGAGCGTTGCGGCCCCGCCGAGAGCCGCTTCCGCAGCCTCAGTGCTCAAGAGCAAGGTGGGGAAGCAATCCACCACGCAGACCAGGTTCCCGCTGGTACGCTACATCTACTTCCAGCGTAGGGAGCACTAGCATGGTGAAGTTCACGCGCGTCAAGTCATCCGCTGCCCCGGGACCGATGCGGTCGACGGGAAGGCTCACGGCGCGCATGCGCCAGTACGAGGACTACGTGAATGCGGTGAAGTCCAGCGAGGTGGGCCAGCTGACCCCCGACGAGGGGGAGACCACCCGCGGTCTGGCGCTCCGCATCTCGCGCGCCGCGAAGCGAGTAGGCAAGACGGCCGACACCTGGGTGCGGGACGGATCGGTGTACTTCGTCGTTTCCTAGAGTCCCGGCTCGCCAGGCGAGAGGTGGGCGTCCGCGCCAGCGGGCGGCGAGGTAAACAGCGCCGGCTCCGCAAGGCGCAGCCACTCCTGCCCCTGCGCAGGTTCGTTCCCGTTCGAACGGTCGGTGCAGTCCCCCACCAGCAGGACCATCGCCACGACCAGTGCAGCGAGCCCCGCCGCCATGCCGAGGGCGGCCAGGGCCCTCCCCACCGAAGGCTTCGCGCGCCACGGCGGCGGCCTGCTCGAACCTCCGACGCCCCACGGGGTTCATTCCTCACCTCGCGGGGACGGACGACGAGCCCCCCTGGGGTCATCCGCTTCGAGCGTGCGCGGCCGCCGTGAATTGGGCATGTATCCACAGCCAGTGTGCTGGCTGCGGGCGGCGTCTGCCAGTGCGAACCGGGCGACCGTTCCCCGGTTCTGCAGCCGACCGTGGGCGGAGCATATCCAGCGACCAACGCCGTTCCCCTGCGGACATGCTGACGGGACCCAGCGTGGTCCGGCGCCAGAGCGGCGGCGGCGGCGGCAAAACCTACCGCTACGGAGATCGCCTACCGGATTTCTGAGACAGCTACACGAATGTAGGCCGGTGCACGGGACTGCGCCCGCGCTGCGGGGCCGCTTTCATGTCAGCGGCCTGTACAGGAGATCGACGTTTTTCGAAGTGTGGCACTCGTCCCCGAAAACCCAGGTGGTTCCAACGGAATACGCGCCACTACAGGCGTGGCACGGCCCCCACCTGGTCGAAAGGCCCCGTTCCACCGGCGATTGGGGCATTTGGGGCAAATGGGGCAGCCGCGACAGACAGCCAGGGAGCGAGGAAAGACCCGGTGAACGAGCATCAGAACCCGCAGGAGGCGCACGAGCCGAGGCTGCTCGACCTGCTCCACGACCTCGTCGACGAGCTGGGTCCCGGCAGGGTGGCGGCGCAACTGCGGGTTGACCGCAAGACGCTCTGGCGCGTCCTCAACACGGGCCGTCTCACCCCCCGGCTCATGAGAACGCTGGAGCGGAGGGAGAGGGCCGCTGGCCAGGACGCTGCGCGACACCGCGAACGCGGCAGTGCGCTGGAAAGGCGAGTGGCGGCACTGGAACGGGAGCTGCCTGCCCGCATGGACGCCCTGCGCACGGAGTTCGAGGCGCTGACGAGCGCGCAGACCGAGGCCCTGCAGGCGTGGGAGCGGCGGCTCCCGGCGGGGGAGTCACCACAGGCGGAGGGGGACCAGGCGGAGGGGGACCAGGCGGAGCGGAACCAGGCGGTACCGTCGTCGGAGCCCGAAACAGACACGGTGGACGTCCCGGCTCAAGCGCGCGCAGTGGCGCCGCCCCCGGTGAAGGGCGTCCCCCAGCCGGTGATCGGCGCGAAGCCGCGGGTGCGACCGCCCTGGCGCGCCCATCCCGAAGTCATCACGCCGGAGGCCGCGGAGGGCGAGGAGCTCGTCTACGGCGTGGCCACGCCGCTGATCGTCGAGTGGCGGCAGGCGCGCGGGGCGTTTCTCGACAAGGGCGGGAGCCGGGTGGAGCGCGCCAGCGGCTGGGTGCGAATGTGCGAGCTCGCGCTCGTCCTCGTCGGCGAGCACCAGCTGACGCTGCCGCCGGAGACCTACCCCTGGGACGAGTTCCGCCACGACAGGGAGCTGTGGGAGGGGGCGCAGTCGCTGCGCGACGCGCGCAGGGAGCGCCGGCGGGCGCTCTGCTGGCGCTTCCTGCGGCGCGTGCTCACGCTCGGGCTCTGGCGGCGATAGCGCCTCGCCACACGGGGCTTGACATGAGAACACCCGTCCTACGACACTCGATCACAGTTTCCGGCTTTGCCAGGTTTCATGCCGTAGAACCTGGAGGGTCCATCCCGGACCCGGCAGACCCGACGGATTGAGCCTTGCTCTCCCGACGGCCGGCCAGTGAGGGAGAACCGCCTTTCCCGCAGCGGGAGGCGACCGAAGGGTTGAGCCTTGCTCCCCCGAGGCCGTCTCGAACGCCGGGAACCGCGTGGCGAGGCGCCTTTCGCGCCCCGACCCCGGAGTCCCTGGGTGGAGTGCGTCCCGCACCCGGCCCGTACCCCACGCCCGCCGCCCCTTGCACCGGGCCGGTCCGCGAAGCAGTTCGCAGTCCGGCCCCTTCGCATGCGCGCGGCCCAGCCACCCCGTTCCCCCGGTCCGGCATCCGACCGTGGGCGGAGTGCGTCCAGCGATCAGCAACCACTCAGCCATGACCTGCGCCCGGATGCCGGCACGGGTCGCCAGTCAACGACGAGCACGCAGTGACGAAGGAGGTCACGGGAATGCACGCAACACAGGGAGACGCCATGGAGCTGCGCGCCAGGGCGCAGCGCTACACCGGCCCGAGCGCGGGCCGCATCGCCGACCTCATCCCGCACGAAGTGGGCTTCGAGCGGGGCTGGTTCCGTACGACCACCGCCATCTGCCACGCCGGGGAGGAACCAGAGGGACTGGCGTTCCGGCAGCGGGCCGACGGCAACGGCATCGACGCGCGCTGCGACAGCGGCGGCTGCACGCGGGGCCAGATCGTCACGGCCCTCGAGGGCCTCATCGGGCTGCCCATCTGGACGGCCTACGAGCCCCTCACCGCGACCGACGCCCGCGCTCCGCGCAGGCGGTGGCCGGTCCGGCGGATCGCCCTGGCCACGGGCGCGGCGTTGCTGCTGGCGGCGCCGCTGCTGCTCGGCCACGGGGCGGAGATGGCAATCGCGAACGCGGGCGCCCTCGGCGTCGCGGGGCTGCTCCTCACGGGGCTCCCCGGCAGGGCGAGGAGGGCGTTCCGCAGCTGACCAACGGGGCCGTCTCCGGCCCACTCATCCATCACGACCTGGGCCGCCTCGCCGGAGGCGGCCCTCTTCATGCCCGCGAGGGCGCACGACACAGGAACAGCATCGAAGCCAGAAGGAGGCGCGAGATGACGATGGCAACGACGACGATGAACACGGCTGCGACCGAGACGGGAGACCGCCCCGGCCGCAGCCTCGAAGAGCTGGTGGACCGGGTCTTCGAGGCGCTCCTCGGAGCCGCCCCGGAGCCGGTGCAGAGCACCGCCCGCCTCGTCCACGAGGCGCGACGGCTGAGGCAAGCGGGCGACCTCGACGGGGCGCTCGCCGTTCTTGCGAGCGCGGACCTGAAGGGAGCGACGGATCAGGAAACGCGCTGGGCGTACGCCGAGTGGCTCGACGTGGCGCGCAGGCGCTTTGCCGGGCCCGAGGCGGTCGTCTACAGCCCCGGCACGGGCCGGGTGGCCGTGCTCGCCCCGAGTGGCGACGGCTCGACGCTGGAAGTGCTGGCCGTCCTGGGGATGCGCTGGCGCCCCGGCAAGACCGTCTCGCGGCGCAGCCTGCGGGGGCTCCGGCCCGCGACGGGAGGCTCCGCGTGACGGCCGTCGCCAGCACCACCTCGATCGACCTCGCCGCCCTCAAGCGCCGCCACCTCCTCGCCGAGGTGGTGGAAGGAGCGGGCGTCGAGCTTCGTGGAAGGGGCCGCGTCCGCCAGGCGGTCTGCCCCTTCCACGAGGAGCGGGAGGGCAGCTTCACGGTGTACGGCGACACGGAGCGCTGGTACTGCTTCGGCTGCGGCGAGGGCGGCGACGTCCTCGACTTCCTCCAGCGCACAGAGGGCCTGAGCCTGCCGGAGGCGATCCGACGGCTCGACGGCACGCCACCGACCACCCGCCCGGTAGCCGCCAGCCGGCCATACCCCAGGATGGCGGCTCCTCCGCGGGACCCGGCGCTGCTGACGGCGGCGGCGCGGTACTACGCAGGGCAACTCCGGCACAGCCGTGAGGCGAGGGCGTACCTCGCCTCACGGAGCATCGGCATCGACACCGCCGCGCGGCTCGGCCTCGGCTTCGCGCCGGGCGCAGGGCTGCGCACGGCGCTCGCGTCCGCCGGCTTCACCGCCGGACGGATCCGCGAGAGCGGGCTGTTCACGGAGCGGGGCGAGCGCTTCTCCGGAATGGTCGTCGTCCCCGAGGTCGCGGGCGGTCGCGTGCGCTGGCTGGCGGGACGGGCCATCGACCGGGAGCGCTCGCCGCGCTTCCAGGCGCTGCCCGGCCCCAAGCCCGTGCTCGGGATGGGGCGGCTTGGCCCCACCCCACCCTGGGCCGTCGTCACCGAGGGGCTGTTCGACTGGCTCGTGCTGGCGCAGTGGGGCTTCCCCGCCTGCGCCGCCCTCGGGACGCAGGGTCTTGAGCGCGTGGCGAACGCCCTCAGGGGCTGCCCGCGGGTCTTCCTCGCCTTCGACGCCGACACCGCCGGGCGTGAGGCGGCGGCGCGGTTCAGCGGCCTGCTCGGCCGCCGCGCCGCTGTCGTGCATCTCCCCGAGGGCGTCGCCGACGTGGCCGAACTGGCAGTCCACTCACAGGGGCGGGAAGTCTTCCTGCGCCTGCTCGAACGGGCGGCCCGAGCCGCCCGCTAACCCAACCATCCCACCGACGGGCACCGACCACCCGGCTCCCCAGGGGGCCGGGGCGGCTCGGCGTGCCCGCCGGACCAACCGCCCACCGGAAGGAGGCGCGATGACCAATGACCGCCGGGGCTCGCCCCGCCCACGGGTCTCCCCCTAGGAGGCCCGCAGCAACGCAACCACAGCACCAAGGAGAAGCACCGATGAACAACGGAACCACCGCCACCCTCAACGGGAGCCGCAACGGCTCCCATCCCGAGCCCGCCGGCGAGATCGACCTGCTCTGGGACGGGCTCCCGCCCGCCGTCACACAGAGGCTGGGCGAGCCCCTCGACGAGGGCCTCGTCTCGCACCGCAAGGGGCGCAAGGGCCGCAGCTTCGCCTACATCGAGGGCCACGTGGCCATCGAGCAGGCGAACCGCATCCTCGGCTTCGGTGGCTGGGGATACGAACTGGTCGGCGACGTGACGCTCCGCGAGGGCGAGAGCGTCGACCCGAAGACGGGGGAGGCGAAGCCCTGGCGGGCCTACGCCGCCACCGTGCGGGTCACCGTCCCCGGTTCGCAGCCGCGCACCGACACCGGCTTCCAGGCCGTCGCCGACGACACCGCCGAGGGCCACGAGACCGCCTGGAAGGGCGCCGTCACGGACGCCCTCAAGCGTGCCCTGCGGAGCTACGGCGAGCAGTTCGGGAACAGCCTCTACGGCGACGGCGCTCCCGGCGACGCGGCCCCAGCGCTGCGCCGCACGATCGTCTCGCTGGGGCGCAAGCAGGGCTTCGACGAGGGCCAGGTGCGGGACGCCGTGCGCCAGCGCACCGGCGAGGACCTCGACCACCTGCCCGTCTCCGGGCTGACGAACCTCGTCGAGGCGATGACCCAGAAGCTCCAGTCCTCCAAGGCGGAGGCCGAGCCGAAGGCCGCCTGACCACGACGCCCCGACGCTCCCTTCGCGGGGAGCGCCCACCACGGGACCGCCCCGCGAGGGCCGGTCCCGCCATCGTTCCGCCCGGTAGCGGTCTCCCCGCTACCCCCATCCATGACGCCAGACACCACCACCAAGAGGAGATTTTGAAATGTCACGGACGATCAATCGAGTCGAGCTGCTGGGGCGCGTCGGGGCCGACCCCGACCTGAAGTACTCGCAGAACGGCACCGCCATCTGCCAGTTGCGGCTGGCGACCGACCGCCGCCGCCAGAGCGGCGAGACGGAGGCCGACTGGCACTCCGTCGTCTGCTGGGGCAAGCAGGCGGAGGCCGTCGCCGAATACGTGAGGAAGGGGAACCGCGTCTACGTGGCCGGGTCCCTCGCCCAGAACACGTACGAGACGGAGGACGGCCAGCGCCGTCACCGCACGGAGGTGCACGCCCAGGAGGTCGTCTTCCTCGACTCCAACGGGAACGGCAACGGCCGCCCCGGGGAGCGCGAGCAGGACGACGTGGAGCCCGCCGCCGGGGCGGCGGGTGCCACGCCCTTCGAGTAGCCCGCCACGGGCGAACGCACAACGGGGCCGCTTCCCTCTGGGGGGCGGCCCCGCTCTCGTTTGAGAGGAGGAGACCCATGAAGGAAACAGCCGACGCGCCCGCCGCTCGCGCGGGCGCCTACGACCGCCCCAACGCCAGCTTCGACTGGGAAGGGCAACTGGAGGTGCGGGCCTCGGCGGCGATGAGCTGCCGGCGCGCCCTCTGGTACGCGGCCACGGGCCACGAGGCCCAGCCACCGGACGAGGCGGCCCTGACCGTCATGGAGACGGGCCGGGCCTTGGAGCCGGTCGTGCTCAACGCCATGCAGCGGGAGGGCTGGGAGGTCACTCCCGTGGACGCCAACAGCCCAACCGGCATCGTCCTGCAGCTCACCCCGACGGTGAAGGTGACGGGTCACCCCGACGCCACCGGCCGCATGCCCCTCTTCGGGGAAGAGACCGTCATCGAGGTGAAGACCCGCGGGCCTGCGGCGTTCAAGCGCTGGCAGGCGCTGGGGGCCGAGCGCAGTCACCCCGACTCCGTCGCCCAGGCGGCGCTCTACACCCAGGGGCTCTTCGGGGAGGCGCGCGACGCCGTCATCGCCACGATGGACACGGGTGACCGTACGTGGGACACCGAGGTGATCCCGGTGGAGCGGGTCGACCGCGCCCTCGAACGGACGCGCGAGTGGCTCGCCCCGCTGGGCGCCCACTACGCGACCCACGGGGCCGACCCCGAAGTCCTGCCCGAGCGCGACTTCGAGGCGGGGAGCTGGCGCTGCAACTCCTGCCCCTTCCTCGCCGCCTGCCTGCCGGGCGACGCGGAGGAGGGCGCGGAAGCGCCAGACGAGGAGGCGCCGGAAGTGACCGCCGAGGATGCGCGGGAAGCGGTCGCCGCCTACGTGGCCGCGCGGGAGGCCCTGCGCGAGCCCGAGGGGGCGAAGCGCCAGGCCCTCGACACCCTCAAGGCGTGGATGCGCCACCAGCCATCGGCAAAGACCGAACTGGGGAGCCACACGGTCAGCCTCGTGCGCAGCACGCGCTACGCGGTCGACCACAAGCGATTGAACGCCCTCCTCGCCCCCGAGGCGCGGGCGGAGATCGTCACCGAGCAGACCAGCGAGTCGGTCCGTATCAGCTAAGCCCAGACGCTCCTACGGGAGTGCCAACACGGGGCCGTCCCTCCACGGGGGCGGCCCCGCCGTCGTTTCGCCCGGGTGCGGGTCTCCCGCTACCCCCACCAACGAAGTCAACCACCACCACAAGAAGGAGATTTCAAAATGTCACGGACGATCAATCGAGTTGAGCTGCTGGGGCGCGTCGGGGCCGATCCCGAGATGCGCTACAGCCAGGGCGGCACCGCCGTCACGACCATGCGGGTGGCCACCGACCGGCGCCGCCAGAACGGCGAGACGGAGGCCGACTGGCACTCCGTCGTCTGCTGGGGCAAGCAGGCGGAGGCCGTCGCCGAGTACGTGAAGAAGGGGAACCGCGTCTTCGTGGCGGGCTCCCTCGCCCAGAACACGTACGAGACGGAGGACGGCCAGCGCCGTCACCGCACCGAGGTGCACGCCCAGGAGGTCGTCTTCCTCGACTCCAACGGGAACGGCAACGGCCGCTCCGGGGAGCGCGAGGCGCAGGCCGCTGCCCAGCCGGCGGCGGCAACTGGCCCCACGCCCTTCTAGCCCAACACCTCCACCGCCGCCCGCCCTGCGGGCGCCCAAACGGGGCCGCTTCCTTCCGGGGAGGCGGCCCCGCCTTCGTTTCCGACCAACCAACACCAGAAGGAGAACCGACATGTCAGACGCAACCACGCGCGAAAAACTGCCCTGCGTGAGCAGGCACACCCTGGTGATGACCCTGCTCGAGGGTCCCGACCACTACAACGGCCACTGCACCTGCGACCGCTGGTCCTACCGGACCGACGACTGGACGGACCTCGGCACGAAGTGGGCCTGGCACTACATCGCCGCCACGGAGCGGCCCGCCGACGATGCCCTCGTCCGCAAGACGGTCAAGGCGGAGCTGGAGGCCATCGACAACTACGGCGGCGACTGCCGCGGCTGCGGCACGCCCGTCGTCAAGGGGCGGGCCTACTGCCGCACCTGCGAGCAGGAGTCGTCCGTCGAAGACGACCACGGCGACAACTGCGAGCTGAACTGCTGCTGGGAGGACACCGTCGCCCGGCGCCACGCCCGCGATGCCGCCCACCAGACCGACACCTGCCCCGACTGCGGCAACTGCCGCACCTGCGCCGACCCCGACTCCCCCGACCACGAGGACTGCATCTGCGGGGAGACGGAGTCGTGACGGCCACGGCCCACACCGAAGCCCTGCTGGAGGCCCTGCGCCGCAACCTCCACGTCCTCAACGAGCTGGCCGTGCGCTACGAGGTCGAGACCGATCCCGGGCGGGCGGACGAAGCCTCAGCCATCACCTGCCCGGATGACGTACAGCGTCTCCTCGGGGCGGAGATGGGCGCCCTCTGCCAGGAGCAGGTGCGCGTCCTCCTGCTCGACCGCCGTAACCGCGTCACCGGGCAGCGCGTCATTTACCAGGGGAACTGTTTCAGCAGCGTCGTCAGGCCGGCCGAGGTGCTGCGCCCGGCGGTGCTGGAGGGCGTCCCCCACCTCATCGTCGCTCATAACCACCCCAGCAGTGACCCCTCCCCCAGCCCCCAGGACGTGAAGGTCACGAGGGAACTGGCGGAGGCGGCAAAGCTGCTCGGCCTGGAACTCCTCGACCACGTCGTCATCGGCGGGGACGAGGCCGTCAGCCTCAAGGACCGCGGCCTCCTGGACTGATCACACGCACACCGAGCGCCGCCACTACCGGCGTCGCCGTACGGGGCCGCCTCTACCGGGGACGGTCCCGCCGTCGTTTCCGCCCACCCACACGAAGGAGAAGAAGTCATGACCACCATCCGCGCCGTCCTGGACGACCGGCGGCACACGTTCATCACCCAGCCCGCGGTCGAGGGGATGCTCTGCGACGACTGCCCGCAGCCGCATCCCGCGACCACCGAGATCGTCGACGACCCCGGCGACGACAGCTGGGGGCACTACTGCGACCGGCACCTGGCCACGGAGCTGGCCGAGTTCGGGAAGCGGCCTTCGTGGACCCTTCCCCACGACCTGACCGTGACCCTCGGGGCGGCTCCGCTCTTCTACGACGGGCGCTGCGGCTGCGGCGGCTGGTCCCTGCGGGAGGATGACTGGTGCGAACTGGGCGCCGCCTTCGGCGCCCACTACCTGGAGGTCGCATCGTGACACCCGACGACCTGTACACCGTCAGCGCCGGCGGCTTCTCCGCCACGGCCGACGCCTTCGCCAGGGACGCCGACAGCGGCGGCCTCTGGTTCCTCTCCATGGTGGGTTCCCAGACCGCCCTCAAGGCCATCTGGGGCTCGCTCCTCAAGCAACCGCCTGATCCCGCCCACCTCATCCGCGGGGTGGACGGCATGGCCCTCAGCGGGGGCTACGAGCGTTGCCACGTCCCCCGCGAGACGGTCGGCACGTGGACGACGAAGATCGCGCGCCTGCCCGTCTCCGGCGGCTGGCACGCCCTCGTCTACACGAAGCTGGCCGAGTACGCCTTCGAGCGCGACGGCTTCCTCCTCCTGGCCAAGAGCGAGGAAGAAGCGCCGTCGCTCCACCACCGCTTCCTCGACCGTCGCAGCCCCCTGCCGTTGCACGCCTCCTGGGCGGCCTGGCTCTGGCGGCGGGCGCTGGCACGGGAGGAGGCCGTCCCCCTGCAGTCGGAGGGCGTCGTCGCCTACCGCTGCGACCCGGACGCGGAAGCGCTCCGGGTCGACCTCTCCGTGGCGGTCGCGTCGGGACTCCTGACGCTGCCGCGCGGGGACGCATCCACACCGACCACCCACCAGGAAGGAGACACCGGATGAGACTCGCAGCCCAGGCGAAGGGAGGCTTCTACCCGACGCCGCCACGCGTGACCGACCTGATCGCGGAGCTGATCCAGCCGCCGGCTGGCTACGCCCGCGACGACGAGACCCTCAGGATCCTCGACCCCTGCTGCGGCGAGGGGACAGCTCTCGACCGGCTGACGGACTCCCTCAGGAAGCCGCACGCCGCTCCCGTCGAGACGTACGGCGTTGAGCTCCACAGCGAGCGCGCGGAGGAGGCAAAGAGCCGCCTCGACCACGTGCTCGGGACGGACCTCTTCGCCACCTCCATCGCCAACGGCGCCTTCGGGCTCCTCTACCTGAACCCCCCCTACGACTGGGACTCGGGCGAGGAGAAGCGCGTCGAACACAGCTTCCTCACCCACTGCACCCGCTACCTGGCGGAGGACGGCCTGCTCGTCCTCGTCGTGCCAAGGCAGCGGCTAGCGGTGTCGGCGAGGTACCTGGCCTCGCACTTCTCGCGCCTCGACTGCTGGGCCTTCCCGGAGCCGGAACGTGCAGCGTACGACCAGGTCGTCCTGATGGGCTACCGCAAGGCGGAGGTCTTCCTCGACGCCTACGCCGAGGAGCGCATCCACGGGTGGGTCGCAGGTGAGGCGGAGACGCTCGCCCCCCGCCGCTACCCCCTCTACCTGGCCTCGGCCACGCCCGCGGGGGACGTGCTCTTCGCCACCCGCACCATCGACCCGGTGGCGGCAGCGGACGAGGCGCGGCGCTCGGGTCTCTGGGCCAGCACGGCCGTCACCGACCTGCTCTGGCCCGCACGGGACCAGCGCACGCGACCGCTCATGCCGCTGCGGCGCGGCCACCTGGCCATGCTCGTGGCGGCGGGCTTCCTCGACAACCTCCAGCTGGAGGCCGGGGAGAGCCGCATCCTCGTCAAGGGGAGAACGAGCAAGGAGATGATTCTCGCCGAGCGCACGCCCACGAAGGAGACCTTCCGCGAGCGTCTCTCCACCACCGTCGTCGCCCTCGACCTGGACTCCGGCCAGGTCACCGACATCGCCGCCTGATTTTTCAAGCCGCCTCAAGGTGGCGGCTCTCGACGGGTCGACGCCGATCCGCATTCACGAGGCCCCCCCCCTGCACCTATTTGGAATCGGGACGGGGCCTCGCTAGTGGGGCGAGCCGCTGGCGCGCGGCTGCCCACCAACCCTACACGAGAAAGGAACGGAACCATGGACCTCAGCGAGTTCATCGACACCTACCGCGACGCCATCGCCCAGCGGGTGGTGGAGTCCTACCCGCCCCGCTACCGGCCTGCCGATTGCGGGAAGCCCCTCCCGCACCTGCTGCGCACGCCCCTGGGGGCGCAGGCGGACGCCATCCGCGGCGCCGCCCTCTCCCTCGAGTCGCAGCGCGGCACGACCGTCGTCGGCGAGATGGGTACGGGCAAGACGTTCATCGCGGCTTCCGCCGCCCACCTGGCCGGCTTCCGCCGGGTGCTCGTGCTGTGCCCGCCACACCTGACGCGCAAGTGGAAGCGTGAGGTCGAGGAGACGGTCCCCGACGCCCGTGCCGTCATCGTCGCCTCCATCACCGACCTGGAGCGCCTGCGTCTCTCCCACGGGCCGGGACCGCTTTTCGCGGTCATGTCCCGTGAGCGCGCGAAGCTCTCCTACCGCTGGCTGCCGGCCGTCGTCGAGCGCTGGGCCACCGTCGACGGCAGGCTCGTACGGGACGAAGAAACCCTGGAGCCGTTCCGGGTGCCCTGCTGCCCGGACTGCTTCGAGCCGATCGTCGACAAGGACGGGCTGCCGCTCACGCTGAAGGATCTCGGACGCAGGAAGCGCACCTGCGACGAGTGCGACTCCGCCCTCTGGCGGGCCGATCCCTCGGGTCCGAAGCGCTACCCCCTCGCCGACTACGTGAAGCACCACCTGCGGGGCTTCTTCGACCTGCTCATCGGTGACGAGGCGCATGAGTACAAGGGGCGAGGCTCCGCCCAGGGCATCGCCGCGGGCATCCTCGCCGACGCCTGCGGCAAGTCGCTCTCCCTGAGCGGCACGCTCATGGGCGGCTACTCCTCGACGCTCTTCCACCTGTTGTACAGGTTCAGCCCGGAGATCCGGGGGGAGTTTGGGCGCGGGGAGGAAAGCCGCTGGATCGAGCGCTACGGCTTCGTCGAGCACACCGTCGGGCGCGACGACGGCGAGTCCCTCGAGGACGGCCGCACGAGCCGCAGGCGGAAGTACCGCAAGGTCATCCGCGAGCGCCCGGGGCTCGCCCCAACCGCCCTCTTCCATCTCATCGGCAACTCGATCTTCCTGCGGCTCTCGGACGTGTCTTCGGGGCTCCCGCCCTACGAGGAGCGCGTGCTCCTCTCCGACATGGAGACCGAGGAGGACGGCACGGGCTTCTCCCAGCGGAGCGCCTACGACGAGCTCTTCGGGACGCTCAGGGCGGCGCTGACGGACCTTCTCGCGAAGGGCTCCAAGCGCCTGCTCGCTACCTACCTGCAGACCCTCCTCGCCTACCCGGACGGCTGCACCCGTGGCGAGACGGTCTTCGACCCGGAGACGGCAGATATGCTCGTGCAGGTGCCTCCCCTCTCCGGGGAGGGGCTCTACCCGAAGGAGCAGGCGCTCGTCGACCTCGTCGCCGCCGAGCGGCTGGCGGGTCGCCGGGTGCTGGTCTACGTCACCCACACCGGAACCCGCGACATCACCGGTCGCATGGAGGACTTCCTCTCCCGCCACGGCTTCCGGGTCGCGGTGATGAAGGCGGACGCGGTGCCGCCCGAGCGCCGCGAGGCGTGGGTGGCGCAGCGCGTCGAGGAGGGCGTCGACGTGCTCGTCTGCCACCCCCGGCTCGTGCAGACGGGCCTCGATCTGGTGGAGTTCCAGACGCTGGTCTGGTACGAAACCGAGATCTCGGTTTCACAATCCACACCAAACGGTGCGTTACTCGTGGGCTGTGGCCTTGCCTTCAGGAGCCACGTAGAGGGTTGCGACACGGACCTTGCGGCAATAGGGCTTGCGGCTGCTCAGCCGGGAGTTATTCCGGTC
>JAPOQN010000045.1 GCA_026710655.1 Chloroflexota bacterium | reverse complement strand
GGGAGGCGGCGGCGGGGCGCGCCGGGGTGGGGTGGTGGTTCGCCCCCGGCGTGCCCCCCTCCTCAAAAAACAACCGGCCCCGCCCCCCGGGGGGGGCGGGTCCGCGAGCGGTAGCATGCGGCTCGCGTCACCTGGCCACGGGTGGCGCCACGGCCCGGGGTGTTTACGCACCGCCGGGCCACCTCGTCCCCGCCAGCGTAGCGAAGCCGCGGCGAGGCGGTCAACGCAGGGCCGCGCCGAGGCGCGCGCCCGGCGACGCCCCTTCCCTACCGGACCTCCGGGCGCTCCCCGACCCCCTCCCGGGAGCGGGCGCGGGTCGCGTGGTCGAGCAGGATCGCGGCGATGCGGCGCAGGCGCGCCTCGGCGTCGGGGACGGGCCGGTACTCGACGGCGACCACGCGCGGCTCGGGGCCACCCTGATGGCCTCGTTCGGTGCGCCTCTGCCGCTTCGTCGCTCGCATCTCGTCCGACCTCGTGTGCCCGTTCCACGGGCTAAGCGTGATGGGCGGGAGCGCCGGGCGTAATCCCATGAATGGGACTACATCGATGATATGTTTCGGCCTTCGCTCGCCCGTCGTACTGCCCGTCGCCTCCCGCTACTGGTGCTGCTGACGGCAATCGAGTGTGCGGGGGCGGGCATGGCGGCGGAATGCCCTATAGGGGAGGGCGCGCGTGGCCCCCCTTATGAGACGCGGGCGGCGAGACGCAGCTGGCAGTGTGGTAGCCGTGTAAGGAGAAATGACGTTGTTTGGCGAGTGGGGCAGTGCCTGAAACTCCAGTGATTCCAGGGGGAAACGGCCCCTACAGGACGTGGTGGGCAGAAAGTCGGTGTCCGGGGCGCGTTCCAGCGCCATGTTCCAGAAACCCCGGGGAATGGGGCAATTGCCACAGCGCGACGGGCGGGGCGATGTTCCTGAAACCCCGGGAAATGGGGCAACGGGGAACATGGGCGCAGGCGGCGCGGCTACCGCTTCGTAGCGCGGCCCGCTCCGGCGACGGCGGCTTCGAACCAGGCCGACGGGTGTCATGGGCGTGTACAGGAAAACGACGCCAGTTCCGAGAGAGGGAAGTCCCCGAGAACGCAGTCAGGTCAAGGGAAAACGCCCCTACAGGAGGCGGCGGTCGGAAATACGAGAGGAAGTCCCCGTTCCAGCCGAAAACGCAGAAAGTTCCGTCGGAGGGAAGTCGGTAAAGGGTTGTCAGATGTGCGGAAACGCCGGGTGAATGATGCGACGGGAGTGCGGACAGCGCCGTCGCAGGGTCGGCTCAGGGGCACTCCGAGAGTGAACCCTGCCGGGTGGGAGCACAAAGCTCCTCAAGCGATGTCACCTGAAGGGCGCAGGTCCGACCTCTCCCCCCTCCCACCCAACGCCTGGCCCTGAGGGATAGGTCCTTAGCGCAGCTCGATGACGACAGCGGAGGTCGTGAGCGAGAGCCCTGGCTTGTAGCGGAGGGCCACCGGGGTCGCTCCCATAGGCACGACAAAGTAGACGTAGCGTTCGACCGCGGCGTCGCCGTATAGCGCCAAACCGCCCCGGGCGAAGAGGTCATTGGGGCAGCCCGCGCAGGTCCAATAGGCATCGTGGCCGACGCCGCTCTCATCGATCAGCGTAAAGGCGGAAAAGAGGGAGAAGCGGTACTCCTCGCCCTTGTGCTTGCGCACTCGCACGAGGACACGGGCGTTCGCATCGTTGTAGGGGTTGTGTCGGCTCGCGTCGTACTGCTCGATCGCTAGCACCGTCAACTCGAGGCTGCCGAGCCGCACCCGGTCGCCGATGCCCGGTAAGGCCGGGGTCGCCCCCGCGGGGGTTGGGTCAGCGCCGATCACTTCCGGCTCGGTGTCGCAGGCTAGGGTCACCAGCGCGATCGCGAGGGCGACGATGGCTACGAGCAGCCCGGCGCGCGAGGGGTTGGGATTGGATCGCATCGCGCCGCGCAGTCTAAGCCGCGGGCTACCCGACAAGAGGTGAGGAGAGCGGCGAAGGTTCTGCTTGGCTCTGAAAGGAAGAGCCGGCCAGCAAAGCGACCCCCTCGCTGTAGTGTGGCGTCCCCGGCGGCGTTAGGCTCGCCCTGCGAGGAACTCCTCTTGCTCGCGTCTCAGCGATTCTCGCGGGAAGTCGTCACAGCCGAAGCGCTCGAAGAACCAGAGCGTCGCCTCCTGGGCGAGCCGCGCCGCTTCGGCTTCCACTCCCGGGCCTTGCAGCCGCCACGTGTGTTCAAGGGAATTCTCAGTGGCGAAGTGCGGATTAGGTGGCCACATGCGGTTACCCGAGACGGCGAGCATCCGGTCCCGAATCTGATGCATGCCGATCCTGATCGTTGGCGCTTCGTCCAGCACGCCGTCAGCCATGAGGCGAGCAGCGAACTGGAAAATCTCCGTACAGGTGTAGAGCGCTCCATCGACGTTCAGGAGGCCGCTAGGGGAAAATCCCTGCGGCTTGAACATCGGAGCTTTCCTGTAGCGCTCCAGCATCGCTGTCCTCTCCTCGGTATCGTCCAGGAATGTGAAGAAGTGAACGAATTGCCCCGTCTGATAGAGCTTCCAGTGTTCTCTGAGCGTGTACTCGCTGGAAATCCACCCACCAACCCAGTCTTGGCCGCGCTCTTCGCCATCCTCAATGCGAGGGTAGCCTCGCCCGGAAAGTAGCTTCACCTGCGCTCGTTCCACCGCCTCTCGGCACTCCCCAAGCGATGGGATGCGCTCCGGCTCGAACTTGGCCGGGTGGATGACCACTTCCCAGTGGGGGCCAAGGCGTATCTCCGAAAGAATGTCGGCGCCGGTCTGCACGGTCACCATGTCCTGTTCCTCTCGCTGGCGGGCGAATCGTTCTTCGTCGGTAGAGGGTGGATCTGGCCCTGGTGGCAAGCGCCCGACCGAACGCAGCCTCTCGACCTCACGCCCCAGCGCTCTGTCGGTTGCGAGGTCAAGCAGGGCACGCATATCCGTTTGATTTTCGATCGGCGCGCTCGACGTCACCCGACGCGAACGCGTGTAGATGGCCGCACGCCGAAGTTCTCTGTCGGCTCCTCGTGTACAGATCACGGGGGCATCCTCGAACTCGCTGACGGCGATCACGAAAAAGGTCTTCCCGTTGTGGTCGAAGGGGGCGCAGTCGAGGGAGACGAACGGCTCCGCGTAGCTGTTGACTCCGGCCTGCACCGTGTCGAGGTCGTACGTGGCAAGGTGCTCTGCCGTCATGCCTTGGGGTTCATACCGGTCGTTCCCAAGGTCTCGCATCCCGATCACAATGTAGCCTCCGTCCCGGGTGTTTGCGAACGCGATAGCCGCCTTGGCGATCTTCAACCTCAGGTCACCCCATGTCGCGGACTGCTTGTACTCAAGCCACCGAGCCTCCCGACCCCGCCCGATCAGGGAATCTAGTTTCAGGTTGTCAAGCGATGCCACAGTCAGAGTTTAACCTGCCTTCCAGGCTCCCACCTCCTCGCACAACCATCCTCGCTCAGGTAATTCTGACCGGCAGCAGCGCGGCGACTGTCCTCGTCCCGGACTCTACGACGACGACTCCGACGAGGGAGATGCCGGACCGATGTCTCGCAACGGTCCGGTCGATGCCAGCGGGCCGCCGGATCGGACGGATGACGCGGCCTAACCCAGCGTTGACAATGTCGCGGGCCTTCGGGCGAATGCCCGTACAGCCGCCCATGCGTAGCCTCGCCCCGAAGCGCGGTGCCTCCTCCGCACCGACGGCTCGCGCCGCTCCAGCCACACACCGGTGCGTATATCCGTAGTCTGGAGCCCCCAGAGCTTGGACCGCCATGCCAGAAGATGCCCGTCCCATCGTCGCAACCAGCGCCGCTCTTTTCCGCCTGTTCACCGGCAGCCGGCCTCGCGCCACGTTCAAGGACGGCATTCTCTACATCGGCCCGGACAACGGCATCCCCACCAGCGCCATCGACGGCATTACGACACGCCGCTCGTGGATCGGGACATGGCTAACGGTTCACGTAGTCAGTGGCGAGCGGTGGGCGAGCGGCGGGCTTCGCCGCCACGAGGCCGAACGGCTCGCGTGGGCCGTGCGCGAGGACGCCGCTCGCGCCGCCGAAGCCCTGGATGCCAGAATCGCGCAACTCGACGCGCGGCTCGCGCGCTTCTGGGCGACAAACCGGTACCAGCGGGCCTCGTGGAGCGCCCGACTCCAGGAGGATATCGCCGCCGTAGTCCAGCACTTAGGCGGAGGGCTGGTGCGGATGCATCTGCCGGCTTGCGCTGCGGAAGCGCGTGCCCGCATCGAGCCGCTCGCCGTCCCCGACGCCTTCGAGGCGATGAGGGAGGAGGCCAACTCTCGCCACGTCGCCATCACCGCGCCCACCATCGCCGGGGCCGCGTCGGGCGTGCTCTCCTCCCCACCCACGGACGAGCAGGCAGAGGCGATCGCTACGGACGAGGACGCCACGCTCGTGCTCGCAGGCGCGGGCACGGGCAAGACCGCCGTCATCACCGGCAAGGTCGCCCACCTCGTCCGCAACGAGGGCGTCCCGTCCGGGGAGATCCTCGTGCTCGCCTTCAACCGCAAGGCCGCCGGGGAGGTCCGAGCGCGCCTGCGGGACGACCTCGCGGGCGCACACGTCTTCACCTTCCACGCGTTCGGCGGCCGCGTGATCGCCGATGCAGAAGTCGCGCCGACCGTGTCGAAGCTGGCCGAGGACGAGGTGCAGCTCTACAGGGTCATCGACGGCGTCCTCACCGACCTCCTCACAGACCCGCAACAGAACAACGCGGTCGTCGAATTCATTACCCGTCACCGTGTTTCCTACCGCTCGCCCTTCGAATTCGCGACGCAGGGGGAGTACAACGCCTACGTGCTGTGCTCCGAGCGGCGGACCCTGAGTGGCGCCCTCGTCAAGAGCTTGGAGGAGCTGGAGATCGCGAACTTCCTGACGCTCAACGGTGTGCGGTTCGAGTACGAGGGGCGCTACAGAGTCCCCACGGCCACCAAGCGGCATCGCCGGTACCAGCCCGACTTCCACCTTCCCGACCACGACATCTACATCGAGCACTTCGCGCTCGACCGCGAGGGCCGCCCGCCGCCGGGGTGGAGAGGCTACCTCGACGGCGTCGCCTGGAAGCGAGGCATTCACGCACAGCACGACACGAACCTGATCGAGACCTTCAGCTGGCAGAAGAGAGAAGGCGCGCTGCTCGACACCCTGAGCGCGCAGCTCGAGAAGGCAGGGGTCGCATTCGAGCCGGTCCCTCTCCCTACGCTTGTCGAAGCCCTGCGCGAGAGCGGGATGATCACGTGGTTGGCGCGGCTGGCGGCGGCCTTCCTCAATCACGTCAAGACGAGTGGCCTCTCCCCGGAGGAACTGCGGGCCCGCGCGAAGGATTCCACCGACCCCGCGCGCGGCGAAGCCTTCCTCGATGTCTTCGAAGCGGTCCACGCCCGCTACGAGGGGTTGCTGGAAGAGGAGGAGGCGCTCGACTTCCACGACCTCATCAACCGCGCTGCGGCGCACATCCGCGAGGGCCGCTGGGAATCCCCATACCGCTACGTGCTCGTGGACGAGTTCCAGGATGTGTCCGCAGGACGGATGGCGTTGCTCCAGGCGCTCGGGCGCGAGGGCGTCGCCTACTTCCTCGTCGGCGACGACTGGCAGTCGATCTACCGCTTCGCGGGGAGCGACGTCGGCCTCGTGCGGGACTGCGGGCGCTACCTCGGCCACGTACGTGAGCGCACGCTCGGGCGCACCTTCCGCTTCGCCGCGGGCATCCAGGAGCCCTCGACCGCCTTCGTGGTGCGCAACCCGGCGCAGACCCAGCGCGCGCTGCGCCCCGCCGAGGGTGTGCGCGACGGCGGCGTCACCGTGGTCGCCAGCGACGACCCCAGGCGTGGTGTGGAGGCCGCACTTCGGGACATCGAGGACCGCGAGGGCGAAGACGGTCCGCCCATCTCCGTTCTTGCGCTGGGGCGCTACCGCGACAGCCGGAAGGCGCTCCCATCTCGCCGCCCGAGCCGGCTTCGCGTCGAGTTCAGCACCATCCACTCGGCCAAGGGGCGCGAGGCCGACTACGCCGTCGTGCTCGACCTCCGCGACGCCCGGCGCGGCTTCCCCTCGCAGATCGAGGACGACCCCCTTCTCAACCTCGTGCTGCCTCCGCCACCAACGGGCGCGTTCCCGCACGCCGAGGAGCGGCGGCTTTTCTACGTCGCGATGACGCGGGCGGGCCGCGGCGCGTACCTGGTCGCCGATTCGCTGCGCCCATCGCCCTTCGTGGACGAGTTGCTCCGCGAGTCGCCTGACCTGCGCCGCATCGGCGAGTTTAGGCGCGACCGCACTGCCGCCTGCCCGCGCTGCCGTACAGGCCGCCTCGGTATGTCGGAGGACGGACGCAGCATGTACTGCCTGGGTTTCCCACTCTGCCGCTACCGGGCGCCGCGCTGCCAGCGCTGCGAGAGCGGCTTCACCGTGATCGTAGGGAGCGACTCCCGGTGCACCAACGCCTCTTGCGATGCCCGCCCGCCGGTCTGCGAGTCGTGCGGTTCCGGGGTGATGGTCATCAGAGAGGGGCGTTCGGGCCGGTTCCTTGGCTGTACGGCGTACGCCTCGGATCCGCCGTGCACCAACACTCGCAATCTTCCCACCCGCCGCCCCTGATCGCCGCCCATGGCGCGCCCGATCGCGCAGCCCTCTACCCCTACAGGAGCTCGTGACCGCGCTCACGCCCGTTTTGCACCATGTGGCGCGAAACGGGCTGTTTGGGGCAGACAGAGGCTGTAGAGAGAGGAACGTAGGTCAAACTGCCCCACTGGCACCGCGCATGTGCAGGTGGCACAAGGCTTTTTCATGGGGCAGCGGGCACGACAGGCTGTCGCGGGGAAGCCCCCTACCGGAAGTCCTACGCCCGGCCTGCTGACAGTTTGTCACCCCGTGCGAGGAAGTGTGGGCAACGGCGTTCGGGTGCAGCGGGAGCCGGCAACCGCCAGGCCGGACCGAGTGGCCCGTCGACGCCAATCGACCCAGCGGTGGAGCTCGCCAGCGGCACCCGGGGCATCCTCGCAGCGATGCGGAGGAAGACCTCTTCGGCATGCTTGGTCTCGAACACGAACAGCACCACGGGAGACCTGCCCTCGTGGTCGAGCCGCGCACGCCCGCTCCCGAAGTAGCGGGCATAGGACTCCAGCCGCTCGGGCAGCCGCTTCGGCGTGACGGCGCGGCGCTCGTACTCGAGCAAGTACCACGTCCACTCGCGCTTGTAGCCGAGCTGGAACGAGGCGTCGGGATGGATCACGTAGTTCGTGTCGTCGTGGCGGTAGGTGATCTGCGAGCGGTGCGTGGGCAGCAGGTCCAACAACTCGTGGTCGCGCGAGTAGCGCGCGTCGAGCGCCAGCAGCGAGACGAACTCCGCCAGCCCGCGCTGGTGCTCGCGCTGCGAGTCCAGCGCGCGCAGAGCCGTGCCGATGTAGACGCCCCCGTCTCGCTGCGGCGTCCAGCGGTCCAGCATCGGGCCGACCGCCGCGCGGTCGCGGCGAGCGAGGTAGGTCAGGCCCTCGTCGGTGAGGACGTGGACCTCCCCCTCGCGGCGCGCGAGACCGAGCCTGCGCAGCGGACGCAGCAGCTGGTTCGCGCGCCGGTCGCTGAGGCCGCCCATCAGGTTGGCGAACTGCTCCGTCGTGCACAGCGGCCACGCCGCCAGCAGGTCCAGCATCCGCTTCTCCGCGGCCGTCAGCCGCAGCGCCACCGACTCCCCGAAGGCGTCGGCGGCGGTCGGCGTCGTCGCCCGCCCGCCGCCCGAAGTGGGCCACGCCCAGTACCGCTTCGGCAGCACGGTGTGTACGGGATGCCCGGCCTCGCGTCCCGCCAGGTCGACCAGCCCCGCCAGGCTCGCGTGCGGCGCGACGACCGGCATCTTCCCGGACCCGCGCCCGCCCGTCTGCCAGACGCGCGCCCACGCCCCCTGGCCGATCACGGCGCCCAGCGTGGCCACGGCGCTGTGGTGGAAGGTTGACGGCTTCACCAGCGCGCGCATGGCGCGGCGCGTGTCCTGGTCGGAGTCCGTCGCGATCAGCGTGACGTGGGGAAGCTCCTGCATGTCCAGCCGCTCGATCGTGCGGATGCGGTAGCGTAGGCTCGCCGCGCTCAGCGCCGGCCCCTGCCGCACGACCCCGAACGTGCGGTCGCCCGAGAGCGTGACGAGCGCGTCGTACGGCCCCCGGCGGCAGTGCTCGACGCGCACGGCGTCCTGGTCGGCGTCGGCGATCATCGCGGCCAGCTCGTAGATGAGCGCGACGCCGTCGAGGCGCTCGCTGAGCAGGCGCAGCCACTGGCGCGAGACGGGGTAGCGGCGCAGCAGCTCCCTGCGCCCCTGCGTGTCGTACCCGAGGGCGGAGACGGCGGTCGCTGTGGGGACATGGCGCCGCAGCAGGCGTCCGCTCAGCATCGCCAGGCGGTGCGGGTGCGACGCCACGAGGCCCATCCCGCGCAACTTCGCCACGTGCTCGCGCAGGGTGGAGTCGGGCGCGCGCTTGAGGCGCGAGAGGTCCTCGACGCTCGCGAACGGCGTCTCGCAGACGAGCAGCAGCGTCTCGTGGAGGGCCTGTGTCAGGCGTGGCGTGCGAGTGCGCTCAGGCGCCGCCGGGCGCGTCTCGCCAGCGAGGGCGCGCGTCGCCGCAGCGAGCTTCGCGGGGGTGTCGCCGGCCTTGCGCAGCACCGCGCGCGGCAGCGCGCGCCCGGGCTGGCCGCGCTCGAGGAAGCGCCACAGCGTGTGCCGCGAGACGCCGAAGGCCTCGGCCGTGCGGCCGTGGCCGTGGCGCTCGACGTACGCGTGCAGGTGGTCGCCGATGGCGTCGATCAGTTCCCGTTCCACCGCTTTGCTCCGGCATGCACCTACCAGCCTAGTTGCGTTCTGTGTCCCGAGCATTTCCCATGGCTTCACCAACGACCCGAGCAGGCTGGCAAGTGGCCCCACTGTCGGGTGGCGGGTGGCAAGAGCAGGGGCCACCGGGAGACTGGGCGGCGAACGATGAGGTGCGTGCCTTCGGCCGACAGCATGCGGAGTGCTCAGGCTCGTGCCGCACGGTGGCCTGCGTACAGTTGTCGGAGATTTCCCCAAGGTGCATCAATGAGAGTTACGGCGTTCACCGATTCCGGGTACTTCTGGCTTCCGGGCGCACATTCGGGGCGCTGCACTCGCTGGCGCTTCACGCGCGCGGAGCCCCCCTCCGCCGGGGCTGTGCCCCATGCCTGGGGCGGGTTTGCATGTCAGCGGGCTGTACAGGAGATCGAGGTTGGTGACGATGGGGCAGCGGTCCCCGAAAACCCCTGTAGTTCCAAGGGAAAGAGCCGCCCTACAGGTGGGGTAGGCCGACAACTTCTTGTACAGTCCCTGTTCCACCGCGATGGGGCGCAAAATGGGGCAGTTGGGGCAGCCCCGAAGCGAGGCCAGGGGGGCCGGCGGAGCGCGTGATGGACGGGACCGAGAGCACGGAGCGGGAGCGCGAGCGGGAGCTGCTGGCGAACCTGCGCGACCTCATCGACGAGGCGGGGACAAGGCCCGGGCGGCGAGGCAGCTGGGCGGCGATTGCAAGATTTCTGGCGCGTGCTGGACTCGGGCCGCCTGACGCCGCGGGTCATCACGGCCTTGGAGCGGCGCGCTGCCAACCCGAAGGCGGCCCGGCGGCGGAGCCATCTGGACGTACTTGAGCGCGGCACGGAGATGCTCGACAAGAGGTGGAGGGACTGGACGAGGCCGTCGATGCTTCGCCTCAAGCTGTTTGCCGTGTCCGCCCGCCGGGGATGGTTTCAACGCCTGGCTCTGAGGGCGGCGAGCCGAGCGTGCGTTCTCCCGGGTACACTCTCCACATGGTCACTTTGCCCTCGGACACCTCCGCCCACAGGAGATAACGTTCGCGCCATGACAGCTACGCCACCCTTTCTCACGCGCGTTCGGATCAAGGGATACAAGAGCATCACTGCGTGCGACATCAAGCTCGGGAGCCTCGCCTTTCTTGTGGGCCCGAACGGTTCCGGTAAGAGCAACTTTATCGACGCTCTCCGGTTCGTGGCAGACGCACTCACCGACTCACCCAATCGAGTCGATTCAGACAACAACGTCGTCCATGTCACACCCGGAAAAGTGCCCGACACACCGTTGGGTTACGCGCTCGAAGGTCGCGGGGGCATCCGAATGGTTCACCAGCAGATGGGGCCTCTGGGGTTCTCCTTCGTGATCCGGGTCGACTTTCTTGATCCGCATGGCTCGCCGGGGCACTACAGCCTGCAGATCGGCGCGAACGAAACGGCACAGGTGCGGCAAGACGCTCCACAGTTTGTTGTCGAGAGAGAGGAGTGCGCTATTGCCGACGGCCCATTCTTCTCGATCGACGACACCACCCTTGATGGATATCCACCACGGCCGTTCCAGTCCGACACGTCTTCGCCGTGCGTAGATCGGGCTCAACTCTATCTCAGGCAATTGGCGCTAGCTGACAACGTACCGCCGGCACATAGACCATTTCGCAACGTCCACGACGCCTTCCTTCGGATGCGCTTTTACGCCCTGGCCCCGGAGGTCATGCGCAAGGTAGCTACGCCAGCCGAGAGTGGGTTCTTGCGGCAGGACGGCGTGAACGTCTGGGATGTGCTTCGTGGCTTGCGCAGCCGCAGTCCCAGCACCTTTGACCGGATTGAGGAATACCTGGGACACGCCGTCCCCGGTTTGTCCATTGAACCCTTTGTCCTGAGTAGCAGCGACGCAGCATATGCCGAGTTTCACCAGCAAATCCCTGGCCGGTCCCGTCCGAGCAAGCACGCCGCCCGGTCGATGTCCGACGGCACCCTGCGAGCAGTCGGCATCCTCACAGCCCTACTTCAAGAGGACAAAGACGGCCCGCCTTCCGTCGTTGCCATCGAGGAACCGGAGATCGCGCTTCACCCCGGGGCCGTCGGCGTCCTACTAAGTGCCATGCACGATGCGAGGGAGCGGACCCAGGTACTCGTCACCACTCACTCCCCTGACCTCCTACATTCGGACGAAGTACGAGCCGACGAGCTACTCGCCTTCTCAGCGGACAGTGGCGCCACCGTCATTGGGCAAGTCGACGAGGGTTCTCGGAAGATTCTGAGCGACCGCCTCTTCTCGCCGGGGGAACTCCTACGGCTTAGGCAACTCGAGCCCAGCGACCTCGCTCGCGACGTGGACTGCGACGAAACCAGCCTCTTTGAACGGTAGATGAGGCAGATCGTCCCAATCGTCGAAGGAGAAGGTGAAGCACTCGCGCTTCCATCGCTGATCCGGCGCATCCTCGACGAGATGGTTGCGGGGGAGGCAGTCCAGGTGCTGAAGCCCCTCCGCGAGAAGCGTGGCACTTTGCTGCGTGCTGGCGAGCTAGAGCGTTACACACGGTTGGCAGTCGCAAAGGCAAAGGACGATGTCAGAGTACTCGTACTCATAGATGCCGACGACGACTGCGCTGCAAGGCGTGGCCCCGAACTCCAGCGCCGGGTGGACAGCGTAGCAGCGGGGAGCGGCGTGCTTGCCGTACGAGAGTACGAGAATTGGCTCCTGGCCGACGCTGCTGCCTTCACTCGCGACAGCGCTTTCCGAGACCGGATCAGCTCGCCGGGCAACCCCGAGAACATTCAGGACGCCAAGCGTTGGCTAAGCCCCGATCCACCGAAGAAGAGGGCGCGAGCGGCTGTGAGAGTGCTCCGCTGTAGCTGGGACAATGGGTTTTGAACGAATCACGTCACAGCCACAGGGAGCACCCATTCGATGCTACCAGCGAGCAGCCCCGACCGGATACAGATCGCCTTCGACGACGACCGCCTCGTCGACCACGCGGGCCTGCTGCTTCCCGCCACGCTCGCCGAGCGTCTCGGCCTGCGTGATTTGACGGACGCCCACCTCGACCTCGGTGCGGCAGCAGGCCGGGCGCACGCCGGGGACAAGCTCCTGACCCTGGTCGCCTCCGCGCTCGCTGGCGGCGACTGCATCGACGACGCCGATGCGCTGCGCTCAGGCGGAACGGAGCGCGTGCTCGGCTGCACGGTGAAGGCGCCGTCTACCCTCGGCACCTTCCTGCGCAGCTTCCGCTGGGGCCACGTCCGGCAGCTCGACCGCGTGACCCGCGAGCTGCTCGCCCGCGCCTGGGCGGCCGGGGCGGGACCGGGCGAGGAGCCGCTCACGATCGACCTCGACTCGACTCTCTGCGAGACCTACGGGCTCGCCAAGGAAGGTGCGCAGCGCCCCGGCTACAGCGGCCAGCGCGGCTACCACCCGCTGCTCGCCGTGGCGGCCGGCTCAGGCG
>JAPOQN010000044.1 GCA_026710655.1 Chloroflexota bacterium | reverse complement strand
TGGGTGGAGGGGGTGGAGGTGGTGTGGGCGTGTGGGTGGGAGTTTGTGTTGGCGTAGGGGTGGGAGTGGGTGTCGGTGTAGGGGTGGGAGTCGGTGTCGGTGTAGGGGTGGGAGTCGGTGTCGGCGTAGGTGTGGGAGTTGGTGTCGGCGTAGGGGTGGGAGTTGGTGTCGGCGTAGGTGTGGGAGTCGGTGTCGGCGTAGGTGTGGGAGTTGGTGTCGGCGTAGGGGTGGGTTCCGGAGCCGCTGCCGGGTTGATGACCAGCGTGACCGCCCGCCACTCCTCTTTCGTTGTCTCCGCCAGGTCGAACGACGCGGTGCCGCTGGGTCCTGCCGCAGGGAGCACGGTGTCGGCCGCCCCCGCCCCCACGCCGGAGCTCCCCCGGCTGCCCAGCGAGAAACGGCCCTCGTGCCCCGCCGGATACCCGTCCACGGCCGTCAGGTCCCCCGCGTCGGCCCCGTAGACCCGCAGGATTCGCGTGTTCGCACGGGTTGCCGTCACGCTCGGGGCCGTGGGCGAGTTCGTTTCCTCGGTGGCTGCCCCCACCGGCCCCACCGGGAAGGCAGGGTCGACCCCGCGGTAGCGCAGGACCGCGGCGATCGCCTGCCGCTTCCCACCGCTCCAGCCCAGCGTCAGGCCCTCTCCCTCCGAGCCGTCGGCAAGCCGGTGCCAGATCGCGAGGGTCGCCTCCTCCTGGTGGGTGAAGCCGCTGTCCGCCAGCGTCCACCCCGGCGGCGTCACCGGCGTGCGCTCCTTGTCGATGGCGAGGATCGCCACCAGCAGGTCCCCGCGTTCCCCCGGGGGCACGTCCACGGCGATGCTCTGCGGCCCCCCGCTCGATGTCTTGGCCGCCGTTCGCGAGTCCACGAACGCAGGTGCGACGGATTCCGCCCTCAGGACGGGGCGTGGGTCGGCCCGAAGCGCAAATGCGGCGAGGACGCCAAGCGCCAGGCTCAGAATGACGGCAGCGGCAACGGTGCGGAGACTCACTGAGCGGCCCCATGAAGGGAGGGGCCACTGGCCTACCTGTCCTTCGCGCCGGCAAGTTTACAGATCAAGACGGCAAATGTTGTAGAACGTATTTTCGTGTCCGGACACCCATTTCCCTCTCCCACAGCCCCGGAACCCGCCCTCGCGTACACTGCCCGAAATCTCTTGGTGGGAGCGCACACATGGGCATCCTCGATCTCTTCAGCCTCGAAGGAAAGATTGCGATGGTGACGGGCGGCGGCGGCGGCATCGGTCGCGGCATCGCCCTCGGACTCGCCGAGGCAGGCGCTGACGTCGCCGTCGCTGGACGCCGCGAGCAGTTGCTCCAGGATGTCGGAAAGGAGATCGAGGACCGCGGCCGCCGCACCCTCGCCCTCCCCACCGATGTGCGCGACTGGTCGAAGGTTGAGGGACTGGTGCAGTCGATGATGGACCACTTTGGCCGCATCGATATCTGGGTCAGCAACGCCGGCGGCCTCCAGGAGCAAGGCGTCAACTTCCTCGTGAAGACGCCTGAGGAGTCCTGGGACGCCACCACCACCCTCAACTTCAAGGCCCCCTGGATGTGCGCCAAGGCCGTCTGGCCGGCGATGCGCAGCACCGGGGGCGGGTCCATCATCAACGTCAGTTCCGTCGGCTCGCTCGCTCGCGGCGCTCCCACGAACGGCGTCTATACCGCCTCCAAGGCCGGCCTCAACCACCTCACCAAGACCCTCGCCCTCGAGATGGCGCCCTTCAACATCCGCGTCAACGCCATCCTCCCCGGCTCCGTGCGCACCGAGGACTACGAGGACGCCTCCGGCGGCGACGACGAGTACTTCGAGAAGATGGCCCAGAGCGAGCCCCTCAAGCGGCTCGGCAAGGAAGAGGACTTCGGCGCCGCCGCCGTCTACCTCGCCTCCGACGCCTCCAGCTGGGTAACCGGTACGCTCCTCAAGATCGCGGGCCACCCCTAGCCCGCCCCCTTTGCGGACTCGCTCCCGGCTGGCTACCGTACGCGCCTGACTCCAGGGAGGTTCCACCATGCCCGAAGGTATGCGCGACCACGAGGTCGTCTCCGTCTACCCCTACAGCGACGAGCAGATTGACCAGCTCATGAACGACGCCAGCGAGTGCATCCTGATGTGGGGCACCAAGGACGGCTGGCCCGTCGGCGTTTACCACTCCTTCGTCTGGAGGGACGGCAAGTTCTGGATCACCTGCGCCGCCCACCGCCACCGCGTCGCCGCCATTCGTCGCGACGGCCGCGTTTCCGTCGCCGTCAGCGGTATCTCCGCCACAAGCCCCGACTCCCCGCGCGGCGCCGCCACGGCCAAGTGTCGCGCTGTCGTCCGCGAGGACGCCGAGACCAAGGAGTGGTTCTATCGCGCCCTCGCCCACAAGGCGAACCCCGACGACAAGGCCGCCGAGGACGACTTCGTCGAGCGCCTCGATTCGCCCCTCCGCATCATCATCGAGGCCACCCCCGAGAAGTGGATCACCTTCGACAGTGGTAAGTCCGCCAAGGACGTCGCCGGCACCCTCACCGAGGAGGAGCGCGGCCCGCGCCTCGACTCCGACGCCGTCCGCATGCGCGCCGAGCGCGAGCGCCGCGGCCTCGACCCCGACGCCCGCTAGTCGCCTCAGTGTCTGCGGGAACCGCACCGGCTGTCGTGTGCAGGGAGACTCAAGACAGTTGTCCTGTGCTATGATGGCGCTGTGAGCGCTTCGGCGAGGGTTCC
The DNA here is from genome assembly GCA_026710655.1 of Chloroflexota bacterium. GTDB lineage: Bacteria > Chloroflexota > Dehalococcoidia > Tepidiformales > Tepidiformaceae > UBA2991. The sequence goes on along the minus strand of JAPOQN010000044.1, from coordinate 15,688 downwards.
CACGCATAGCGACTCCCTGGAGTGGAGACCGCTGCTGTTCGTGCGCTACCGGGAAGGGAAGAAGACGCGCACGGCGGACCTTCGCGGCCCCGAGTGGCGCGAACCCGCCGACTCGCCTCTGAAGGACCTGTTTGCTGGCCAGGAGCGGTTGTGGGAGGAGAAGGCTATCGACCTCGCTCTCCTCGATGGTATCCCGGAATGGGTAAGAATTGTCCGGCTCTATGGAAATAGGAAGGGGACTGCGTTTGTCCCCTGGTGTGATGTTCTTGGGTTCGAATACCAGGGAGAAGTGCTTCCCGACGACGCGCCTGCTGTTCCATCCCCACGGTGACCGCCACCCGGTCATACGTCGTCACGATGGACGATCGACGTGTGCTCACTGTGAGCGCCAACAACGCCCGGACGACCGACTTCCACATCGAGTTCTATCGGGATGACAGCGATGCCGAGGTCTTCGTCGCCATGTTCTCGCTGAGCGAAGTGGATAGCGTCGTCGACTTGGCTTCCGTAATGAGCCGCTACCGGGAAGGAGACGACCGCCCTGCACGGGGTGGGCAGCCCCGCTAGGGGCAGGCTCTCACACCACGTCGAATTCCAGGTCCAGCCGGGGTTGCTCGTTCATCGGGCCGGCCACCTGGATGTGCGCCTGGCCACCCGCCTTTACCCGTGGGTCCCCCATCGCCTGCAGCAGCGCCTTCGACCCGATGACCGCCTCCGAACGCGCGAGCTGGTACCCCACGCAGAAGTGCTTCCCCAGCCCGAAGCCGAGGTGGCTGGCGCGGCCGCCCTCGTAATACCCCGACCGGAGTTCCCGTCCGAAGTGCAGGTCGTCGCGGAAGATGTCGAACTCGTCCGGGTGGTCGAACACGCGCTCGTCGTGGTTCCCCCCGAAGATCGAGAAGTGCGCCTCCGCCCCTACCGGGATGGTCTGGCCGTACATCTCGACTGGCTCTATCACGTCCCGCTGCTGGCTCCCCGCCGGCGGCGTGATCCGCATCGTCTCCGTGAACACGCGGTCGAACAGGTCCGGGTCGCGTTTCACCTCCGCGAACTGCTCGGGGTTTTCCATCATGTGTACCCACATGTTCCCGATCGCCTTGTCCGTCGTCTCCCCGCCCGCCACCAGCAGCAGGCTTGAGAACGCCTTGATGTCTTCCTTCGACATCCGCGCCCCGTCCACCTCCGCGATGCAGAGCTTCGAGATCAGGTCCTCGCCCGGGTTCACGCTGCGCTCGTCGACGAGCTTGTCGATGTAGGCGTGGAACTGCTGGTTGCACTCGATGCCGTAGGTGCGCTGCTCGGGCGTGCCCGTTAGCCCCGCCATCATCGCCGGGTACCACTCGTGGAAGAGGTCGTGGTCCTCCTGCGGCAGCCCCAGCATGTCGATGATGACCATGACCGGCAGCCGCGAGCTGAACGCGTCGATCAGCTCCACCTCGCCCTTGTCCGCGAATCCCTTCGCGAGCCGCTCCGCCGCCGTCGCGCTGAAGCGCTCAATGAGGTCCTGCGTGTTCTTCTCGATGATCGGCAGGATCGGTTCGAGCCGCCGCCCCGAAAACTCCGGCGCGACGATGTTCCGCCGCTTCGTGTGCTCCTCCCCGTCGAACTGCATCATCGTCGTGCCGAACACGAGCGCCATCGAGCGTTCCAGGTTCTTGCTCGAGTAGTGCACGTTGTCCCGGAAGGCGTTGCACACGTCGTCGTAGCGCGTGATGTACCAGAGGCCGTGCAGCTCGTCGTGGTACAGGGGGAAGTGGTCGCGCAACACCTTCAGGTGCGGGTAGGGGTCGCGCCAGAACTCCGGCGTGTCGAACACCGCCGGATCGAAGCTCACGGCCGTCATCGCCTGCCTCCTGCCGCTAGCTGGGCGGCTCCCAGATCGCTGGTTCGAGTCCCATCAGCCCGTGGTGGAACTGCTCGATCGGCAGGTTCGAGACCGGCTGCCCGTAATCCGAGCGTGGCGGCAGCTCCACTGGATGCCCCGGCTCCGACGAAATCAGGTCGCCCGTGCGGCCGTCCTGCAGCAGGTCCAGCAAGAGCTGCGCCTGCTGGGCTGGCGTCATCCAGCCCGCCACGATTTCGTCCGAGGGACCGTCGCCCGGGAACACCCCACGCAGCATCGGCGTGTCCGTGGCCCCCATGCCGATGCCGTTCACGCGTACGTTCTGCCCCTGGGAGGCGAACCCCAGCGCCCACGCCTGGATGTACCCGTTGAGCACCCACTTCGAGGAGTCGTAGAGGTCGCTCCCCGGTCCGCCGCGCGTGCCCCCCGGCTGCAGCGGCGGCAGCACATGGTCCGTCGAGATAACGACGATGTCGCCTTCCCGCTCGACCAGCGAGGGCGCGAACGCCCGCTCCAGCAGGTACACGCTCTTCACGTTCGTGTCGTAGAAGCGCTGGTATTCCGACAGCGCCTCTTCGCGCGACAGGTCCAGCGGCGACGATCCGTAGATGGCCGCGTTCATGACAACCACGTCCACGCCGCCGAAGTCGCGCAGCACCCCGTCGACGAAGCCGCGGATCGCCTCCGCGTCCGAGACATCGCAGGGGTATGCGCGCACGGTCCGACCGCTCGTCGCCGCGATCTCGTCGGCGACGGCGCTCACTTCCGGCTGAATGTCGCAGATGGCGACGTCCGCCCCTTCGCTCGCGAGGGCGCGTGCGTAGGCCGTCCCCAGCCCCTGCGCCGCCCCCGTGACGACTCCGACCTTTCCGTCCAGGAATCCCATCGTTCCCCTCCTACGCCCGGAAGGACGACTTCATGATGCCGACCTTCATGGAGAAATCGTCGCTGCGCGGTGTCAGGACCACCGGGTCGTCGACCCACACCGGGATGTTGTAGCCGCTGCGCCCGTCCTTGATCAGGTCGACCACGACCTGGGCCACGTCCGCTGGCTTCATCCAGCTCGCGATGACCTCGGGCGTCAGGTTCTCCTCGCCCGTGAACCCCCGCAGCATGTGCGAGTCCGTCGCCCCCAGGCAGATGCCGTTCACGCGGATGTTGTGCGGCTCCCCCGCCTTCGACCAGCTCAGGAGGAACCCGTTCAGGCCCCACTTCGAGGCGTCGTAGGTGTCCATTACCCAACCGCCCCCCGAGGGCCGGTTCTTCTGCGTGTAGATGTGGTCGGTCGCGATGTTCACGATGTCGCCCCCGCCCTGCTCCTGCATGATCGGGAACACCGCCCGCCCGAACAGGTAGTAGGCACGGTTGTTCACGTTCATCACGAGGTCGTAGTCCGCGACCGACTTGTCCCACGGGTCCGTGGGAGAGGTCATCGCGATCGTGCCCGCGTTGTTGATCAGCACGTCGATGCGCCCGAACGCCGCCATCGTCTCGTCGACCACGCGCCAGCAGTCCTCGGGGACGCCCGTGTCCGCGTGGAACGAGGCCGTCTCGACCCCATGCGCGTCGCCGATCTGCTGTGCGCGCTCGTCCACGTTGTCGCGGATGTCGCAAATCGCGACCTTCGCGCCCTCCGCCGCGACGGCGTTCGCGAATGCGACGCCGACTCCCTCGGCGGCGCCCGTAACGAGCGCCACCTTCCCGTCAAGAAATCCCATGACAGCCTCCGGTTCGCGTCCGCGGGTGCGTATCACGGAACGCGATATATGCGCATCCTACGAGCCTCGACGGCCCCTCGCATGACCTGCCTGCCGGCCACCTACTGCGGACTACCGGTCACCGACCACAAACCACCGACCACCGGCGGTTAGCGATTCTTCTGCACGTGTACCCGGCGGTCCCCCGACGAGCTCCAGGTCAGGACGCGGGTCGGCTTGTACGAGACCACCACGCGATCGGGCGTGTTGGCGATGTGCTCGTAGCTGCTCTCCCAGTTCTCGCCACCGTACTTGCGCGCGATCTTCTCGGTGACCGTCCCCAGCCCCGGCGTGATCTCGCACGTCTCCGCCGCCAGCACGACCGTGCGCTGGTCCGGGTCGCCCGGCTCGTCGACGCAGATCGACACGCGCCCGTCGCGCTCCAGGTTGCGCGTCTTCAGCCTCGGCGCGGTCGTGCTGAAGTAGACCGTGCCATCCTCCCAGTGGAACCAGATCGGTGTCAGCTGGGGAAACCCGTCCGGGTTCACGGTCGCAACAATCGCATTCCGTGGCTCTGCCAGGAACGCATCCATCTCCTCACGGGACATCGGCATACCGCCGCCTCCAGGGCCCAGGTTGGGCGCGCGCGCCAGTGTAGCGCGGGGGGAGGGAAGAAAGGTGCCAGCGCCGTTCTGCTACGCCCTCAGCGGCGCGACAGCGACGCGCTTCCCTCAGCTGCGCGACAGCGCAGCGCTCTTCTCGCCCCTCAGCGACGCGCCAGCGGCGCGCTCCCCTCGTCTACCCCACCGGCTGCTTGGGGAACTCGTAGACCGGCGGCTTGCCGCCACGCTTCGCCTTGTGAGCCGGTAGCGACTCCGTGCGCTTCGTCCACTCGTCCGGCGACCAGCCCCAGTTGCTGATGATGCGGTAGTGCGAGATGCGCCACTTGTCCCCGTCCGGCACGAACGTCCCCTGGTACATCCCCCCGCCGAGGCCGCCGTGGCCCCCCGACGTCATGAAGTAGGCGCTCAGCTCCGCGCTTGAGCAGTCCTCCGCCACGTTCACCTGCACGTTCGCCGAGTGGTGCCCGCCCGAGAGCGTCGGCTCCGCGCTCGAATGCGGCCCGTACAGCTCCCGCATCGCCGCCCGGCCCTCGAAGCGCAGGTCATCCATCGTCCCCGGCGGGAAGTTGACCACCTCCAGCAGGGCGTCCTCGTGGAACACGTCGAGGATGCCGTCCGTGTAGCCGATGTCCATGTTGTAGAAGTACTCGTTGAAGGTGCTGATCACCGCCCGCTCAGCCTCCAGGCGGGCAACCCGCGCGCGCAGTTCCGCTAGCTCGTCCGACATCGCAATTCGCTCCTGGTAGTGGTTGCCCCGGAGGATGGACCGCCCGCGCCCGCCCCGCAACCGCCCGATGTGCGTTGACATGCCCCGCAGGCGGCCTAGACTCGCTCCAGGACCATCCCCCTGTGGCGAGGCGACCATGACAGCCCCAACCCAAGCTCCGATCATCGAACCCGGCGAGTTCCTTACCGAGGAGCACCGCCTCGACCCCTTCCCCCTGTACAAGAAGATCCGCGACTGGGAGCCCGTCTACAACGACCGCCTCCAGAACCGCTTCGTCGTGACCCGCTACGAGCACATCTGGGACGCCTACAAGCGCAGCCGTCCCAATGGCGACTTCACCCGCGGCGTCTACGACCCCAAGGGCAAGTACGAGTTCGGCTCCGAATCGCCCCTCGGCGAGACCATCCTCGACATGGGCGAAGGGCCCGAGCACCGCTGGAGCCGCGGCATCGTCGCCGGCGAGCTCGTGGGCAAGAAGCTCCTCAACTGGCTCCCCGTTATCGAGGAGACCGCCGCCGACATGATCGAGAAGTTCTCCCAGGAGGCCGCCGAGGACCTCGCCGCCGGGCTCGCCGGCCAGGGCGAGATCGACCTCGTCACGCAGTTCAGCCAGCGCTTCCCCATCCGCGTCATCGCCGGGATGCTCGGCCTCCCCCGCGAGGACTACGACTACTTCGAGAGCATCTACAACACCCTCTTCGCCGGCATGGGCTACGGACGCGCCTACTTCCGCTCCGCCGAACAGGCGAAGTTCGCCATTCACGACTACCTCACCCCCCACATCGCCGACCGTCGCGCCAACCCCGGCAGCGACCTCATCTCCAAGTTCGTCACGGCCGAGATGTCGGGCGAAATGATGAACGACCACCAGATCAAGTCGTTCATTACCCTCCTCCTCGTCGGCGGCGGCGACACCACCCACAAGGCCATCGACTCCATGTGGTGGAACCTGCTCCACAACTACGAGCAGTACGAGGCCGTGCGCGACAACCCCGAGCTGATGGACCGCGTCTTCACCGAGATGCTGCGCTTCGACGGCTCGAACCACTACCAGCCGCGCCGCGCCGTCCGCGAGACGGAACTCGGCGGCCGCGTCATCCCCATGGGGGCGACCGTCGCCCTCTGCCTCGGCTCCGGCAACCGCGACGAGCGCGTCTTCAAGGACCCGGATACCTTCAACATCTTCCGCGACGACCTCTACTTCGGGAAGGAACTCCGTTCCGGCTACTGGCAGGACGGCGTCGCCAGCCACCTCGGCTTCGGCCAGGAGCGCCACTTCTGCATGGGCTACGCCATGGCCCGCCAGGAGGCGGTCATGGCCGGCAAGATGCTCCTCCAGGTTCTCAAGAATCCGCGCCTCAAGGACGTGCCCAACGACGGCATCGTCTTCCCGCCCCCCGGCAAGGGCGGCGTCCGCGGCGTCACCCACCTGGAGATCGAGTTCGACGTTTCCTGAGGCCGGCGGCGTTGGTTGCCTCTCCGCTGGCCTTCGCCGCGAGGGGTGAAGTCGTGGCCATCGAATACGCACGACGATCGGAGCCGCTGCAAAGCGCCTAGAATCGCGGCGCGGCGCAGGCGTGCTCCCCTCGCGGCGTTAGCCGCTGGGGCGCCGTCAAATCCAGCCGGCCCAGAGAAAAACGATGGCAACCATCCTCGCCCACATCAAGATCAGGGAAGGCAAGGAGGCGCGCTTCGAGGAGCTCGAGAGCGCTCTCTGGCGCGATACCCATGAGAACGAGAAGAACGTGCGTCGCTACGAGTTCTGGCGCGGCGCCGAGAAGGGCAGCTACTACGGCCTGCTCTCCTTCAACAGTTACAACGGCTTCATCGAGCACCAGGCCAGCCCCCACCACGAGGACTCCGGCCTCGGCGAAGTGATCGAGGGCATCCAGCTCGAGTGGATCGACCCCGTCCCCACCTGTTCCGACCTCGCCACCACCGACACCGAGCCCCTCTTCGAGGGCGCTAACGACCTCCAGAAGGAGTACCACGCCAACTTCCAGCCCGACGTCCAGGACTGGTGGAGGGCCCTCCGCAGCGGCTAATCCGTCTTCGGTAACGACCGCACGTATTGCCAAGCGCCATACGCATCGGCCAGAATCCCCGCGTCCCGTGGCCAGCGCTGCTGGCCGGGGACCGTGAGGGGGCGCCATGTGGAACTACATCATCCGCCGCCTCATCGCGATCCCGCTGATGCTGCTGGTGCTCTCCCTCGTCCTCTTCCTCCTCATCTGGACGCTGCCCGGCGACGCCGCCTTCACCGCCGCCCTGAGCATCGCCGATACCGTCAATCTTGAGAAACTCCAGGAGCGATTCGGGCTGGACCGCCCTTGGTACGTCCAGTACGGGGACTGGCTCGGGGGCATCTTCGTGGGCGACTTTGGCGATTCGCTCACGCCCCCGCACGATTCCGTCATGGGCTCCGTCAAGGAACGCTTACCCAAGACCCTCGAAGTCGGCCTGTTGACGATCATCCTGTCCGCGGTCATCAGCGTGCCCGTGGGCGTCATCTCGGCGGTGCGGCGCAACAAGCCCGAGGACTACCTGCTGCGGGCGGGCACCATCCTCGGTATCTCCGTCCCCAACTTCTGGACGGGGACGCTGATCATCATCTACGCCTTCGTGTGGTTTAACTGGAACCCGATCCAGGACTGGGTCGAATTCACCGAGGATCCCCTCAAGAACCTGGCGATCGTCATCTTCCCCGCGGCCATCCTCGCCTACTCGGGGGCCGCCTACACCGCACGCATCATGCGCTCGGCCATGCTCGAGGTGCTCTATTCCGACCACGTGCGGACGGCCCGCGCCAAGGGGTTGCGCGAGCGGGTCGTCATCTTCCGGCACGTCTTCAGGAGCGCCCTCATCCCCGTGTTGACGGTGGTTGGCCTGCAGCTCGGAACCATCCTCGGCGGCGCCATCGTGGCCGAGCAGATCTTCGCCATCCCCGGCATGGGCCTCTTCGCGCTCGAGCGCATCGTCGCGCGCGATTACACCGCCGTCCTCATGATTACGATGATCTTCGCGGCGATGTTCATGTTCGTCACCCTGCTGGTCGACATCCTCTACACCTACGTCGACCCCCGGATCAGGTACTAGCCATGAGCGACGCGTCGGAAGCGGTCCAGAGGCCGGCATCGGAGACGCTCCTTGAGCAGGAGTACGCATTGCCGCCGGAGCAGCGGTTCAACCCGCTGCGCTGGGCCCGCCGCGAGCCCGCGGGCGCCCTCGGCGTCGTTCTCATCCTCATCATCGGCATCATGTCCGGCGCCGCGCCCCTTCTGAATACGACGGACCCCAAGTCGCTGGAGTCGTTCACATCCGACAATCTTGTCGGGCCTAGCAGCGACTACTACTTCGGCACCGATCGCCAGGGCAGGGATGTGTGGTCGAGCGTGCTCTACGGAGGCCGCATCTCGCTCAAGATTGGCGTGGTCACGGTGCTGGTGGGCACCGTCGGGGGGACGCTCCTGGCGCTCATCGCCGGGTTCGTCGGCGGTCCTGTCGACTTCGGCCTCAGTCGTGTGGCCGACATGCTCTTCGCCGTGCCATCGCTCCTGTTAGCAATGATCCTCGACGTTGTCCTCGTCGATAAGCTGCCCGACTTACCGGCCCTGCCGGCGGAGGAGTTAGCGCGCGTGCTGGCGATCGCGTTCTTCTTCATGCCGGGGGCTTTCCGCATCATGCGGGGGTCGGTGCTGGAGCAGCGCAGCGGGCAGTACGTGGAAGCGGCCACGCTCATTGGGGCGGGGCAGTTCCGCATCATGCTGCGGCACATCCTGCCCAACATCACCGGCCTCGTGATCGTGCTCACCACGATCAGCCTGCCCGCCGCCATCCTCACCGAGGCGACGCTCTCCTTCCTGCTCGGCTCTGATGCGCCCTCGTGGGGAGCGGAGTTGAGCGGGGACTCGCGCCAGTTCTTCAAGAACGCCCCCTGGCTCGCCATCTTCCCCGGGGCGGCGCTGGCAATCACGGTGTTCGGGTTCAACATGTTTGGCGACTCAATCCGTGACACGCTTGATCCCCGGTTGCGTGGCCGCATCTAGCCTTTGCTGGCAGCGAACTTCCCCCTCCGCCCCGTTGCTTCGCGATCCCCGCGCAGCGTATCGTGCCGGGAGCATCCATCAGAACGCTGCCCGTCACCGAGGGAGCGAGGAGGAAAAGAGATGCGCGATCGCGACAACTACTGGCTCCGGCTCCAGGGGCGAAAGACAAGCCGCCGAGGATTCCTGGCTGGAACAGGTGTAGCCGCTGCCGGCTCCGCCGCCATCCTCGCCGGCTGCGGCGACGACGATGACGACGACGACGAAGCGCCTGCCGCCACGGCCGCCGCCACCGAAGCGGCCACCGAGGCTCCCACCGAAGCCCCCACCCAGGCGGCGCCTGCCGGCCCCACGCGTGGCGGCACCTACCGCTCCTGGAAGCGCACCGAAGACATGGGGATGGACCCCGCCGTCTTCCACACTGACAACCAGGAGGTCGTGTACCAGGTCTACAACCACCTGCTCGACTTCCAGGTGAGCAAAGGCACGTTCTCCATGGATGGCGCCGTCGGCTACGAGCAGGTGGACGAGAGCACCCTTGTCTGGACCATGCGCGAGGGGATGCAGTTCCACAACGGCGATCCCGTCACCAGCGAGGATGTCGCCTTCACCATCGAGCGGCCCCCGGGGTTGCTGGCCTCGCTGGGCGCCACCCACGTGCCCGCCAGCACCTACGACTACTTCGACAGCATCGACCCCGTCGATGCCACCCACATCCAGGAGAACTGGGTCGGGCCGCGCGCCGATGCGCTCATCCATCGCTCCCGCCAGTACTTCGGCATCATCAACAAGAAGCTTGTGCTGGCGCAGCCCGACCAGACGGGCCAGGAGCACGTGCGCGGCATGGCCGCCGGCCCCTACATCCTCTCCGAGCGGAACGCCGAGGGCACGCACCTCGTTCGCAACCCGGACTACTACCCCCACCCCAACCCCGACGACGGGTTCGTCGAGGACGGTCCGTACATCGACGAGTACGACGTCCGCATCGTCGCCGACAACGTCACCGCCCGGTCCCTCCTCGAAAGCGGCGACCTCGATGCCTACGGCACCGTTGACGCCCTTGAGGCGGAAGGGCTCGAGGGCAACGAGAACGTGGCTGTGGAGGGCGCGCCCGCCGGTGGCTGGGCCGTCCTCGGCTTCGACGGCGGCAAGTGGCGCGACCAGCGCGCTCGCGAGGCCCTCCGCAAGGCGTTCAACTACCAGGCCTTCATCAACAGCATCCATGCCGGCAACGCCCGGCTGCAGGCCCCGCTCACCATCATCAACACCCGCTTCCAGCGCCTCACGCAGGAAGACCTGGCTGGCTACTACAACTACGACCCCGAGGACGCACGCGCCCTCTGGGAAGCCGCCAAGAGCGACGCCGCCTCCCGCGGCCCCGACCAGGAGAAGTACGACTCCATCTACGAATACGTCGACATCCACACCATCCAGGGGCCGGCCTACCTCGCCATCTCCGACTTTGCCGCCACCAACCTCACGGAGGTGCTCGGCACCACCTTCGAGGTGTCGAGTGCGGACATCCAGACGTGGGTGAGCGCCGCCAACGACAACACCGACGACGTGAAGCCCTGGGGCCTGCTCCAGAGCGGCACCGGTGTCGGCGGCGGTACCGACGGCGCCCCCGACGCGTCCTACCTCTCGTGGTTCGACCCGGCACAGTACGGCAGCGTTGCCTTCAACTTCCGGCACGACTCGCCGCACCCCGAGATCGCGGAAGGCTCCGCCCATGTCGGCGAGCAGATGCTCGCGCAGACGCAGGAGCTGGACCACGAGACCCGCGTCCAGATCATCACCGACCTGCAGCGCTGGATCCTCGACCGCGCCTGGGGCATCTTCACGCTGCCGATGGCCGCTGAGTCATACCTCGCCGTCAGCTCGCGCCTGCGCGACTACGGCAAGGACGACTGGTTCAACGCCTACTCGGGCAACAACACGCCGCGCCGCGAGGCCGCCTGGCTGGACCAGGCCTAACCGCCTCCGTCCGCCCCAATCCGCAACGTCCGCGGGCCCCGGGGAGTCTCCCCGGGGCCCGCTTTGCGTTCGCTGCCCGGCCCGCCCCCCAGCCCAGGGCGAGGCCGCTTCCCCTACCACGAGCCGCGCTCACCGGTGTCACCGCCCTCCGGACACTCCAGACGAATTGCACGTATTGCCAAACGCTATCGGCATCGTCCACAATCTCGCTGCGTTGTAGTCCCGAGGGCGCCGCCTCGGAGTGTGAGAGGGACCATGCGGAACTACATCATCCGCCGCCTGGTGGCCATGCCGCTCATGCTGCTGGTGATGTCCTTCGTGCTCTTCCTGTTGCTCTGGATCAAGCCGGGGGACGCCGCCTTCGCCGTCGTGGCGGGGATTGAAGAAGCGCGCAACCTGGATGTCTGGAGGGAAGAGCTCGGGCTCGACCGCCCCTGGTACGTCCAGTACTTCGATTGGCTTGGCAACGTCTTCCAGGGTGACCTCGGCGACTCCCTCCGGCCGCCGCGCAACCCTGTTGCCGACAAGGTCCAGGAGCGGATCGGAAACACGATTGAGATAGGGCTGCTCACGATCGCGATCTCGGCGATCATCGGCCTCCCTATCGGCATCATTTCCGCGATTCGAAGAAACACCCTTTCCGATTACACGCTCAGAACCGCGACTATCGTCGGCATCTCGGTGCCCAATTTCTGGACCGGGACGCTCATCATCATATTTCCTGTGATCTGGTGGGGCTGGAACCCTATCCAGCCGTACACCAGCTTCACCGAGGACCCGCTCACGAACCTCAGTATCGTCATCTTCCCGGCGGCGATTCTTGCCTACGGGAGTGCCGCCTACACGGCCCGTATCGTCCGCTCGTCCATGCTCGAAGTGTTCTTCTCCGACTACGTCCGCACGGCTCGGGCCAAGGGGCTGCGTGAGCGCGTAGTCGTGATGCGCCATGTCTTTCGCACGTCCCTCATCCCCGTGCTGACCGTCATCGGCCTCCAGCTCGGCGCCATCCTGGGTGGTGCGGTGGTGGCCGAGTCGATTTTCGCCATTCCCGGCATGGGACTGCTCATGCTTGAGTCGGTGCAGACGGAGGACTACCCCGTTGTCCTCACCGTGGTTCTCCTCTTTGCCCTCATGTTCATGATCATCACGCTGGCGGTCGACGTGCTCTATACGACCGTTGACCCGCGGATCAGGTACTAGGCCATGACCGAACGCTCGCCTGCTGCTCCGCTCCCCGACTTGCAGGACCAGGGCTACGCCATGCCGGAGCAGGAACGGTTCAATCCGTTCCGCTGGGCCCTTCGGGAACCCATGGGCGCGCTGGGCGTAGTGCTGATCGTCCTCGTCGTGTTCGGTTCGTTCGGCGCCCCCATCCTCAAGACAACGAACCCCCGGTCATTGGCGGCCTACAGCGGCGATAACCTCGCCGGACCGAGCAGCGAGCACTTCTTCGGCACCGATCGCGATGGCAAGGATGTCTGGTCGAGCGTGCTCTACGGCGGAAGGATCTCCCTCAAGATTGGAATCGCCACCGTCATCGTGGGAACGATCGGCGGAACGATGCTCGCGCTCATCGCGGGCTTCCTCGGTGGCGTGGTGGACTTTGTCTTCAGCCGTATCGCCGACATCCTGATCGCCTTCCCGGCGATTCTGTTTGCCCTCACGTTGAGAACCGCTCTCGGCGAGGACCTCCCGGACCTCCCCGGGTTACCCAGGGCGGAGTTCGTCGTCGTTCTTGCCATCTCGCTGATCTTCCTGCCCGCGGCGTTTCGCATCATGCGGGGCACGGTGCTCGAGCAGCGAGCCGCCCAGTACGTGGAGTCCGCTACGGTCGTGGGCGCCAGCCAGCTGCGCATCATGTTGCGGCACATCCTGCCCAACATCACCGGGCTGATGATCGTCCTCACCTCCATCAGCTTGCCGGCCGCCATCCTCACCGAGTCCACGCTCGCCTTCCTCCTTGGCGCCGGGGACACGCCGTCATGGGGCGCCGAGCTCAGTGGCGACTCGCGCACGTTCTTTGTTCGGGCGCCCTGGATCGCCATCTTCCCCGGCGCTGCCCTCGCGGTGACCGTTTTCGCCTTCAACATCTTCGGCGATTCACTGCGAGATACGCTCGATCCGCGCCTCCGCGGACGTATCTGATCCGCCTCTCCGAATCGTTGCCACGCGGTCCCTTGCGGGAGTATTGTGGCCGAATATAGCAACTCGAAATTGTGGACATGACGCTTGGGCGCAGAGTCCAGCGGTCGAAGGAGACTACCGATGAGGGAACGCGAGAACTATTGGCTACGTCTTCGTGGACGGAAGGTGAGCAGGCGCGGTTTCCTTGCCGGAAGCGGCGTAGCCGCGGCCGGCTCCGCTGCCATTCTGGCCGGCTGTGGCGACGACGACGATGACGACGACAGCGCTGCTCCGGCCGCGACCCAGGCCGCTGCCACCCAGGCGGCAGCCCAGGAGGCCGAGGCCACCGAAGCGGCCGCAGCCGAGGCCGAGGCGGAGGCTACGCAGGCCGCCGCCGCAGCGGCCGAGGAGCCTGCCGGCGGCCCGCGCCGCGGCGGCACCTACCGTGCCTGGAAGACACAGGAAGACCAGGGCCTCGACCCTGCCATCTACCACTCCGGCAACGGGGAAGTCACCCAGCAGGTCTACAACCACCTGCTGGATTTCCAGGTCAGCAAGGGCATCTTCTCGCTGGACGCCGCTGTCGGCTACGAGCAGGTCGATTCGACCACCCTCGTCTGGAACCTGCGCGAAGGGATGCAGTTCCACAACGGCGAGCCCGTCACCTCCGAGGATGTCGCCTACACGATCGCACGTCCCCCGGTGCTCTACGCCGAGCTTGGGAGCACGCACCAGCCCGCCAGTAACTTCCGCTATCTCGACCTCATCGAGGCGATCGACGACACCCACGTCCAGGAGAACTGGGAGGAGCCGCGGGCCGACGCCCTCATCCCCCGCTCCCGCCAGTACTTCGCGATCGTCAACAAGAAGCTCGTCGAGGCACAGGACGGGAAGGCCCAGGAGCACGTGACCGGCATGGGCGCCGGCCCGTACATCCTCTCCGAGCGCAACGCCGAGGGGACGCACCTGACCCGCAACCCCAACTACTACTCGCACCCCAACCCCGACGACGGTTTCGTGGAGGATGGCCCCTACATCGACGAGATCGATGTTCGCATCATCCCCGACCCCGTTACCGCCAAGGCCCTCCTCCAGAGCGGCGACCTCGATGCCTACGGCTCGCTCGACTCCCTCGAAGTCGAGGAGTTCGACGACATCGAGGAAGTCTCCATCGAGGGGGCGCCCGCCGGGGGCTGGTCGGTGCTCGGCTTCGACGGTGGGAAGTTCCGCGATCCCCGCGCTCGCGAGGCCATCCGCAAGGCCTTCAACTACGCGGCCTTCATTGCCAGCGTTCGCGCCGGCGATGGCAGGTTCCAGGCGCCCCTCACCGTCACGAACACCCGCTTCCAGACCCTCACGCAGGAGGACCTGGCGACCTGGTACGTGTACGACCCCAAGGACGCACGCGCCCTCTGGGAGGCGGCCGCCGCCGATGCCGACACGCGTGGCAGTGCCGACGAGAAGTACGACAAGATCTACGAGAGCGTCGAGATCCACACCATTACGAACCCGACCATGCAGACCATCAGCGACTTCGCCGCGCTCAGCCTCTCGGAAGCCCTCGGCACCGAATTCTTCGTGACGAGCGCCGATGGCACGACCTGGGTGAACGCCGCAACGGACCGCACCGACGACGTCAAGAGCTGGGACCTGCTCCAGAGCGGGACGGGCATCGGTGGAGGAACCGATGGCACGCCGGGCACGAACTACCTCTCCTGGTTCGACCCGCTGCAGTACGCCCTCAACGCCTTCAACTTCCACTACGAGACCCCTCACCCGGAGGTGCTCGAAGGGGCGACCATTGTGGGCGACATGATGGCGGCGCAGAACGTCGAGTTCGACCACGAAGCGCGTGTCCAGATCATCACCGACCTTCAGCGTTGGATCCTGGATAACACCTGGTCCATCTTCATCATGCCGATGGCGGCCACGGCCTTCCTCGGCGTCAGTTCGCGGCTCCGCGACTACGGCAAGGACGACTGGTTCAACTCGTACTCCTGGAACAACGTGCACCGCCGCGAGAGTGCCTGGCTGGACGACGCCTAGCCGGCCTCCGTCCGGCTCAATCCGCAACGTTCGCGGGCCCCGGGGAGCCTCCCCGGGGCCCGCTCTGCGTTCGCTCCGATCGGCGGCGGTTAGGCGCGAAACCGCTACACTGACCGGAAGCCATGACTGACATCGCTTCCGTGACCCCTTCCGCGACGCCGGTGCCGCGCGCCCGTGGCATGCGCGATCTCCTGCCCGGGCAGATGCGAGCCTTCCGCCACGTCGAAGACGCCTTCCGTGGCGTCGCCCGCCAGTGGGGCTACGAAGAGATTCGCACCCCCACGGTCGAGAGCTACAGCCTCTTCACCTCCGCCGGCGCCCTCTCCCCCGAGATGCTCGCCGGCGCCTACACCTTCCTCGATTGGGACGGGTGGAGCGGCGAGCGCGTCATGCTGCGCTACGACTCCACCATCCCCGTTGCCCGCGCCGCCGCCGACGCCGGGATCGAGCTTCCCGCGCGCCTCCTCTACGTCCAGAGCGTCTTCCGCGGCGCCGAGGGCGAGGACTGGCAGTGCGGCCTCGAGTACCTCGGCGCGCCGCCGGTCGGCGGCGACCTTGAGGTGCTGGCCGGCGCCGCCGATACATTCGCGGCGCGCTCCCTGCCCCGCCCC
>JAPOQN010000043.1 GCA_026710655.1 Chloroflexota bacterium | reverse complement strand
TGGCCGCACCGACCTCGACCTGACGGCCTCGGCCATGATGCCCGAGGACCCCATGGACGAGTGTCCCGACGACATGGGTGAAGGCATGGACGACGACATGGGCGACGACATGCCGTCCGAGCCCGCAGAGCCGTCCGAGCCCGAGGAGCCCGCAGAGCCGTCCGAGCCTACGGACGACGGCATGGGTGACGACATGGCCGATGACTGCCCCGAAGAGGGTGACATGGGTGATGACGACGACATGGGCGACGACATGGGCGACGACGACATGGCTCCTGCGGTCTCCGATGCCGGTACCGGCCTCGCGACCACCAGCGCCTCGCTCGCTGCCATCCTCGGCGTGACTGCCCTCACCATCGTGCTGGGCGCCTACACCTTCGCTCGCCGCCGCCGCTAGTTCTCTAGCGCCGCAACGGCACCACACTCGACAGGGGCCCTCAGGGGCCCCTGTCGTCGTATCTTCCGTCGGGCGTGGCTGCCGGCAAGGGCCTACCGGTCTGACCCTCAAGCCCGGGGAGATGTGCACCTACCCAGGCACGTCCACCGAGTTCACCGAGGACTCGTCGGGGACTGGCAGATTCCTGTTCTTCACCTCCGGGACCGGAATCGACATCCGCAACACGACCATCAATGGCGTCACGTACAACCTCAAGGCCAGCAAGCAAGGCGACGGAAACTAGATTATCGAAGCGGCGGGGGATTCGTAAGCCCCGATCCACCGAAGGAGAGTGCGTGAGTAGTGGAGAAGGGGTGCTCCGCTGTATCTGGGACAGTGGGTTTTGAACGAATCCCGCACCAGATACAGGGAGCACCCATTCGATGCTAACACCGAGCACCCCCGACCGGCTCCGGATCGCCTTCGACGCCGGCCGCCTCGTGGAGCACGCCGGCCTGCTACTTCCCGCCACGCTCGCCGAGCGTCTTGGCCTGCGTGAGCTGACGGACGCCCACCGCTATCACCCGCTACTCGCCGTCGCGGCCGGCTCGGGCGAGGTGCTGATGGCGCGGCTGCGGGAGGGCCGCGGCCACACGGCCCGCGGCGCCGCCCACTTCCTGCGTGAGACGGTGGGCCGGGTGCGCGCAGCCAGGGCCTCGGGGCCGCTCACGCTGCGCGCCGACAGCGGCTTCTACAGCCACGCTGTCGTCGACGCCTGCTGGGCCATGGATGTGCGCTTCTCGGTGACGGTCCGCCTGCAGCCGCAGCTGCGCACCTGCCCCGGCGCTGGCCCTGGTCCAGTCAGCTCGCAGCCGCGCTCGCGCGTATACGGCGCTCCCGCTCCCGGTCTGACGCCCCTCAGAGCGCCCCGCTCGTGTCCAGGGCTCGCGCCAGCATGCCCGGGCACGCCTCGCCCCCACACCCT
Source organism: Chloroflexota bacterium (assembly GCA_026710655.1). Lineage (GTDB taxonomy): Bacteria > Chloroflexota > Dehalococcoidia > Tepidiformales > Tepidiformaceae > UBA2991. The sequence goes on along the minus strand of JAPOQN010000043.1, from coordinate 6,160 downwards.
CAGCGCCCCCGTCAAGCTCCGATCGGTGGATTCGGGCTTAGAAGGTCTCGGAGGTGACTTTCAATCTCCCCGATCCGAAGAAAGGGTTCGCCGAGCTTCTGGAACTCCCTGCTGAGGTCTCCACTCGTCAGAATGCCTACAATGCGGTCCTCGTCACCCCCTTGCACCAAAACCACCTTGCTCTGGATGACGGTGTCGACGACCTCGAAGAGGGGGCTCGCAGCATCGACTCCTCGGCCAGCTCCATGAACTCCCCCACGTACTCGCCGCCGGCGCCGAGCGACAAACGTTTCCCAATGGACTCCCAACTGATCATGCCCTTCACGGTCGAGGCCCGGCGCTAAGTTCAGCGCCCTGGGGTATGCACGGCTACCGGGAATCTGTGATAATCAGTTGTGAGGTCAGACACTCTCAAGGGTCGCCGTTGATCGAGTCGTTCGGTGACCGAGCCACCGAGGCTCTGATCCACGGTCACGGTGGTTCACGGGTACGGCGGATTCCCGAGCAGGTTCGGGAGCGAGCGGTGCGTCGGCTGGACATGCTCAACGCCGCCGAGTCGCTGCAGGACTTGCGGTCGCCGCCCGGGAATCGTCTGGAGCGTTTGCGAGGCGACTTGAGCGGGCTGCACAGCATTCGGGTCAACGACCAATGGCGGATCGTGTTCCGATGGGAGTCCGGTAGCGCCTTCGCCGTGCGCATCGTTGACTATCACCCGTAGGAGCTATCGACATGTTGCCGGAGCAGCGCATCCCCACTCACCCTGGCGAGGTCCTGGCGGAGGAGTTTCTGAAGCCGCTCGAACTGACCCAGGTCGCGCTCGCGGATCACATCGGCGTGCCGGTGCAGCGAGTAAACGAGATCGTGCGCAGGAAGCGCAGGATCACAGCAGAGACGGCCTGGCTGCTGGCGGGCGCGTTTGGAACCACTCCGGGCTTCTGGCTCAACCTACAGACGAGCTACGACCTTGCCACGAAGCGGCCCCAGCGCCAGGTGAAACCGCTTGGCCTGACCGGGTAGCCCCACGGCTCCCCCTTGCCTCAGGTCGGCCCGCCCTCAGTGGGGTGGCGTGGCGGCGCCCGGCGCCACCCGTTGCCCGCCACGTGTATTCTCAGGGCGTGCTGGTCGTGGCGGCTGAAGGAGGAGGCGCGCGGTGAAGAGAGTGAGCGCTACTGGCAAAGCGGCGGCAGCGGCGGCAGCGGCGGCTGAGCCGCCGTCGCTTTCTAGCCGGGAGTGGGGTGGCGGCAGCCGGGTCAGTGGCATTGCTCGCGGGCTGTGGTGGTGGGCCTCCGGCGCCCTCGCCCGTCGCGACGGAGCCTCCAACGGCAACGTCGCCCGCAGTGGCCACGGAAGCGCCAGCGACGGCTCCTGCCTCCACCTCCGCCACGACCCCTGAAACGCTGGCGGAGGCCCCTCGCCGCGGGGGCACGCTGCGGCTGTGGAAGAAGGATGAGGATTCCGGCCTTGACCCGGGCGTCTTCCACCTCGGGAACACCGAGGTTATCTACTCAACGATGACGCAGCCCTACACGTACCAGCCGACCAAGAACCTCCCGGCCATGGGACGGTATGGTGGGCTACGAGCAGGTCGACCCCACCACCTTCGTCTGGAGCATCCGCCCGGGGATGACGTTCCACAGCGGCGATCCGGTGGACTCGGAGGCGGTCGCCTTCAGTTTCGGACGGCTGGCGAAGCTCCAGGGCGTGCTGGACGTCGTGCACGTGCGGCGAGACGGCCATACTTCGTCGACAGCTTCGAGGCCACGGACACACTGACGCTGACGGAGCACTGGGCGCGGCCGAACGTGGACGCGCCGGTGCACCGGGCCCGCCACTACTACTCGTTCCTGAACCCGCGGGTGCTCGGAGGAGCCCTCGAATTTGCCGTGCTCCTCCGAGCACCCGGACGGGACGTTCGAGGATGTATTCAGCGTGCAGGAGCTGCCGTTTGGGTCGGGAAGCGGCCCCCCCCATAACCCTGGCGAAGCGGGATGAGACGGGCACGCGCGTGGAGCGCTGGCCCGGCTACCACAGGCACACCGGACACCCGCTACCTCCGGCCCGGCGCCAGGTTGGCCGCCGCAGCATGGATGAAGAAGAGTTGCGGAGGATAGTCCCCGGGCCTCGGAAGGGTCGCATGGAGGGCGACGCACCAGCAAGTGGAAGCGCGAGGTGGAGGACACGGTTCCCGGCGCCCGCGCCGTCAGCGTCGCCTCCATTACCGACCTGGTACGCCTGCGCCTCTCCTACCGGGCGGGGCCGTTCTTCGCGGTCATGTCGCGGGAGTGTGCAAACTCTCCAGAACAAGTAAAATGGGTGCTACGATCCAACCACGAAGGCTTCACATGAACTCGGCAGTACTTGCTGTTCCAACAATAGCCATCGCCGTCAGCGTGCTTCTGGGCATGGGCGCGGCGGGAGCATCCAGTGCGGTCTTGGCTTCCGACCCCACGCCGACACACACGCCCATAGCCGTCACGCTCTTCGCGCTGCCGGACAAGTCTCACCATCGGGCTTCACCGGTGGAACGCTCTACGGAGCTACCCCGTTCTGAAGAGCAGGCAGACACGGACAAGGGGACGATCTACACCTGGCAGGACGGCGACAGGACCATGAGGGTCGTCATGCAGGACGACCTGGTAGTCCAGGAGACCGCCGCCAACACTCCCGAGGACGTTGTGGTTGCGAAGGGAATCAAGGACAGCATCGTCCAGAGACAGGCCAGGCACGGCCCCGACGCTTCTCCCGTATTCCGTCCGGAGTCTGGAGGCGGGCTGATGACGCTGCCAGGCGGCGTTCTGCTCGCGCTCGACCAGGAGTGGGACGATGCCGCAGTCGAGAGCTTCTTCTCCCGGAACGACATCTCGACAGACCGGATATCTGAATTGGGATTCATCGTGAACGGCTTCCTGGTGGAGACAGAACCGGGCCTCCAGTCGCTGGAGCTGGCCAACGCGGTGGCTGTCCAGGACGGCGTCCTGATCGCCAGTCCCAACTGGCGGACAGAGACACAGGCAAGGTGACGCATCGTCCACCGTCCGTCCTGCACTATCCCCGGGGGAAACCGCCGTACCTTTCACGTCAACGGGACGGCTGCCGTCCGTGGGGACGGCTTCTCCTCCTGTCGGTTTCCGTCTTCTTGTGCTTCATTCTGAGCGCGGACGGAGCCGGGGCGCAGACGACTGACGACCACGGCAACACGATCTCAGATGCCACGACGCTGCCGCTGAACTCCTCGGTGGCCGGACGCATCGACCCCGGCAGAGATCTGGACGTCTTCAAGCTGGACCTGTCTGGCGTACCCGATACCACCGACGTCTGGATATACACCACTGGCGACCTTGATACGTTTGGATCGCTGTATGACAGCGAGGCCACCCCGCTGACATTCAATGACGACAGCTTCATCACAGGCAGGAGACTCAGTTTTCACCTGCGCGCGAACCTTTCGCCAGGGATCTACTACGTTGGTATTCGCAGTGTCGCTTCGGCAACCGGGAACTACACGCTGCACGCCCAGTCTGTAACTGACCCGGGCAGCGCCCCCGGCACGGCAGCGCGACTGAATCTCAATTCCCCGACCCCGGGCACGGTTGACACCGCAGGCGACGCGGACTACTTCAGGCTGGACCTCACCCAGTCCCAAAGTCTGGTCATCTACGCCATAAATCCGGTCATCTTCGACAGCAGCGATGATCTCCTGCCCGTCGCGCCTATTGACGCAACGGTGCTCGACGCCCGGCTCAGGGAGATCTCTACGAATGTGTATCCCAGGAATCTTCGAGTCTCTGGCAGCTTGGTCAGGTATGGCTTCAGTATCCGGGACGACTTTGGCCCAGGCGCTCACTACGTCAAGGTGACCACCCCTGAGGGTGTCACCTCTCACCCGGTGCCGTACACCATCCACGCATACGAGGATACGGGTTACACCGCGTTTATCGAAGAGTGCGAAGCCGAGACCCGCGCGCTAAACAACCCTCGGATCAACGATCCCCTGTACGGATGCCAGTGGCACCTGAACAACCGAGCGGAAGAGGGAGTGGACATCAACGTCGAGTCCGTCTGGCAAGAGGGCAACAGGGGCGCGGGCATCAACATCGCCATCGTTGACGACGGATTGGACTACAGGCATCAGGACCTGAGAGACAACGTCGATACAAGCCGAAACTACGCCTACACCGACGACAACGACGTATATACCCCGTTCGAGCACCACGGCACACACGTCGCCGGCATCATCGCGGCACGGGACAACGCCATCGGCGTGCGCGGCGTCGCGCCGGGAGCCACCATATACGGGTACAACTATCTGGCTAACAGCACCGCTCTCAACAAAGCGGACGCCATGACCCGTAACGCAGACGTGACCGCGGTGTCCAGCAATAGCTATGGGCCTATCGACGGGCCGTGGTTGAGTACCGCCAACCCGATCTGGGAGTTGGCGGTGAATGCCGGTCTCAAGGCTGGCTACAACGGCAAGGGCACCTTCTACGTCTTCAGCGGAGGCAATGGGCATGAGCTGGGAGACGACTCCAACCTCGACGAATACGCAAACTACTACGGAGTGACCGCCATCTGCGCGGTGAACGACCGCGGCGCTAGGAGCGGCTTCTCAGAAAGAGGCGCTAACCTGTGGGTCTGCGCCCCGTCCAATGACTTCAGCAGCATCATAGCCGAGCCTCGTGGCATCGCCACCACCGAAAACTCAGATCGCTACTACGAAGACTTCGGTGGGACGTCCTCGTCGGCTCCGATTGTCTCAGGCGTGGCCGCGCTGGTGCGTAAGGCCAACCCCAACTTGACGTGGCGGGACGTGAAGCTGATCCTTGCTGATTCGGCCCGGAAGAACGACGCCGAAAACTCAGGCTGGGAAGTCGGCGCCCGCAAGTACGGCTCCAGCACAGACCGCTATCACTTCAACCACGAGTACGGTTTCGGCATCGTTGACGCCAGCGCCGCCGTTGATCTGGCGAGACGATGGCGCGCTCTCCCGCCGATGCAGGGTGAGGGTGTGACCTCCGGGAGTATCGGCACCTCGATTCCCGCTCCGAGCGACAACGGCGTCACCAGGACGGTCACCGAGACGCTCACGCTGAAAACCGGAATACAGTTCACCGAGTTCGTCGAAATCAACGCCGACTTCCTTCACACGTCTTTCCGGGACATGGAAATCGAGCTGGAGTCCCCGTCCGGCGCGGTCTCGAAGCTGACAGTCCCGTTCAATACTCGTAACGACCCATTCAACTTCTGGGTGCGTCTGAACGGCCAGTTCCGCTTCGGCTCGGCCAGGCACCTGGGCGAGGACCCCAACGGAGTGTGGAAGCTGCGGCTCACAGACAACTTCCCGGTCCTGGGTGGAACTCTCAGGTCATGGAGCATCAAGGTATATGGGCATAGCAAGACAGTCAGCAGCTGCGCCACCGGAGGCGCGGTGTCCGGCAACCCGGGACTGGTAAGCGACTGCGAGGCGCTGTTGGCCTCACGGGACACTCTCGTCGCGCGCTCAGCGCTGCCTCTGAACTGGTCGGCGGCTCGCCCTATCGCGGAGTGGGACGGCGTCACCATCAGTGAAACCCTGCAGCGGGTCGCAGGATTGGACCTCCAGGACAAGGGGCTAACCGGGACGATCCCAGCCCAGCTCGGCAGGATCGAGAGCCTGCAATTCCTGCTACTCAACGGCAACCAGTTGACCGGGGAGATACCGGCTGAACTGGGCAGTCTCGCCAACCTGACGGTGCTGAGCCTCTACGGGAACCAGTTGACCGGGGGGATACCTACGGAACTGAGCAGCCTGACCAACCTGACGGTGCTGAGCCTCGGCGGGAACCAATTGACCGGTGAGATACCGGTGGAGCTGGGCAGCCTCGCCAACCTGACAGGGCTTTACCTCTACGGGAACCAGTTGACGGGGGAGATACCTGCCGAACTGGGCAGCCTCGCCAACCTGACAGGGCTCTACCTCGGCGGGAACCAATTGACCGGTGAGATACCGGTGGAGTTGGGCAGCCTCGCCAACCTGACGGTGCTGAGCCTCTACAGGAACCAGTTGACCGGGGGGATACCGGTGGAGTTGGGCAGCCTCGCCAACCTGACGGTGCTGAGCCTCTACAGGAACCAGTTGACCGGGGGGCTACCTACGGAACTGGGCAGCCTCGCCAAGCTG
>JAPOQN010000042.1 GCA_026710655.1 Chloroflexota bacterium | reverse complement strand
GTGGACGTGTTACGTGCTGGAGTACGAGCGGGGGGCGACGACGCCGAAGCGGCTACCCGAGCGGCTGGCGTCGTACCGGCGCTACTTCGCGAGCGGGCGGGCGCGGCTCGACCACGGCGGGCGGTCGCCCCTCGTCCTGTTCGTGTTCGAGACCGAGCACGCAGAGCGGGGCTTCCTGCGCATCGCCGCGGACATGCCCGAGGTGCCGCTGGCGAGCGCGACCACGGAGTCGATTGGCTTCGATGGTCCGCTCGGTGAGGCCTGGCGGTTGCCGGCTCCCGCTGCACCAGAACGCCGTCGCCTGCACTTCCTCCAGAAATTGCACTTCTGCAAATCGGCCCGTTCGCAGGACTTCCAGTAGGGGGCTCTCCCGCGACAGCCTGTCGTGCACGCTGCCCCATGGAAAGCCCCGTGTTCGCAGTACATTCGCGGTCCCTATGGGGCAGTTTGACCTACGTTCCTCTCTCTACTCCCTCTGTCTGCCCCAAACAGCCCGTTTCCCGCCACATGGTGCAAAACCGGTTCAGCCGGTTCACGGGCCTCCTGTAGCGGGTGAGGGTGTGGCGCGGCGCGCCCGGTTGCGCTTCGGGAGTCGTCACGAGGTGTGACGACCAGCGTGTTGCTTCATGACTCTTGCCCATGGCGCGTTCGCTCCGAGTAGACACTGAAACCGACCATGAACATCGCGGACTCCATGGCGAGCAAGGGATCGGCTTCGCCGGAAAAGGGTGGGTTTGCGGTGAGCGCGCCCAGCAGCCACGCCGCCATGACGTTCGACCGCGCGAAGCGGCCAGGCGTCGAGATTCGCCTGAAGACGCGCGCCCCGCAGGAGGGGTCCCGTTCCTTACCGGCATAGCTCGGCGGAAGCCCGAGTTGGAGGTGCCCGGGCACTTCGGCGCGCCCGGTCTCCTCGCAGAAGAGGCGCACGAGCGATGCGAGCGCGCAGGCCACACGGCTGTCGTAGATCGGGAAGCCGTCGATCAGCAGCGAGTAGATCTTGCTGAAGCCGGAGTTCATCGGACGCGCGCTGGCCAGGTGATCCAGGTCGGCCTTGGCCGGGTCCATTAGCTGCACGGCCGTGGTCAGCATGGGCAAGGCTTCTTCGCCAAGCTCGCGCAGGCGCCGCTCACTCCGGTGGAGTCCGCCCCAGCGGACGACCGCAACGGCCGCATCGAGGAAGGCGGCCGCATCCTCATTTGCGGCGCTCTGGCGGAGGCGCTTCGACAGTTCGCCAAGCACGTTGGCCGTGTCCTGGTAGGTCTTCCCGTTCCTCCGTTCGGTGTCGCCCGGCAGGACGACACCGAAGGGCCACTCGTATGCACGGTACGCATCGAAGAGGGTGTCGCAGCTCCACGCACCCCAACGCCGGCTCAGCCATCGCTGCCGCAGTTCGCGCTCGCCTGAAGCGAAGGGCGCCGCCCAGTTGAGGAAGCTCTGGACATCACGGTCTTCGAGGTATTCGGTCTGCTTCACGGGTTGTACACTCGTCCCTCTGTCAAGCATCCCGGTGGGTCGGTGAATTGTAGAGCCGGTAACGATGGGAGAGCGACAGCGTCGCCGATCTGGAGACCTGCATCATCATGTGCATCGCTACCGAGCGGCGGCCCATGATCGCGTTCCTTGCCCTGATTGCGGCGACGCTCACCATCGCCTGCACTTCCGATCACGAATCAGCCGGCGCCCGCGGCTTCTACGCCGAGGTCGCCGTTGCGGTCGAGCCTCATCCCGGCGACCCGCTCGCCCGCTTCAGGAGCGGCGTCGGCCGGAGCGTGATCCGCTGGTGGTACGCGCCCGACCCGGCTCGCTGGCGCTGGGAGTTCGAGACCGTCGGCACCGGCATCGACGACGGCGTGCTCCTCACGGTCGCCGACGGCGACCACGCCTGGGAGTACGACGTTCGCGCAAACGTCTACCGGCGCGTCGTCGGTCGCTACGCCAGCCTCGGGGCCGAAGCGATGGCGCTCCCCCTCTTCAGCGCACCGGTCGGCCCGGTCCACGCCGCGACCGTCGATGAGCTCATGGCGCAGTGGCGCGAGCGCGGCGATGAACCCGAGGTCGCTCTTGCCGGCGAGGCGACGCTACTCGACCGCCGCACGCAGATCGTCGAGCTGCGCGCGCCGGGCGGGGTCACGCGGGCGTTCGTCGACCCGGAGCGCATGTTCATCATGCGTTGGGCCGTTGAAGCCACCGGCGGCGGCCAGTCCTACCACGCCGAGGTGACCGCGCTCGACTACGAGAAAGAGATCGACGACACCCGCTTCGTCTTCGAGCCGCCTCCCGGCGCCCGCGAGGCCGAGCCCGAGGCGACGGGAGCGTGCAGCGGCAGCAGCCCCCCGGGCGGCGGAGCGGCCTTCCCCGCCGAGCCGGGGTTCCTCGCGCCCGCGTACGCGCCGCCGGGCTACCGCACTGTCGGCACGGGCTCCGAGAGGGGCGCGTACGGCTGCGATCCGGTCGCGGTCTGGGCGTTGCTGGAGGCCTCCGACGGGAGCCAGATCCTGCTTCGCCAGCGCTTCAGGCCGGGCGACGGGCCGTCGTTGGACGGCTCCTGGGAGGCCGCCGCCGCAGGCGTCGATGATGCCCACTACCGGCACTCCGACGACGCCGTCCTCAGCCTGCTCTGGCGCGCCGGCGACATCGTCGCGCTGCTCCAGGCGGACGCTGCCTCGCTCGCTGAACTGGTGCACATCGCGGAGTCCGCGAGCCTCGTGCCGGACCGCTCGCGTTGATGGCGTTCTCCCGGCGTCGCGCGGCGCGGCTCACGTGCTGCGGTCGCGGCGGAGGCGCTCACGCTGCGTCCCGTCTTCTCGCTGGTCTGGCGTGGGGTCGGCCGGAAGGCGTGAGGACGCGAGCGCGCGGCGCGCGATGATGCGCGCCAGGGCGCGCAGGCCCTCGACGCGGAGCCGCTCCTGCTCGGCGCTCAGTGCTCGCTGTCTCTTCACGCTGATCCATCTCCCGGCGGGCGCAGTGCCCGCTCCGTTCGCCTTCCTGCGGTCGCAGGATGGGTGTCTGTGCGGACTCCAGCGTCGTTGACCGAGCGCGGCGCGACCATCCCGTGCACCGGACTTCATCGGTGATATGTTGGGCCGGTCGCACGGCGAGCCACAACGTCCATCAGGTTGCCCGAAGGCGCATACTTCGTCGGAAGGGGTCGCGATGTACTGCGACCGTCCTGGCGCCTGCCTCCTCCGCATGCACCATCGACACCATCGACGCCGGTTTCGTCGACGCCGAGACGCTGGAGCGCTGATCCCGCCACATGGTGCAAACGGCGTGAAGCCAGATCACGGGTTTCCTGTAGCGGGAGGGGGCTGCCGATCGGGCGGCCCGCGTAAGCGAACGGAGGGCCATGAAGCTGTAGGTGGAAAACGTACTGGCGGCGCAGGACGTGGACGCCGGGACGGACACGGAGGAGCGCGAGCGGGAGATCGACCGGCTGGTCCACGATCTCTGCTGCTTCACCGCCGAGGAGTCTGCCTTCGGTCGCGCGGGGGGCAGGAGGGAGAAGGTGATGGAAAGACGGTGTGGAGCCTTGAGGGCTTCACGTTCGTCATTCCCGAAGGCCTGCGGCTGCTGAAGGTGCACGGCCCAGTGCTGGAGGACGTAGCCAGCGGCTCCTGGCTGAGGCTCCCGACCTGGGGGCCCGCCGAGGCGTAGGGACGCTTCGTCACGGGCGACCACTGGCGGGAAGTGAACGCGCGGTTCGACCAGATCGTGGCCTCTGCACAGAGGCCCTACCAGTCCGAGAGAGCCTGCGCGGACAAAGCCTGGGACGTCCGTTGGCGCCTGCGGTACTTCAGACTCGAGGACAGGCGGGAGGGGTACACAGCATTTCTGTGGGAGAAATGCGGCATCGCCCCCCTGCCACGCGAGAGAGACGCGGGGGAGCTGGTGGCCATCATCGCCTGCCTCGCGGCCTTCGGCTGTGTCGTCACGCTTGCCGGCGCACGCCAGGGGCGGGGACACATACATCGCACCGATCAGGGCGAGAGGCCGCGACATCGGGGAGCTTGAAGGCTTGGCCGTCCGGGCCCAGCGGGGATCGGGAACCAGCCGTGTCCGTTCGAGATCTGGTTCGAGCTCGACGTGTTCCTCCGCATTGCCGGCGCGGTTACCGGGTGACTCCGCAACACGAGGTCCTCGGCTACCGCATCGACCTTGTGGTGTGGGGCAGGGAGGGAGCGCTCGCCGTCGAGTGCGACGGCGAGCGCTGGCACGGGGCCGACCGGCACGATGCAGCCGTTGCCCGACAGCGCGAGCTGGAGCGTTGTGGTTGGACGTTCGAACGGGTCAAGCCAGGCGCGTTCAAGCTTGACCCCGGCGATGCGTTGGAGGACGTCTGGGCGGCGCTCGAACGGCTTGGCATCTGCCCAGGCGGTTCGTCGGATACGGATGGGCCTCGAGAGGGAGAGGGAGAGGGCGCATAGCGCTTCTCCGCCGGCCATCCCGCTCAAAGCAGGCGCACCAGCGTTCAGCGCCCCACCTCTGCAATGGCGTCGGAGCCTTCCCCGCGGGGGCAACGACGGGCTGGTCTAGCCTGAGAGGTCTGCGGGGCTGGACGGCCTCGCCCCACCGTTACCGAAAGCACGTTCTAGTGGCAATCTGGGAGGTGGACTGGAACAACGCCCCCCTTGAGAGGGTCACGTTTCGGCACTTCCCTCCTGCCCCGGCAGGGAGGGACGCTGTTCACTCAATGATGAGCACACCACGCATCGTGTCAGGGTGCACATCGCACCAGAAAGCGTAGTGGCCCGGTGGTGGCATGGCGAACCTGAATGTGTGCTGGATCACTCCCGTCGCCAACTCCGTTCGGAGCGCCCGCCCGTTGCCCTCGCAGCCGCTGATGCAACCCTGCAGGACAGGACTCTCGCCTACCTCCCCCTCGAAGAAAACGATGTTGTGCGCTACGGAGTCGTCCTCGTTGGCGAGCGTCAGGGTGGCCTCGGCGGCCACTTGCAGCGTGATCTCGTCGTAGTTGAAGGTACTTCCCCTGATCTCGATCGTGCCGGCGAACGGGGGCGGGGGTATGTCGTCGGGCTTCGTGCCCTCGCTGGCTGCTGTTTCCGCGGCAAACAGGTTGAGGCCGGCGCCAACGGCGAAGCCGCCCACCAGCAGCGCCCCGACCAACGATGCCGCCATGCCCAGGCTGTACCGCACAGACGTGTCCTTCGTGTCGCGCACCACCTGCATGTCGAAGGTCTGCCAGGAGCCCGTGACCACCTCGTCGGGGTGCTGGCTGATCAGGTCGACGATCGCCCGCTGCGTCTTCTCGAACGCGGCCATGTCGTCCGCCGTTGACCACGTCGTCTCAACGACGACCTGCGAGGGGCCTTCCTCGGCGGTGGAGAGGTTGATGCGGAAGTCCTCGAAGCCTGGAGCGGCGCGCAGGTCCTCGTGCGCGTTCTGGATCGCGTCGATGACGCCGCCTTCGCCGATACTCGTCTCGATCTGACCCTCGGCGATGGCGAACGTGATGACCTGGGTGCGTCGGGCGGCGGCGTGTGCGTGCTCTTCCTGCTCGCGCGCCTTCCGGTGCATGCGCCCGTCCTCAAAGGCCCAGCCAGCCACCGCTCCCAGCGTGATGGCCACCGAGGCGCCCAGCAGTGGTCCGCTCAGGCTGCGCTGGTCCTCGACCCGAGCCCACCAGATGAGGGTGGCCGCGAGCAGCATGATCGCGAGCCCGGCCGCGAACGGCCAGATGCTCGGCTCCGGCAGGTGCACCTTGAGCCCTAACTGGCCATCAGCCTGACCGGTGATCATCTTTGGGATCATATCGCGCCCCGTTCGCAAGCGGTACGGGCGGCACGATCATGATCGGGATCCGCAACGCTACGTCGGGCGGTACTAGGCACGAGAGGAACGCAAAGCGGCTGATTGGCGGCCCGGTCAAGCAACAGCAGGGTTTCCACAGTAAGGGCCCGGTGAACTCCTTCAGGCGTCATCCTCCTCGTCGTGAAGAGCCCAGTTCCACTGGGAGCGCGCAGCGGGCGACAGCGGCTCGTGTGGCGGCCCGAGCCAGTCGTCAGGGTTGCTTTCAGCCCTGCGCAGCAGCCCTTCGACCTGGTTCTCGCGCACCTGATTGTCATCTTTCGACTTCCCTCCGACGGAACTTTCCGTGTTTTCGGGTGGAATACGCGCTTCCTCCCCAATTTCTGCCCGGCGCGTCCCGTAGGGGCGTTTTCCCTTGACCTGCCTGCGTTTTCGGGGACTTCCGTCTCTCGGAACCAACGTCGTTTCCCTGTACACGCCCATGACACCCGTCAGGCCATCCGAAGCCGCCATCGCCCAGGAGGGCCACGCACGCCCTCCTCGACAGGGCATTCCGCCGTGGCGCCCGCCGCCACGCACTCGATCGCCGTCACGAGCACTGGCCGCGGGAGGCGATGGGCGAGCGAAGGCCGAAGCTTCCATCGTCCAGTGCAGTGGTCGGGCAGGTGCGCCGATGAGACATCCATCGGGGTCGCCCGACTGCCGTACACCTTGTTAGACAGAGGAGCCAGCGGCCGTCACGGCCTGTAGGCGACACGATGCACCAACTACTGGTGGCTGATGGCTCAGCCGCGAGGTCTTCCGGGACCAGGCTGTCCCGCTGTACGAGTTCGTACCGCGTCCGCTCCCGTGCCGCCTCGCCAACGGCATCGGAGGCCGTCTGCTTACCCATCACCCTTTGAACGGGGTTCGTGACCGCACCCCCTTCCAGGCGGTTACCTGCGCGACAGCTTTCGGCGATGCTGGGACAACCGACCGGGAGTTTGAAATTGGACGGCGAGACGGGGCAGGAGACCTACACGGCGGAGCAGCGTGAGCAACTCGAGTCCGGGTTGCGGATACTTGCACGCGTGATTGTGCGGGCCCATCTGCAGCTTCACCAGAAACCTTCCCCTTCAGGCGACGAGTCTGGACTGGAAACGAGCGCGGATGAAGCCAGTTCAGGTACTCCGGACGCCGGCCAGGCCGCGTAGGCGCCCGGGATGGGGTATGCTCCCCTTGCAAGAACGGACGTTCTGGTCTTATCCGTCGCCAAGGACCTGTAAACGTTCAGGCGTCCGCTTCTAGCACTCACAGCGAAAGTGCTTGCTCCGATGCGACAGGTCGGCCACATCTTTACCGAGACCAAACCTGTGCAGGGAGACGGCTCGGTACGCTAAGCGAGAACCGACAGGGAGAAACCAAACCGATGAGTGAACGACCCGACCCGACCCCGGCCGCCCTGTACGCCCGCGTGTCCAGCGACCGCCAGGACGTCGACCTGTCCGTCTCGGCACAACTCCGGGCGCTGCGCGACTACGCCGAGAAGAACGACTACGTGATCGTCCGGGAGTACGTTGATGAGGCGGAGAGCGGGCGTATCGCCGATAGGCCCCAGTTCCGCAAGATGCTGGACGCCGCCGAGCGTCCAGACGCTCCCTTCCGCGAGATCCTCGTCTGGAAGTTCTCCCGCTTCACGCGCAAGCGCGAGCACGCCGTCGCCTTCAAGTCGATGCTGCGACGGCGTGGCGTTCGCGTCGTGTCGATCACCGAGCATGCGGATGACTCCCCCACCGGCAAGCTCATGGAAGCGATTATCGAGAGCGTCGACGAATTCTACTCGGAGAATTTGGCGCAAGAGGTCATGCGTGGCCTGCGTGAGTCGGCTTCGCGCGGGTTCTGGGTCGCTCCCGTCCCTCCTCACGGGTACCGGAAGGTCGCGGTCGACGACGGACCAAGCAAGCGCCAGAAGCTGGATCTGAACCCGCCCGCCGATGGCGTTATGCGTCGCATCTTCGACATGGCCCTCAACGGCGAGAGCGTCCTCGACATCGCCAGAACGCTCAACACCGAGGGAATCCCGAGTGCCAGGGGCAAGCGCTGGAACAAGACCACCATCCACGCGATGCTCGCCAACGAGGCCTACACGGGCACCCTGGTCTGGGGCGCCACCGCCAAGGACGGCCTCGGCGCAGTGCGGGTCGAGAATGCCTTCCCCGCCATCGTCTCCCGTGAGGAGTTCCGGCAGGTGGCGCAGATGCTCCAGGCCAAGGCGCCGGCACAGGTCCATCCCCGCCGCGCCAGCAGCCCCTACCTGCTCAGTGGGCTGGCCAAGTGCCAGACGTGCCGCCGGGCGCTCACGGCCGCCGAGGCCAAGAGCGGCCGGTACACCTACTACGTGTGCCAGTCCCTCATCAAGCGGGGCCGGGGGAGCTGCGAGACGCCCCGGCTGAACGCGAAACACTTCGAGCGGCTCATCATCGAGCAGCTTCGCGATCACATCCTCACCGAGAGCAACATCCGCGAGCTGGTGCGGCTGGTCGACGAGGAGATGGACGGCGTAGCTCGCGAGCAGCGGGTGAAGCTCGAGACCATCGAGGGGGAGCTGGCCGAGGTACGCCGCCGCATGGACCGACTATGGCACGCCGTCGAGACCTCCGACCTAGAGATCAACGACATCCTCCCCCGTCTCAAGCAGCATCAGGAACGTCAGGAGCACCTGGAGACGGCCGCAGATGATGCGCGCCGTACTCTGTCGGAGAGGCGCGCTGTTCTCGACAGCGTGGAGGCCATTACCGCCTTCGCCGAGGAGATGAGCGAGTTCCTGCAAACGAGCGAACTCACGGAGTCACGGGCCTTCATCCGCTCCTTCGTGAAAGAGATCGCCGTGAAGCCGGGAACGGCGACAATCCGCTACACGATCCCCATGCCACCAGACAGCCCCATCGGAGAGGCGAGTTCAGCAGAAATCGGCCTGTCCGACCCTGTTATGAGTACGGTACGAAGTGGCTGCCGAGCAGGGATTCGAACCCCAACCAAAGGCTCCAAAGGCCCGTGTGCTACCGTTACACCACTCGGCAGTGGGGTGGTGGTGTGGTCTGGTGCCGAAGGCCGGACTCGAACCGGCACGGGCTTTACGCCCAACGGTGTTTGAGACCGTCGCGTCTGCCAATTCCGCCACTTCGGCTCAGTCTGACGGTAGCCCCGGCGAGCGCGCCCGGTCAAGGATGGGCGGCAGGGGAAGGCGTGGAGCGGAAGACGAGGGTCGAACTCGCGACCTCCTCCTTGGCAAGGAGGCGCTCTACCACTGAGCTACTTCCGCGCGCCGAGCGAGTATAGCAAAGCCCCTGTTGCC
This sequence comes from Chloroflexota bacterium, assembly GCA_026710655.1. Taxonomy (GTDB): domain Bacteria; phylum Chloroflexota; class Dehalococcoidia; order Tepidiformales; family Tepidiformaceae; genus UBA2991. Next base: position 178,420 of record JAPOQN010000042.1, on the reverse strand, counting down.
CGCAGCTTCAGCCCTCGCGGCGCTACCCAGCCGAAGGGAACAACTCAAGCCGACCCAGAGACTAATTGCCCAGGCGCGAGGTGTACCCCATCGCCACTACGTCTTCGACGTACTGGCTGCGCCAGCCCGGATCCGGGACGCGCACGTTGCGGTCGCGGAACCAGCGGTGGATGCGCAGGTACTCTTCCTCCATCCGCGAGCGCCAGCCGTCTTCCTCGCGGAACGTGTCCGGGTCCACCTCTTCGAGCTTGCGCGACATGTCCGCGAACTCGATTTCCGCCTCTTCCTTCCAGTACGTCGAGAGGTAGTCCAGCGACTCCTCCAGGTTGCGGCGGCACTCGTCCAGCTGCACACCCATCCACCCTGCCTCTGTCATTAGCTGGCCGTTCACGCGGTAGCGGCTGGCGCACGGTTCGCAGACCACCACCAGCTTGCGCGCGTCGCAGTCCGACTTGTCCGTGCAGTCCTGGCAGCGCATCGCGAACTCCGCCGCTTCGGTGCTGCGGGTGTAGCCCACGATCATCTCGTCGCCAAGCGCCTCGCAGGCCTGGCACGCCAGCGTGCCCGCCAGGATCTCGTTGATCGTCTTGTCCCAGTCGACCGACATTCGCGCCCTCTCCCCCCTGCGTTTTCCCCTCGCGAGCCTATTCCGCAGTATACCAACCGGCCTGTCCCGGCATTTCCTCGATGCCCACGGTCAGCCGCTTGAAGTTGCTGGCTCCCTGCTCCGCCAGGGCCGCCCGCAGGCGCACCGCGAACCACTCCGCCAGGCGCTCCGCCGTCGAGTTGTCGATCGGCAGGGCCGCCACGTCCGACTTGGGGAAGACGTAGCGGCGGTCCTCGTACGAGATCTCCCAGTCGTGCTCCCCCTCTGCGATCGTCAGCACGCGGCTCTCGAGCTGGAGCACGAACTTGTGGTCGAGCTCGTCTGCGATCGCCTTCGTCACCCGCTTCAGTTCGCCGAAGTCCCACACCCACGAGTCCTCCGTGAGTTCCCCCTCCACGTCGACCATCACGTCGTAGTTGTGGCCGTGCAGGGGCTCGCACTCCCCCAGGAACGTGGCGAAGTGGGCGGCGGCGAAGCGCAGCCGGTTGCGCTCGACGGATACGCGGCGGGTGACGGTCATGGCGAGGCCTCCAGGTGGCGTTCGCTCAGATCGTCGCACCCTCGGGCCGCACGCGCTCGCCCGGGAATGTGCCCAGGCGCTAGCCGCGGCCCAGTAGCCCTCCCGCGTCCATCGCGAAGACGCCCTGCATGTCCCGGTTGATGCGGAGTTGCAGGTAGGCGCGCAGCCTCGTGATGAGCGCTGGCGCTTCCGCCCAGCCTTCGCCGTCCAGCCTGTGCAGATGCCCGAGCGCCTCCGTCAGGAGCTCGCTGAGCTCGCCGTAGCTCTCGTTGATGGACGCGAACGCCGGCACCTCCGGAAACTCCGGAGCCCCCGCCGCGCGCTCCGCGATGGCGCCCAGCGCGGCCGCTGCCTCGCCCTCTCGCGATGCGGCCGCGGCGCCTGCTTCGCGCAGGACGAGCGCCATGCGGTTGCATTCGTCCGCCATCCACTGCTGCTCCACGGGCAGACGGCGCTCAACGGAGACCAGCATCTGCTGGATCATCTGCACGGTGACCTTCGCCGCGTTCGTCTGCAGCTCCGGGACCACGTCGCGTTCGAGGCTCTCGCGGATCAACTCCAGTACCCGGGCCGAGCTTGGATTCGTAAACATGGAACCTACTCCTCTGCCTCGGGGTATCCGAGGATCCCGCAGTAGCCGGGCTGGGCGGCGACCAGCGGCTGCAGCATGTACGTACTCAGGAAGTTCTTGCTCTCCCCGCTCAACCCCCGGCGCACCGCGTCGAGGATGGGCGCCGCCAGCGCTGCCGAGGAGAACACCATGAAGAACCCAACGTCCTCCTCCGTCACGGGGATGCCGCTCAGCTTCGAGTAGTGCTGCAGGAAGCCCCCGTCCGCCTTCACGGCGCCCGCCAGGTCGAATCCCGTGATCGCCGAGAGCTGGTAGAGCCAGCCGATGTCCTCGCGGGGATCGCCCACGTGCGCCGCTTCCCAGTCGATGATGCCCGTGATGCGCCCGTCCTCGTACAGGAAGTTCGAGGGCTGGTAGTCGCCGTGGCACATCGCCAGGGGCACCGGCGTGGGCAGCTTGTTCGGCAGGCTCGCATACATGTCGTAGAAGACCGGCAGCGGGTCGAAGGCGATCTGGTGGTAGCTCTCCCTGAAGAACTCCATCGAGCTCGTCATGTACGACTCCCAGCTCGACGCATCGATGCCGACCTCGCGGGCATCCCGGAAGTCGCCCTCCGGGTCGAGCGTGTCGAGGGAGGTCGCGTGCAGTTCCGCGATCCGCTCGCAGAACTCCGTTGCGACCGCCTCCGCCTCGTCCTCGTTCCCGGGTGCGAACAGGGGCGTCAGGTCCGCCGTCCCGCGCGCGCGCTCCATCACCATCGCGGGCCGCTCGAGCACCTCGCCGTGCTCGTCGAGGAAATGCGCCTTCGGGACGGGGATGCCGGTGCGTTCGCCGACGCGCTCGAGAATCTGGAACTCCAGCCGCCGCTTCGTCGGCAGGATGTCGATCTCGGGCGGCGGGTCGCGACGGATGATCAGGGGCAGCGTCTCCGCGCCCCCGCCGCTGTCGATGACGGCGTCGGCCCTGTACGTCTCCTGCGAGTAGCCGCCCGCCAGCAGCTGGAAGTTCTCAACCCGCACCGACTGCGCGTCGGGGCGGTTCTGCTGAATCAATCGCTGTAGCTGATCCTCCATGGGGTACCCTCCGCCGCCGGAGTCTACGGCGGCTCCCCCTTCTGCTCAGCCCCGATCAGGTGACAATCCCGATGCCTTCGCCCCGCAGGTCGTGCGCGGCGGCGATGCCCTGGCCCGTCACCACCGCCAGGCAGGCGCGCCCCGTCCACCCGTCCCACGCCCCCAGCGGCTCGAACGCGAGCCCCTCCCCTCCCAGCGCCTCTCCCAGCGCGTCCGGCGTGCGCGCTTCTGCGTACAGCGACCCGTCCGTGTCGAGCGCCCAACGGGCCGCGTCGAGCGCGTCCTGCGGGTCCGCCCCGCCGCGCACCACGGCGTCGAGCACCTGCACGTTCGTCTGCGGCTGGCGGTGCGCTCCCGGCGTCCCTCCGACCGCTACCAGTGCTCCGTCGCGCGGCCCCTCCGCCTCCCCCGCCAGGGGAAGGTTCGGCTGGGACGTGACGATGTAGCTGTGGAGCGTGTGCATCGGGCGCTTCCCGCCGGCGAGCTCGTTCGGATGGCCCTTTTCGAGGCTGAATCCGCGCATCCGGTTGTTGAACACGACCCCCGTGCTTGCTGAGAGCACCCCGCTTCCCCAGGCCGAGAACACCGACTGGATCAGCGAAACCGCGTTCCCCTCCCCGTCGATCGCGACGAGCGCGGTCGTGTCGCCGTCGCCCCCCCCCCCCGCGACTGCCTGCGCTGTCGCCCCGCCCGCGCGCAGCAGCGCGGCCGCATCGAAGCCTGTCACGCGCGGGTCGCCTGCCTCGGCGTCGACCGCTTGGAACGCCCCCCTCAGAGCCTCGACCTGTGCGCTGACGCCTCCCTCCGAACGGCCCAGCCGCCGCAGCGCGAGCATCGTGACGAGCCCGCGCGAGGGGGGTGGCTGCGTGTGTATCAGCACGCCCCCGAACTCGACCGCCAGGGGCTTCGTCCACTCGGCGGGGGCGCGCCAGTCGTCCGGCGTGAAGGCGGCCCCGAGGCCGTTGAGCGTGTTCAGGCACTCTTCTGCGATCTCGCCCTCGTAGAACGCTCCCGCACCGCCCTCTGCCAGCGCCCGGAACGTCCCCGCGAGTTCGGGCTGCACAACAAGCTGTCCCCCATCCCCGGCCACATGCCCGAACGTCGTCTTGAACGCTCCCGCCGGGTAGACCCGCTCGCGCCCGACCCCCACCGCTCGCACCAGCGCCCGCGAGGCGGGGTACCCCTCCCGCGCGATTCGTTCCGCATCCTCCAGCACCCGCGCCCAGGGCAGCTTGCCCTGCCGCTCGTGCAACGCACCCCACCCCGCCACGCACCCCGGCACCGTGACCGCCAGCGCTCCCGTGTCGGGGATGCCGCCCTGCGTGCGGTACGTGTCCGCGTCCGCGCTAGCGGGGGCCGGCCCCGAGCTGTTCAGCGCTTCGACCGCCCCGCTGACGGCGTCGTACGTCATCGCGAACGAGTCGCCGCCGAGGTGGCTCATGTATGGCTGCACGACCGTGAGCACCGCCGCCATCGCGATCGCCGCATCGGCAGCGCTGCCGCCGTCGTGCAGGGCGCGCTGGCCCGCCGCCGCCGCCAGCGGGTGGTCGGCGATGACGCAGGTGCGAGCGCCGCGCAGCGCCCCGCGGCGCGGCCCGTCGCCACCCGCGACCCCTTCGACGCCCTCGCGTCCGCCGCCCGCGGGCTGATCGGTCATGTGCGCTCCCGCGGCTACCCTACGCCCCGCGCAGCAGCTTCAGGACGGCCTCGGCGTTGTCCGCGGCCTTCGCCCGCTTCCACACCTTTGTCAGGGTCCCGTCCGGCCCGATGACGAACGTCGAGCGGGTCATGCCGATGCTCTTTCGCCCGTAGAGCACCTTCTCGCCCCACGAGCCGTACTCGGTCGAGACCTTCGCATCCTCGTCCACGAGCAATGGGAAGGGCAGGTCGTACTTCTCCCGGAACTTGGTGTGCGAGGCCGCGGTATCCGTCGAGACGCCCAGCACGACTGCGCCCTCCTCGCCGATGTCGTCGTGGTTGTCGCGGAAGCCGCAGGCCTGCTTCGTGCAGCCCGGCGTGTCGTCGCGCGGGTAGAAGTAGAGCACGACTGTCTGGCCGTGGTAGTCCTTCAGCCGGTGTGTCTTGCCGTCCTGGTCCTGCAGCTCGAAGTCCGGGGGCGTGTCGCCCGCTCCCAACGTGACTGGCATCCTCTCCTCCTGTTCCTACCGGATGACGCCGGAGACGCGCTCCGGGTGGATTCGCAGGATCCCCCGCCGCTGCTGCTCCAGCCAGGCGGGCAGGTCCTCCGGCTCGGTGAAGCCCGAGCCCTTGATGTTCTCGAATACGAGGTGCGTGGCGTGTTCCAGCCCCTCGCGCTCGATGTCGCACCGCCCCTCGACCGTCACGAAGTTGAACGGCGCCGCGTCGTTGAACACCGTGATCGTGATGCGTGGGTCGTTTTCCAGCGTGCGCACCTTGAGTGTGGGTGCAGTCGTGCTGACGACGAGCGTGTCGTCCTCGCGCGCATACGCCACCACCGAGCTGCTTGGCTGCCCGCTCTTTCGCACCGTCGTGATGACGGCCCAGCGGTTCTCGCTCACGAACCGGTCGAACGCCTCAGTCCCGATCATCCACGCCTCCTTCAGGTCCGGCTTGCCGCCGGCTCGCCCTATTCTCGCGAACCCGGGGGCGCGGGTCACGCGGTGGGGTCGCCCCCTACAATGGCGACCGCACGCTTGCACGGGAGGCACCATGTCCCAGCTTCCGGCTTTCACCCTCGCCGACGGCGCCGGCGAAGACCGCGCCTTCCCCTCCGGCCGCCCCTCCCTCCTCGCCTTCGTGAAGGAGGATTGCCCCACCTGCGGCCTCTCCATGCCTCTCATCCAGGCCGCCCACGAGGCCTTCGGCGAGGACGTCGACGTCCTCGCCATCGGCCAGGAGGCGGAAGGCAACGCCGTCCTCGTCGAGCGCCACGGCCTCACCGCCCCCATGCTCGACGACAGCGCCCTGCACGCCTCCTACGCCTACGACCTCGATACCGTCCCCACCCTCATCCTCGCCGGCCCCGACGGGGACGAGCAGAAGCGCTTCATCGGCTTCGGCCGCGAGGACTGGCAGGAGCTCTTTGCCGACCTCGCGACAATCTCCGGCGCCGAGGCCCCCGACCCCGGCTGGGAGGTCTACCCCGACTCCCGCCCCGGCTGCGGCTCCCGTTCTGTCGAGCCTGGCATCGCCGAGCGGCTCGCCGCCGAGGCGGAAGGCAGCCCCCTCCGCGCCCGCCGCATCGACATCGGCGCCGGCGACGACCTGCACGAGTTTCTCTTCGACCAGGGCCTCACCGACGGCCTCCCCGTCGTTCCTCCCACCCCCGAGCGCGTCATGCGCATGCTCGAAGGCACCACCCGCGACGCCCAGGACGTGGTCGCCGTCGTTCCCCCGAACCTGGCCCCCGCCACCGTCGAGAAGGTGGCCATCAACGCCGTCATGGCCGGTTGCAAGCCCGAGTACCTCCCGGTGGTCATCACCGCGGTCGAGGCCTGCGTGACCGAGGAGTTCAACGCCCACGGCGTCTGGGCGACAACCATGGGCGCCGCCCCCGCCGTCGTCGTCAACGGACCCATCCGCAACCACATCGGCATGAACATGCGCCTCGGCGCACTCGGCCAGGGCAACCGCGCCAACGCCTCCATCGGCCGCGCCCTCCGCCTCGTCATGCGCAACGTCGGCGGCGCGAAACCGGGCGGCACCGAGCGCTCCACCCTCGGCACCCCCATGAAGTACACGCTCTCCTTCGCCGAGTGGGAGGAGCGCAGCCCCTGGGAACCCATGCACGTCGAGAAAGGCTTCGATCCCGACGACAGCGTCGTGACCGTGTTCCCCGCCACCAGCGGCCCCCAGCTCCTGGTCGACCAGACCGCCCGCACGGCCCGCGCCCTGACCGGCATCCTCGGCCTCACGATGGCCGCCGTTGGCAACCCCCGCACCCCCACCGGCCACGTCCTCTTCGTCGTGTGCCCCGAGCACGCCGACACCATCTGGCGCGACCGCTGGAGCAAGCAGCAGGTCCGCGACTACATCATCGAAGTCACGAGCATGCCCCTCCGCGACCGCCTCGCCACCGCCGACGCGAGCGGTATCGAGCCCTCCCAGTTCGGCCCCGACGGCCCCACCGAGGAGCAACTCGACAAGCTCTACTCGAAGTTCCGCGCTCCCGAATTCATCCACATGGTCGTGGCCGGCAGCGAGGCCGGGAAGTTCTCCGCCGTTCTCGGAGGCTGGGCCAGCGCACCCGTCAGCCGCAAAATCGAAAACATTCCGTAACGTTCAGGACCGTTTCTCGCTGGCGCGTGCGGGTATCCCCACCTACGCTGGATGTGCGGGTGGCGATGACCGACCCCGGAAGAGGTACTGCGATGAGCGGTGCGATTGGACCCGGCAGCGAGGGCATGAACCTGGAGCACATCAAGACGTGCGTCCGTTGCGGCCTGCGCTACGACTGGCGCCGGTCTTCCAGTACGTCCCTCAAGATGACCTACTGCAGTCACCTCTGCGAAGCCGGCGACCTCGGCTTCACCCTCGAGGCGCTCCTGCACGCCGAGCCCCCCGCCAAGACCGAAGTCGAGGCCTCCGAGCCCGAGACCGCCGCGATCTAGCTTCGAAGCGCGCCGCCTACGTGACGAGCGGCGTGTCCTCCCGGTTGGCCCACTCGTACATCGATCCGTCGTACACGCGCACGTCCTCGTAGCCCAGCAGGGTCAGCGCGAAGGCCGAATGCGCCGCCCGGATGCCTCCCTGGCAGTACGTGATGGTGCGCCCTCCCGGCGCCACCCCCGCCTCCTCGAGCAGCCGCTGCATCTCCTCCGCTGGCAGGAAGCGGCGCGTGTCCGAGCGCTCGACCAAATCCGTCCACTCCAGGTGACGCGCCCCGGGAACGTGTCCGACCCGCTTGTTCCCCCGCGAGTTCGACCCCTCCCACTCCCCATCGCTGCGCACGTCGAGCACCGTGCAGGAGTCCGAGTCGTGCTCCGCAATCAGGTCCTCCGCGCTCGCATGCAGCGACGCGACCGTGCGCGACTCGAACGAGCGCGCTTCCGGGCGCGTCCCGTGGAACGTCACGGGACGCGCCTCGGTGAGCCAGCGATGCCAGCCCCCGTTCAGCACCTTTGCCTTCGTATGGCCGTAGTAGTTCAGCACCCACCAGAGCCGGGCCGCCACCAGCGCGTTGTTGTCGTCGTAGGTCACGACCGTCGTGTCCGCATCGACCCCGAGGCTGCCCATGAGCGTGGCGAACTCATCAGGCGGCATCACGAACATGCCCGCGCCGCCTTCGCGCTCGCCCTGCTCCTTGATGTAGTAGTGAACGGGCAGGTGAACCGCCCCCGGAATGTGGGCGCGCCGGTAGGCCTCCAGCGTCGCGCAATCGATGATCCGCACCTGCGGGTCGTCCGCATGCTCCGCGAGCCAATCCGGCTCCGCCAGCAACTCCGGTCGGGCGTACGGCATCGCTCACTCCTCGCGCTTCGAAGGTCCCGCGAAGGATAGGCCCAGCGCCCCCGCCCCGCTACGGCGCCCAGCGCAGGAAGTCGCTCAGCATCCAGCCCTCAAGCCCCTCGTCGGTGCGGACATGTATCCAGTAGCAGTCATGGTAGCCCTCGTCGTCCGTGGCACAGCCTGAATCACTCCGTTCGACAGAGAACCCGTGAAACCACCACGAGTGATCCTGATCCTCCCGGTAGTCTGGAGGCGGGGCCACCTCGACCAGCGATCCAGCTGGGAGGCAGTTCAGGCTCGCAGATTCCGTAGAGGGAGCCTCGCGGAGGTGGAGGCAGGGGCCGCTGGTTGATACTTGTAGCAGAAGACGATCTTCGAACGGCGGCAATTCTATCTGGGGCGAGAGTACTGGCTGGTCGAGCAGACGAAGCCAAGCTTCACGCTCGTCGAGGTGGAGCCGCAGTTCACTGCTGGTAAGCCCCCAGGACGTTCGGTTACAGCAGATCGAGACCGCGGCCTTGGCCGAAGCGAGCTGTAGCGTTCCGCGCAGTGCGGCGACTACTTGCCCATCACTTCCCACAACGGTCGCAGCTGGCAGCAAACACCAGCTCCTTTGACGCTTGGACTCCGTCAGAAACTTGGCGCAGTCGTCGAGGCCAAAGGTCCCGAGCCAGGAGGGGCGGTCGAAGCGCGTAGGGTCGTCGGGGGCTGGCAGCATGGGGCCGAGGGGGAACTGGCTTGCCCACGAGCCATCGACGCCCAGGACTCTCGTGCTGTCTGGCGTGTTCACGAGTAGCCCCGAGCTGTCGGCGAGCCATGGGCTTCCTTCGTGGTGGATACGGTCGAACCAACCGCGAGACGGTGCGACACCCTTGGCACGCAGCAGTTCTTCACCTGTCGTGGTATCGAAGAGCGAGGTCACCATCAGGTTCGAGTAGTGGGGGGAGTCGTCCGTTTGCGCCATGCGCCCCGCGTGCACCTCGGGAACAACGCGAGTCAGGGTGGCGACGAATCTGCCGTCGGGGGAGATGTCGATCGGGCTGGACCCGAGATGGATACAGGGCACTAGAACATTGCTCAGGACGTTTCCTGCCCAGCTATAGGCTGCAATCTTGCAGCTACTCCAGTCCCGGTGGCTGAAAGACAGGATGAAGCCCTGTCCACCATCGAGAATCTGGATATAGACGTTCCCGACAGATGGAAACTCGATTTTCTTCCAGCCGCCCTCCCACAAGTCGATCGAGTAGACGCCGTGGTTGGCCCTCAACAGCAGGTGGTCGCCGTTCGGGTCAGCCCACCATTGGGACCTGCTCCCTGCCGGGGCATCCAACTCGAACCAGGCAACTGCCTCCATCGTTGGATTCACCACCGCGTACTGGCTTCCCCTCGAGAAGATGATGTGCTCGTTCAGGCCGTGCGTTCCCTCCACGGGGGCGATGCCGTTCTGCACTACAAGGCCGGGTACATGAAGGCGAAGGGGAGCATCCCACTCAAACGTTCGGCCAGCCGCCCGATCGTGGAGAAGGCCCTGCCGGAACACGTACCGGTTGCCTGGTGAAGGCGAGAGGAGTGCTGTGGTCCCACTGCGTCCGCTGACCCAGCCCTCCACGGCTCCCGTGTCGACACTGAGGAAGAAAAGGCCACCCTCAATGTCAATCCTGATCCCTATCGTTTCCCCCGGGGCATACTGCACCCGCCCCAGGGCTTCGTAGTCGGTCGCAATCTCGCGTACTTCGGGCTGCCAGCGCTTCCTAGTCGCCCCTTCGGACTGGCCTGACGGCGTGGGGGCTGCCGGTACCGTCGGTTGGGGGGCTGGGGAGGGTGTCCCCGTTTGGGAGGCTGAAGTGGTCGGTGTCGACTCTACCGTTGGCGTCGCCACGCTCGAGGGAGTGGCGGCGACCGGTGTCGCCTCCGCCGTGCGTGTGGATGTCGGTGAGGGAGATGGAGGTGGCACTGGTCTCGCGCTAGCCCTCGTGGTCGGCGTTGCCGTTGGCGACGGGCTCGGCTCTGGCGCCGACACTGCTTCCTCACCGCCCCCGCAGCCCGACGCCGCCAGCAGGGCGCATCCCACCGACGCAAGCAGCCAGCCCGTTCGTGCCATCAGAAGGCCAGCCTAGGTTGCGACAGGACGAATTACCCCACCCGCCCCGCTATCCCAGCAGGTGCTCCTCGAAGTACAAGACCAGCCGCCGCTCCATGTACTCCAGGCCCGCCGCGTCGCGGGGCATGTGGCGCTCCTCCGGGAAGATCTGGATGTCGTACGGCTTCTGCGCCGCCGTCAGCGCCGTGATCAGGCGGGCCGTGTGGCGGAAGTGCACGTTCTCGTCGACCATGCCGTGGACCAGCAGGAGCTTCCCCGCCAGCCCCTCCACGTGCGTCGTGACCGCCCCCTCCCGGTACCCCTCGGGGTTGCCGTGGGGCGTCGACATGTACCGCTCCGTGTAGCCGGTGTCGTACCCGTCCCAGTCGACCACCGGCGCTCCCGCCACCCCGACGCGGAACACCTCCGGCGCTCGCATCAGCGACATGCACGTCATGTAGCCGCCGTAGCTCCAGCCGTAGATGCCGACCCGCTCGGGGTCGGCGATCCCTTCCTCGACCAGTTGCTCCACCGCCGCCACCTGGTCCTCGACCTCGACCGTGCCCATGCGCCGGTGCAGGTGCGCCTCGTACGCGAGCCCGCGGTTGGCGCTCCCCCGGTTGTCGACCGCCACCACGGCGAACCCGGCCTGTGCCAGGTACTGCGCGCGCAGGTCGACCGTCAGCGCCCAGTCGTCGAGGACGCGCTGGGCGTGCGGCCCCCCGTACACGGACACCACCAGCGGATGCGGACCCGCTCCCTCGGGCCGGTACAGCGTCCCGAACATGGGCGTGCCGTCCGCTGCCGACAGTAGCCGCAACTCCGGAGGCCGCAGTCCCTGTTCGGTGGCGGTCATGGATCGCTCCTCGAACAGGGTCGCGATCGCCTCGCCGCCGTCGGTGCGCCGCAGCGTCGTCACCGAGGCCCGTTCCCGCGACGAGAACGTGTCGACAAACGCGCTCCCATCCGGTGCGACCGCGCAGCCGTGCCCCCCTGCCGCGACCGTCAGGCGCTCCACCTCCCCGCCGTCCAGCCCCACCCGGTACAGGTGCCGCTCGACCGCCCCCTCCCGCGTCCCGCTGAAGAACACCGACCGCCCCGCCTCGTCCACCTCCACGATGCGCGTCACCACCCACTCCCCTTCGGTCATCTGCCGCAACTCCGCCAGGCTGGCGTCGTACAGGTAGAGGTGCCGGAAGCCCGTGCGCTCGCTCGACCACAGCAGTTCGCCCGAGTCGAGGAAACGGAAGTCGCCGAGGTTCAGCCAGGGCTCGCTACGCTCTTCGAGCGTACGCAGGACCGTCCCCGTGTTCGGGTCGAAGAGGTGCAGGTGCAGTTCCGTCTGTTCGCGGTTCAGCACGACTCCTGCGAGCACGCCGTCCTGCCGCCAGACCACCCGGGGCAGGTAGATGTCATCCTCGTCGCCGAGGTCCATCCAGACCGGCTCGCCGCCGTCCGCCGCCACGACCCCCAGCCGCACCCGCGCGTTCGGCGCCCCCGCGAATGGGTAGCGGTGGTGCTCGGTGTCGAGCGCATCCTGACCCTGGTGCACGATCGGGTAGTCGGGGATGTGCTGCGCATCCACCTCCACGAACGCGATGCGCGATCCGTCGGGCGACCACCAGAAACCGTCGGATTGCCCGAACTCTTCCTGTGCGATGAAGTCCGCCAGCCCGTTCGTGAAGCCGTCCCCGGCGCCGTGCGTGAGCTGCCGCGCCTCCCCGCCCGACGCCGGTATCGCGAACAGCTCCCCCTCCCGCACGAATGCGAGCCGCGTGCCGTCGGCGGTCAGCCGGGGCGTGATTGCCCCCTCCGCCCCCCCGATTGCGACCGGCTCGCCGTCCCCCACGATTAGCCGCGGCCCCTCGCCCCCCGGCAGCAGGATCGTGCGTTCCGCCGCCTTCGAGGCGAAGCGGTAGTCGGTTACGCCCACGTCCCGCAGTCGCGCCCGCTCGCGCCGAAGCTCCTCTTCCCGCGAGATCGGCCCACCCCCGCCCGCCGGCCCCGCCAGCGCCCGCCGCTCCCCGCTCGCGATGTCGTACAGCCAGAGGCTGCGCACGAGCCCTCCATCCTCGGTCGCGAGGTAGGCGATGCCGCCCCCGTCGGGTGTGAACGACCAGCGAGCGGGCCCGCCCATGCCCGGGCGCGGGTAGCGCGCCACCTGCTCGATCGAGATGCGCGAAAACGGAGCCGTCATGCCTCCAGTGCCTCCGCCCGCAGCGCCTCGATCCCCTCCAGCGACTTCGGCGTCGCTGCCGATAGCACCTCCGCCTCGTCCTCGGTCACGAGCACGTCGTCCTCTATGCGGATACCGCCGAAGTCCAGCAATTCATCGACCCGCCCCCAGTCGACGTCGTTCCGGTACCGCTCGCGCAGATCCGCATCCTCCAGCAGCGCCCGGATGAAGTAGATGCCCGGCTCGATCGTCACGACATAACCTGGTTGCAGCGGCAGGTCCGCGCGCAGGTAGCGCAGCGTCGGACGGTCGCTCGGCGCCCGCCCTTCGAGGCAGCCCCCTGCGTCGTGCGTGGCCAGCCCGAGCATGTGCCCGAGTCCGTGCGGGAAGAACAGCGCCTGCGCGTCGCGTTCGACCAGCCCCTCCGCGTTGCCCCGCAGCAACCCCAGGTCGATGAGCCCCCGTGCGATCTCGACGCTGGCCGCGAGGTGCAGCTCCTTGTACTCGATCCCTGGCCTCGCCCCCGCGATGCCGCGCTCCTGTACGCCCAGTACGAGCTCGTACAGGTCACGCTGTACCCCCTCGAAGCGCGCCCCCACCGGGTACGTGCGTGTCACGTCGCTGGCGTACCCACCCACCTCCGCCCCCGCGTCGACCAGGATCAGCTCCCCCTCGCCGAACTCCCGTGCGGTCGGGGCGAAGTGCAGCGTCGCCGCGTTCGGTCCGCCTCCCACAATCGACCCGTAGGCCGTCCGCTCCGCCCCCGCCCCGAAGAACTCGACCTCGATTTCGATCTGCAGGGCCCGCTCCGACATCCCCGCCCGCGCCTTGCCCAGCCCCGCCATGTGCCCCCGGTGCGTCGCCGCCGCTGCTTCCCGCATCAGCGCCAGCTCGTTCGCGTCCTTCGCCCGCCGCAGCTCTGCCACCACTGTGCGCAGTCGCTCGTTCTCATCCTCGTCCGTCGCGAATTCGAGGCTGGTCCACGACTCGACCCCGTACTCCCCCGCTCGCAGTGTCAGGTCGTCGTTGCCGATGACGGCCACCGGCTCCCCCCGCCGCCGCTCCAACCACCCGCCCAGCTCCGACGCCGCCTGCACGCGCGCCAGCCCCGACACATCCCCCACCGCCGCCAGTGACGGCCCGTTGCCGGTCCACACCCGCTCCGCCGCTTCCGGCTGCGGTACGAACAGCGTCCAGCCCTCCCCGGCGTCGAACGCGAGCACCCCGCCCGGCTGCCCCACCCCCGCCAGGTAGCGATGCTCGGGGTGCGCGTGGTACTCGTGGAACTGGTCCGTCCCCGCGATCGGCAGCATCAAGCCCGCCGGCACGAGCACGACTCCCCGGTCGAGATCCCAGCGCGCCGCCGCTCGCTCCCGTCGCTCGGTCACGAGTGCCGTTGTGTCGCGGTCCTGCATGCCCGCAGTGTAGCGATCTCGTGTCGATCCCCGCCCGCGCAGGTGTACGCTGGACGGGACCCGGCTGGCGCCGCTCGTGCCTGCGGCAGGAGGGTCCATGAACGCCCGCGCCACCAACCTCGCTCTCTTCTTCCTCCTCCTGCTGGAGCTGGTCTCCGGGCTCGGCAGCTTCCTCGCCGGCAGCCCCGAGGGGCAGTGGGTCTTCTGGCTGCACAGCGCGGGCGGCCTCTCGGTGGTCGTGCTGCTCCTCTGGAAGTGGCGCATCGTGGTGCGCTCCTTCGCCCGTCGTGGCGCCGGGCTCTGGTCGTTCGCCCCCGCTCTCCTGGGCGTGCTCTTCCTTGGAATCCTCGTGACCGGCCTCTGGTGGCTGCTCGTCGGTCGCGGGACCCTGCTCGTCCCCATCTACGGCGAGATGCGTCCCCTCGTGCTGCACACCATTCTCGGATTGGCGCTCGTTCCCCTCTTCGCCCTTCACGTCGTGTTGCGCTGGCCGAGGCGTCCCGCCGCCGCCTTCGCGAGCCGCCGCGCCGTCCTGCGCCTCCTGGCCGTGGGCGGGGCCGGATTCGCCCTCTCCCGCGGGCTCGCCGTCGCCGCACCCCACTCCGGCCCCGACCGGCGCTTCACCGGTTCCCGCGAGGAGGCCAGCTTCACCGGCAACAGCCACCCCGTAACCAACTGGCTCGGCGACAACCGCCAGCGCATCCCCGCCGGCGAGTGGCGCCTTGAGGTCCGTGGCGAGGTGCGCGAGCCCCTCACCCTCGGCTACGACGAGCTGACCGCCCTCGCCGAGCGAACCCGTCGCGCTACCCTCGACTGCACCGGTGGCTGGTACACCGTCCAGGACTGGAGTGGCGTGCCCCTGACCGCCCTCCTCGGACGCGCCGGCCTCACGAACGAGGCCCGCAGCATCGTCGTTACCTCGGCGACTGGCTTCAGCCGTCGCTTCGGATTGGGCACGGCCCCCCGCCTCCTCCTCGCCACCCAGGTCGGCGGCGAACGGCTCAGCTCGGGCCACGGCTTCCCCGTGCGGCTCGTGGCTCCCGGGCGCCGCGGCTACAACTGGGTGAAGTGGGTGGTCAGCATCGAGGTCAGCTCCCGCCCCGGCTGGTGGCAGTCGCCCCTCCCCACCCAGTAGGGGCCTTGCCTCGCCTGTTGGTCTAGCATGGTGACGGACGCCCCCATGCGGATTGCCGGTTCAGCCATCGCCGTCCTCGCCTTCGACCTCTTCGGGGTGATGATCTCTTTCGACGACGACCTCGTGGCCGCCCGCCTCGCGTCGCACTGTGCCGATCCCGACGACGCCTTCGGGAAGCTGCACAAGCTCACCGCCCGCCGCGACATAATCACCGGGGTATCGACGCTCCCCGAGGTCCATCGGGAACTCGTCGACACCCATGGTCTCGCCCTCTCCTACTCCGAGTTCGAAGCTGCGTGGCTGGAGCCCTACCACGAGCCGGTTCCCGGCATGGCCGAACTGATGAAGGTGCTCTCCGGGCACTACCGCCTGGTGCTCCTGTCCAACGTCGATCGCGACTACTGGCAGGTTGTGCGGGCCATGCACCCTGAGTTCGACCGCTTTGAGTCGCTGCTGGTGTCGTGCGAACTCGGCATGGCCAAGCCCGACCCCGAGGTGTTTGGGCGTGTCTGCCAGCTGACCGGCACGAAGCCCTCTCAGTGCTTCTTCGTCGACGACACGGCGCCTAACGTCGAGGCGGCGCGGGAACTCGGGTTCCACGGGCACGTCTTTAGCAGCGTGGAGGGCCTGACCGCGGCGTTGCGAGAGGCGGACGCGATCGGGGTCTAGCCGACCCCCGCGGGCACGTTCCCCACCCCCTCGCGTAGGATCGGCAGTGATGCCCCTGACCGAATTCGGGCCCGTTCAGCACCTCTCCGCCGATGCCGTGGGCCAGCCGGGACAGCGCCGCTTCCGTCTGCGCGCCATCAGCCAGGCTGGTAGCTACGCCTTTGTCTGGATGGAGAAGGAGCAGCTCTCCGCCATCGGCGAGGCGATCGAGACGACGCTGGAGCATGCCGGCGCCGACCTTGCCGCTTCCGGCCCTGGGCAACCCGAGCCCGTGTTCCCACTCCAGCCCAACTACGAGCTCGACGTCCGCGCCGGGCGACTCTCCCTCGGCCTGAACGAGGAGACGCGCACCATCGTCGTTGTCGCCGCCGAGGGGGCCACCGAGGCGGAAGGCGAGGCCATCTCCATCGAGTTCGATTTCGACACCGCCCGCGGCCTGCGCGCCCAGATCACCGAGGTGGTCGCGGCCGGCCGGCCCCCCTGCCCCTTCTGCGGCGCGCCCATCGACCCCGCGGGGCATGTCTGCCCGCGCTCCAACGGCCACCAGCGCGAGGAGGAGTAGGGCTCGCCCCTACAGCCCCCGCAGGAACGCGATCATCGCCTCGTTCACCGCCTCGGCCGCTTCTTGCTGCGTCCAGTGGCCCACCCCGGGGATCATGACGGCGTCCCGCAGGTTCGGCGCAGCCGCCTCCATCTGCTTGCGCCAATGCGGCCCCATGAGGCCGACCACGAGGTCGCGGTCCCCCGTGATGAAGAGCGAGGGCGGAGTCACCTTCTTCCCGTTGAAGGCCGCCATCAGCTCCCAGTTCCGGTCGATGTTGCGGTACCAGTTCAGGCCGCCGCGGAAACCCGCGCGCTCGAACTCGCCCGTGAAGAAGTCGAGGTCGGCCTCTGTCAGCCACGCCGGGAGGTCGTCCCCGGGGTCCTGCATCTGGTCCAGGAAGCCTGCCGTCTTCGGAAGCGCCGTTGCCGCCGGATTCGGCGGGCAGTCCCCCGAGGCCGTGTAGAGCAGCATCCGCATGGAGCGGCGCACATCCGCCTCCATCTCCGCCTCCGCCTTGCCCGGCTCCTGGAAGTAGAGCTGGTAGAAGAAGTTGTCGCCGAACCGCTGCTTCATCCCCTCGGTCGGCGGGATCTTCCCCGACCACGCGCTCGGCGGGACGCTGAGGCCCGCCACGGCACGGATGCGGTCAGGGCGCAGGATGGCCGTGTTCCACGCGACGGGCGCACCCCAGTCGTGCCCGACGATCGCCGCCTGCTCCTCCTCCAGCGCATCCAGCAACCCCATGATGTCGCCGATGAGGTGGAGCTGCGTGTACGCCTCGATCGCCTCCGGCGCGTCCGTCTGGCCGTAGCCCCGTTGGTCCGGCGCGACCGCATGGAACCCCGCCTCCGCCAGCGCCACGAGCTGGTGCCGCCACGAGTACCACGACTCCGGGAAACCGTGGCACATCACCACCAGCGGCCCCTCCCCCGCCTCCGCGATGTGCATCCGAATCCCGTTCGTTTCCACGAACCGGTGCGTGATCTCAGTCATGCCGACCTCCCGCGCGCATCCTAGCCCGTCCCCTCGCAACGGAACTCGCTAGACTCCCGCCCACCGAGAGAGCAGTCGTCGGGCGCCGTCCCGCGAGTGAGCGCGTAGCGAAGCGGAGCAGTCGAAGGAGCAATCGAATGCGATTTGGAGTGCATCTGATCCAGCAGAACATCGAGATGGCGGAGCTGCGCCGCCTCTGGACCTGGGCCGATACCGCGGGCTTCGACTGGATCGACGCCTCGGACCACTTCTATGAAGCCCCCCTCGTCCACGAAAACCACGGCGATTACTGGGAGGGCACCACCATCATGACCGCCCTCGCCTGCGAGACAAAGAACCTGCGCATCGGTTCGCTCGTGCTGGGCATGAACTACCGCCACCCCGCCGTCCTCGCCAACGCCCTCGCCGCCATGGACCACCTCAGCGGCGGTCGCATCGAGCTCGGCATCGGCGCCGGCTGGTACGAGGACGAGTACCGCGCCTACGGCATCCCCTTCCCGCCCCTCGGCAAACGTCTCGACATCCTCGAGGAGGGCATCCAGGTCATCCGCCTCCTTCTCACCGAGGACCACGTCGACTTCGAGGGCGAGCACTTCACCCTCACCGACGCCTGCTGCAACCCCAAGCCCGTTCAGGAACGACTCCGCATCTGGGGCGGTGGCGTCGGGCGCAAGCGCACCCTGCCCATGATCGCCCGCCTCTGCGACGGCTGGAACGGCCCCTACCTGACCCCCTGGCAGTTCCGCCACCTCTCTCGCGTGCTGCGCGAAGCCTGCGACCGCGAGGAGCGCGACTTCGACGAGATCGAGAAGAGCGTCAACCTCAGCTTCCACCTCGCTGCCAACGAGGCCGCCCGCGCCCGCGCCGAGGAGCACACGCGCACGGTCTTCGGCGGCGCCATCGAGACCTGGCGCGAGCGCGGGCTCATCATGGGCACGCCGGACGAGGCGAAAGAGCTCGTCGCGGAATACCGCGACCTCGGCTGCGATCTCCTCAACATCGCCCTCCGCCCGCCCCTCGACTGGGAGGCGCTTGAGGCCTGGGCGCAGGAGGTAATTCCCGCCTTCCAGTCGGAGTGAGCCCGCACCGCCGTCTCCCTGGGTGACGGCCGGAGTCGCCCATTACCCCGTTGTTGGGGAGAATCACCCTTGGCGGTTCGGGCCGGCGAGCCTTCGCTCACGAAATGCGAAGTCCCGTCGGCGACCGCGGCCAACCAGACGCCAGCGCCGCACCGCTCCCACTGAACAAATGATGAATGCTCTTGAGACAGACACCCCATGACCGCGACTGCCGAATCTGAAGTCGCCAACGCCCTGCGGCGTAACATCGCCATCATCGCGCACGTCGATCACGGCAAGACGACCCTCGTCGATGCCATGCTCCACCAGAGCGGGGTCTTCCGCGCGAACGAGCGCGTGGAGGAACGCGCGCTCGATAACATCGACCTCGAGCGTGAGCGCGGCATCACCATCATGGCCAAGAACACGGCCATCCGGCATCGCGACTGCATCGTCAACATCGTCGACACGCCCGGCCACGCCGATTTCGGCGGGGAGGTCGAGCGCACGCTGACGATGGTTGACGGCGTGCTGCTGCTCGTCGACGCCTCCGAGGGCCCCCTGCCGCAGACGCGTTTCGTCCTGGGCAAGGCCCTCGAGCACGGCCTGCCCGCGATCGTCGTCATCAACAAGATCGACCGCAAGGATGCGCGTCCCGCGGAAGTCCTCGACGAGGTTTACGACCTCTTCATCGACCTCGAAGCGACCGAGCAGCAGATCGACTTTCCGGTCGTGTACGCGAACGCCAGGGCGGGCGTTGCCAGTCTCGAGCCGGACGAGGCCGGACTGAACTTGCGCCCCCTGCTCGACGCGATTGTCGAGCAGTTGCCTCCTCCTCGCGGCAACCCGGAGGCCGCCCTCCAGATGCGGGTGGCGAACCTCGATTCAAGCGATTACCTGGGCCGCATTGCGATCGGACGGATCGTTAACGGCCGCGTGGCCCTCGGCGACGAGATCGCCGTGTCGAAGCTCGATGGCTCGGTTGCGCCAACCCGCGTCACCAGGCTGTTCGTCTTTGACGGACTGGAGCGGGCCGAGGTGGAGCAGGCCGCGGCCGGGGACGTCATTTGCCTCGCCGGGATCGACGACATCACCATCGGTGAGACCATCACCGCGCCCGGCGACCCGCGGCCGTTCCCCCCGATGCACGTGGATGAGCCGACGGTCTCCATGATCTTCGGGGTGAACACCTCGCCCCTGGCCGGGCAGGATGGGCAGTACGTCACGTCCCGCAAGCTGCGCGAGCGACTTGAGCGCGAGCTGGTCAGCAATGTCTCGATTCGCGTACAGGACACCGATTCGGCCGACCAGTTGCAGGTGATCGGCCGCGGCGAGCTGCAGCTTTCGATTCTCATCGAGATGATGCGGCGCGAGGGCTACGAGCTGCAGGTCGGCCGGCCCCGCATCGTCACCCGCGAGCGAGGCGGCCGCGTCGAGGAACCGTTCGAGGAACTGGTCGTCGACGTGGCGGAGGACTACCAGGGCACGGTTATCGAAAAGCTCAGCGCACGTCGAGCGAAGATGACCCGCATGGTGAACCACGGCAGCGGCCGCGTCCGGCTCGAATTCCTGATCCCGACGAGAGGCGTCATCGGCTTCCGCTCCCAGTTCCTCACCGATACCCGAGGCACCGGCATCATGAACCACCTGTTCGCCGGCTGGGAGCCGTGGAATGGGCCCATCGCCGGGCGCCCCAGCGGGGCGTTGGTTGCCGACCGCGCGGGAACGGCAACCGCCTATGCCATTCACAACCTGCAGGAGCGCGGCGAGATATTCATCGAACCCGGGACGCAGGTCTACGAGGGGATGATCATCGGCGAGAACGCCCGCCCATCCGACATGGACGTGAACGTCACGAAAGAGAAGAAGCTCACCAACATGCGGGCGGCCGCTGCCGACGAGTCCCTGCGTCTCGTTCCCCCCAGGCTTCTGAACCTGGAGCAATCCATCGAGTTCATCAACGATGACGAGCTCGTGGAGATCACGCCGGGCAGCATCCGCTTGCGGAAGCGCATCCTGGGGGCGACGCCGAGAGCCAGAAGCCAGTCGGCGTGAGCGCGGCGTGCGGTTGAGCACCCGAGGGACCAGTCGGCGGGAGTGAGCGCGGAGCGCAGCGGAGCAGCCGAAGGACCAGTTGCCGCGAGTGAGCGCTGCGTGCGGCTGAGCACCCGAGGGACCAGTTGCCGCGAGCGAGCGCGGAGCGCAGCTGAGCAGCCGAAGGACCAGTTGCCGCGAGTGAGCGCGGAGCGCAGCGGAGCACCCGAGGGACCAGTTGCCGCGAGTGAGCGCGGAGCGCAGCGGAGCAGTCGAGGGACCAGTTGCCGCGAGTGAGCGCGGAGCGCAGCGGAGCAGTCGAGGGAGCCAATCGTATTGACACGGCCCGTCGCGGCGGGCAACGTGCGCGCACAGAACTTCCGGAGGTTCCCATGTCCGACGAAAGCTACGCACCCGACCCCACCAGGGACCACGAGACGGTCTCCATCTATCCCATCGACGACGACGTCAAGGAAGAGCTGCTCAACACCGTTGGTGAGGCTGTCCTTAACTGGTCGACCAAGGACGGTTGGCCCGTTGGCGTGATGCACGCCGTCGTCTGGGCGAAGGGTTCCTTCTGGATGACCGCCGCCGCCCACCGCCACCGCATGGCCGCCCTCCGCCGCGACCCGCGCTGCTCCGTCGTCCTGACGAGCACCGGCACCCACCTGGGCCCCGGCAAGACGATCACCGCCAAGGCCCGCTGCATCATGCACGAGGACCGCGAGACGAAGGACTGGTTCTACCACGCCCTCTCCTTCCGCCCCGGGGCCGACCCCGAGCAGGCTGCCGCCTTCGAGAAGACCCTCGACTCGCCCCTGCGCGTCGTCATGGAGCTCGTGCCCGAGAAGTGGATCACCTTCGACGGCGCCAAGATGGGCATGGCCACGGCCGGTGTGCTCCCCGACGACAAGAAGGGGCCGCCCCTCAGCTCCGACGCTGTCCGCCTGCAGAAGGAGCTCGAGGCCCGCGGCCTGGCCAATCGCGACTCGTAACCGGGCGCGACCCAGTCCGTCTCGCCTCGTACAACTTCGCGCGGTACGGTCGTTGCAGACCTTCTCCGCGGAGGAAGTGCTGTGCGTGTGGGAATCCTGACCGGCGGAGGCGATTGCCCCGGTCTGAACGCCGTCATTCGCGCTGTCGTCACCAAGGGCGAGCGCCAGTACGGCGACGAGGTTGTCGGCTTCCGCAACGGCTGGGCGGGCGTCATGGAGGGCGACGTGATGCCGCTCAGCGCCGAGCGTTGCCGCGACATCCTGCCCCTCGGCGGAACCATCCTCGGGACCTCCCGAGCCAACCCCTACGCCATCGAGGGCGGCGCCCAGGCCGTCCGCGCGACCCTTGAGCGCGAGGCAGTCGAAGCCCTCGTCGCCGTCGGCGGCGACGACACCCTGGGGGTGGCCGGTCAGCTCGCCAGGGAAGGCGTCCCCGTCGTTGGCGTCCCCAAGACCATCGACAACGACCTCGGCGTCACCGAGCTCACCTTCGGCTTCCACACCGCCGTGCAGACCGCCACCGAGGCCATCGACCGTCTCCGTACGACCGCCGAGTCCCACCACCGCGTCATGGTCGTCGAGGTGATGGGCCGCGACACCGGCTGGATCGCGACTTACGCAGGTATCGCCGGCGGGGCCGCCGAGATACTCATCCCCGAGGAACCCTTCGACATGGCCGCCGTCTGCGACCGCCTCCGCGCCCACCACGGGCGCGACGTCTCCGCCTCCGTCGTCGTCGCCGCCGAGGGCGCCCGCCCCCGCGATGGCGAGATCGTCGTCCAGAGCGACCAGCGCGACGCCTTCGGCCACGCCCGCCTCGGTGGCGTTGGCCGCGTGGTGGCCGACGAGATCGAAGCCCGTACCGGCTTCGAGACGCGCCTCACCGTGCTCGGCCACGTCCAGCGCGGCGGCACCCCCACCGCCTTCGACCGCGTCCTCGCCACCCGCTTCGGCATCGCCGCTATCGACGCCGTCCACGACGGCCACTCGGGCAAGGCCGCCGTCCTCCAGGCCAACCAGATCCGCCTCGCCCCCCTCGAAGACCTGACCGGCAAGGCCAAGCTTGTCGACCGAGACCTCTACGAAACCGTCGCAGGCGCCCTCGTCTCTTTCCCTGACTAGGGCCGCGCCAGTCGGCTCCCTATCAACAGCCAACGCCCCTCCCTATAGTCCCCCCATGCCGCCACGACCCTTCCGCATCGACGTTCCTGACTCCGTCCTCGACGACCTTCGTGAGCGCCTCGCCCGCACGCGCTGGCCCGACGCCATCCCCGACACCGGCTGGGACTACGGCGCCGATGTGGGCTACGTCCGCGAGCTCTGCGACTACTGGCGCAACGAGTACGACTGGCGCGCCCAGGAGGCCGCGCTCAACGCCTGGCCCCAGTTCCTCTGCGAGGTCGACGGCGTCGACATCCACTACTGGCACGTCCGCGGCCAGGGGCCGAACCCCCACCCCCTCCTCCTGACGCACGGCTGGCCCGGCTCCATGTTCGAGTTCCTCCACCTCATCGGGCCCCTCACCGACCCCGCCGCCCACGGTGGCGACCCCGCTGACGCCTTTGACGTCGTCATCCCCTCCATCCCCGGCTTCGGCTGGAGCGGCAAGCCTGCCGAGCGTGGCTGGGGCCCCTCCCGCGTCGCCGCCGCCCTCGACCACCTCATGACCGCCGAGCTCGGCTACGAACGCTACGGCGCCCAGGGCGGCGACTGGGGCGCCATCATCAGCACCCGTTTGGGGGCCGCCCACGCGGACAACCTCAGCGGCATCCACCTCAACATGGCCCTCGCCGGTCCCCCCGACCCACCCACGGAGGCGGACCAGGCGGGAATCACCTCGCGCCGCGCCTTCCAGTCCCAGGAGACGGGCTACAGCAACGTCCAGGGCACCAAGCCCCAGTCCCTCGGCATCGCCCAGGCCGACTCCCCCGCTGGCATCGCCGCCTGGATCACCGAGAAGTTCCGCAGCTGGAGCGATTGCAACGGCGACGTGGAGTCCCGCTACTCGAAGGACACGCTGCTGACCAACATCATGTTCTACTGGGCGCCCAACAGCATCGCCTCCGCCGCCCGCATCTACTTCGAGGCTCGCGCCGAGGGCGGCATGGGTCGGGGCCCCGGTGCCGGGCCCATCGCCGTCCCCACCAGCTTCGCCGCCTTCCCCGGCGAGATCCTGCAGAGTCCCCGGCACTGGGTCGAAGCCGCCTACAACCTCGTGCACTACACGGGGATGCCCTCGGGAGGCCACTTCGCCGCCCTCGAAGAGCCCGACCACCTCCTCGCCGACATCCGCGCCTTCTTCCGCCAGGTGCGCTAGGCCACTCCGGACTCCCTGCCGAGCTTAGGCCCAGTAGTGGAAGAACCATGAATAGATGAAATAAGCCGGAATGGTCAGCGCCCCACCCACAGCCATGCACTTGGTGACCAGAAAGGCGGGTCGCTTGGGAGGCAGCAGCGCTTGTGCAATGACGAACAGCAAGGGACTCAGCCACACGGCGCTGGCGGCGCGGATGTCGACCGAGAAATCACTGCCGGCGAGAAGGTCATTGAAACCCACCAACGCGAAGAAAGCCGCTACCACCAGAGAGAAGCCGCCCACGATCGACAGCACTAACGACAGTGATAATCAGTGGGTCCGCAAGCGTCGGAGTAGTTGAACGCTTCATTGGTGCTAGGGGCTCCCGGTACCGTGATGGTAGCAACCAGAGGGCCGAATTACCCCATCCCGCCGCCCGCCCTAACGGCTGCTCGGGATATACTGCCCCGCGCGGATTTCGCCGCGACACCCGTTTGCGGTCGCATGCCCGGAAGGACCACGGATAACGAGATGCCCAGCCAATCGAAGCAGGAATGGCTCGATGGGACGTACCGCAAGGCGGTCGACCGTAACCCCGAGCGCGCCGAGTCGTTCCGGACCACCGGCGAGACCGTTCTCGACCCTGTCTACAGCCCCGAGGACGTGTCCTCCAACGGCGACCTCGGCTTCCCGGGCGAGTACCCCTTCACCCGTGGCGTCCAGCCCACCATGTACCGCGGGCGCCTCTGGACCATGCGCCAGTACGCCGGTTTCGGCACCGCCGAGGAGTCGAACGAGCGTTACCGCTACCTCCTCGACCAGGGCCAGACCGGCCTCTCCGTCGCCTTCGACCTCCCCACCCAGATCGGCTACGACTCCGACGACCCCATGGCCCTCGGCGAGGTCGGCAAGGTCGGTGTCGCCATCGACTCGATCGACGACATGCGCACCCTGTTCAAGGACATTCCCCTCGATCGCGTCACCACCTCCATGACCATCAACGGCACCGCTGCCGTCCTCCTCGCCCTCTATATCGCCGTCGGCAAGGAGCAGGGCGTGCCTGTCGAGAAGCTCGGCGGCACCGTCCAGAACGACATCCTCAAGGAGTACATCACGCGCGGGACGTGGATCTATCCGCCCACGCCCAGCATGCGTCTCATCACCGACGTCTTCCGCTACTGCTCCGAGAGCGTGCCCCGCTGGAACACCATCTCCATCTCCGGCTACCACATGCGCGAGGCGGGCAGCACCGCCGCCCAGGAGATCGCCTTCACCCTCGCGAACGGCATCGCCTACGTCGATGCCGCCGTCGCCGCCGGCCTCGATGTCGACGCCTTTGCCGGACGCCTCAGCTTCTTCTTCGCCTGCCACAACAACCTCCTCGAGGAGGTCGCCAAGTTCCGCGCCGCCCGCCGTATCTGGGCGACCATCATGAAGGAGCGCTTCGAGGCCCAGAATCCGCGCTCCATGATGCTCCGCTTCCACACGCAGACGGGCGGGGCCACCCTCACCGCCCAGCAGCCCGAGAACAACATTGTGCGCACCACCCTGCAGGCCCTCGCCGCCGTCCTTGGCGGGACGCAGTCCCTGCACACAAACTCGATGGACGAGGCCCTCTCCCTTCCCACCGAAAAGGCCGTCCAGATCGCGCTCCGCACGCAGCAGGTCATCGCCTTCGAGAGCGGCGCCGGCGACGTCATCGACCCGCTCGGCGGCTCCTGGTACATCGAGTCCATGACCGACCGCCTCGAAGGGGAGGCGCGCGACTATCTGAAGACCATAGAGGATCTCGGCGGCGCGCCCTCCGCCCTCGAGCAGGGCTTCCAGCAGCGCGAGATCCAGGAGGCCTCCTACCGCTACCAGCGCGAGATCGAGGAGAAGGACCGCGTCATCGTCGGCGTCAACGACTTCACCATCACCGGCGAAGAGCCGCCCGAGCTCCTGCGCGTCGATCCCTCCATCGGCCAGCGCCAGATCGAGCGTCTCCAGGCCCTCCGTGCCGACCGCGACAACGCCGCTTCCGATGCCGCCATCGCCGCCCTCGAGGAGGGCGCGCGTGGCACCGACAACCTCATCCCCCTCATCGTGGCCGCCGTCGAGGCGCGCGCCACGCTCGGCGAGATCAGCCACGCCCTGCGCCGCGCCTGGGGCGAGTACCGCGAGAT
Organism: Chloroflexota bacterium; assembly: GCA_026710655.1. GTDB lineage: Bacteria > Chloroflexota > Dehalococcoidia > Tepidiformales > Tepidiformaceae > UBA2991. The sequence goes on along the minus strand of JAPOQN010000042.1, from coordinate 152,659 downwards.
CGTGGTCGTCTGATGGCCGAGGACGACACCCGAAGCTTCGCGGACGACCGACGCCGCCTTCTCGGCGAGCTTGAGCTCGAACGCAATCAGCTCCTGCGCAACATCGAGACCTGCCGCATCCGCGACATCGAGCAACCCATGATTGGCGACTGGTCCCTCAAGGACATCGTCGGCCACGTTGCCAGCTGGGAGGCGGAGGTCGTTAGCGCCTTCCGCGACATCCAGGAGGACAGGCGCCCAGCGCTTCTCGACTTCGAGAACGAACGGACTGATGCCTGGAACGAGGACCACGCCGCGCGCAAGCGCAGCCTCACCTTCTGGAGCGTCCTCGAACAGCTCAAGGCCGGCCGCGAGCGCCTGCTCGCCATTGTCTCCGAGTTCGACGACGCCGCCATTGGCGAGGAAGGGCGTGTTCCCAACCGCCTGCTCCAGGTCGTCGCGCAGCACGACCGCGAGCACTGGCACGTCATCGCCGCCTATCTCGCCGGAATGCCCGGCGTGCGCGAGTCCAGCGCCGCCGGAAGCAACTAGCACCCAAAGGAGCCCCATGCTCAGCAAGGTCCACCACGTTGGCATCGTCGTCCGCAGCGCCGACGATGCGCTTGGGTTCTACCGCGACGCTCTCGGCCTCCCCGTCAGCGTCGACCGCGTCATCGAGGACCAGGGCGTCCGCGGCGTCCTCCTTCCCTGTGGCGATGCCGAGATCGAGCTGCTCGAGCCCACCCGTGAAGACACGGGCGTGGCCCGCTTCCTCGAAGGCCGGGGTGAGGGCATGCACCACGTCTGTCTTGAGTCAGACGACTGCGCCGCCGACCTCAAGGCGGCTGCGGAGGGTGGGGTCCAACTCATCGACGAAGCTCCCCGTGCCGGGCTCGCCGGCATGATTGGCTTCCTCCACCCCAAGTCGAACCACGGCGTCCTGATCGAGTACGCCACGCCTGTCGAGGAGTCCCACGTCGGCCCTAGCGACGCCGCCCTCGCGCAGCGCATCGACCACATCGGCATCGTCGTGAACGACATCCCCACCGCCGCCGCCACCTACGAGCGCCACTTCGGCTTCACCCTCGATCCCGACCTTGGCGGCAAGGTCGACCGGCTCGGCATCGAGAACGCCTTCATGCTCGCCGGCAACGCCCACCTCGAATTCATCCGGCCCCTCGGCGACGAGGGACCGGTCGCAAAGTTCGCCGCCGAGCGGGGCGAGGGCTCGTTCCTCCTCTCGCTCGCCGTCGCCGATGCAGACGCCACCGTGGAGTCCCTCCGCGCCAGTGGCGCCCGCGCCGGCGATGCCAACGGCGGCGTCGCCTTCGTCTCTCCCCGCTCGTCCTTCGGCGTCAACCTGCAGCTGGTCGAGCGATCCTGACCCCACGGAACACAGGAGCAGCACCATGAGCGCATCCCCAGAGACCACCACCGATCAGAAGATCCGCGTCCTCATCGCCAAGCCGGGCCTCGACGGCCACGACCGGGGCGCCAAGATCGTCGCCCGCGCCCTGCGCGACGGCGGCTGCGAGGTCATCTACACCGGCATCCGCCAGACCCCGCAGATGATCGCCGAGGCCGCCCTCCAGGAGGACGTCGATGTCGTCGGCCTCAGCATCCTCTCCGGCGCCCACCTCGAGCTCTTTCCCCGCATCGTCGAGGAGCTGAAGTCTCGCGGCCTCGACGACGTGACCCTCTTCTGCGGCGGCATCATCCCCGAGGAAGACACGGATGCGCTTGAGGCGATGGGCTTCAGCGCGATCTTCCGTCCCGGCACCAACACCCGGGACATCGTGTCGTTCGTGTACGACAACGCCTCCTCCGAGTGAGCGACCTGATCGAACGGTTCCTCGCGGGCGAGCGCCGCGCCCTCTCCCGCATCCTCACGCGCGTCGAGAACGGCACGCCCGAGGGGCGTGAGTACCTGCGCCAGCTCTATCCGCGCTCCGGCCGCGCTCACACGATCGGTGTGACCGGCGGCGCCGGCTCCGGCAAGAGCAGCCTCACCGGTGCCCTTGCCGCCGAACTGCGCAGGCGCGGCCACGAAGTCGGCGTCATCGCCGTCGACCCCTCCAGTCCCTTCACCCAGGGCGCCATCCTCGGCGACCGCATCCGCATGCAGGACCTCGTCCTCGACCCCGGCGTCTTCGTCCGCAGCATGGCCAGCCGCGGCGCCCTCGGCGGCCTCGCCCCCACCATCGACGACGTTGTCGCGGTAATGGACGCTTTCGGCTTCCCCTACGTCTTCATCGAGACTGTCGGGGCCGGTCAGGACGAGGTCGAGATTGCCGGTACCGCCCTCACGACCGTGCTCGTCAACAACCCCGGCACCGGCGACGACATCCAGGCGCTCAAGGCCGGCATCATCGAGATCGCTGACATCCTCGTCGTGAATAAGGCCGACCGGCCCGGCGCCGATGTGCTCGTCAGCCAGCTTCGCGCACTCCTCTCCCTCGCCCCCAGCGAGGGCCGCGACATCCCCATCCTCTCGACCGTCGCCACCGCGGGCGATGGGGTCCCCGCCCTCATAGATGCCATCGACGAACACCGTGCCTGGCTCGACAGCTCCGGCGAACTCGACAAGCACCGCCGCCAGGAGGCGCGTCACCAGGTGCTCTCCGTCGCCCAGCGCATCCTCCTTGAGCGCATCCGCAACGCCACCTCCGAGGACGCCCTCGGCGAGCTCGTGGCCCAGGTTGCCGGGCGCGCCCTCGACCCGCATACGGCGGCCGAGCAGCTCGTCGAACAGGGCGAACTCGTGTGAGCGAGGCCCGCCAGCGCATCCGTGCTCGTTTTCGCAAGGGCGAGCGCGTGCGCCACATCTCCCACCTCGACGTGCTCCGCTACTGGGAGCGCGCCATCCGCCGCGCCGAACTGCCCCTCCTCTACTCGCAGGGATTCACGCCTCACCCCAAGATCGCCTTCGCCGCGCCCCTCCCTCTCGGGTTCATCGGCGAAGGCGAGATCGTCGAGGTGCTGCTGCAAGAGCGCGTCCCCCTCGATCGCTTCGCCGCCGATCTCAGCGGGCAGACCACGCCCGACCTTGAGCTCCGCGACGTGACCGAGGTCGCGCTCGGCCTTCCTGCCCTCCCCACCCTCCTGCGCTGGGCCGACTACAGCCTTGCGCTCGACGGCGTCACCCCCGCGGACGCGTCCGAGTCCGTCAACGCCTTTCTCGGCACCGAGACCTTCCCCTGGCGGCAGGAGCGGGAGGGCAAGAAAGCGCGCGAGTACGACCTCCGCGCCGGTGTCGCCTCCCTCCGGGTCGAAGACGAACAGGGCGGCGCTGTCGTCGAGGCGCGTCTGAGCTGCGGGCAGGAGCTGACCGTGCGTCCCGAACAGCTCGTCGCGGCCCTCTTCCCGCAGGCGACCGCGGACCGCTACATCCGTGCCGGGCTTGTGCTGGAGGAGCCCTCCGCCGCCCTCCACGCCTGGCGCGAGAGGGGGCGGTACGAGTGAGGCTCTACCTTGTCCGCCACGGCGAGACCGCCTACAACCGCGATGGCCTCGGCCTGGGCGTCGCCGACGCCTCCCTGACCGAGCTTGGCCTGCGCCAGACCGCCGCCGCCGTCGAGCGGCTCGCTGGGGAGCGCGTCGACCGCATCCTCACGAGCCCCCTCACCCGCGCCTCCTCAATCGCCCGCGACCTCGCCGAGCGCACCGGCGCACCCCTGGAGGTCCGCGACGAGTTGATTGAGATGGATGTCGGCGAGACGGAGGGCCTCCCCTTCGCCGAGATGCGCGAGCGCTTCCCCGGCTTCCTCGAAGCCTGGCGCGCACCCGACCCCTCGCAGGTCGCCATGCCCGGCGGCGAGAGCCTCGCGCAGGTCGCCGCCCGCCTCGACCCGCTCGTTGCTGAGCTCCACACGCTTCCCGACGAGAGCGCCGTCGTAGCCGCCTCGCACAACTTCGTCCTGCGCCTCCTCATCTGCCGCCTGCTCGGCCTCGAAGTCGCCGCCTTTCGCGCCTTTAGCATCGACCTGGCGTCTCTCTCCACGCTCAGTTTGCGGGCTGGCCAGGCCTCCCTGCGCACCCTGAACGACCGCTTCCATCTCGACCAGTAATCATCCCGTTCCCTTGAATATTCGGTGAAGCGCCCCTAATTTGGTCACATGCCTATCCCGGTGTTCACTAGGACAACGCTATTTGTAGTCGTTTGTCTGCTGCTCACCGGCTATTTCGTCTATACCGCTTCATCCGGAACTGTGCGCCAGCGCCAGCAGAACGATGACCACGACGCTGCCATTGCCGAGATCGAAGACCTCCGCTCCAGGCGCGACCATCTCAACGCCGTGTACGACTACGTCGTTTCTGATGCCTACGTCGAGCAGGCGGCCCGGCGCGAGCTCGGCTACATCCGCGAGGGCGAGACGGCGTTCGTCGTCCTCAGCCCCCCTCCCCCCACCGACCAGCAGCCGTCCGGCGAGTGGTGGGAGCGGCTCTTCCCGAAATAGTGTCCGACCAGGCCGCGTCTCCCCTTGAGCGCGTGCGGCGCTACGCCGACGGCGAGCAGCTCTTCCGCCGCCTCGAGAAGGTCGTCGTGGCCGTCAGCGGCGGGCCCGACTCCGTCGCCGCCCTGCTCCTCCTGCAGAAGCTGGGGAACGAGCGAGGCTTCGAGGTCGTCGCCGCCCACTTCGACCACCATCTCCGCCGCGACTCCACCGCCGATCGCGACTTCGTCACCGCCCTCTGCGAGCGCCTCGATGTGCCCTGCATGACCGGCGAGGGCGATGTGCCCCTCGCCGCCACCGAGATGCGCACCGGCGTCGAGGAGACCGCCCGCCGCCTGCGCTACCAGTTCCTCGCGTTCGCCGCCGAGCGCCAGGGCGCGGGCGCCGTCGCCACCGGCCACACCGCGGACGACCTCGTCGAGACCGTGCTCCACCACATCGTGCGCGGCAGCGGCGTTCGCGGGATGCGCGGGATGCTGCCCAGCGCGCCTCTCCCCGGCATGCCCTCGCTCAAGCTCATCCGCCCCCTGCTGGCCCTCCCCCGCGCCGACACCGTTGCGGTCTGCGAGGCCGCCGGCATCGACTTCCGCGTGGACGAGACGAACGCGGAGCTCGCCGCCACCCGCAACCGCATCCGCCACACGGTCCTGCCCCTGTTGCGCGAGGAGAACCCCTCCGTCGACGCCTCTATCCTCGGCCTCGCCGAGAGCGCCCGCGAGCTCTTCCGTCCCGTCGAGCGCTCCGCCGACCTTGCCCAGCCCCGCGACCGCGCCCTCGGGTCGGTCGTATTCGAGCTCGATACGCTCCGCAGCCTCGGCAGCGAGGCGCGCCTGCTCCTGCTTGAGCGGGAAGCGGCCTTCCTCAAGGCGGAGGTCGACGCCAACCGCACGCGCCTCCACAACCTCGACGCCGTGCTGGCGCGGGGGACGGGCCAGGTCGTCTTCGGGGGCATGACCGTCGAGGTCTCGGCTGGCGCCGTGCGCTTCTCCGGCGAACGCGACGATGAGCCCCTGCCGCTCCCTGAGCAGTTCGTGAACCTTCCCGGCATCACCCGTGCCGGCGAACGCGTCCTCCAGGCCGCCACCTCCCCCTTCCCCGACCCCAGCCCCCCCGCCGTCGCCGTTCCCGCCGACCGAATCGAGGGCGCCCTCCGCCTCCGCCCCCTCAACCCCGGCGACCGCATGGTGTACCGCGGCTACCGGCGCAAGGTCAGCGGCATTCTCAGGAAGACGGCGCGCGTCCCCGCCTGGGACCGCCCCGGACTGGTCGCCCTCGCCGGCCGCGAGGAGGTCGTCGCTGTCCTTGGCGCGAATGTCGCCATCGCCGATGGCTGCGAGGGCGACGACTGCTACTTCTTCCGGCTCGCCCCGCCGCCGCCGCCGCTACGTGTGGACGGCGGGTAGCACTTCCTCGATCAGCCGCTGCGTCTGCGCGTAGGCGTCCTCGTCCGAGTCCGCCAGGGGCCGCAGGACGAACTTGCTAATGCCGCAGGCCACGTACTCCTGCGCCCGCTCCGTGATCTCCTTCGCGCCGCCCACCGCGAACAGCGCCTCCGGGTCGAGTGCCGCGAAGCGGCTGTACGCCTTCGCCGTACGCGCGATCGGCTCGTCGTCCCAGCTCCCGAAGCGGAAGGGGAAGCCGGCCCCGTAGTGGTCTTCGTCGATGGCGCGCCCCGCCTCCGCCGCTGCCGCCTTGATCTTTTGCACGACGGGCGCCACCTGCTTCGGCGTCTGGATGCCCGCCAGCCACCCCGTTCCCCGCAGCGCCGTCCGCATGACCGCCGCATCGCTGCTGCCGCCGATCCAGAGCGGCAGCGGCTGCTGCACCGGGCGCGGCGTGATCGACGCCGACTCGTACTGGAAGTGCTCGCCCTCGAACGTGACCTCGTCCTCCTCCCACAGCCGCACCATCAGGTCGATCATCTCGTCGGCCATCGCCCCCCGGCCCCGTGGCTCCCGTCCCGTCGCCTGCCACTCGGGCGCGTTCAGCGCCCCCACCCCGAAGGCCGGCAGCAGGCGACCGTCGCTCAGGTAGTCGATGGTCGCGCACTCCTTCGCCAGCACCAGCGGATCCCGCAGCGGCAGCAACACGACATTCATGCCGAATTTGATCCGCTCCGTCGCACCGGCGATCGCCGCCATCGTCGTCATCGGTTCGAGGGCGCTCTGCGGGCCGACCAGCCGCTCGCTCAGCCAGATCGAGTCGACTTCGCTCTCCTCGCAGAGGTCGACCCAGCGGAAGAACGACCGCGGAGTGGTCCCCGGCAGTAGCGCTGCCCCCAGCCCGATGCGTACGCTCATCGCGACTCCTCCACCCGCATCCTAGCCGCTCGCGTCCTTCCCTACTTGGCGATCTGCCGGAAGTATTCCTGGATGCGACCGTGCAGCCCCGCCTCCGCCACCAGCAGCCCCCGCACGACGGGACTCGGCTGGTTGAACGGGATTGGGCCGCCGAGCACGTCCGTCACCGCCAGCCCCTTCGCCAGGCAGAGTGCCGCCCCCGCCGCCACATCCCACTCCTGCCGCGCGTACCACGTCACCACCACGTCACCCTTCCCCGCTGCCACCAGCGCCAGCCGGTAGGCGACGCTCCCAACCCCTCGGGTGTGCGCATTCCCGGGCAGCGGCGGCACCTCGCCCAGCATGTCCTCCCCGCGCCCTACCAGCGCGAGGTACTCCCGCGTGCGGTCTCCGTTGATGGTGGCCTCGGGTGGCGGGTCCGGGCAGATTGCCGTGTGCATCTCGTCTGTTGCCGGGTTGTAGACCACCCCCAGCGCAGGCCGGCCCTTCACCACCAACCCCACCGAGATGGCGTACTCGGGCAGCCCCTGCAGGTACTCCCGTGTCCCGTCGATGGGGTCGACCACCCACACCCGTTCCCGGTCGAGCCGCTCCGCCGTGTCGCGATGCTCCTCACCCAGCCAGCCCGCGTCCGGGAACGCTCCCGTGAGCGCCTCGTGCAGGATCTCGGAGGCGTGGATGTCCGCCTCCGAGACCAGCTCGTAACCGCCCTTCCGCCCGTAGCGCAGCCCCTCCTCCCGCATCTTGGCGACCTCCCGGCCCGCCTTCCGGGCCGCCTCGGTCGCCACCTCCAGCTCGCGCTCAAGCATCGCCCCACTCTGGGGGCCGCGTCCCCTCGGAGCAATCGCCAAAGGTCGAGCACCAGTACACTGACTTTCATGCCAAACCGCCTCGCGGACGAGACAAGTCCCTACCTTCAGCAGCACGCCGAGAACCCCGTCGACTGGTTCCCCTGGGGGGAGGAGGCCTTTGAGAAGGCCAGGAAAGAGGACAAGCCCGTCCTCCTCTCCGTCGGGTACAGCACCTGCCACTGGTGCCACGTGATGGCCCACGAGTCGTTCGAGTCGCACGAGATCGCGGGCGTCATGAACCAGCATTTCGTCAACATCAAGGTCGACCGCGAGGAACGCCCTGACATCGACGGCGTTTACATGACCGCCGTGCAGGCGCTCACGGGTCAGGGCGGCTGGCCCATGACGGTCTTCCTCACGCCCGAAAAGAAGCCGTTCTTCGCCGGCACCTACTTCCCCCCCGTCGACGGCCACGGTCGCCCCGGCTTCCCCCGCCTCCTGGAGACCATCAACGCCACCTGGAGCGAGCGCCGCGAGGACATCGTCAACTCTGCGGAGTCAATCAGCGACCAGCTCGCCGAGGCCGCCACGCGCGCCGCTCCCGAGGAAGCCTTCGACCCCACCGTCTCGGAAGACGCTGTGCGCGCCATGCTGCGTTCCGCCGACGACGTCTGGGGCGGCTTCGGCACTGCCCCCAAGTTCCCCGCTCCCGCCAACCTCGAGTTCCTGCTCGGACGCGCCGCCCGCGCCGGCGATCCCGAGCACGGCGACATCCGCGCCATGCTCGAACGCACCCTCTGGGGCATGGCCAGCGGCGGTATGTACGACCAGATCGGCGGCGGCTTCGCCCGCTACAGCGTCGATGTCCAGTGGCTCGTCCCCCACTTCGAGAAGATGCTCTATGACAACGCCGCCCTGGCCCGCGTCTATCTGCACGCCTTCCAGCTCTTTGGCGACCCCGACCACGAGCGCGTCGTCCGCGAGACGCTCACCTACCTCGAACGCGAGATGCTGGACGAGGAGGGCGGCTTCTACAGCGCCCAGGACGCCGACAGCGAGGGCATCGAGGGCAAGTTCTTCCTCTGGACGGCCGACCAGGTGGCCGACCTGCTCGGCGACGATGCCGCCGCCTTCAACCAGATATTCGGCGTCTCCGCGGAGGGCAACTTCTACGACCCGCACAACCCCGAGCTGGTCGGGCGCAACGTGCTCTCCCGCCGCACCGACCCCTTCCCCCGCCCCACCGATCGCGCTGCCCTCGCCGAGCGCATCGAGGGCTGGAAACGCACGCTCTTCGAGGCGCGCGCCCGGCGTATCCCGCCCCAGACCGACGACAAGGTGTTGACCTCCTGGAACGGCCTCGCCCTCGCCGCCTTCGCCGAGGCCGCGCGTGTCCTCGGCGACCCCCACCTGCGCGACATCGCCGTGCGTAACGCCCGCTTCGTCCGTGAGCGGATGTGGTCCGGCGGTGTGCTCCTCCACACCTACAAGGACGGCGTCGCCCGCATCGAGGGCATGCTCGAGGACTACGCCTACTACGGTCTCGGCCTCATCGAGCTCTACCAGCTCACGGGTGAGCGCGAGCATCTCGACTGGGCCAACGAGCTCCTTGATGTGGTCGTCGAGCGCTTCCGTGATACCGAGGGCGGCGCATTCTTCGAGACCGCCGAGGGCGCCGAGGAGCTGCTCTTCCGCCAGAAGCCGCGCTTCGACCAGGCCACCCCCAGCGCGGGCGCTTCGACCGCCCTCCTTGCGCTCATGCTGCAGCGCTACGGCCTTCGCAACGACGGCGAAACCATCGCCCGCGAGGTCGTGGCCGGCGTGCAGGGGCTCATCCTCGACGCCGCCACCGGTTTCGGCGCGACCCTCCAGGTCATCGAGCTGCTCGCCTCCCCGCCGCGCGAGCTCGCCATCGTGGGCGATGCCGAGGCGCGCGCCCCCTTCGAGCGGGTCGCCGCCGGTCGCTTCCTCCCCGGCCTCGCCCTCGCCCCCGCGGCCTCGCCCAACGGCCTCGCGGTGCTCGATGGCCGCGAGGCTCCCGAAGCCGGCGCCACCGCCTGGCTCTGCGAGAACATGGTCTGCCAGCTCCCCGCCGCTTCCCCCGCCGAACTGGCCGCGCAAATCACCGAGGCGTTCCCGCCAATCCCCACTGAGTCAGCGGAGGCATCCCCATGACCGCACCTTCCCCCGTCCTCGAAGTCACCGACGAGACCTTCTCCGAGGCCGTCATCGATGAATCGAACAACCGCCCCGTCGTTGTCGACTTCTGGGCGGAGTGGTGCGGCCCCTGCCGCGTCCTCAGCCCCATCATCGAGGCGGTCGCGGCCGAGTTCGGCGATGACGTGCTCCTGGCCAAGCTCGATACCGACCGCAACCCCCAGACGTCCGCGACCTACGGCATCCAGGCCATCCCCTCGGTCAAGGCGTTCGTCGATGGCGAGGTCGCGAACGAGTTCGCGGGCGCCCTCCCCGAGGAACACGTTCGCGCCTTCTTCGCCCAGCTCGTGACCACCCCCAGCGAGATGGCGGCCGCCGAAGCTGAGGAGATGGCCGCCTCCGGAGACCTCGCCGGCGCCGAGGCGCGCTACAACGAGATGCTCGAGGAAGACGCAGAGAACGCCGACGCCCTCACGGGGCTCGCTGCCATCCTCCTCGAACGCGACGACCGCGAGGGGGCGGAAGAACTGCTCGAGCGCGCTGGCAGCGACCGTCGCGCCAAGGCCCTCCGCCACCACATGTTCCTGGAGGAGTTCGCGGGTAAGCACGACGCCCCCGCGCTTGAGGAGGAGGCCCGGCTCGACCCAACCGACCCGCGCGCCCGTTACCGCTGGGGCGTGATGCTGGCTGCCTACGGCCGGTACGAGGAAGCGCTCGACGAGTTGCTTGAGTCCGTACGCCTCGACCGCCGCTTCGCCGACGATGCCGCGCGCAAGGCCGTGCTCGCCGTCTTCGACATCCTCGGCCTTGAGAGCACCCTCGTCCGCGAGTACCAGCGCCGCCTCACCCAGCTCCTCTTCTAGCCCGGCTTCCCAGCCATCTCCCGGCGATGGCTGGTCTATTGACCGCGCGCATAGGAAGATGAGCCTTCGAAAATGACGGAGAGTCCCCGAATTATGATCATTCACATGGTCGAAGGCGCCACCGATGAGCAGACCGACCGCGTTATCGACCGAATAGTCGGCGACTACGGTCTCCAGTGCCAGACGATGGTTGGAGCAGGCAGTATCGTCATCGGCGTCAAGGGCATGGCGGGCATCGTCGACGAGGGGCGCGTGACCGAGCTCCCCGGCGTCGACCGCGTCATCCGCATCACCGAGAAGTACAAGGACGCCAGCCGCAACTTCCACCACGAGGACACCATCATCAACGTGAACGGCACGCTGGTGGGCGGTTCCAACCTCACCATCTTCGGCGGCCCCTGCGCCATCGAGACCGAGGAGCAGGCCGTCGAGTCCGCCGTTCTGGCCCGCGATGCCGGCGTCGACATCCTCCGCGCCTTCGTCGACAAGTCCCGCACCAGCCCCTACGACTACCGTGGCCTCGAGATCTCTCGCGGCCTCGAGATTGTGAAGGCGATGAAGGCGGCCACCGGCCTTCCCGTCGTCTGCGAGCTCATCGACCTGCGCCACCTCGATGCCTTCCTTGAGGCCGGCATCGACGTCGTCCAGATCGGCGCCCGCAGCGCCCAGTACTCCCCCCTCCTTGAGGAGCTCTCCCGCATCCGCACGCCCGTCGTGCTCAAGCACGGCTTCGGCAACGACCTCAACGAGTGGCTCTGCGCCGCCGCCTACATCATGTCCGGGCTCGACCGCGAAGGGCGCCACACCGGTGAAGGCAACCCGAACGTGATCCTGTGCTACCGCGGCATCCGCTCGTTCGAGTCCGAGACGCGTTTCGCAGCCGACATCTCGATGATCCCGGTCGTGCGCGGCAAGTCGCACCTCCCCCTCATCGCCGACCCCTCCCACAGCTCCGGCGACCGTGGCCTCGTCGAGCGCGTCTCCTACGGCTTCGTGGCCGCGGGGGCGAACGGCCTCGAGTTCGACATCCACTGCAACCCCGAGGAAGCCCTCTGCGATGGTCGCCAGGCCGTGCGCGAGGAAGCAGGGCGCATCGTCTCCCGCGCCCGCCAGATACACGATCTCCTTGCCGAAGACGGCGTCGCGGGCGGCGTCGCGGGCGGCGTCGCGGCCGCCGCCGCCGTCTCGAAGTAGACGGCCTTCCGCTCGACGATGCTCCTGAAGCGAGACACGCTTGAGGGCATCGCCGAGGGGCGCATCACTCTCGCATTCCGCCGCTGGAAGCGCCCGACCGTGCGCGCCGGCGGCGAGTTGCGTACCGCCATCGGCGTGCTCGCCATCGACGCTGTCGATGCCATCGAAGAAGCCGACATAACCGAGAGGAATGCCGATAGCGCCGGCCACCTCTCCCGCGCCGCCCTCATCGCTGAGCTGAACCGCCGCCCCGAGGGCAGCCTCTACCGCGTTGCGCTGCACCTTGCCGGCGACGACCCCCGCGCTGCCCTGCGCGAGCAGGACGCCCTCGACGAAGACGCCGTCGCGACCATCGCCGCCCGCCTCGACCGCTTCGACCGTTCCAGCCGCCACGGCCCGTGGACCGAGACCCTCCTTCGCCTCATCGCAGACCGCCCCGGCGTCCGCGCCCCCGACCTTGCCGCCTCCCTCGGGCGCGACACCCAGCCCTTCAAGCGCGACGTGCGCAAGCTCAAGGAGCTCGGCCTCACCGAGAGTCTCGAAACCGGCTACCGCCTCTCGCCGCGCGGCCGCGCCTGGCTGGCCGCACTCGACCGCGACTCGTAGTCGCTACTCGCCCTCCAGCGTGAGGTCGCGCTCGACCTCGCCCCGGGCCAGCTTCCCCAGCCGTTCCGGCAACGCCCGCTCCCCGAATCGCCACGCTACCGCCTCCTCGAACACCTCCGCGGTCTCGGCCGGAATCCCGCCCTCGCTCGCCAGGATCCACGCCCCCGCCAGCAGCCGCAGGTGGTATGCCGCCGCTCCCTTGTACAGCTTCTGGTCCGCCGCTTCCGCCTCCGCCGCCAGCTCCCCCGCCACCCGCTCCGCCAGCGCCTCCGCCGGCCCCGCCACCAGCGGGTCCGTGTCCACCGTGCGTCCGAACGACGTCATCAGCCGCCCGTAGTTCTCCTCCGTGATCCGTGGACGCCGCCGGAAGAGTCGCATCGCGCCATCATAGCGAGGCTCGCTCGCGTACCCTGAGCCCATGCGCGAGACCGTCACCGGCATCATCGTGGCCGGCGGCCTGAGCCGCCGTTTCGGCTCCGACAAGGCCTCCGCGACCCTCTGCGGACGGCCCCTCCTCCAGTGGGTGCGCGACGCCCTCGCCCCCGTCGTCGATGAGCTGGTCATCGTCACGGCCGCTGGCCAGACCCTGCCCCCCATGCACCCGGCCATCCCCGCGACCATCGTCGAGGACCGCGAGCCCGAGCGCGGGCCGCTCGGCGGCCTCGCGACCGGCTTCGCCGTCGCCGCCTCGCCCGTGTGCTTCGCGGCCTCCTGCGACGCTCCCCTCCTCCGCACCCCTGTCGTCGAGCGAATCGTCGAGGCCCTCGGCGACCACAACGCCGTCCTCCCCGAGGTGGGCGGCTACCAGCAGCCCCTCGCCGCCGCCTACCGCCGCGAGCCGGCCCTCGCCGCCGCCGAGGCCGCCCTCGCCGCTGGCGGCAACAGGGTCATCGACGCCTTTGCCGCGCTCGACGTGCTCCCCCTCGGCGAGGACCGCCTCACCCCCCTCGACCCCGACCTGCGAAGTTTCCGCAACGCCAACACCCCCGAGGAGCTCGCCGAACTCGCCGCCTTGGTCGATTCGCCGGCGCCCACCCCCGCTTCCGCTCCCCGCCGCCGTCGCGCGAAGGCCCGCGGCAAGAGCCGCCGCCGCCACTAAGCGCGGTCGTGCGTACAATCGTCGGCTGACGCCCCGCGATGGGGGCTTCGAAAGGACACGGAAACATGAAGGTTGGCAGCGGATTCGGCGGTGGCTGGCTCACGGAAGTAGAAGAAGGCGCCGTACGCGCCGAGGAACTCGGTTTCGACTTCGCCAACGTCGCGGAGACGGCCCACGACTCGATGCTCGCCGCCACCCTCGCGGCCAGGGCCACCGAGCGGCTCGAGATCGCCACGTCCGTCACCATCGCGTTCCCGCGCGTCCCCATGGTCCTGGCCATGCAGGCCTGGGACATCCAGCAGATGAGCAAGGGCCGCTTCGCCCTCGGGCTCGGCAGCCAGGTGAAGGGCCACAACCAGCGCCGCTTCAGCGTTCCCTGGGTCCCACCCGCCCCCCGCATGAAGGACTACATCCGCGCGCTCAAGGCCATCTGGAATACCTTCCAGACCGGCGAGAAGCCTGACTTCGTCAGCGAGCACTACCAGTTCACGCTGATCAACCCCAACTTCAACCCCGGCCCCATCGAGTACCCCGCTCCTAAGGTGATGCTCGCCTGCGTGGGCGCCGGCATGGCCCGCGCCGCCGGTGATGTCGCCGACGGCGTCTACCCCCACGGCTTCATGACCGACAAGTACATGCGCGAGGTGGTCCTCCCCAACATCGCCATTGGCCTGCGCCGCTCCGGCCGCAAGTGGGAGGACATCGAACTCTCCGGCGGCGGCTTCACGGTCTTCGGCGAGAACGAGTCCGAGATCGAGCAGGGCCTCGAGGCGCTGCGAACCCCGATCTCCTTCTACGGCTCCACCCGCAGCTACCACGACGTCTTCGAGATCCACGGTTGGAAGGACCTCGGCATGGAACTCCACTCCCTCTCCCTCGCCGGCAAGTGGGATGAGATGCGCCAGGTCATCCCCGAGGACGTTCTCCGCGGCTTCGCCCAGACCTCGACCTACGACAATCTCCCCGGGTTCATCCGCGAGCACCGCGAGTACGCCAGTCGCGTCGGCTTCGGCATGCCGGTCAAGACGCCCGAGCAGCGGGAGCGCTTCGCCCACATCCTCGGGGAGATCCAGAAGGTCGAGGTGACCGGCGTGCCCCGCGGGCTTGAGGACGCCGTCCTCCCGAGCGCCGCTGCCTCCTGAGGCCGGCCCCGTGGCCGAGCAGCGAGCCGAGCCGTACATCTTCGTTTCGCTGCTCGCCCGCTGGATCAGCGGCGAGCGCAACTGCGAGTGGGCCTTCTGGTTCCAGGCCAACTGGAAGGATTTCGACCGCGTCGAGAGCGATTTCGACTTCTCCGTCTGGAAGGTCGACCACACGAGGCTCCTGCGCGAGACGCACAGGGGCCTCAACGCCGAAGGCTACCGCGTAAAGGTCGAGAACCAGAACTGGTTCCGTGCCCGCCACGAGGCATCCCCCGGCATCGTTATCGGGGGGAAGCCCGACCTCCTCGCCCTCGGCGAGGACGACAACCTCGTGCTCGATGTGAAGACCGGCAAGCCCCACGACTGGCACGCGCACCAGGTGCTCCTGCCCATGGCCCTGCTGCCCCGCTCCAACCTCGACGAACACCACGAGCGCCGGTTCCGGGGCCGCCTTGTCTACGACGACGGGCTGGTCAAGGAGCTCGATCGCCGGCAGGGCGAAGACGTTTACGAGCGGCTCCCCTATTTCCTCGACATCCTGGTTGGTCCTGAGGAAGAAGCGCACCGCGTCCCCAGCCGCCAGGAGTGCGGCTACTGCCCGATCAGCAAGACGCACTGTCCCGAACGCATCGAGGCGGCGTCAGGGGAGTGGGACCAGGAAGGCTAGAGCCGCCCCGGATGCCCCGGGTGGTCGTCGGGACCGGCCTCCACGCCCGGCGTGAAGCTCCCCACGCCCACCACCTCCCGGCGAGCGAACAGCCACTCCCCGTCGACCTTCGTGAGCTGGTCCACCCAGCGGCCCCAGTAATGCGTGTGCTCGAAGCTGCCCTTGATCCGGTGGAATGCGTACACGTACGACTGCGCCGTCGCGGTTGTCGGGCCGGTCAGCTCGATCTGCACGTTCGACAGGTGGTGGCTGGTCGCGTGGAACCCCGCGAGGATGCCCGTGAGCCGCTCCGCGATCGCCTCGCGCCCGCGGAAGTCACCCCAGTACACGCCCAGACCGTCGGGCGCGAAGCACGCCGCCGCCCCCACCGGGTCGTTCGCGTCGATGCGGTCGGCGTAGCGCACCATCAGGCGCGTGATGGCGTCGCGCTCCAGCAGCTCGGTCAGAGCGTCGGCGTCTGCCATCTCAGCTCGCGTCCCGCGGACCCCGGTACTCCCGGTTCGGCCAGACGAAGTCGATGTAGGTCCGCGCGATCTTCCACTCGCCGTCCACCTTGCGGTACACGTCGTCGTAGATGCCTATCAGCATCAGCGGGTTCTGGTCGGCGGGACCGCTCAGGGAGAGGTCGAGCAGGTACCAGCGTGCCTGTGCCGTGTCCGGGCCCGTCAGCTCGATCCACTCGTTCGTGTTCGCGTGCATGGCCCCGCTGAAGGGCCCGTTCTCGCCGCCGAACTCCTCGTAGCCCGCGCGGATGCGCTCCTTGCCCACCCAGTCGCCGCCATAGTTCGGCCCGAACTCGCAGACCGCGTCGTCCGTGAACAGGTCCATGAGGCTGTCGATGTCGAACATGTCGAAGTAGTGCGAGTAGAGGATACGGACGCGCTTGATTGCCTCCATCTCGAGCAGTTCCTCTACGGTCACCGGGGCAGTCGATGCCATGCGGGGCCTCCTTGCGGGCGTCTTGCGTGCTTTGCGCGCGGTAGCCTAGCACGGCTTCGAAGGGCCGGTTCAGCGGGCGAAGACCCGCCCAATGGTCGGGGCCAGACCTCTCGGTGAGAGGACGAACACGAGAAGGAACAGGATCACGGAGGTCACGACGACTGACGGTCCGGCGGCCACGTCCGCGTGGTACGAGACGTACAGGCCAACTACCACCGAGAGGACTCCGAAGAAGGCACCCGCCAGCATGATCAGGGGAATGCGCCGCAGGATGAGGGCTGCTGTCGCCGCCGGCGCCACCAGCATCGCCATCACGAGCACGACTCCCACCAGCCGGAAGGCGGCCACGGCGGCGAGCGCCACGAGCACCATCAGGCCCGTCTGTACCAGCGCCACGGGTACACCCGCGGCCGCCGCCATCGTGGGGTCGTAGGCCACGAACAGCATCTCGCGATAGAACATCAACATGATTACCACCACAACGGCGGAGAGTGCCCCCATCACGATGATGTCTTCCGTGGGCACCGTCAGGATGTTGCCCACCAGGAACGAGCTCAACTCGAGCGTGTAGTTCCGCGCCCGGCTGATCAGGAGGATGCCGAAGGCGAAGAGCGCTGCGAACAGCAGGCCGATGGCCGTGTCCTCCCGCAACCTCGCCCTCGTCAGGACCGAGACTCCCACCGCCGTGAGCCCCGCCGCGACTGCGGCGCCAAGGCTGATGGCCACCGACCCGCCGCCCGCCAGGAAAGCAATCGCTGCGCCCGCCAGCGATGTGTGAGCGACCGCGTCCGTCAGGAAGGCCAGCCCCTTGATCACGACGAAGGCGCCCACCACCGAAGACGCCAACGCTACCAGCGCCCCCGCCAGCAGCGCCCGCTGCATGAATTCGTGCTGCCAGGGGTCGGTGAAGCACTCCACGGCGTGCCTGCCTACACCCGCCCGTGCTCGTCGTGCCCGTGCAGGGCGTGGCTGTGCTGGGCGTGCTCGTGATCCTCGTGGGAGTCGCCGTGTTCGTGATGATCGTGAGGCGCCAGCGCAAACCGGCTCCCGCCCGACCCCATGACCAGGACGTGCCCCTCGAAGGTGCGGTTCAGCATCTCCTCCGTGATCGTTACCGCGGGAGGCCCGTAGGTCATCACGTTTCGGTTCAGGAAGAGCGTGAGGTCGCAGCGTTCGTACGCACAGCCGATGTCGTGTGTGCAGAGCACGATGCTCGCGCCATCCGCGGCGATCTCGCTCAGCAGGTCGAGCATCTCCTCCTCGGAGCGCGCGTCGAGCCCGGCCGTGGGCTCATCCAGCAGGAACAGGTCGGGATCCTTCACCAGTGCCCGCGCGCAGAGAACCCGGCGTTGCTGCCCCCCGCTCAGCTCGCCCGCCTGCCGGTCGGCCAGGTGGTCGACGGAGAGCCGCTTGAGCGCCGCCATGACCCGGTCCTGCTCGTCCCGTCCGCGCCGGAAGCGGTTGAGCCCGAACGCCCTGCGGTACAGGCCCATCGCCACGACCTCCTGCACCGTCGCCGGGAAGGTCCAGTCGATGTCCTCCGCCTGCGGCATGTACCCGACCCGCCGGCGCACCGCCCGCGGCGTCTCGCCGAGCACGCTCACCTCGCCCTCCCAGGGGTCGAGCAGCCCGATCAGCGTCTTGATCAGCGTGCTCTTCCCAGAGCCGTTCGGGCCAAGCAGTCCCAGGAACTTCCCCGGCGGCATCGAGAACGACACGTCTTGCAGGGCCGTATGCCCGCGGTAGCCCGTCGTCAGGTTCTTGACCTCGATGGCCGGAGCCACGTCTCTGCTACTCCGCGATACCGTTGGCGATGGCGCGGAGGAACTCGACATACGTTGGATACTCCTCAGCCAGGCCCCCGGAAGGAATCGTGCGGATTGATGTTCCCGTGTCGCGGGCGATCTGCTCGATAACCCGCGCACTGAACTGGGGCTCGGTGAAGACAAAGGGTATCCCCAACTCGGTGATGCTTTCCACCAGTTCCGTGATGGCGCTCGCGCTTGGCTCCTCTTCCGGTCCTTCGACCAGGAACCCGAGGATCGTCAGCCCGTAGCGGTCCGCGAAGTACCCGTAGGCGTCGTGGAATGTGACCAGGTACCGGCGCTCCTCCGGCAGGCCTCCCAGCAATTCCCGGATCTCGGTGTCGACCTCGCGCAGTTCCGCGATGTAGGCATCCGCCCGTTGGCGGTAGTCATCGGCCCCATCCGGGTCGAGGCGCGACAGTTCGTCGCGGATCGCCTCAACTGCCTGGATGGTGAAGTCCACGTCCATCCAGAAGTGCGGGTCGAAGGCCCCGTGCTCGTCGCCATGGCCTTCTTCCTCGTCTTCGTCGCCATGGTCTTCGTCTTCGTCGCCTTCGTCGCCATGGTCTTCGCCTTCGTCCTCATCCTCGTCGCCATGGTCTTCGCCTTCGTCTTCGTCTTCCTCGCCGTGGTCTTCGCCTTCTTCCTCGTCTTCGTCGCCGTGGTCATCGTCCTCGGCGTGAGCCAGGCCCTCGGGGAAGGGACGCAGGGCCATGTCGTGCGTCAGCTCGAGGACGTCGCCCTCGGCGCTGCGCTCAAGGTCCTCCTCGATCGCACCCAGCTCAGCTCCGACGATCACGAGCAGGTCCGCCTCTGCTGTCTTGCGGATGTCACTCGGTGAGATCGTGAAGGTGTGCGCGTCCGCCCCTGAGGGAACGATGCTCTCGACCGAAATACGGTCGCCCCCGACCTGCTTCACCAGGTCCTCGACGATCGTTGTCGAAGCTACAACCGAGAGCGTGCTGGCATCGTCGCCACCGCCGCTGTCCTCGTCATCCCCGCACGCGACGGTGATGAGCGCAACTCCGGCAAGAAGCCCGGCGAGCGCCAGGCCAAGTCCCCTCAGGTACGACAATCCCATGGTTCTCCCCCACTGAATGATTGAAGGTATCAATGCGACTTCATATCATGTTGGGACATGATATGAAGTGTCAAGGGGACTCCGTCTCAAGAGTACGCCGCTCCCTGCGCGTGCATTCGTTGACACGCCCTCGCGGGCATCCCTACCATCGAACCCGTGAGCGCAACCGAGGAGTCCAGCGTGCGCCTTGAGGACACCGGTTACCGCTTGACCGCCCCCCGGCGCGCCGTAATCGAAGCGATCGCGGGCGCCAGCCGCCCCTTCACCATCGAGGAGCTCAGCGAGCGCCTCCCCAACATCGGGCGCGCCACGGTCTTCCGCACGATCAAGCTCCTCCAGGAACTCGATATCGTCTGCCGCGTTCCCCTTGAGGATGGCGGCGTGCGTTACGAGCGCTCACGCAGCGGCCGTCACCACCACCACCTCATCTGCAGCGAGTGCGGTTCCGTGACCGAGTTCAGCGACCCCTCTCTTGACGCCGCCATCGAGCAGAACGCCACCACGGCCAGCTTTGAGCTCGACGGCCATAGCGCCGAGCTCTACGGTCGCTGCGCTCCCTGCCAGGCCACTACGTAGGCTTCCGCTCCCCTCTCCTCCGGGTCCCCTGCTACCATCCCGCGATGCTCAGCCCCTATCGTGTCCTCGACCTCTCGGACGAGCGCGGCCTGCTCTGCGGCCACATCCTCGCGGGGCTGGGCGCCGACGTGATCCTGGTCGAGCCTCCCGGCGGCTCCCCCGCCCGTCGCGTTCCGCCCCTTCTCGATGGCGCCCCCGAGGGCGAGCAGTCGCTCTACTGGGCCGCCTACGCCCGCGACCGCCGCAGCATCGAGCTCGACCTGGAATCTCCCGAGGGGCGAAGCGAGCTTCGCCGTTTGGCCACCTCCGCTGACATCCTCATCGAGTCCGCCGACCCCGGAACGATGGCCGCACGCGGTCTCGGCGCCGCCGACCTTGCCGAGGTCAATCCCGCACTCGTCTACGTCTCGATCACCCCGTTTGGCCAGGACGGTCCCAAGGCGAACTACCTCTCCACCGACCTGGTCGTGGCGGCGGCCTCCGGAACCCTGCACATCGCCGGCTACCCCGATGCCGCGCCCGTCCGCGTGAGCGCGCCCCAGGCGCACTTGCACGGTGGCGCCGAGGCGGCCGGCGCCGCCCTCGTGGCGCTCACAGAGCGCATCCGCTCGGGCCGTGGCCAGCACGTCGATGTCTCCATCCAGCAGGCGATGAACCTGGGCGCCATGGGCCAGAACGTGAACACCGCCGCCGGCGCTCCCGAGACCTTGCGCGTCGCCGGGGGTGCGGTCATCGGCCCGGTCACGCTCAAGCTCATCTGGGAGGCGAAGGACGGCCACGTCTCCCTCACCTTCTTTTTCGGCAACGCCATCGGCCCCTTCACCCGCCGCCTCATGGAGTGGATCTGCGAGGAGGGCGGCTGCGACGAAGCCACGCGTGATAAGGACTGGGTCGCCTACGCCGCGCTCCTCCAGCGCGGCGAAGAGCCCTATTCCGAGTTCGATCGCATCGTCGGCGTCGTCGAGGACTTCCTCCGGACGAAGACGAAGGCCGAGCTCATGCTCGAGGCGCAGAAGCGCCGCCTCCTCATCCTCCCCGTCGCGACCGTCCCCGAGGTGCTTGAGAACCCGCAGCTCGAAGCGCGCGACTACTGGCGCTCCCTCCCTGTCGGCGGGCGGGAGGCACGGCATCCAGGCCCCTCGGTCCACCTCCCGACCCTGGATGTGCGCCGCGAACGCCCCGTGCCTCGCTCCGGAGCGCACACCGCCGAGGTTCTCGCCGAGCCTCCCCGGCCCGCGCCAGCGCCTCCTGCCCCACCCCCCTCCACCCCCCTCCCCCTGGAAGGGCTGCGCGTGCTCGATTTCATGTGGGTCATGGCCGGCCCCGTAGTCACGCGCGTCCTCGCCGACTACGGCGCCACCGTCATCCGCGTCGAGTCGCCTTCGCGCCCGGGTGCGGGTCGAAGCATGGCGCCCTTCCGCAACGGCGAGTTCGCCCCCCAGAACTCGCTCTTCTTCGACAACATGAACGCCGGCAAGCTCGGGCTCTCCCTCAACCTCAGCTGCGATGAAGGCCGTGCGGTCGCCCGCGACCTCGTGCGCTGGGCCGATGTTGTGGGGGAGTCCTTCGCGCCCAGGGCATTCCGCCGCTGGGGGCTCGACTACGACTCCCTCCGCGCCGTCAAGCCGGATCTGATCATGATCAGCAGCAGCCTCTTCGGCCAGGACGGCCCCCTCTCCGATGTTTCCGGGTTCGGCACGATGGGCGCCGCCATCGCCACCTTCATCGAGCTGACCGGCTACCCCGAGCGTTCTCCTGCCGGCCCTTTCAGCGCCTACACCGATACCGTCGCCCCTCGCTTCGCCCTCGCCGCCCTCCTTGCCGCCCTCGACGACCGCCGCCGCACCGGTGAGGGCCAGTACATCGACCACTCCCAGATCGAGAGCTCGCTCCACTTCCTCACCCCCTGGCTGCTCGACTACCAGCTCACCGGCCGCGTCTTGACTCGCATGGGCAATCGCGACCCCGACATGGCCCCCCACGGCGTCTACCCCTCCCGGGGCGACGACGACTGGGTGGCCGTGGCCGTTCGCGACGACGGCGACTGGCAGCGTCTCTGTGCTGTCCTCGACCGCCCCGACCTTGCGGGCGACGCCCGCTACGCCACCCTCCCCGGTCGCCTGGCCAACCAGGACGAGCTCGACGCCGCTATCGCCGCCTGGACCGCGACCCGCACGCCCGCCGAGTCCGAGGCCACCCTCCAGGCTGGCGGCGTCCCTGCCCATGCCGTCATCCGCGCCAGCAGCGCCGTCGACGACCCCCAGTTCGTCCATCGTGGCCACCTGGTGCGCGTGCCCCACTCCCTGCACGGCGAGTCGGTGGTCGAGGGCTCGCGCTTCCGCCTCTCCCGTACCCCCGCTCGCATCGGCCAACCCCCCGCGGTCGGCGAGCACACCGAACAGGTCCTGAGAGACATCCTCGGCTACGACGACGAGCGCATCGCCGCCCTCGCCGCCGCTGGCGCCTTCGACTAACCCCGTTCGCCCCACCCCCCGCTCGCCGCTACGCTAGCTGGATGGCTCGCCGTCGACGCCGCAGGCAGGAGATTCCCGAGGAGGAGCGCCTCAAGACCGTTCGCATCGAGCGGATCGTGGCTGGTGGCCGCGGCCTCGCCCGCCTTCCCGACGGCAAGGCGCTCATGGCCGCCTTCGCCGCCCCCGGCGAGCTCGTCGAGGTCGAGGTCGAGCGCATCCACCGCGACTATGTCGAGGGCGTCGTCACGAAGGTGCTCGAACCCTCCCGCAGCCGCATCGATGCGAAGTGCCGCCTCTTCGGCGACTGCGGGGGCTGCCAGCTTCAGCACCTCGAGTACCCCGCCCAGCTCGCCGCCAAGGAGGGCATCGTGCGCGAGCAGCTCGCTCGCATCGGCGGCCTCCCCGATGCCACTGTGAACCCGGTCGTCGGCGCGGAGAATCCCTGGTCCTACCGCAACCACGTGCGCTTCTCGACCGGGCGCAAGTTCGGCGATGCCGGCTTCATCCACCGTCGCGGCCGCGGCCTGCTCACGGTGAAGCGGTGCCCCATCGCCGACCCCTGGGTGAACGCGACCCTGCCCCGCCTCCAGGGACACGCCCGTGGCCTCCACCAGATCCAGCTCCGTCGCAACGCCGCCACCGAGAGCACCCTCATCGCCCCCGCCATGGAGGTGCTCGGCGACGAGAGCGGCCAGGACCACTACGTCGAGGAGCTGGCCGGCCGGCGCTTCCGCGTGAGCGCGTCCTCCTTCTTCCAGGTCAACAGCGCGCAGGCCGAGAAGCTCGTGCAGCTGGTCGGCGCCGAGCTTCCCGGGCAGGGACGCCTGCTCGTCGATGCCTACGCGGGCGTCGGCACCTTTGCCGCCATCTTCGCCGGGCGTTTCGAGCGCGTCATCGCCATCGAGGAGTCGCCCTCCGCCCTGCGTGACGCCGAGGTCAACCTCGAAGGCATCGAGAACGTCGAGTTCCGCCGCGCCAAGGTCGAGGAGCTCCTGCCCAACCTCGCCGAGGAGCCCGATGTGGTGCTCCTCGACCCGCCCCGTGTCGGCTGCGCCCCGGAGGTGCTCGACGCCCTCGTGGCGCACGCCCCGCCCACCATCGTCTACGTCTCCTGCAACCCCACCACCCTTGCCCGCGATCTGAAGCGCCTGACGGGCGAGGGCTACACCCTCGAACGCGTCACCCCCATCGACATGTTCCCCCAGACGGCCCACATCGAGTGCGTCTCGCGCCTCACCCGCCCCGCCGGCTAGCGTGCCTGTTCCTGTCGTCCTCGCCTCCGCCTCGCCCCGCCGCCGCGAGCTGCTGCGCGCGCTGCTCGACGATGCCACCATCGATCCCGCCGACATCGACGAGCGCACCACCGACGACCCGCGTGCGGACGCCCGCCGCCTCGCCCGCGAGAAGGCCTCCGCCGTCGCCCGCCGCCACCCCGGGGCCGCCGTCATCGGCGCCGACACCATCGTCCACGATGGCGAACGCGCCTACGGCAAACCCGCCGACAAGGAGGAGGCGGTCGCCATGCTGCGCGCCTTGCGCGGCAAGAGGCACCTCGTCGTGACCGGTGCGGCGGTCGTCTCCGCGAGCGGTGCAGCCAGCGAGGTCAGCACCTCAAACGTCACCCTCGCGGAACTCGACGACCACACGGTCGCCGCCTACGTCGCCAGCGGCCGGCCCCTCGACAAGGCGGGCGCCTACGCCATCCAGGACGAGGACGTGCCCACGGTCGCCGATCTCGACGGCTGCTACTGCTCGGTGATGGGCCTGCCGCTGTGGCGGCTGCGGGCGCTCCTCGCGACCGCCGGGGTCGTGACGCGCGAGCCCCATGAGGCTCTCCCCCGCTGCGCCGCCTGCCCCGAACGCTAGGAGCGCGTTCCCCGCGGCAGCGCTCGCGCCGCTGCCGCCGCCGCCCGCTCGAAGCTCGCGAACACGGGGATGCGGCGCTCCGCGAACTTCAGGCGCACCTCCGACACGAACGCTTCCTCGTGGGCGGGGTGCATCACCATCAGGAACGGCTTCACCGACTGCTCCGCGTGTCCGGCCAGCGTGTCCACCAGGTCATCGATCCGCTCGGGATGGTCCTTCCACTGCCTTGCCCCGAACATCGCCGACTGCTCCATCACCAGCGCGTCCACGCTCTCGTCCGCATCAAGAATGGCGAGGATGCGTTCCAGCACCTCGCGCTTTCCCTGCACCGTACCCGCCATGTCGAGCGGGTTCTGGTAGCTCCCGCCCACGATGTTGAAGAAGCTCGAGAGCTCCTCGTACGACTGCTCGCTCAGCCGCCCCACCTCGAACCCCTGCCCCACGAACGCGTCCGTTATCGAGACGGATTGCCCGCCCGTCATCGCCATCAGCGCCATCCGCCGCCCCGTTGAGGGCTTGGCGTCGAGCAGCACCTTCGCCACGTCCACCGTCTCGTCGAGGCTGTTCGTCGAGATTGCCCCGCACTGCCGCATGATTCCCGACCAGACCGCGTGCGGTGAGGCCAGCGACCCCGTATGCGACATCGTTGCGCGCGCTCCTGCGTCCGTCTGGCCGCCCTTCCACACCACCACCGGCTTGCGCGCCGTCGCCGCCCGCAGGGCCTTCACGAAGCGCGGGCCGTCCTTCACCCCTTCCACGTACATCGCGATGACCTCGGTCTCCGGGTCCTCCGTCAGGTACTCCAGGTAGTCGCTGATGTCGAGCACGATGGCGTTGCCGAAGCTGGCGCAGCGGCTGAGGTGCATCCCGTTCGCCCCCATCACCAGGCTGAACATGATGCTGTGCGTCCCCGACTGCGAGACGAATCCCACGCGCCCGTCCTCGGCCACCGGCACGTCCGGGTTGAAGCGCACGCCCACGCGCGGCAGGTACAGACCCATGCAGTTCGGACCGACTACGTTGAAGTCGGCTTCGCGCGCCATCTCCGTGAGCTGCGCCTGCAGGTTCACGCCCAGCTCCTCGCCCGTCTCCGCGAAGCCGGAGGTGAAGAACGCGGCGCCACCGACGTTCGCCTCGATCAGGTCCTTCATCACGTACGGCGAGACGTGCCGCGGCACGGCCACGATGGCGTAGTCGACTGGCTCGGGGATGTCCGTGAGCGCCCGGAAGTTCTCGATGCCCAGCTCTTCGATGCCGGGGATCTCCTTCTCGTCGATCTGGACCGAGTAGAGGTTGCCCCCCTGGTCCTTGAACGGCTGGTTGTTCCGCAGCCACATGTAGTTGGGGCCCTTGTCGCCGATGACGGCGACCGTCTTCGGGTTGAACATGCGGTCGAGCGTGTGTCCCGGTACCGACATCTCAGGCCTCCGCCAGCACGATTCGCGCGTCCACCGCGATCGCCCCCTCGGGCGAGGCGATGACCGGATTCAGGTCGAGTTCCGCCACCTCCGGATGCTCCGCCGCGAACTGCGACACCTGGTCGAGCATCGCCTCGATGGCGCCCACGTCCACTGGCGGCTGGCCGCGAACGCCGTCGAGCACCTGCCGGCCCTGGATTTCGTCGATCATGTCGCGTGCGTCTCCCTCCCCCAATGGCGCCAGCCGGAAGGCAACGTCACCGAGCACCTCCACCATGATTCCCCCCAGGCCGAACATCATGACGGGCCCGAACTGCGGGTCCGTCGTCACGCCCACAATCACCTCGACGCCGGGGGACGCCATCTCCTGCACGGAGACCCCCTCGATGATCGCCGAGGGCTGGGCGGCCTGCACCGAGCGGATGATCTCGTCGTACCCCTCGGCCACCTCCTCGTGGCTCTCGAGGCCGAGCACCACGCCGCCTACATCGCTCTTGTGCGCCACGTTTGGCGAGACGACCTTCAGGGCCACGGGATAGCTGATCGCTTCGGCCTGTGCCGCCGCTTCCTCCCGCGTCTGCGCGAGGGACGTTGCCGTCACAGGCACGCCCGCCTCCGCGAGCGCCCCCTTCGCCTCCACCTCGGAGAGCAGGGTCCGGCTCTCGCCCCGGGCGCGGTCGATGGTCTCGGTGAACGTCATGGGCGGTCCTCGGCGTGGGATCGCCGGATTCTACCAGCGGATGGGGGAAGCCCGATTCCGAGCCAGGGAGGAGTGGAGGCGCCGACCGGGATCGAACCGGTGATAAAGGTTTTGCAGACCTCTGCCTTACCACTTGGCCACGGCGCCGCAGGATGAAACTGGTGCCCAGGGTGAGATTTGAACTCACACGCCTATAAAAGGCACTGCCCCCTCAAGACAGCGTGTCTGCCGGTTCCACCACCTGGGCCCAGACCATCGATCGTAGGCAGCGAGCGAGCCATCGGCAAGCCAGACAGCCGCACCGCTACCCGATCTTGGAAAGAGGGTTTGGCAGGGGTGGCAGGACTCGAACCCGCGACACTCGGATTTGGAGGCCGATGCTCTACCAACTGAGCTACACCCCTGCGGCCCTTCGATCGTACCAAACACCCGCGACACGGGCCCTTCCCCCTCCCCACCCCATGATTGTTCGTTGGCCGTCGCTCCCCAAAACTCTTCTCATGACACGCCATTTGCTTGACTCCGCCGACCTCTCGCCCGCCGAGATCGGTTTCCTCCTGGAGACCGCCCTGGAGTTCAAGCGCCGTCCCCGTAAGCTGCTGGAAGGGCGGCATCTCGCCCTCCTCTTCGAGAAGCCCTCCCTGCGAACCCGCGTCAGCTTCCAGGTGGGGATGCACCACCTCGGCGGCGAGACCCTCTACCTTGCGCCCGAGGAAGTGGGCCTTGGCGAGCGCGAAGCCATCAAGGACGTGGCCCGCGTGCTCGCCCGCTACGTCGACATCGTCGCCGTACGCACCTTCGGCCAGGTCATCATCGACGAGTACGCACGCTTCTCCGATGTTCCCGTGGTGAACGCTCTCACCGACGAGCAGCATCCCTGCCAGGCCCTCGCCGACCTGCTCACCCTGCGCGAGCGCTTCGGCGACTTCGCCGGGCGCTCGCTCGCCTTCATCGGTGATGGCAACAACGTCTCCTCCAGCCTCATCGTGACGGCTGCCTCGCTCGGCATGGATGTGCGCCTGGCCTCGCCCAATGGCTACCGCCCGCCCGAGGCCGTCCTAACCGCGACGCAGGTGCGCGCCGGCGAGACGGGCGGCTCCTTCCTGCTAACCGCAGACCCGGAGGAGGCGGCCGCCGGCGCCGACGCGCTCTACACCGACACCTGGATCTCGATGGGCCAGGAGCGCGAAGCGGAGCAGCGCCGTATCGACTTCGTCGGCTACCGCGTCGACACGGACCTCGTGGCGCGCACCGCCCCCGACGCGCTCATCATGCACGACCTGCCCGCCCACCGCGGCGAGGAGATCACTGATGCCGCCATGGAGTCCCCCAACTCGATCATCTTCGACCAGGCCGAGAACCGCGTCTGGGCGCAGGTGGCCGTGGTGGCCTTCCTCCTCGGCCTGGTTGAGGCGCCCCCCGCCTGAACCTCTGCCCCGCAGCGCGTTCGCTATGATTGCTCCGGGAGGGCGGCGCCTGCGTGCCGCGAGCGATAAGCATGGACTTCCAGCACGCCCGTGAAGTCCTCAACCAGTTCAACTGGTCGGCGGCGATCGATGTCCTCCTCATCGCGTTCGCCATCTTCGCCGCCTTCCGGTTGCTCAGCCGCACGCGCGCCATCACGCTCCTGCGCGGGGCGGTGGCCCTCATCCTCGTGCTCGTCATCCTCGGGCTCGCGTTCGACCTCACCGCGGTCAACTGGATCCTCCAGAACGGTCTCGTCGCCCTCATCGTGGGCGGGGCCGTCATCTTCCAACCCGAGATCAGGCGCGGCCTCGACTTGCTGGGCCGAACCGGCATCCAGGATCTCCTTGCCCACGACCCTACCGAGGAGACCATCGACATCGTTGCCGAGTCGGCCACCCGCATGGCCCGTGAGCGCCACGGCGCCCTCCTCGTGTTCGAGCGCGAGACCGGTCTGCAGGACGTGATCGATACAGGCGTACCGGTCGACGCGCGCGTCTCCGGAGAGCTCGTCGAGGGCATCTTCTTCCCCAATTCGCCGCTGCACGACATGGCCACCGTCATCCGCGGCGCTCGGGTGGTCGCCGCCTCCTGTGAGCTCCCCCTCGCCGATGAGGTGCACGGTGGCGCCCGCCGGGTCGGGACCCGCCACCGCGCCGCCGTCGGCATCACCGAGCAGACCGATGCCGTCACCGTTGTCGTCTCCGAGGAGACGGGCGAGATCAGCATTGCCCAGAGCGGGCGGCTCGAACGCGTCGCTCGCGGCACGCTCCTGGCCCAGGAACTCCACCGCCGCATGATGAGGCGCCCCGACAACGACCGTGAGGAGTCGGGTGGCCTTGAGCGCGTGACGAATGAGTGACCTCTGGGTCCGCCTGCGTCCCCTGCTGCTCACGGCGCGCATCCTTGCGGCGACGGCCGTGCTGGCGATCTTCCGCCACTGGCCGCTCGCCATCTTCAGCCTCGTCCTCGCCTTCGCCATCTGGTTCTTTGTTGAAGACGTCGAGAACCCTCGGATCGAGGCGACGGTGCCCGGCGAAGACCAGGCCCCCATCGCCGTCGAGGTCGTCAACGTGCCAAGCGGCTTCATCGTTGGTGAAGTCATGCCCATCCGCGTCTTCGTTGAGGCGCGCGAGGAGGACCTCGACGATCTGCGCGCCGCTGACTTCAAGGCCGTCGTCGATGCATCCGACCTCAGGGCCGGTGACGTGCGCAGCCTATCCGTGACCGTCACCACCGAGCGGCGCGATGTGCTGGTCATCCGCCCCGAGCCGAGCACGGTCGAGGTTGCCGTCGCGGCCACCGTCAGCAAGGAGCTTCCCGTCACGGTCATGATCACCGGGGAGCTGCCCGCGGGCTTCCGTCAGGGGCTGGAGGAGGTCGACCCGCCGTTCGTCACCATCACCGGCCGCGAGGCGCTCGTCGAGTCCGTCGACCAGGTCCAGGTGACCGTGTCCATTGCCGGCCTGCGGAACACCCAGACCTTCAACGCCGAACTCGTCCCCCGCACCAGCGACGGCTCGCGCGTGACTGTGACCCTCGACCGCAACCGCGCCCGCGTCACGGTCCCGGTCGAGGAAGCGGTGCTGACGCGCCAGATTGCCGTCCTCGGGGGCGCCGCGGGCCGCCCCGCGCGGGGGTACGCCATCACCGATGTTTCGGTCAGTCCTTCCCCCATCGAGGTCACCGGTCCGCGCGAGCTGGTGGAGGCCCTCACTGTCTTCATTGTTGAAGACGCCGACATCGACGGTGCAATCGCCCAGGTCATCGAGAGCCGCGAGCTTGAACTTCCCCAGGGGGTGTCGGCATCGATCGACACTGTCTTCATCACCGTCACGATCGACGCCCAGGAGGGATGGCGCACCCTGAGGGTCGTGCCCAGCTTCCTGGACGTTCCCGCCGGACTGGCGGTTGCCCCCGGCGTCTACTTCGTCGAGGTACAGCTCGCCGGCCCCGAGCCCGACCTCGCCCGCCTCGTTATCGGCGATGTGACCGCGACCGTCTCCCTGGCCGGCGCCCCTCCCCGCTTCTCCCGCCACAACCCCGAAGTGGCCGTACCCGATGGCATCGAGGTTGTCTCCGTTGCCCCCCTCTGGGTCGAGCTCATCGACCCCTCCCAGGTCGAATCCGAGGAGGATGAGGAAGAAGAGGATGACGAGGCCGGGACGGCGGAGAACGGCGAGTCGGAGGAAGACACCGAAGGGAACGAGGCCGGCCAGTGATTGCCTCCGGACCCCTCCCCCGCGTGGCCATCGTGGGCCGCCCCAACGTCGGCAAGTCGTCGCTCTTCAACCGCATCGTGGGCGAACGACTTGCCATCATCGAGGACGAGCCTGGCACCACCCGCGACCGGATCGAGGCTGAGGTCGAGTGGCGCGACCAGCCCTTCCTCCTGCTCGATACCGGTGGCTTCCAGGTCGAGGATGAGGGCGACTACACCGACCTGATCCGCGGCCAGATCAATGCCGCCATTGCCGAGGCGACGCTCGTCCTCTTCTGCGTCGATGCCCGCGACGGCCTCACGGCCAGCGACTACGACGTGGCCGACGCCGTCCGCCGCGGCCAGACCCCCGCCATCCTCGTCGCGACCAAGGCCGACAACGAGTCCCGCGAGGCGGTGGCCGCCGCCGAGGCGGGAGCCCTCGGCTTCGGCCCGCCCCTCCCCGTCTCCGCCCTCCACGATCTGAACGTCGGCCTCCTCCTCGACGAGGTTGTCGGCCGCCTCCCCGAGACCCCGCCCCTCGTCGAGCAGGACCGCGTTCGCGTGGCCATCGTGGGGCGCCCCAACGTGGGCAAGTCCACGCTCGTGAACGCGCTCACCGGCGAGGATCGCGTCATCGTCAGCGAGGTCGCCGGCACCACCCGCGACGCCATCGATACGGACCTCGACGCCCCCGAGGGCGCTTTCACTCTTATCGATACGGCGGGCATCCGGCGGCCGGGGAAGCGCGGGCAGGGCGTCGAACGCCACTCCGTGCTGCGCGCGACCGCCGCGCTCGCGCGCTGCGATGTCGCCGTCCTCCTGGTCGATGGCTCGCAGGGCGTCACTTCGCAGGACACGCACATCGCCGGCCTCGCGCAGGAGGCCTCCACCGGCATCGTCATCGCCGTCAACAAGACCGACCTCTGGAAGAGCCCGGAGGAGGACCGGGCGCGTTTGCTTGGCGCCCTGCGGCACCGCTTCCGTTTCCTGCCCTGGGCCCTGTTCACGTTCGTTTCCGCCGAGGAGGCGGCAGGGCTTCCCGACCTCCTCCGTCTCGCCGCCGAGGCGCGGGAGGCCCGCCGTCGCCGTATCCCCACGGGCGAACTGAACGGCATTTTCCGCCGCGCCATCCGCGACCATGCCCCGCCCGTCGTCCACAGCAAGCGCCTCAAGATTCGCTTTGTCACCCAGCCCTCCGTCGACCCGCCGTTGTTCGTGCTGTTCGTGAACGACCCCAAGCTGATCCACTTCAGCTACCGCCGCTATCTCGAGCGCTGCCTGCGCGAGGCGCACGACTTCGAGGGAACGGCCATCCGGTTCGCCTTCCGTGGCGCGAACGAGGAAGATGAGCCCGCATGATCGGCGAGTACCTCGGCAACGTCGCCATCGGCTACCTGCTCGGCTCGATCCCCACTGGGCTTGTCCTCGGCTACCTCTGGCTGCGCAAGGACATCCGCGAGTTGGGCAGCGGCAAGACCGGCACGACCAACATCCTCCGCACCGCCGGGCCCATTCCCGCGGTCCTCGGCCTCCTTGTCGATGTGGGCAAGGGCGCCGCGCCCGTCGTCATCGGACGCTTCCTCTTCGACGACGTCGGTGTCGCAATGGCAGGCGCGGGAGCGGCCGTGGCGGGACATGTGTGGCCCGTCTTCGCCGGCTTCCGTGGTGGCCGGGGCGTGGCGACGGCGCTTGGCACGCTGCTCGGCATCGTCCCGCTCCTTGGTCTCGCGATCTTCGGCGCCGGTGTCATCGCCGTCGCGATCACACGGATGGCGTCGGTCATGTCGCTCGTCGGCGGAATCGCGGCAGTCGGCGTCACCGGTGGACTGGCCATCGCCGGGGAGCTCGACTCCGTCATCGCCTGGTACGCCCTCGGGGTCGTAGCCTTCCTCTACTACATGCACCTCCCCAATATCCGCCGCCTGATTGCGGGCACGGAGCCCAGGCTCGGCCAGGGCGGCGACAAGCCCGCGAGCGGTTGAGCCGTGCCCTCCTTCGTCGTCGTTGGCGCGACCTCCTGGGGAATGACCATCGCGAATCTCCTCGCCCAGGGCGACCACGAGGTCACCCTGCTCACCCGCACCCCGGCCGAGGCCGCGACCGTCGATCGTGACCGCGGCCTCGACCGCCTGCCCGGCTTCGAGCTCCCCGCCACGGTTCGCGTGCTCCCCGCCGCCGCCACCCCGGCCTCCCCCGACGGCATCGTCGTCGCGGTCCCCTCGCAGTCCTTCCGCGCCACGGCCGAGCACCCCACCCTCTCCCGCGAGGTACCCGTGCTCACCGCCGCCAAGGGCATCGAGCACGGCTCCCTTCTGCGCATGAGCGAGGTGCTCGCCGCTTGCGGCTGGCCCGCCGAGCGTATCTCCGCTCTCTCCGGGCCGAATCTCGCCCGCGAGATCGTCGCCGGTCTGCCTGCCGCCTCCACGGTTGCCTCCGCCACCGAGTCCGAGGCGGAGATGTGGCAGCGCGCCCTCAGCACCTCCCGTTTCCGCGTCTACCGTTCTTCCGATGTCGTCGGCGTCGAGCTCGGTGGGTCCCTCAAGAACGTCGTGGCCATCGCCGCCGGTGTAGGCGCGGGACTCGGGCTTGGCGCGAACGCCCTCGCCTCCCTCACCACCCGCGGCCTCGCCGAGATCACCCGCCTCGCCATCGCGGAGGGCGCCTCCGCCGCGACCCTCCTCGGCCTCGCCGGCGTCGGCGACTTGATGGCCACCTGTTACTCCCCCCTCAGCCGCAATCACCGCTACGGCGAGCGCCTCGCCGCTGGCGACACGCCCCAGCAGGCGCTGGCCGCTGCCGGGGGCGTTGTCGAGGGCGCGACCACGGCTCCCGTGGCCCTCGCCCTGGCCGCGCGCCACGGCATCGACATGCCAATCGCCGAACAGGTCAACGCTGTCATCACTGGTGAACGCTCCGTGACCGACGCCCTCGAGGCGCTTCTTTCCCGGGACCTTCGCGCCGAGGGCTAGCGCCTGTGTACCATCAGTGGCATGACCGGCCCCTCCACCCCGCTGGCCGAGCTCACCGAGGCGCTCGAACGGCTCGCCGGGGGCGCTGACCTCCTCCCCACCGAGCTCCCCGTCCTCTCCGACCTCGACCTGGACCAGGTCAAGGCGCTCGAAGCCACCTGGCCCCGCATCCCCGACGAAACCCGCGTTAAGGTCATTACCGAGGCGGTGCGCCTCTCCGACGAGACCGTCGAGGTCGAGTTCTCGCGCTTCGCAGCCGTGGCCCTCGCCGACCCCCTCGCCGAGGTACGGGGAGCCGCCGTCGAGGCCCTGCGCGAGTCCACCCACCGCACCACCGCCCGCCTCCTGACCTCCGTCCTCCGGGACGACGATGACGAAGAGGTGGCCGCCGCCGCCGCCGATATCCTCGGCGAGTTCGTGATACGCCTGGAACTGGGCCGCTTCCCCGAGCACGAGGGCGAGGCTATCGTCGAGGGCCTCCGCGCCGCCGCCGCCAACCCCGCCCGCGCCCCCGCCGTGCGCGCCAGCGCCCTTGAGTCGCTCGCCCCCCGCTCCCTCCCCTGGATCGACGGCCTCGTGCTGGAGGCCTACTACGGGGACGACGAGACCGTGCGGCTCGCCGCCGTGCGCGCCATGGGCCTCGCCGCCCGAGAGGACTGGCTCGAATACGTCCTCGAGCAGTTCGACGCCGGCGACCCCGAGTTCCGCCGCGAAGCCGTCATCGCCGCCGGCGAAATCGACTCCGAGGACGCCGTCGACCGTCTCGCCGACCTGTTTGTCGACTCCGAGGAGGAAGTGGCGAGAGCCGCCATCGCAGCCGCCGGCGAGATCGGCGGCGAGGTCGCCCTCGAGTACCTGCGCGACTTCGCCGGGGACGCCCCCGAAGAATTTGCCGACCTCGTCGGCGAGGCCATCGAGGCCGCCGCCGGCGTTCGCCGCGACCACGAGGAGTTCGACGAGTGAGCACGCGCGCCGCCCGTCGCCTGCCCGTCATCGACGCCGTCTCCGCCGGCGGGGTCGTCTGGCGCAGGGACCCTAAGGGCCGGATCGAGGTCGTTATCGGCTACCAGGCGGACGAGCGGCGCTGGGGACTCCCCAAGGGCACTCCCGACCGCGGCGAGACGCTCGAGGCCACCGCCCTCCGCGAGGTCGCCGAGGAGACCGGTCTGGAGGTTGCCCTCGGCGACAAGGTGGGCGTCATCGACTACTGGTTCACCCGGGAGGGGCGGCGCTACCGCAAGCGGGTCCACCACTGGCTCATGACCGCCCACGGCGGCGACTTCGAGGCTCGCGACCACGAGTTCGACGAGGTCATCTGGACCTCTGCCGGCGAGGCCCTCGCCCAGATCACCTTCCAGACCGAGCGCTCCATCCTCGAGCAGGCGCTTGCCGCCCTGGAGGGGGACGCATGAAGGACCCCGAGCCCGGCGTCGTTGCCGAAACGACGCGTCTCCGCATTCGCGAGAAGCGCATCGAGGACGCCGCCGCCGAGTACGCCTGGCGCAAGGACCCCGAGGTCGCCCGCTACGACGCGACCCCGCCCCTCATCCTCTCCTACCGCGAGTTCGTCCAGCAGTTCGAGCGTGACCTGCGCTTCGCCAATCCCGCCCGCCACGCCTACGCCATCGAGACGGTCGAGGGTGAGCACATCGGCGCCCTCATGTACTACAACGCCGACCACGTCTCGGGCACGGCCGAATACGGCATCTCCATCGGTCCCGCCGAGAGCCGCGGCGCCGGACTCGGCACGGAGGCGACCATCGCCTTCCTCCGCTTCGCCTGGAGGTCACTCCCGCTGCGGCGCATCTACCTGCACACGCTCGAGTGGAACGAGCGTGCCCGCCGCTCCTTCGAGCGCGCTGGCTTCCGCCAGACCAAGGTCGTCCTGCGCCGCAACGAACGGTTCCTCCGGATGGAGGCCAAGCGCGAGTGGTGGCTGCTCTGGGACAGCGAAGGGCGCTTCTCCGAGGATGCCGAAGGCGCCCCGCGCGAGCGCGAGGCGACCACCGAGGGCTAGCCGCTCTCCTGCGAGTTGTGCGCCTCCAGGATCGCGTTCGCGATCATCCGGGCATGCGGATACGGCTTCCACCCCTCGGGCGAGTTGTAGTAGCGCGTCCCGATCTGCACCTCTTCCGGCGGCCGGTTGCCGTATTCGACGTCGATCCCCTCGACGCGAATGCTCGGAGTGCCCAGGAAGCGCTTCGCGGTCGCGTCTTCCTGGCTCAGCACTTCCGTGTAGGCGATTTCTACCTCGACTGCCGTCGCCTCTATGGCGAGACGTAGATTCTCTTCCGTCTCCTCGCCCGGCGACTGTCCGCGGGCGTGGAGCACCTCAACCTTGATCGCTGTCAGAGCGTTCCTCCCGGGGCTCTCGTTGCCGGGCGAGCCGTTCGGCCAACTCCGCCTCGGATCCCAGTGAGCCCGCGTGATAGTACCGCGTCTCGCCCAACTCTTCGGGCAGGTAGCGTTCGCCCTCGGCGTAGTGCTCGGGCTCGTCGTGCGCGTAGCGGTAGCCCGACCCGTATCCCATCTCCCGCATCAGGCCCGTGGCGGCGTTGCGAAGGTGCAGGGGAACGGGCAGGTGCGAGGTGCGCCGTGCGTCCTCGCTCGCCCGCGCGTAGGCCGTCAGCGCGGTGTTGCTCTTGGGCGCCAGCGCCAGGTAGAGCGCGCACTCCGCCATCGGCAGGAAGCCCTCCGGCATGCCGATGAAGTGCACCGCCTGCTGGCAGGATGTCGCCACCCCGAGCGCCTGCGGATCGGCCAGCCCGATGTCCTCCGCCGCCAGGATCACCATCCGCCGCACGATGAACAGCGGGTCCTCGCCCGCCTCCACCATCCGCGCCAGCCAGTAGACCGTCGCGTCCGGGTCCGATCCCCTCACCGACTTGATGAACGCCGAGATCGCGTCGTAGTGGTAGTCGCCTTCCTTGTCGTAGTAGGGCCGGCGCTCCTGCAGCGCTCGCCGCACGTCCGCCGTCCCGATGCGCTCGCGTCCGTCCTTTCGCGCCGAGCCGGCCGCGATCTCGAGGGCGCTCAGCGCCGCTCGCGCGTCACCGTGCGACCCCTCCACCAGCACCCCCCGCGCCTCCTCCTCGATCGCCAGTCCCAGCGACCCCAGCCCCCGCTCCCCGTCCCCCAGCGCCCGCTCGACGATGCGGGCGAGGTCGTCTTCCTCCAGCGCCTCCAGCCGTACTACCCGGACGCGGCTCAGCAGCGGCGCGACCACCTCGAACGACGGGTTCTCCGTCGTCGCCCCGATCAGCGTCACCGTGCCGTTCTCTACATAAGGAAGGATGACGTCCTGCTGCGCCTTGTTGAACCGGTGGATCTCGTCGATGAAGAGGACCGTGCGAACCCCTGCCTCCCGGCGTTGCTGCGCCTCCCCGATCACGCGGCGGAGCTCCGCCACCCCCGAAGCAACCGCGGAGAGCGCCACGAACTCGCCCTCCGCCTCGCCCGCGAGGATGCGCGCCAGCGTCGTCTTCCCGCAGCCCGGCGGCCCCCAGAGGATGATCGATGGCAGCGCCCCGCCCGTCGCGGCCCGCCCCAGCAGTGCGTCCGGACCAACGGCCGGCTGCTGCCCCACGAACTCGTCGAGCGTGCGCGGGCGCATGCGCGCTGCCAGCGGCGCGTCCGCCCGCTCTCCCTGGGAGAAGCCCAGCGATGCCTGTAGTCCTCGGGCGTCCCGTTGGCGCGGCATGATCAGCCCGCCAGCACGGCGATGGTCACGCCGTCGCCGCCTTCCTGCGGCGGCGCCGTCTCGTAGCGTCGCACGAGCGGGTGCCGCGAGAGCGCCTCGCGGATGGCCGCCCGCAGCGCCCCCGTGCCCTTCCCGTGGATGATGCGTATGGAGGGCAGCCCCGCCCGGAACGCCTCGTCCAGGTGCCCCTCGAAGGTCATGACCGCCTCATCTGCCCGCTGTCCCCGCAGATCCAGCTCCATCGGGACCGCCGTCGGCGGCGGCAGGTTCACCCGCGCCGGGGCCTTGGGCGTCAGCTGCGGCTCGGTCCGCTCGATGCGGTCGACCGAGACCTTCATCCGCATCGACCCGAAGCGCACCTCTACGCGCCCGTCCGGCCCCACCCCCGTCACCGCCTCCCCCTGCTGGGGGATGTCTCGCACGCTCACGACGTCGCCTGGGGAAACGGTGTCCAGCCAGGCCCCCGCTCGCTCCGTCGCTTCCTTCCCCGCCGCCTCGATCTCCGCGTCCAGCGCCTGCA
Source organism: Chloroflexota bacterium (assembly GCA_026710655.1). Taxonomy (GTDB): domain Bacteria; phylum Chloroflexota; class Dehalococcoidia; order Tepidiformales; family Tepidiformaceae; genus UBA2991. The sequence goes on along the minus strand of JAPOQN010000042.1, from coordinate 115,692 downwards.
GCCGCTCCGCCGCTGCCCGGTCGACCGTGCGCTCCCGTTCGCGCCGCTCGAGGCGCTCCAGCTCCCGCTGGGCGCGCGCCACCAGCGCCTCGCCCTCCCGCCGCGCCCGCCCCAGGATCGCCTCCCGCTCGGACTCGATCGTGCGGTGCTGCTCGGCCAGTTGCAGGCGCAGCTCCTCTGCCTCGTGTTTCGCCGCCTCCTCGCGCCCGCGCGCCGCGGCCGCCGCCGCCCGCTCCCGACGCGCTTCGTCCAGCAGCCCGTCCAGTTCGCGCGTTTCCGGTGCGATGCGCTCCTCCGCCCGCTCCAGCACGCCCTCGTCGATGCCCAGCCGCCGCGCGATCGCGATCGCATTCGACTGGCCCGGCAGCCCGATCGTGAGGTGGTAGGTCGGGCTCAGCGTCGCCAGGTCGAACTCCACCGAGGCGTTCCGCAGGCGTGGCTCCTCCTGCGCGAACGTCTTCAGCTCGCCGTGGTGCGTTGTCGCGATGATGGTGCAGCCCCGGTCGAGCAGCGCTTCGAGGATGGCCCGCGAGAGCGCAGCGCCCTCCTCCGGGTCGGTGCCCGCCCCCAGCTCGTCGAGCAGCACCAGCGTGCCCGGAGCCGCCTCCTCCAGGATCCCGCCCATCGTCCGCATGTGCGAAGAGAACGTGGAGAGCGACTGCTCGATCGACTGCTCATCCCCGATGTCGGCGTGGATGGCCGGATACGTCACGAAGCGGCTGCCCTCGTCGCAGGGAACGGGCAGGCCCGCCTGCGCCATCAGCGTGAGCAACCCCACCGTCTTCAGCGCAACCGTCTTGCCGCCCGTGTTCGGCCCCGTGATCAATAGCCCCGGCTCCTCTTCGCTGAGGTCCAGCTCGATTGGCACCACATCCCCCCAGAGAAGGGGATGGCGCGCCCGCACGACTCTCGTCTCGCCCCGCTCCCCCAGCCACGAGTCATCGCCGTCGGCCCGTGGCAGGGCCGCCCCCAGCCGCTTCCCCAACAGCACCTTCGCCCGCACCAAGTCGAGCCGCGCCATCGCCGCCAGCGTCTCCAGCGCCTCCTCCTCCCGCTCCCCTACCATCGCCGAGAGCTTTAGCAGCACGCGGCGCTCCTCGCGCTCTTCGGCCAGTTGCAGCTCGCGTACCTCGTTGCCCGTTTCCACCACGCTCATCGGCTCCAGGAACACCGTCGCCCCGCTCGATGACACGTCGTGCACGATCCCCGGGAGCTGCCCCCGGAAGTCGGCTTTGACGGGGATGACCATGCGCCCGTTCCGCTCCGTCAGCAGCTCTTCCTGTGCGACTCCCCGGCGCACGGCGTCGGCGAGGGCGGTGCGCGCGCGCTGTTCCAGTCGTCCCTGCGCGCCCCGCAGCTCGCGACGGACCGCCGCCAGCTCGGGGCTGGCGTCATCCGCCACCGCCCCCCGCGACGTGATCGCGCGGCTCACCTCCGCGACAAACGGGCGGAAATCCGCGATCGCCTCCGCAATCGCGGCGACGCGCGGTGTGCGCTCCGCGAGTCGAGTGGCCAGCTGCCGCGCGCGCCAGGCCGTGTCCAGCGCGTTCGCTGCGTCCTGGAGATCGGTGGGTTCGATCGCCTGCCCGATCGTGGCGGAGTGCACCATCGAACGCAGATCCCGCATACCCCGCAGAGGCACGTCGAGGCCCATCTGGTCGATGTGCGTCATCTCCGCCGTCTCGGCCTGGAGTGCGAGAACGGCCTCATGTTCGCGCTCGGGCTCAAGGGCCAGCGCCAGCTCGCGACCGAGGCTGAACGCGGTCTCGCCCGCAAGCATCGACCGCACCTTGTCGAACTCCAGCACGCGCAACGTGTGTTCGTTCACCGGCCCAGCGTACGACCTGCTTCACGGCGGAACCAGAAAAGGGAACCTTTCCGCCCCGTTTCGACCTTCATCCCAACCCGCTAAGCTGATCCGTCCACGGCAGTCGTCCGGAAGGGGATCGATGCTCAAGAAAGTTCTGGTCGCGAACCGCGGTGAGATTGCGTTGCGGATCGTGCGCGCCCTGCACGACCTCGGCATCGCGTCGGTCGCAATCTACTCCGAGGTCGACCGCCTCTCGCGGCATGTGCGCTACGCCGATGAGGCCTACCTCATCGGCCCACCAGAGGCGTCCGAGAGCTACCTCAACGCCGAGCGCATCCTCGATGTCGCCACAGCCTGCGGCGCCGACGCCATCCATCCCGGCTACGGCTTCCTCGCCGAGAACGCCGACTTCGCCGAGGCCTGCGAGGATGCTGGGCTGACCTTCATCGGTCCCGCGCCCTCCGCCATCCGCCTGCTCGGCGACAAGAATATGGCGCGCTCGCTGGCCGCCAGCGTGGGTGTACCGGTTGTGCCCGGCAGCGGCCCGCTCGAGTCGCTGGAGGAAGCGCCGGCGCTCGCGCGGGAGATCGGCTACCCCATCGCCATCAAGGCCGTCGCCGGCGGCGGGGGGCGCGGCATCCGCTTCGTCGAGCGCGAGGAGGACCTGCCCCGCGCCCTCATGCTCGCCAGCCGCGAGGCCGAGGCCGCCTTCAGCGACGGCACCCTGTACCTGGAAGCGCAGATGCAGGGCGTCCGCCACATCGAGGTGCAGATCATCGCCGATACCTACGGCAACGTGATTCCGCTGGGCGAGCGCGAGTGCTCTATCCAGCGCCGCCACCAGAAAATCATCGAAGAGATGCCGTCGGTGGTCGTCGGTCCGGAGCTGCGCCGCGCGCTCAATCGCGCCGCCGTGCGCGTCGCCCGAGCCGCCGGCTACCGCAGCGCGGGCACCGTCGAGTTCCTCCTCACCGAGGACGAGCGCTACTACTTCCTCGAGGTCAACGCCCGCCTCCAGGTCGAGCATCCCGTCACGGAGATGACCACCGGCGTCGACCTCGTGAAGGACCAGCTCCTCGTTGCGGGCGGCTCCGAGCTCGCCTACGACGAGGGCGACCTGCTCACCCGCGGCTGGGCGATCGAATCCCGCATCGTCGCCGAGGACCCGCAGAACGGATTCCTTCCCTCCGTCGGAAGGGTCGTGTTCTCGCGCGAGCCGGCCGGGCCCGGTGTCCGCGTGGAGAGCTGCCTGCACGATGGCATGGAGGTGACCCCCTACTACGACTCCCTCCTCGCCAAGGTGACCGCCTGGGGCACCGACCGCGAGGACGCGCGCACGCGCCTGATTCGCGCCTTGCGAGAGTCCCGCGTGGTTGGCGTTGCCACCAACATCCCCTACCTCCTGGAGATCCTCGAGTTGCCGGCGTTTGTGGAAGGGCGGCTCGACACGGACTTCCTCGACCGCCACCAGGTTGAGGCCCGGCAGTCGGAGGAACCCCTGCGTGAGGCGGCCGCGATCGCGGCCCTGCTTACACTTTCTGGCGAGAGCCGTGCGCCCGCTGCGGATGCCGGCGAGCGCCGCACCGCACCGTCCGCCTGGCGACAACGAGCGATGGGACGATGGCCGAGAAGTATCTGATCCAGGTCGACGACCAGCCGCTCGAGGCTGAGATCGAGCGCCTCAATGGCGGGGGTGGGGCGCGCGTGCGCCTGCACGCCGATGGCGAGTGGCAATTCGCCGAGCTGCAGCATGTCCGCGCGGGCCTGCACGTCGTCATGCTCGACAACCACCCCGTCGAGCTCTACATCGAACGGCGGGGCAGCGCCGTCGACGTCACCATTGGTCGCCGGACCTACCACATCCAGATCGGGCGCGGCCGCCGCGCCGCCAGCATGGCCGCGGCCGCCGCCGCCAGCGATGGCATTGTGCGCATCCGCGCCCCCATGACCGGTGCGGTCCTTGAGGTGCGCACGGAGCCGGGCGCCGAGGTTGAAGCTGGCGACGTCCTTGTTGTCATCGAGTCGATGAAGATGAACAACGAGCTGCGCGCTCCAGCCGGCGGCATCGTCGAGCGTGTCGGCGTCGTTGCCGACGGTCAGGTGCAGGAAGGTGACGAGATTGTCGTCATCCGGCCGCCGGAAACGCCCGCCAGCTAGTCCCGGCCCTTGCCGTTGACCCGTGACATTGCGTACGGTACGCGCCCGGCCGTGCTAGGCGGGGAGCTAGCGGTGCCCTGTACCCGCAATCCGCTCAAGCGGGGCTGAATTCCCGTCCGAGGGGTTGTCTCTCCGGGGACTGCCTTCGCAAAGCGGCGTTGACGATCTGGTCCTGCGCGGCGGAGCACTACGAACCTGGTCAGGTCCGGAAGGAAGCAGCCATAAGTAGAACGCTCCGGGCGCCGCAGACTCACCGGGTCCGAGTTGGCTCGCGCGGTGCAAGCCTGGTATTCACTCCAAAGACGGGTGCACGGTCGCTATCATTTCTAAGAGGTCGCCACGGGGCGGCTGGCAGCAGGGGAGGGGGTGCGCTTGGAACGTAGCATTTCTGGGCCTCGCCCCTCCATCGACGCGCCGTTGATGATCGGGCGACCACTCAAGGGTTTCGATCCCCTCGAATACTCCCGCTCTTCGCGGGGTCGGCGCCACGCCGCTGCCATGCTGGTGGTCGCCCTGCTGATGGTGCTTGCCTTCAAGGTCTTCCCCCTGCAGGACGTCACCCTCGTGTCTGGCGACACGACCGTCCAGGTGCGCTCCACTTTTGGTGACCGTGAGGAAGCACTCGATGCCGCCTCCCTCGAGCTCGCCCCCGGCGACCGTCTCCTCGAGGCCCGCACGGGCGACCAGGCAGCCGTGGCCGTCCAGCGAGCAACGCCCCTGGTGGTGCTGGTGGATGGCGTTCGCATCGAGGTGCGCACCCGCGCCCAGACGATCGCCGGCGCCCTCGCGCTCGCCAACATCGAGGTGCGCGACGGCGACCGCGTCTACGTCGACGGCTCCCGCACCGCCCCCGACGACGAACTCGCCGCTGGCACGGTCTCTGCCGCCTCCACCGACCAACCCCTGCGCATCGAGGTAGTCCGCGCCCTCCCCGCCGCGCCCGAGGCCGATCCCTCCGCCGCCGTATTGCTGGCGCAGACCTCCTCGCTGCCTCCGCTTGAAGCCGTTCCCGGGACCGCTGCGATTAGCGTGCTCGCGCATCCCGGCGCCTGGCGTCTCCGCGAAAGCGGACTTCCTCCCGACATGGAGAGGCTTGCCCGAGCCGTCGCGGCGCTCCCCGAGCGACGGTCGATCGCCCTCAACCTCGGCGGTCAGGTCGAACTGCTGCGCACCGACGCCGCAACCGTGGAGGATGTCCTCGCTCTCTTCGAAATCGAGCTTGGGGAGCACGACCGCGTCTCCCACCCCCTCGACGACCGGGTGACCGAGGGCATGGTCATCGTCGTCGTGGAGGTGGAGAAAGTGCTCGAGGACTACATCGAGTACACCCCGGCCCGCATGTACTGGCGGGACGACCACACCCTCGCCCCCGGTGAGCAACGCACCATCGAGGGCATCCCCGGCGAGGTACGCGTCTTCGAGGAAGTCACCTACGAGAACGGCCTTGAGTTGAAGCGCGTACCGCACTCCGCCCGCGTCGAGTCGAAGCCGGTCGCTGGCGAATACCTCCGCGGGCCCGTGGCCGAGGACGGTGTCTCGCCGGTAGTCGTCGATGACTACGACGGGCCTTACCGGGAGAAGATCCGCGTCTGGTCTACCTGGTACGACGCCACCCACGGCGACAAGGCTCCCGACCACCCCGCCTTCGGCATTACCTACAGCGGCATCCTCCTGGAATACGGCATCTGCGCCGTCGATCCGGACTACATCCCCCTCGGCACCAGGTTCTACGTGCCGGGCTACGGCGAGTGTCTCGCCGCCGACACCGGTGGCCTCATCAATGGCTGGGATGTCGACCTCGGCTTCCCCATGGACCACGGCCCCGATCCCTGGCATACCGGCTACGTCAACATCTACATCCTCGACTGACCCTCGTGGGCGGGCCTACCATCGCGGTATGAGTGGCAAGTCCCGGGGACCGCGCGCCCGCAAGGCGCTCGGCCAACACTTCCTGACCGACTCCGGCGTGCTCGCCGACATCGCCGCCGCCGTACGCGTGCCGGCCGAGGGCCTCCTCTTCGAGATCGGCGCTGGAACGGGCCAGCTGACCGGGACCCTGCTCGACGCCGGACACGAGGTTGTCGCCCTCGAAATCGAACCCCGCCTCCTCGAGCACCTCCGCCGCCGTTTCCCCGACCGCCCCCGCCTGACCCTGGCCCATGGCGATGCCCGTCTCCTCGACCTGTCCGAGGTCATTCCCCCGGGGCGCCCCTTCAGCGTCGTCGGGAACCTGCCCTATTTCGCCGCGAAGCCCATCATCCGCCACCTGATCGAGGGCGCGCCGCTCCCCTCCGAGCTCGTCGTGATGGTGCAGCGCGAGGTCGCCCGCGAGATTACCGTGAACCCGGGCAAGCTCTCCCTCCTCGGCATCTCCGTCCAGAACTACGCCGTGGCCGAACCCCTCTTCGACGTGCCCCCCAACGCCTTCGACCCGCCTCCCGCCGTCCACTCCTCCGTCGTCCGGCTCACCCTGCGAGAAACGCCGCTCGTGCCCCGGGAGCGCACCGAGGCTTTCTTTGCGCTCGTCTCGGGGGCGTTCCGCAACCCCCGCAAGCAGATCCACAACTCCCTCTCCCGTGCCCCCGGCGGCCATGTCCCCGAGTCCGTTCGCCCCGCCCTCGATGCCGCGGGAATCGACACCCACCGCCGCCCCGAGACGCTCGCCATCGAGGAGTGGCTTGCCCTCCTCGACGCATTCGAGCAAGCCGCAGCCCATGCCTGAGACGCTGACCGGCCTTGCTCCCGCCAAGATCAACCTCACCCTCGAGGTCGGCGGTACGCGACCCGATGGCTACCACGACCTCGCCAGCGTCCTCCAGACCCTCGCCCTCGCCGACGAGGTCACGTTGACCCCCGCCGCCACCACCTCGATCGAGAACACCGGCCCCTTCGCCGAGGGCGCTCCCACCGATGCTGGCAATCTCGCCTGGCGCGCCCTCGATGCCCTTGCGCAGGCGCTCGGGCGGGAGCCCGAGCCGCTCCGCATCCGCATCGCGAAACGCATCCCCGCCGCCGGTGGCCTCGGTGGCGGCGCCTCCGACGCCGCCACCGTCCTCCGCCTGCTTGCCCGCCGCTGGCCCGACGCCGGTGAGGCAGCGCTGGCCAGCGCCGCCGCCTCTGTCGGCAGTGACGAGCCCTTCTTTCTCGCCGGGGGCACGGCCCTCGTCGAGGGGCGCGGCGAGCGCGTCACCCCCCTCCCCGACATCCCCCCGCACGGCGTCGTGCTCTTCATCCCGCCCGATACGCTCCCGAACAAGACGGCCACCCTCTTCCGCGCCCTCGACCGCGATGGCCGGGTCGACGAGCCAACCGTGACCCGCTCGCTTACCGGCCGCCTGCCCGCCCGCGTCACCGGCGCCGACCTCTACAACAGTTTCGAGCGCGTCGCCTTCGACTGCTTCCCCGGTCTTGCAGCCCTGTGGGAGCAACTCGAAGCGCACACGGGCGAGGCTATCCGCCTCGCCGGCGCCGGCCCCACCCTCTTCTGGATCGGACCCGGCGAGGAGACGGAGCGCGTGAGTCGTTCCGCCGCTGGCCTCGATTGCACCGTCATCCCCACGGCCACGGCCGGTTCGCTATGGCGGCGCTGATCGCGGGGGCCATGGCCGGCTACGTGATGGCCATGCTCACGAGCGTCGCGGTGACGTACCTCGTGTTCCGCGCCCGCGATGCCGAGCTCGTCGAGCATTGGGTCGCCCGTGACGTGCCCGGCCCGCTCCTGCTCGTCCCCATCCTCACGGCCTCCGTGCTGGCCTGGGTCTTCGTCGGCCTGGTCTCCGCCATCATCTACGAGGTCGCCGACCTCGGCGCCCAGGCCGACGGCCTCGCCAGCCCCAGCGCCGTCTTCACCATCATCGCCGTCGTCTTCTCGCTCGCCCCGGCCCTGCTGCTCGGCATCCTCTGGCCCCGCCTCTGGTGGATGTGGACCGCCCTCGCCATCCCCTGCGTCGGCCTCTTTGGCTGGTTTCTCCCTCACCTGGCAGGTCGATAAGATAGCTGGCGGCGCTTGTGCCCCGATTCACGAGCGCGGAGGCGCACGTGCCAGGCACCATCGTCGATATGCACCTGCACACCACCCGCGGTGCATCCGACTCCATGCTGGACCCCGAGGACCTCATCGCCGAGGCCAATCGCATCGGTCTCACCGGCGTCAACATCACCGAGCACGACCGCATGTGGGAAGCCTGGGACCTGAACCCCTTCCGCAAGGCCCACCCCGAGACCTTCGTCTCCAATGGCATGGAGGTCTCGACCGACATGGGCCACATCCTCGCCGTGGGCCTGCGTGGCTACGAGGGCGGCATCCGCCGCCTCGAACGCCTCCGCGAGGTCGCCGACGAGCAGGGCGCCTTCCTCATCGTCGCCCACCCCTTCCGCCATTTCTTCGACCCCGTTCACTTCAAGCGCCAGGGCAAGCCCGCCTTCACCCTCACCCCCGAAGAAGCCGCCAGGCTCCCCGTCTTCCAGCTCGTCGATGCCGTCGAGGTGCTCAACGGTTGCAACACCCCCCGCGAGAACTACTTCGCCCTGCAGGTCGCGAAGGTGCTCGGCAAGCCCGGCACGGGTGGCTCCGATGCCCACTCGAACCAGGGCATCGGCTACTTCAGCGCCCAGTTCGATGAGACCGTCGAGACCCCCGAGCACTTCCTCCGCCTCCTCCACCGCGGCGCCTTCCAGCCGGTGAGCGGCCTCCCCCAGGGCGAGGTCGAGAACTTCTGGGACGCGCCCCCGCCCGAGGAGGTGCCCGCGTGAGCGAGCTCGTTCGCTGGGAATACGCCCGCGTTGTCGTGAGCGGCATGGAGCAGCCCATCGTCGCGAACTTCAGCCACCACCCCGAGGAAGACCGCGAATACGGCACGAACGACCTCGCCGAAGCCCTCCGCGACCTCGGCGACGCCGGCTGGGAGATGGTCTCCGACGCCCGCGTCGAGAACTGGGTTGGCACGCAGCTCATCTTCCGCGAGATGCTCTATTTCAAGCGTCCCCGGCAGGACGAGTCGTGAGCGACGAGCAGCCCTTCTCCGGCATCACCGTGCTGGAATTCGGCCAGTTTGTGGCCGTCCCCTACGGCGCCCAGCTCCTCGCCGATGGCGGCGCCCACGTTATCAAGGTCGAGCCCCACGAGGGCGAGGCTGCCCGCAATACCGGCTATCGCTGGGGCGATGTCACCCGCCACTTCCTCTCCCGCAACCGCGGCACCCACTCCCTTCCCCTCTCCCTCCGCCACGACCAGGCCCCCGCCATCCTCGATGCCCTCCTGGCACGGACCGATGTCGTCCTCACCAACCTCCGCCCCGGCCTCGCTGCCCAGTTCGGTCTCGACTACGACAGCCTCTCCGAGCGCTATCCGCGCATCATCGTCGGGAACGTCAGCGCGTTCGGAGAGGAGGGGCCGGATGCGGGGCTCCCCGGCATGGACCAGGTCGTACAGGCGTTCAGCGGCCTCATGGCCATGAACGGAGGCATGCGCGACGGCCGCCCCATCGCCGAGGGCTCTCCCATCTCCGACTTCATGTGCGCCGCCCTGCTCGCCTACGGCGTCGCCTCGGCGCTCTACCGGCGTGAGCGCACCGGCCGTGGCGGCCGCGTCGATACCTCCCTGCTCATGTCGGCGATGATCCTGCAGAGCAACCTCATGATCCGCGTCGACGATGGCGACGCCGAGAACCACGCGGACTACCTGGAGTGGCTCGCCGAGGCGCGCGCCGCCGGCATGCCCTACACGGAGCAGGCCGCGCGCATGCCCAGCAGCCGCCCCGCCCGACTCGTCGGCCTCTACTACCGCACCTTCAACACGAAGGACTCCGCCATCGCCATCGCCTGCCCCAGCGCCGGCCTGCGCAAGCGGCTGCTTGGTGTCCTCGGCCTGGAGGATCCCAGCCTCGACCCCAACCTCTCGGAAGAGCAGCGCCACGCCCACGACGGTGGGTTGCAGGAGCAGTTCGAAGCGCTGTTCGCCTCGGAAACCACCGACCACTGGGAGGGCCTGCTGCGCGAGGCCGGCATCCCCGCTTCCCGCGTGCGCTTCCCCACGGAGCTCATCGATAACGAGCAGGCCGCCGCCAACGACCTCTTCGTCCACGCCGACCACCCCGAGGCAGGGCCGTTCAGCGTCCTTGGCCGCGCGCTCAAACTCGACGAGGAAGGCTTCGCCCCCGCGCCCTTCCCCGCCCCCTTCCGCTCCGAGACGCGCGACATCCTCGCCTGGGCCGGCCTTTCGCAGGAGGCCGTCGAGGACGCCATCGCGAGCGGCGCCGTCGCGGCCACCCCGCCCGACTCAGATTGAGCCCCGCCCCCGCTAGCGGCCCTGCGCCCACTCCTTCGCGTGGTACGTGATGACGATGTCCGCCCCCGCCCGCCGGATGGACGTCAGGGCCTCATCGATCGCGCGCTCCTCCTCGATCCACCCCTGCGCCGCCGCCGCCTTCAACATGCTGTACTCGCCGCTGACGTTGTAGGCCGCCACCGGTACGTCCACCGCCTCCCGCACCGAGCGCAGCACGTCGAGGTAGGGCAGCGCCGGCTTCACCATCACCATGTCCGCCCCCTCCTCGATGTCCGTTAGCACCTCGTCGCGGGCCATGCGCCCGTTCGCCGGGTCCATCTGGTAGCCCCGCCGGTCGCCGAAGGCGGGCGCGCTGTCCGCCGCCTCCCGGAACGGCCCGTAGAACGCGCTCGCGAACTTGGCCGCATACGAGAGGATGGCGGTGTCGCCCTGCCCCGAACCGTCCAGCGCCTCGCGGATGGCGGCCACGCGACCGTCCATCATGTCGCTCGGCGCGACGATGTCGCAGCCCGCGTCGGCCAGGCTCACGGCCATGTCCGCCAGCAGCGGCAGGCTCGCGTCGTTGTCGATGTCGCCGTCGTCCGTCAGCAGGCCGCAGTGACCGTGGTCCGTGTACTCGCACAGGCACACGTCCCCGATCACGAGCATCTCCGGGACGGCATCCTTGAGCCGCCGGATCGCCTCCTGCACGACGCCCTCGTCGTCGTAGGCCCCTGAGCCGTGCTCGTCCTTCGCCGCCGGGATGCCGAACAGCAACACCGCCGGTACGCCCGCGCTCCGCAACTCCCGGGCCTCCTCCACCAGCGCCTCCAGCCCCAGGCGCGACTGCCCCGGCATCGCCTCGATCGGGGCGCGGCCGTCCAGCCCTTCCTCGACGAATAACGGAGCCACCAGGTGCGACGGGGTCAGCTCGGTCTCGCGCACCAGCCCCCGCATCGCCTGCGAGCCGCGCAGCCGCCGGTGCCGCCGGAACTCCAGCCCTTCCATGAAGCGCCTCCCCGGAGCTAGGCCGTCAGACGGCGCACTCGCCCTCGCCGCGCTCAAGCACGTACAGCTCGAACTTCGTCCAGTCGATGAACATCTGGCGGTTGTCGTCCGAGAACTCGCCGGGGATGGTCAGGTCCTGGACGGCCTGCTCGAAGGGCACCTTGCCGACCCGGTCGAAGAAGTCGTTGAACTCCTCGCCGTTCTCGCGGCCCTCCTGGTAGAGGCCGATCCAGCGCTGGACGGCGTCGGGCGTGCGCTTCGCCGGCAACCGCAGCTTGAGCTGCGTGCCCACGCGTACCTTTCCGTTGCCTTCCTCGTAGCCGCCGCCGATGAAGGCGTGGTACGCCGGAAGCTGGTGGCCTTCGACCTTCATCGCGGCGCCGTGGAAGCCGATGTTGCCGAGGTGGTGCTGGCCGCAGCTGTTGGGGCAGCCGCTCATCTTGATGTGCAGCTTCGCCACCTGCGGGTCCGCCACCGCCATCTCCGTCACCCGCTCCTGGATGGCGCGGTTCAGCCCCATCGAGCTGGTGATGCCCAGCTTGCAGCTGTCCGTGCCGGGGCAGCTCACCACGTCCGTCACCGTGTCCGCGCCCGACTCCGCCAGGTCCAGCGCGACCAGCCGCGCGTAGACCTCGTACAGGCTCTCATCGCGAACCCAGCGCAGCACCATGTTCTGCTGCACTGTCGTGCGCGCGTTGCCGCCGCAGTACTCGCGCATGATGTCGGCGATGCCGTGGAACTGGTCGGGCGTCAGGTCGCCGCGCGTGATCTTGATCTGTACGGTGCTGAAGCCCTGCTGCTTCTGCGCCTTCACATTGGAGGCCGCGAACTGCGTGAACGCGTCCGCGTCGTCCCCCGGCTGCGCGTAGGAACCGCGCCGCGCCGGAGCCCGCTCCTCCTCGTTGTCGAGGAACAGCAGCCGCTCGGGGCTGAAGTCGCGCTGCGCCCAGGGCTGCGCCAGCTCGTCGTCGACCATCTCGAGGAAGCGGTCGGCGCCGATGCGGTCGATCAGCACCTTGATGCGCGCCATCGCCCGGTTCTTCCGCAGCATGTCCGCCGCGTTGAAGATGCGGATGACCGCCTCGCTCACCTTCAGGTACTCGTCCAGCGACACGAACTCGCGCACGACGATCGCCTCGCGCGGCATGATCGCGAGCCCGCCGCCGCAGACCATCTTGAAGCCCTGCACCCCGTTCTCGATGCGCGGGATGAAGCCGAGGTCGTGGATGCCGGTAATCGCCACGTCCGCGTCGTCGGCGCTGAAGGCGACCTTGAACTTGCGCGGAAGCAGCTGGGTCAGCGGGTTGCGCAGCCAGAAGCGCGCGAAGGCGCCCGCGTACGGCGTCACGTCGAAGAGCTCGCCCTCGGTCACGCCCGCCCACGGGTCGGCGGTCACGTTGCGGACGGTGTTGCCGCAGGCCTCGCGCGTCGAGAGGCCTGTACTCGCCAGCAGGCGCAGCACGTCCGGCATGCGCGCCAGCGGGATGTGGTGGAACTGGAAGTTCTGGCGCGTGGTGATGTGGCCCTTGCGCAGCGGGGCGAAACGATCCGCCAGCTCGCCGAAGGCGTCCATCTGCTCCGGGGTGACGCCGCCGAAGGGGAGCTTCACCCGCGTCATCTGCACGTTCGCCTGGCGCTGGCCGTAGACGCCCTGCTTCAGCCGGTACCCCTGGAAGACCGCCTCCTCCTCGTACCCGCCCGCCAGGAAGCGTGTCGCTTCCGTATCAAAGTCGTCGAGCTCCTCGGTCAGGATCGGCAGAACCTGGCCGGGGGCGTTCGTCTGGACGATTGTCTCGACTGCGCGCATCTACGCTGTCCTTTCGTGGGCGGCCCTTTCGGGGCCGCACTCGCCGGTCGCATGTATGTGAAGCGACTGTAGCATGTAGTCAGCGCCCAGTCGTTGCCGCTCAGCCCTATTGTTGATAAAGTTGAGCGACGAACTCAGGTTTGCGCGGAGCCGCCTACCGTGTCCCTTGCCGCCACCCTCGACGATACCGCCATCGCCGCGCTCAACGAGCGCTTCGAGAGCGCGAGCCCCGAGGAGATCGTGCGCTGGGCCGTGGAGACCCATGGCGACGGCCTCTCCGTCGGCGCCAGCTTCGGCGGCCCCACCGGCATGGCCATCCTCCACATGACCGCCCAGCTCAAGCCGAACGTGCACGTTTTCGTCCTCGATACTGACTACCTCTTCGACGAGACGCACCAGACCCGTGAGCAGGCCACGGTCGCCCTCGGCCTGACCAACGTGCAGGTCTACAAGTCGAAGCTGACCCACGAGGAGCAGGCCGCCGAGCACGGCGCCGCGCTCTGGATGCGCGACCCCGACCTCTGCTGCGACCTGCGCAAGGTCGAGCCCAACCACCGCGCCCTTGCCGGCAAGACCGCCTGGATCGCCGGCCTCCGCCGCGACCAGTCCGAGGGGCGCTCCGATGTCCCCATCGTCGCCTGGAATGCGCGCTTCGGGCTCATCAAGATCAACCCCCTCGCCCGCTGGACCGAGAAGGACACCTGGGACTACCTCATCAAGCACGACGTTCCCTACAACCCGCTGCTCGACCACGGTTTCGTCAGCATCGGCTGCTACAACTGCACCGTGCCGGGCAAGCAGGGCCGCCAGGGCCGCTGGGAGGGCTTCGACAAGGACGAGTGCGGATTGCACACCTGATCCGGCCCCGGGGCCATCATCCGAACACGGCGGCCGTGAGGCCGCCTTCTTGACGCGTCGAGCGTCGCTACCCGCCAATAGCCAAAGGAGAGACATCAATGCGTCTGGAGAACCGCCAATGAGCGACCAGGGATTCGTTATCTGGTTCACGGGACTCTCGGGTTCCGGCAAGAGCACCCTCGCCGAGGCGCTCGCCCCCGCCCTGCGCGAGCGCGGCCGCAAGGTCGAAATCCTCGACGGCGACATCGTTCGCACCAACCTCTCGAAGGGCCTCGGCTTCAGCAAGGAGGATCGCGACACGAACATCCGCCGCATCGGCTTCGTCGCCAGCCTCCTCGCCCGAAACGGCGTCGGCGTCATCACCGCCGCCATCTCCCCCTACCAGGAGATCCGCGACGAGAACCGGGCCATGACCGAGGGCGACGGCGCGGTCTTCGTCGAGGTGCATGCCGCCGCCACCGTCGAGCAGTGCGAGGCGCGCGACGTGAAGGGCCTCTATGCCAAGGCACGCGCTGGCGAGATCAAGGGCTTCACCGGCATCGACGACCCCTACGAGGAGCCGCCCACCCCCGAGGTGCGTTGCGAGACCGGTGTCGACGACCCCGGGACCAGCCTCCAGGAGATCATCGACTACCTTGAGTCGCGCGGACTCATCGGGGAGGCGCGGTCATGAGCGCCCTCGGTGAACCGTACGGCGGCGAACTCGTCGACCTGCTCGTCAGCGGCCAGGAGCGCGAGGACCTGGGCCGCGAGGTGGCGAACCTGCCCTCCATCGAGCTCGACTCGCGCCACCTCGCCGACTTCGAGCTCCTCGCGAACGGCGGCTTCAGCCCCCTCACGGGCTTCATGGGTGAGGCCGACTACCACTCCGTCGTCGAGAACATGACCCTCACGAGCGGCCTCCCCTGGTCGATGCCGGTCACGCTCTCCGTGCCCGAGTCGCGCGCTGCGGAGTTTTCGCCGGGCATGCGCGCCGTCCTGCGAGATCCCGATGGCTTCCCCCTCGGCGTCATCGACATCGAGGTGGCCTACCGCCGCGACAAGACCCGTCTCGCCGAACAGGTCTACGGCACCACCGACGAGGCCCATCCCGGCGTCGCCGCCGTCTACGCTTCCGGCGACCTCGTGGTCGGGGGGCCCGTGAAGGCGCTCCGCCTGCCCGACCACGGCAACTTCCCCGACCACCGCCTCACCCCCGCCCAGACCCGCGCCGCCTTCGCCGAGCGCGGCTGGCGCACCGTCGTCGGCTTCCAGACCCGCAACCCCATCCACCGCGCCCACGAGTACCTCATCAAGGTCGCGCTCGAAGGCGTCGATGGCGCCCTCATCCACCCCCTCGTGGGCGACACGAAGGACGACGACATCCCCGCCGACGTACGCATGGCCTGCTACGAGGTGCTGCTGGACCGCTACTTCCCCGAGGACCGCGTCCAGCTTTCGGTGCTGCCGGCGGCGATGCGCTACGCCGGTCCGCGCGAGGCGATCTTCCACGCCATCATGCGCAAGAACTACGGCTGCACCCACTTCATTGTGGGGCGCGACCACGCGGGCGTGGGCAACTACTACGGCACCTACGATGCCCAGCGCATCTTCGACGACATCGACCTCGACGCCCTCGGCATCCAGCCCCTCTTCTTCGAACACGCCTTCTGGTGCCTCCGCAGTGGGGCCATGGCGACCACGAAGACGAGCCCGGCCACGCCCGAGGAGCGCCTCTTCCTCTCCGGGACGAAGGTGCGCGAGATGCTCGCCAACGGCGAGGATCTGCCCGTCGAGTTCACCCGTCCCGAGGTCGCCGCCGTGCTGATGGAGAGCGCCCGGAGCGGCTGACGTGGAGCAGCGGGCGCGTCCCACCATGCGTGACGACGCGTCCGCGAGCTTTGTTCCTGATTGGCTGCGGTGGAGCGCCCTGCTCCGCGTCGCGTACGCGCTCGCCGGGCTGGCACTGTTCGCCCTCGCCCTCGAGATCACGCGTGCCGGAGCGGGGTCGCTCGCGCCCCTGCTCTCCGACATCAATGTGCAGGGCGTTCCCAACGGCCTCGGCTTCGGCTGGCTGTTCGCCTACGTCGTCCTCAGCGGTTCACCCGTCGCGGCCATCGGCGTGACGCTCCTCTCCGAGGGCGTCTTCCACGAAACCGAGGCCTTCGCCGTCATAGCCGGCTCGCGTCTCGGCGCCTCCTTCATCGTGCTCGCTGTTGGCTTTCTCGCCTTCCGTTTCGGGCGGCGCAGCGGCGACGGCCTTGCCATTGGCATCGTCGCCATGCTCGTCACCTTCACGACGCAGGGACCGGCCGTGGCGCTTGGTTTCCTCGCCCTCCACCAGGGCTGGCTCGACGGCGTCAAGCTTTCCGCGCCGGACGCCCTCCTGCAGGGCACCGACGCCGCCTTCGGCCCTGTGATCGATGCCCTCGATTCCGTCTTCCCGGGCCTGCTCGTGTTTGTCGTCGGGGCGGCCGTGCTCCTCCTCGCGTTCGCAGTCTTCGAACGCGCCCTGCCCCGCCTCGAGGGTGAAGCGGAGGGCATCCGCCGCCGCCTCGACGTGCTCAACCGTCGCCCCCTGATGTTCCTGATGGGCGTGATCATGACGCTCACCACGCTCAGCGTGGCTGTCTCGCTGACGGTGCTCGTACCCCTCGCCCTGCGCGGCTACGTGCGCCGCGAGCACATCATCCCCTACGTCCTCGGCGCCAACATCGCGACCTTCGTCGACACGCTCGCGGCCAGCATCCTCCTGGGCGGCGATGCCGCCGTCGCCGTCGTCCTCGCCCAGGTAGCCTCGATAACGGTCGTTGCCGGCATCGTCCTGACTGTGCTGTACGGGCCCTACCGCACCGCCATCCTTCGCAGCGAACGCTGGATAGCCGCCCGCCCTCGCCGCCTCGCCGGCTTCCTCGGCGTCATCGTCGCCGTGCCGGTCGCCCTGCTACTGGTTTAGTCAACGACGTCGAGGTCCTCGGCGCGGGCAGCGCGGGCCAGGCGCCTGTCGAACGTCGCCAGGGGCAACTGGCGCCTGAGTGCCAGCTCCAGGTACATGGAGTCGTAGAAGGACAGGCCGTGCCCGTTGGCCAGCTCCATTGCTGCCCGGAGGTCGGGTTCTTGGTCCGTGAGGATGGGCAGGTGCCCTAGGCTCTCAAGTCGCTCGATCACCTCATCCTCACGCAGTCGTCCCCGCCGCTGTGCTATGAGGAGAGCGTTGCGCACTTCGTAGTGCCAGAGCTGCGGCCCGAGAGCCCCGTCCCGCCTTGCTAGTGTCAGAGAACCGCTGGCCTCCGAGTCCACTTCGTCCTCAAGGAGCCACGAGGCGGTGACGGACGCGTCAAGCACTACGTTGGTCAAATACGGTGGCCTTCATGGCGAGCTGCCAGAATTTCCTCGCGCGTCATTCCGGTGGGTCTCCAGGAGGCTCGCAGCTCCAGAAACCGGTCAACGGCTGCGTCCCGCTCGGCCTGTTCCTGGTCGCGAGCGGGAACCAGGTGGGCGACGGTCTTCCCGTGCCGGGTGATGGCGATGGTCTCGCCTTGCTCGACGTTCCGCAGGATCTCGGCGAAGCGCGCCTTGGCATCGGTGGACTGAACTTCTCGCATGAAACCAACCAGTCAATATGACCGGTTTATTCTACCACGCTAGCGCCCCATCGCCCCCAAGATGTCCAGCGCCTCCTCCACGGAGACCCCGGCCTCTCCCCCGCCCAGGTGCACGCTCAGCACGAACCGGCCCCGCGTCGCCACGACTGCGTAGCGAACCCGCCCCTCGCCCTCGTCGAACTGGAATGCCCGCGTTCCCTGTCCCTCCGCCTCCACCTCGGCGAAGGTCGTGCCCTCCGCCAGGGCGATGCCCGCAACCGTGACGCTCAGCCAGTCGGCCTCGGCCGGCAGGTCCGCCACGAACCGCGACGCCTCTTCCTGGTCGCCGAAGGCGACCACCTGGCATACGACCTCCAACGCGGGGTCGTCCTGCAGCTCGTCCAGGATCTCCTTCCAGAAGGTGAAGTACCCCCCGTCCACGCCCGCCGCGGCCAGCGTTTCTGCCCCCACCTCGCGACCCAGGTCGTTTGGGGAGAGGTTCCCGAACGTCAGGCGCTCGAAGCCCTCGGGCAGGTGCTCTTCCTGGCAGACCCGGTCCGCGAGCAACTCGGGCCCGCCACCCGAGCATCCCGCCAGCAGCGCGAGCGCCCCCAGCGCCGCGAGGACGCCTGCCGCCGCCCTACTCTTCGTCGAAGGGCGGGTCCGCGTCAGGGCCGATCAATCCGTGTTTGGTTGAGTAGCGCTCCACCGCCACGATGAGCGCGAAGAAGGGGACGAAGCCGATCAGCGCTCCCAGCCCCCAGAACCAGAACCCTCCGATGCAAAACAGGATTCCCGCAGCTGTGAAGAACGACATCCCGATGATCGAGAGGATGCGCCCGGCCACCACGTAGGGGGAGATCGGCGCCTTCAGCACGGCGTGCCTGCCCCCGGCTTGCGCGCCGTCACGACGCTGTTCTGCTCCCCCACGGCCGACTGCCACACCTCATCGAACCCCGCCCCCTCCAGCAGTTCGCCGATACGCGACTGCGTGCGGTTCTCCCCGCCCAGGAGCGCCATCGTCAGGCCACTGACGGATGCGTGGTCGGGTCCGCTCAGGTCCTCTGCCAGCATCGGTTCCACGACCACGATCGTACCGCCTGGCTCGATAGCGTCATGGCAGGCCGCCAGGATGCGCCGGCACTCCGCCGTCTCCCAGTCGTGGAGGATGTTGGCCAGCAGCAGCAGGTCGTGCCACTTCGGCAGCGGATCGTCGAAGAACGACCCCGCCACGAAGCGGCACCGGTCTTCGAGCCTCCGCTCCGTAACGCGTTCCTCCGCCAGCGCGCGTACCTCCGGCAGGTCGAAGATCGTGGCCTCCAGCGAGGGGTGAGCCTCCAGCAGGGCGAGCGTGTAGCCGCCGCTGTTGCCGCCAACGTCGAGCAGCCGCCGGAACGCCCCGAAGTCGACCTCGAGCATGAGGTGCTCCGCCCCGGCGATAGCGTTCGCGAGCATCCCCTCAGCGAACCAGCGCTGGTCCTCCTCGTCGAAATCCCCGAACATCGCCGCCTGCCCCGCGTCGGCCAGCGGCTTCCCGCTGGCGAGCGCCTCGCCCAGCTGTCCGATCCGCTCGTGGAAACCCTGTAAGAGCAGCGACCGTCCGCCCGCGAAACGCGGACTCGACCGCACCAGGAACTGCTCGGTCGCGGGCGTTGCCCGGAAGCGACCCAGGCCGTCTCGCTCCGCCAGTCCCTGGCTCGTGAGGAAGGCGAGGAGCGTGGGCGCCACGCGCGGCTCCAGCCCCAGCTCCTCGGCGGTTGCCGGCCCCTGCGCGAGCCGCTCGAACAACCCGCTGCGCAGGCAGAAGGCGAGCGCCTGGGCGCGCATCGCGCCATCCTGCAGCGCGTAGATGCGCAGCCTCGCGGCTTCGAGATCGTCACTCACGACCGGCATGGGCTCCCATTCTCTCGCGGGTGTAGAGAGCGGGCCAGCAGCGCTGGCCCCTAGCCGAACACGTACCAGGCCGCTGCCAGCGCGCTCACGCCGATCACGATCCAGGCGGCGATCGAGAGCGCGGCGGCCGCGTCCTCATCGGCGTCGTTCTTGATCCACGCCCACACGAAGAAGGGCAGCAACACGAGGCCGATGATGACCGACATGCGTTCCAGTCTAGCGAGGCGTTGGGGGCGCGGTAGGCGACTGCCCGGTAGAGTGCCGGGGACACCTCCGGAGGTCGCACCCGTGGAATTCTGCAGCTACGAGAAGAAGGGCCCTGTCGCCTACATCACTATCACCCGCCCGGAGGTCATGAACTCGCTCCACGTCTACGCCAACCTCGAGCTCAACGAGGTCTGGGACGACTTTGCCGACGACGACGACCTCTGGGTCGCCGTCTTCACGGGCGAGGGCGGACGCGCCTTCAGCGCCGGCAACGACCTCAAGTTCACGGCCGAGATGTCGCGCCTGCCCGCCTCCGAGCGGCCCCGCGCGGCCTGGCCCCGTTCCGGCTTCGGCGGCATCACCAGCCGCTTCGATCTGTTCAAGCCGATCGTCGCGAGGGTGAACGGCTACGCCCTCGGCGGCGGCTTCGAGATGGCGCTCGCCTCCGACATCATCGTCGCCGCCGAGCACGCCCGTTTCGGCCTCACCGAGCCCAAGGTCGGGCTCATTGCCGGGGCCATGGGCGTCCACCGCCTCCCACGCCAGGGACCGCTCAAGGCCGTGATGGGGCATATGCTCACGGGTCGCCACATGACCGCCCAGCGCGCCTACGAGCTCGGCCTCGTGAACGAAGTTGTCCCCGCCGAGGAGCTCGACGAAGCCGTCGATCGCTGGGTCGCCGACATCGTCAGCTGTGCGCCCCTCTCCGTGCGTTCCACCAAGGAGACGGCCTTGCGCGCGCTCCACATGCCCCTGCCCGACGCCGCCCAGACCATCTCCCCCTGGGAGCAGCGCCGCCGCCAGTCCCCCGACGCCGTCGAGGGCCCGCGCGCCTTCGCCGAGAAGCGCGACCCCGACTGGAAGGGCACCTGGACATAAATCCTGCCCGCCGGCCCCCCCGGGCGGAGCCGCTAGAATCGTGGCGGAGGGCACTCGCGTGACCCGGTCCAACATCCACGTAGTCGAGGCGCACTACGACTCGTCCTGGGACCGGCTGACCTCCTCCCTGCGTTACCAGCAATTCCGCTGGCTCTACATCAGCAACATCGCCTTCATGTTCGCCATGATGGCGCAGTTCCTGGTGCGCTCCGTTCTCGCCTACGACCTGACCAACGACAACGCCTTCGCCCTCGGCATCGTCAATTTCGTCGTCGCCATCCCCATGCTGGTCATCTCGCCGCTTGGCGGCGCCGTTGCGGACCGCCTCGACCGCCGCAAGCTCATCCTCTTCGTGCAGACCGCTGTGCTCGTCGACGAGGCACTCGTCTTCGTCCTCTTGATGACAGACCAACTGACGTTCCCGTTGCTGCTCGTGCTCACGGGCCTTCTCGGAGCTCTCTTCCCCTTCATGATGCCCGCTCGCCAGGCAATCGTCGCAAACGTCGTCGGCCGGCAGGGACTGGGGAATGCGATGGCCCTCCAGATGGGCGGCATGAACTTCACGCGCATCGTCGGACCCGTTGCCGCGGGGGTCCTCATCTCCTTGATCGGCATCGCGAACACCTGGGCCATCGGCCTTGTCCTTTACGGCATCGGACTCGTCTCGATGCTTCGCGTCAGCCCCTCCTACCCTGACGAGTCTGAGGAACGCCGCACTGTCTTCGGCGACATGGCCAACGGTTTCCGTTGGGTCTGGCAGCACCCCGCCGTGCGCGTGCTGCTCTTCCTGGGCCTGGTGCCAACGCTGTTGGCAATGCCGTTCCAGACGCTATTGGTGGTGTTCGCCCTGGACGTCTGGGATGCGGGAGAGTCTGGCCTCGGCATCCTCAACGCGGCAGCGGGAGTTGGGGGCCTGCTGGGGTCCGTCTACGTGGCCTGGGTTGGGGACTCACACAGACGGCTGCGCCTCATGATGGCCAGCATCCTGGCCTTCGGGTCCACGCTGATCTTCTTCTCCCTCAGCCCGTGGTTCCTGCTGGCCCTTCCCCTCATCCTCCTTGCCGACATATTCGTGACCATCTTCATGGTGCTCAACAACACCGCCATCCAGGTGCTCATCCCCGACTTCGTGCGGGGCCGCGTGATGAGCCTGCTCATGATGTCCTTCGGCCTCACGCCTCTTGCCACGCTCCCCATCAGCTGGTTGGCCGAGCAGTACGGCGCCGATATCGTCGTCGCGCTCGCCTCCGCCTTGATGTTGGTCTTCGCCGTCCTGTTCTTCGCCCTCAGCCCGGCCCTGCGCCGCATCGACACGAGTACCCGCGAGGCGGAGATCGAGTTCGGCGAGATGGACCGCCGCGGCAGGCGCGAGCCCGAGCTCACCCCTGCCGCGAAGTAACGCTGCCTGGGAGGGAGGGGGTGGTGCTGAGGCCCAGAATCGAACTGGGGACACCTGCGTTTTCAGCGCAGTGCTCTACCGACTGAGCTACCTCAGCGTCAGGCCATCGTAGGAAGCGACTTCGGCAGGGGCAAGGCGCGCCCTAGACCGCTCCCGCCCGGATCCGCCCCGCCACCTCATCCAGCGGCACAATATCGCTCTCGCCCGAGGTGCGCTCCCGCAGTTCGATGCCGCCCCGGCCAAGCGCCCGCGGGCTCACGGTCAGCCGTACCGGCATCCCCAGCAGGTCCGCGTCCTTGAACTTCGCCCCCGGTGACTCGTCGCGGTCGTCCACGAGCGCCTCCAGGCCTGCCGCCTCCAGGGTTGCCTCCAGCTCGGAAAGGGCCTGCGCGACTTCCGGTTTGTCGCCGCCCAGCACCACCACATGTACGTCGAACGGTGCCAGCGTCCGCGGCCAGACGATGCCGTCCTCGTCGTGGTTTGCCTCGAGCACGGCCGCCAGCAGCCGGTCGATGCCGATCCCGTAGCAGCCCATGACGGCGTGGTGCCGCTCGCCTTCGCCGTCGAGGTAGCGCACGTCGAGCGCCTCGGCGTAGCTCGTGCCCAGCTTGAACACGTGCCCCAGCTCCATCCCCGAGCGCACTTCCAGCCGTCCCTCGCAATTCGGGCAGCCGTGCCCCCCCTCCGCCAGCGCGATGTCGTCGACGATGTCCGCGGTCCAGTCGCGACCGTGGTTGAGGTTGAGCAGGTGCGCGTCCCGCTCGTTCGCGCCTCCCACGAGGTTCGCTGCCTCTGTCGCGCTCGGGTCCGCCACCACCCGCATCCCGTCCAGCCCCACCGGTGAGGCCGATCCGGCCACCAGTCCGGCCCGCGCGACCGCCCCGTCGTCCATCGGCTCAAGCTCGACCGCCTTCAACAGGTTGCGCAGCTTCGTCTCGTTCACCTCGAGGTCCCCGCGGATGGCGACGAACACGGGCTCGCCGTCAACGGAGTAGAACACCGCCTTCACGGTCTGCCGCTCCTCCACCCCGAGGAAGGCCGCCAGGCTCGCGATCGTCGCCACGCCTGGCGTGTCCACCCGCTCGACGGGCGCCGGCTCGGCGTCGACCGGCGGCTCCGCCCGGAAGGTCGCCTTCTCTGCGTTCGCGGCGTATCCGCAGGCGGGGCAGATCAGCACCTCGTCCTCGCCGTTGTCGTTCAGGTAGATGAACTCCTGGCTGTCCTTGCCTCCGATTGCTCCTGAGTCGGCCTCGACCGGCAGCGCCGGCACGTCCGCCCGCGCGAAGATGCGCGCGTACGCGTCGAACATCGCCTGGTACGACTCGTCCAGCGTCTCCCAGTCGGGGTCGAAGCTGTAGGCGTCCTTCATGCAGAATTCGCGTAGCCGGATCAGGCCGCCGCGTGGCCGGGGCTCGTCCCGGAACTTCTGCTGGAACTGGTAGAGCGTTACGGGCAGGTCTCGGTAGCTCTGCACCTGCGAGGCGGCCAGCGCGCTTACCGCCTCCTCGTGCGTCGGCGCCAGCACGAAGTTGCGGTCGCGACGGTCGGTGAGCCGGTAGAGCGCTCCCCCGAAGATCTCCGAGCGCCCCGATGTGTCCCAGAGTTCCAGCGGCTGCAGGGCCGGCAGGCGCAGCTCCTGTGCGCCCGCGCGATTCATCTCCTCGCGCACCAGCTCTTCGACGTTGCGCATGGCCCGCCACCCGAGCGGTGTGAAGCAGTAGAGCCCCGCCGCCAGCGGCATCACGAGCCCCGCGCGAAGCAGCAGCTGGTGGCTCGCCAGCTCCGCCTCGGCGGGCGCCTCCCGCAGCGTCTTCAGGAAGAACCGGCTCATCCGCGTCGATACGGTCATGGGCCTACTCTCCGCGCCCCCGCGCTCCGGTCAAGCGCGGCGCGGACGCTCCAGCTCCGCGCTGTCGATGAGCAATGTCACGGGCCCGTCGTTCACGCTCTCGACCTCCATGTGCGCCCCGAACCGCCCCTGCTCGCACGCAACCCCCGTCTCCTCCACGGCCGCGCAGAAGCGCTCGTACAGGACCTCCGCCCGCTCGGGCTCCGCCGCCTCCGTGAACGAGGGGCGCCTCCCCTTCCTGACGCTCCCGTAGAGGGTGAACTGGCTCACGCACAGTACCGCGCCCCCGACCGCCTGCAGGTCGAGGTTCATCCGTCCCTCGCCGTCTTCGAACACGCGCAGCCCCACGACCTTGCGCGCGATCGCCTCCGCCACCGCTTCATCGTCACCGTGCGTCACGCCGAGCAGCACGAGGAACCCGCCCTCGATGGCGCCGGCGACCTCGCCGTCCACGCGCACGCTGGCGCGGCTGACGCGCTGCACGAGCGCCCGCACCCGGTTCTATTCCTTGGAGGAGCTGCTGCTCGACTTCGCGCTCTTGCCCGAGCTCTTGCCGTCGCCCTTGCCGGAATCGCCGCTGGGCAGGCTCATCGTCTTCTCGCTGGAGCTTGAGCTCGTGCTCTTCTCCGACTTCCGGCTGTCGTTCACATAGAAGCCGCTGCCCTTGAAGACGACCGTGGGCGCATGCAGCACACGGTTGGCCGTGCCCTTCTCGCAGCGCTGGCAGGTGTGGCTGGAGGGCGCGTCGAAGCCCTCGCGCAGGTCGTAGCGACGCCTGCAGGAGTCACACTGATACTCGTAGGTGGGCACGCGGTCCCTCCCGGTTTGAGCGGGAATCTGAGGCCCTAGCCTAGCACTCTCAGGGGGCGAGTGCTAATCCCCGACCCCCGCCAACCCGTTCTACAATCGATCCGGGAGAGGTGCCCGAGTGGCTGAAGGGACCCGTCTTGAAAACGGGCGTGGCTCATACCCACCGTGGGTTCGAATCCCACCCTCTCCGCCACCCCCACCCGCGCGGCGCGCCACGCCGACCCGTAGAATCGAACCCGGGTGAGAGCCCTATGCATACGACGCTGACCCTGCTACACGATGGCCGCGCGGACCAGATCGAGGTCGCCGACCTTGCCCGCCCGGCCATCTCCGCCGAGGCCCTCAAGGAGACGCTCGGCTGGGAGCTGAAGCCCGAAGGCCTCTGCCGGGACTTCATGTGCATCTCCGTCGACCAGGATGAGCTAGTCGGAGAAGACGGCCTCGACCTTCGCGTGCTGGCCGATGCCCTCCAGCGTCCTCTCGTCAGCGACGGGAAGCACGCCGTCGCTTCCCTGGGCGCCTCTCACCACGACCGCGGCGAGGCGCTTGCCTCCCTCGATGCTCCCGACTTCACCCTCCCCGACCTCGACGGCAACCTCCACTCCCTCAGCGACCACCGCGGCAAGAAGGTGCTGCTCGTGGCGTACGCCTCCTGGTGAGGTTGCCGCTACGACCTGCCGGTCTGGCAGAAGGTCTACGAGGAGCTCAAGGATCAGGACTTCACCATCATCACGGTCGGTATTGAGCGATCGTTCGAGGACGCCCGGCCCTGGATCGAGGCGGCCAGCCCGAAGCACCCCAGCCTCATCGATACCGAGCACCTGGTGCCCGACCTCTACGGGATGATCAACGTCCCCACCGTCGTCTGGATCGACGAGGAAGGCCGCATCGCCCGCCCCAACGACGCCTCCTTCGCCTCCAACAGGTTCAAGCTGCTGACGGGCCTCGACTCGCGGCGGCACCTCAAGCGCCTGCGCGCCTGGGTGCGCGGCGCCGCCCCCGCCCTGACCCCGGCCGAGGTCCGTGCCCACCAGGACCTCCCGACTGCCGCCGATCAGGAAGCGCGCGCCGAGTTCACGCTCGCCTGGTGGCTCTCCCGGAAAGGCCACGCCGACGACGCCGAGCGCCACTACGAGCGCGCCGCCGAACTCGCCCCGCACGACATCACCATCAGGCGCGGCTCCATGCGCACCCGCGGCCTCAATCCCATGGGTCTCGCCTTCCTGAAGATCGCAGTCAAGAGTGCGCTGACCCGCACCCCCCTCTACCGCCCGCTCAAGGACAGCCCCTGATTGCCGATCGAGTCGAGGCGCCCTCCCACCTCCGCGCGTCGTCCGTACCCGCCCCGTAGAATCCCAGCCACCTGCTTACCTGGGAGTGCCCCCATGGCCACCACCCTTACCCTCCTCCACGACGGTCGCAGCGACGAGATAACCGTCGCCGACCCCGCCCGTCCTGCCATCCCTGCCGGCGCACTCGAGGAGACCCTCGGCTGGGACCTGCAGCCCGAGGGTCTGTGTCAGGGCCCCATGTGCATCCCCGTCGACCAGTCCGCCCTCGTGCGCGAGGACGGACTCGACCTGGGCGTTCTTGCCGGCGCCCTCCAGCGTCCGCTCGTGACCGACGAAAAGCACACCGTCGCCTCGCTTGGCGCCTCCCACCACGAGCGCGGCGACGCGCTTGCCTCCCTCGATGCTCCCGACTTCACCCTCCCCGACCTCGACGGCAACCTGCACTCCCTGGGAGACCAGCGTGGCAAGAAGGTCCTGCTCGTCGCCTACGCCTCCTGGTGAGGCTGCCGCTACGACCTGCCGGTCTGGCAGAAGGTTTACGAGGAGCTCAAGGATGAGGGCTTCACCGTCATCACCGTCGCCATCGAGCGCTCGCCCGAGGACGCGCGCGAGTGGATCGAGGCGGCCAGTCCCGCCCACCCCAGCCTGATCGACACCGAGCACCTCGTGGCCGACCTCTACGGGATGATCAACGTCCCGACCATCCTCTGGATCGACGAGGAGGGCCGCATCGCGCGCCCCAACGACGTCGCCTTTGGCTCGAACGACTTCAAGGAGATGACAGGCATCGACTCCGAGGCGCACCTGGAGCGCCTGCGCGCCTGGGTGCGCGGCGAGGGGCCGGCCATGACGCCTGCGGAGACCCGGGCCGCCCAGACGCTTCCGACGGCCGCTGAGCAGGAGGCCCGCGCGGAGTTCACGCTCGCCTGGTGGCTCTCCCAGCAGGGGCACACCGAAGACGCCGAGCCCCATTACGTGCGCGCCGGCGAACTCGCCCCGCACGACTTCACCATCAGGCGCGGCTCGATGCCAATCCGCGGCCTCGACCCGATGGGCGACGATTTCATGAAGATCGTGACCGAGTGGTCGGAGGCCGGGAACGCCTTCTACCGCCCCATCGAGACCCCCGCGTGACGTTGCTCGAAGGCACGGCCGCCATCATCACCGGCGCCGCCAACGGCATCGGCGCTGGCATGGCCCGCGTTCTCGCGGGCGAGGGCGTCTCCCTCGCCCTCTGCGACATCGCCCCCCCCCTCCACGATCTCGCTGCCGAGCTCGAAGCAGACGGGGCCAGCGTCATGGCTGCCGAGGCCGACGTCAGCCACCCCGCCGACGTGCGCCGCTTCGTCGATGCCGCCATCGAGCGTTTCGGGCGCATCCACACGATGGTCAGTAACGCCGGCACCTGGCGCGCCACCTATCCCACCGACCCCTGGGACCAGGCCGTGGACGACTTCGATGTCCTCGTCGGGACGAACCTCAAGGGCGTCTTCCTCTGCGGGCGCGCCATCGCCCCCCACATGGCCGAGATGGGCGGGGGCAACATCGTCAACATCGCCACCGACCACATCTGCCCGCCTCCCGGCTACAACACCGGCGGTGGCACCCGCATGGACGTCTACGACGCCTCCAAGTGGGGCATTAACGGATTCACCCAGGCCTGGTCCCGAGTCCTTGCCTCCGACGGCATCCGCGTGAACGCCTTCTGCATGGACGCCACCGACTCGAAGATGATTCGCGGCGCCCTCGGCATAACGCCGCCGCAGGAGCTACTCGACCGCTGGATGCGCCCCGAGCAGATCGCGGGCCTTCTCGTGGACCTCCTGGAGGAGGGCCCCGACGGCCGTACGGGCGAGAACATCGGTATCTGGCTCGACCACGAGGTCGCCCTGCCGCCTCGCGTCGACCCGCTCCCCCACCGCTTCCAGTAGCGGAAACGGCTACTGGCCCGACTGCCCCTCCGCCAGCGGCTTCGCGGGCGGGGGCGGCTCGCTCATGCGCGCCTGCCGCCGCCGCCACCAGAGGTAGAGCCCGCTCAGGATGATGGCCGCCACCCAGACCGCGACGATGACGAGCGTGATGCGCAGGTCGCGCCCAAGGCTGTCGCCGGCGACCACGCCCACGGTCGTCGGCGTGAGCATGCCCAGGAAGCTGAAGAAGAAGAACCGCCAGAAACCCATCGCCGTCAGCCCGGCAAGGAAGCTGATCCAGTCGAAGTTGACAACCGGCAGCATGCGCGCCCAGAAGATCAGGCGTCCCCCCATGCGAATCGAGAGGGAGTCCATCTGCGCCGCCGCCTTGCTCCCCACCAGCTTCGAGAGGTGCCGCCGCCCCAGCCAGCGCGCCACCCAGAACGCCATCGCCGAGCCCCACATCATCCCGATCATCGAATAGATGGTCCCGAGAACCGGCCCCCACACCAGCCCCGCGGCGAGGAAGATGGGCGCGTTCGGGACGGGCGCGAACAGGACCGAGAACGCCATCACGGCCATGAACGCGATCGGCCCCCAGACCCCCCACTGCTCCACCCAGTCCTGCAGCGGCTCGGCGTCGAAGCTCAGGGAGATGTCGAAGACCTCGGCCAGGATGAAATAGGTCGCTACGAGCGCCGCGACCCCCCCCGCGATCCCCGCCAGTACGCGAGGCCGCAGCAGGATCGGCGTCTCCTCGCCCTCGGCCACGAAGTCGGTGATCGTGGGGCGGCGCAGGTTCCGGTTCGAGCGGTCCTCAGCCATCCGAAGCACCCCGCGCGCGTTCCAGGTGCGCCAGCAGCAGCTCGTTGACGCGCTCCGGCGCCTCCTGCTGCACGAAGTGCCCGACCCCCGGTAGATAGTGCAGGTCGAGGTCGCGCACGTAGCGTTCCGTGCCGACGGTGAGTTCCTTGCCCAGGGCGATGTCCTGTTCGCCCCAGATCATCGTCGTTGGCGCCGTAACGATGGGAACGGGGTCGGGCAGGCGCCTTGGGTTGCGCATCAGGGCGCGGTACCAGTTGATGCCTCCGCCCAGCCCGTGCTCCTGCCAGCTCCGGCGGTAGGTCGCCACATCCTGGCGGCGTTCCTCGCTCGCCGGAATCGCCTGGAAGATCGCCCGTGCGAGCTGCCGGTAGCGGTTCCGGGCGACGAACTGTTCCGGCAGCCAGGGCAGCTGGAAGAAGAACATGTACCAGCTCTTGCGGAGCTGCGCGAAGCTCTTCAACCCCTGGATGAAGAGCGCCGGATGGGGGATGTTCAGGATTGCGAGCGAGCGCACGGCCTCCGGGTGCCCCATGGCAAGCTGCCAGGCGATGGCCCCGCCCCAGTCGTGCCCCACGATGTGGGCGCTGTCTTCGCCGAGCGCCTCGATCAGACCCAGAACGTCCTGTTGCAGTGTGCCGCTGTCGTACGGGGGTCTCGCCTCGGTTTCGTTGTAGCCACGCAGATCGGGCGCGACCACGCGGTGGTCCTGCGCCAGCACCGGGAGCTGTTTCCGCCACGAATACCAGAACTCGGGGAAGCCGTGCAGCAGCACCACCGGCTCGCCCTCGCCCGCTTCGACGTAGTGCATGCGGATGCCGTTCACCTGCGCGTGGCGATGCTGCGGCTCGAACGGCTCGTCGGGAGGCATGTTCCTATCTTAGGGGAGCCCCCCGAACGGGCAGGCGCCCCGGTTCGCGTCAGGTGAAGTTTGCAACCAGGTACACGACCGGCGACACGAACACGATCGAGTCGAGCCGGTCGAGCAACCCGCCGTGCCCCGGCAGGAGCCCCGAAGAGTCCTTGATGTCGGCCTTGCGCTTCATCCAACTCTCCAGCAGGTCGCCCGCCTGTCCCGCCACGCCCAGGCCCAACCCCAGCGGCACGACCACGGCTGTGCTCAGTCCCAGGTCGAGCCACGACGAGAGCACCCAGGTCGCCAGCAGACCGCCGCCGAGTCCTCCGACGGCGCCCTCCCACGTCTTGCGCGGGCTCACCGCCGGCCAGAGCTTGTGCCGCCCGATGAGCGAACCGGTGGCGTAGGCGCCCGTGTCGATCGTGAAGGTCGTCAGGACGATCAGCAGCACCCAGTCCCGGCCCATGTCCAGGTCCCGCGCCAGCACGATCGTCGAGAAGATGATGCCCGGGTAGATGATCGCCCAGCCCACCACGCGCAGTGGCTTGCGCGGCCCGAACAGGTTCGTCTGCGTGTACCCCGCCGCCAGGAAGAGGGCTGCCAGCAGCGCCCCCGCGATAAGGAAGCGCTCGTCCGCATGCACCCCGATCACCACCACCGCCGGCGCCAGCAGCCCCGGTCCCAGGGGCAGAACCGCCCGGTACGGCTGTGTCGGGAGGAGCCACGCGCGTCCGAACTCCACCGTCGCCCCCAGCGTGATCAGCCCCGCCACGATGGCGAAGGGCCATCCTCCCGCCCAGATGACAAGCAGCAGGAGGGGCACGCCCACCGCTGCGGTGGCAAGACGAAGAGCGAGGTTGCGGGGCACTCGCGCTAGGCGTCCTCGAACGCGTCGAGGTCCTCCGGAAGGAGTTTGCCGAACTTCCGCTTGCGGTGGCCGTATTCGGCCAGCGCCAGGTCAACGTCCTCGCGCCCGAAGTCGGGCCAGTACGCCGAGGTGAAGTAGAGCTCCGCGTAGGCGTTCTGCCAGAGCAGGAAGTTCGAGATGCGCTGCTCCCCCGCCGTGCGGATGACGAGGTCCGGGTCTGGCAGCCCGCCCGTCAGCAGGTGCGCCGAGACGGTCTCCTCGTCGATCTCCCCGGCGGGGATGCCCGCCTCGGCGATGCGCTGCACCGCCGTCACGATCTCGTCACGGCTGCCGTAGCTCAGGCAGATGTTCAGCATCAGGCCGTCGTTGGTCCTGGTGACCTCCACCGCGTCCTCGATTCGCTCCGCCAGTGGGCGTGGAAGCTGCTCGATGTGGCCGAAGTGCCGCACGCGCACATTGTCGCGCTGCATGTTGTCCAGCTCCCGCTGGAGGAAGCGGTCGATGAGCTGGAAGATGACGGACACCTCGCTCGCGGGCCGGTTCCAGTTCTCCGTCGAGAAGGCGAACAGGGTCACGTAGCGTACGTCGTGCTCGGCGAAGCGCTCGATCACCCGCCGGATGTTTTCCGCCCCGGCGCGATGCCCGGCCGCGCGCGGCAGGCCGCGCTGCGTCGCCCAGCGCCCGTTGCCGTCCATGATGATCGCGATGTGGCCGGGCACGCGCGACCCCGTCAGCGGCGAGATGCGGTCGCCGCCGGGGTCCGTTCGGGATTCGGTTCCCGCGCGCTGCGCCAGCCTATAGCTCAAGCAGATCCTCCTCCTTGCGCTTCATCGCCTCGTCGATCAGTCCGGTGTGGGAGTCGGTCAGTTTCTGCAGGTCGCTCTCGTAGTCGCGCAGATCGTCCTGTGTCATGTCGCCTGCCCGCTCCCCCTTGCGCAGGTCATCGTGAATGTGCCGTCGCACGTTGCGCACGGCCACGCGCGCGTCCTCCGCCTTCTGGTGGACGAGCCGCACGAATTCTCGCCGCCGCTCCTCCGTGAGCTGGGGGATGGGCAGGCGGATGAGCTGCCCGTCGATGTTCGGGTTCAGCCCCAGGTCCGAGGTCTGGATCGCCTTCACCACCGATTGCACGGCTCCGGCGTCCCACACCTGCACGGCCAGCAGCCGGGCCTCGGGCGCATTGATTGTGCCAAGTTGGTTCAGGGCCTGCGTCTGGCCGTAGTGCTCCACCTGCAGCCCCTCGATGAGGCTCGGGTGGGCGCGGCCCGTGCGCACGCTCGCAAGCTCGCGCTGGAACGCCTCCACGGCGCCGTCCATGCGCAACTCGGCGTCGAGCATGATCTCTTCTGGGTCGGCCATGCGTCTGCTCTCGTTCTAGCCCTGGCGGGCGGGTTCGGCGAGCGCCCCG
The DNA here is from genome assembly GCA_026710655.1 of Chloroflexota bacterium. Classification (GTDB taxonomy): domain Bacteria; phylum Chloroflexota; class Dehalococcoidia; order Tepidiformales; family Tepidiformaceae; genus UBA2991. Next base: position 84,031 of record JAPOQN010000042.1, on the reverse strand, counting down.
GCGCTCACGGTCGTTCCGATGCGCTCCCCGTGGAGCGCCCGATAGATGCTGTCCGGCGCCCGCACGTCGAAGACGACGATGGGCAATTCGTGCTCCATGCAGAGGCTCAGGGCGGTGCTGTCCATCACCTGCAGGCGCCGCTGGATCGCTTCCAGGTGGCTCAGCTGTGCGAAGCGCGTCGCCTCCGGCGAGGTCGCCGGGTCGGCGTCGTACACGCCGTCGACTCCGTTCTTCGCCATCAGCAGCGTCTCGCAGTCGACCTCGATGGCGCGCAGGGCGGCGGCCGTGTCGGTCGTCATGAACGGGTTGCCGGTGCCCGAGGCGAAGACGACCACGCGCCCCTTCTCCAGGTGCCGGATCGCCCGCCGGCGGATGTACGGCTCCGCGATCTGCGCCATCGTGAGCGCCGTCTGCGTGCGTACCTCCGCCCCCGCGTGCTCGAGCGCGTCCTGCAGCGCGAGCGCGTTCATCATGGTGCTGAGCATGCCCGCGTAGTCGGCGGTCGCGCGATCCATGCCGTTCTCGGCTGCCGTCTGGCCGCGCCAGAAGTTGCCGCCGCCGACCACGATGGCGACTTCGATGCCGTCTTTCGAGGCGCGCGCCAGCTGTCCGGCCAGATCGGAGATGGTTTCGGGATCGATGCCAAACTCGCGGTCGCCCATCAGGGCCTCACCGCTGAGCTTCACGAGCGCGCGCCGGTGCGCGTCGGTCACGGCTCCCCCTTCGCTAGGATCCCAGCTCAAAGCGTGCGAAACGCCGCACGCGGATGTTCTCCCCTGTCTTTGCGATCGAGTCCTGGACCAGGTCCGAGATCGTTTTCGATGAATCCTTCACCCACGGCTGGCTCAGTAGCACGACCTCTTCGTCGGCGCCCTCCAGCTCAGGTTCGCGATCCTCTGTCGAGATGACCGCGGGATTCATCGCCGCGACCTGCATCGCGACCTCGTGGACCAGCATGCGGAACTCGTCCGTGTTTGCCACGAAGTCCGTCTCGCAGTTCACCTCCACGAGCGCGCCGATGCGGCCGCCCGCGTGGATGTACGTGTCGATGACGCCCTGGCCGGTCTCCCGCTCGGCGCGCGTGGCCGCCGCCGCCAGGCCCCGCTCGCGCAGGATGGCGGCGGCTTCATTCATATCGCCGTTCGCTTCTTCCAGGGCCCGCTTGGCGTCCATCACGCCGGAGCCGCTCGCGTCTCGCAGCTCCTTCACCATCGCCGTCGAAATACTAGTCAGCGGTCTGCTCCTCTGGTGCCGTCGCGGTCGCCGCGGCGACCGGCGCTTCTGCTGGTGCGGGCGCCTCTTCGGCAGGCGCAGTGTCCTGCTCGGCAGCCGCGGCGTCCTGCTCGGCCGCCAGTTGCGCCATCTCCTCGCTGTACGCTTCCGCGCCCACACCCGCTTCGCGAGCAGCGCGGCCCTCGATCGCGCCGTCCGCGATCTTGCCGAGAATCAGCTTGATCGCGCGGATGGCGTCGTCGTTGCTGGGGATCGGGTAGGCGATCGGGTCCGGGTCGCAGTTCGTATCGACCAGCGACACGATGGGGATGCCCAGCCGCTCGCACTCGGCCACCGCGATCGCCTCCTTCATCGTGTCGATGACGAAGACGGCTCCCGGAAGCCGGTCGAGGTACTTGATGCCGCCGAAGTAGCGGTTCAGCCGCTCGATCTCGTTGGCGATGTCGAGCTGTTCTTTCTTCGCGCGCCGTGCGAACTCGCCGCGCTCGGTGCGGTCCTCGAGGTCGCGCATGTGGCGGATGCGCGCCTGGATCGTGCGGAAGTTGGTGAGCGTGCCGCCCAGCCAACGGTTGTTTACGTAGGGCAGGCCGGAGCGCTGCGCTTCCAGCTCGACCGTTTCGCGGGCCTGCTTCTTCGTGCCGATGATGAGCACGTCGTTGCCGCCGGCTACCACGTCGCGCACGAAGTCGATGGCTTCGTCCAGCCGCGTAACCGTCTGTTGCAGGTCGATAATGTGGATGCCGTTGCGCTCGGTGAAGATGAAGTGCTGCATCTTCGGGTTCCACCGTCGTGTCTGGTGGCCGAAGTGCACTCCGGCTTCGAGGAGCTGTTTCATCGTGACGGGCGTGACCAAAGTCCGCCCCTTTCTGCGCGACGCATAAATTTGACGCAGAACGCCAGGCGCTGCGCGCGTCCGCTCAGAATAGCGGGGCTCCCCGCCTCGCGGAAGCGCCGCCCTCCCAAACCTGCACCTCTAGCCATCTCGCGGGCGGGCAGGTATCGTTAGCCGCAAGGAAGGAGGTGATGCGCATGGACGACCATAGTAGTTGTAGCCAACCCCATCTAGCGCAGGAGGTGACCTCCTCCTAGAAGACGCGTTGAGCTACGAACGGGGCCTGAGCGGTGCGATTGCCGCCAGGCCCCTTTTTCATTCCCGGAACTTCCTGAGCCATGCTCGATTCCCCAGCCTTCGACTCCGAACGCTTCGCCGCCTCCCTCCACGCCATCGCCCTCGGACGCGACTTCCGCTACGTGGCCGAGACGCCCTCGACCATGGACGTGGCCCGCACCGCTGCCGCCGAGGGCGCGCCGCACGGCGCCCTCATCCTCGCCGAGACGCAGACCGCCGGGCGCGGGCGCCGCGGGCGGGGCTTTTTCAGTCCGCCCGGAGGCAGCCTTTACTTCACTCTCATCCTGCGCCCTTCGCGCGAGGGGTACGCCCGCCTCCCCGTCGCCGTCCCCCTGGCCGTCTGCCGCGCCTGCGCCGCAGAGGGCGTCGACGCCCGCATCAAGTGGCCCAACGACATCTGGGTGGGCGAACGCAAGCTCTGTGGCATGCTCATCGACGGCGAGACCGGCCCCGCCGGCCTTATCGCCTACGCCGGCATCGGCATCAACGTGAACGCCGACCCCACTGCCGACCTCGCCCTGCGCGATACCGCCACCAGCCTCTCCCGCGAGCTCGGCCGGGAGGTCGCCCGCGAGGCGCTTCTCGCCCGTATCTGCGATGAGCTCGAAACGGCGCTCTCGGCAACCGAACCCGACCTCGTCGAGGCCTATCGCGAGGTGAGCCTCGTGCTCGGTCGCCGCATCACGGTCGACGACGCCGACGGGGCCTATGAGGCGCGCGCCGTCGACATCGCACCCGATGGCGCCCTCGTCGTTGAACGCGAAGGCGGCGAGCGCCTCACGGTGCTCGCCGCCGATGTGTCCGTTCGTCCCCGGGAGTGAGTGCGCCCCTTTTAGGCCTCGTCATCCTCGTCGTCGTCATCGTCGATAAACATGCGGATGATGTCCATCGGCAGCGGGAAGACGATAGTCGAGTTGTTCTCGACCGAGATCTCCGAGAGGGTCTGCAGGTAGCGCAGCTGGAGCGTGATCGGCTCCGAGGCCATGACCGTGGCTGCTTCGCGCAGCCGCTCGCTGGCCTGGAACTCACCGTCCGCGGCGATGATCTTCGCCCGCCGGTCGCGCTCCGCCTCCGCCTGCGCGGCCATTGCACGCTGCATCTGCGGCGGCAACTCGACGTCCTTGACCTCGACCGTGCTGACCTTAATGCCCCACGGCTCCGTCTCCTCATCAATGATCGACTGCAGCTCCTGGTTGACCTCCTCGCGCTGTGAGAGCAGCCCGTCAAGGTCGGTCTGGCCCATCACCGAGCGGAGGGTCGTCTGCGAGATCTGCGAGGTCGCGCGGACGAAGTCGAGGATGCGAACGACCGCAGCGGTCGGCTCCACTACGCGGAAGTAGACGACGGCGTTCACCTTGATCGTCACGTTGTCCCGCGTGATCGCCTCCTGGGAGGGAACGTCGAGCGTTATCACGCGCAGGTCCACCTTGACCATCCGGTCGATGAACGGGAGCAGCACGAACAGGCCCGGCCCCTTCGCTCCCTGCAGGCGCCCAAGCCGGAAGATCACGCCGCGCTCGTACTCCGCGACCACGCGAATCTGAAACGGCAGGAGGGGGACCAGCAGGACCGCGCTCAGCCCCAACAGGAAGACCTTGATGATGGTCGCGAGCAAGCTGCTCGGCGGTTCCGCCTGGATTTCTTCGGGTTGTGGTACCTGTTCGGTCATGGGTGGTTCTCCTTCCGTACCGTGAGCCTCAGGCCGTCCGCGCTAACCACGCGCACCTGCTCGCCCTCCGAGGCGGAACCGTCCTCCAGCTCCGCCCGCCAGCGTTCGCCCTGGATGAACACCATACCGTCTGGAGTTAGCGGTGTGCGGGCAATGGCCACTCTGCCGACGAGCGCCTCCGCTCCGGTGTGTGTTCGCATCTTTCGCATCCGCGCCAGTCCTACCGCCATCGAGACGAACACGACCACCAGCAGGAACCCCAGAACGCCGACGAGGATGCGGTTTGGCTGGAACTCCGTGGGCGTGTCCCGGAAGGCGATGATCGCTCCCAGCACAAGGGCCACGAGCCCCCCACCGGCGAGGATGCCGCCCGAGGGCACGAATAACTCCAGCGCCAGGAAGAGGAGCGCCACCCCGATGAGCGCGAGCCCGATCGTGTCCACCGGCAGCACGCCCAGCGCCAGGAACCCGATCGCGATTGCGAGCACGCCCGCCACGCCGGGGAAGATCACTCCCGGGTTCGAGAGCTCGAAGAACAGGCCGAGCATGCCCAGCGAGATCAGGATCGTCGCCAGCGTTGGGTTCGCGATGTGCTCCAGCATGCGCTCCCACACCGTCATGCTCGTCCGCACCCGTTCCGCCTCCGGGAGCCCCGTCAGCGTCACCATCAGGTCCGGCTTCAGCTCGATCGTCGTCCCGTCGATGCGCTCCAGTATCTCGTTCACGTCCGATGCCACGAAGTCCACCACATTCAGCTCCACCGCCTCGGTCTGTGTGGCCGCGACCGCCTCGCGCACGGCCTCCTCGGCCCAGTCCGCGTTCCGCCCCCGAAGCTCCGCGATCCCCCGGATGAAGGCGACCGCGTCGTTCTCGATCTTCTTGCCCAGCGTCCCCTCGATGTCGCTTCCGTCGGAGTTGATCGCCGCCGCCGCCCCGATCGACGTGTTCGGCGCCATCACCGCCACGTGCGCCGCCATTGTGATGAACGTCCCCGCGCTCGCCGCCCGCGCACCGAAAGGCGACACGTACACGACGACCGGCACATCCGACGCCTCGATGCGCTGCACCATCTCCCGCATCGACGAGCTGAAGCCGCCGGGCGTGTCCAGCTCGATCACGACGAGCTTTGCGCCCTCGTCCTCGGCCTTGCTGATGCCGCGGTCGATGTAACGCTCGGTGATCGGGCCGATGCCACCGTCGAGCCGCAGCAGGTGGATCGCGCCCCGCTCGGGGTCCTCCCCACCGCACGCCGCCCCGATCCCGACGGCAATCAGGACAAGCAAGAAAGCGCGACGAACCATCCGGAGATTCAGCATCTCCACCGAGTATAGCCAGCGGCTTCGGCGGTTTGTGGGAAGAGCGTTACCCTTGCCGCGGGAGGTCGCTATGGCGCCGGAACCCCGCGGACTGTCCGACCGCATCGATTTCCAGCGACGGCGGGCCATGGTGCGCGAACTCCAGGCATGGCTGCTTGAGGAACGCGACGAGGATCTGGGCGAGCTCGCCGCGGGTTTTCTCCTCGATTTCGTGCTCGACCTTGCCGGCCCCGACCTCTACAACGCTGCCCTCACCGATGCCGCGAAGGCCTTCCGCGAGCACGCGGACATTGTCGAAGCGGACATCGCTTCGCTCACGCAAGACACGTTCAAGCCGCGCGAGGCGGCGGACCAGGACTAACCGGTCGGGGGTTGGCTACCCCTGCTGGATCGGCTCCACGGGTGGGAAGGTGGTCTCCCAAAGCTCGTCGAGACCGGCGACCGCGCCGCCGACCACGCCCGTGTGAATCGGAGGTCCGAGCAACTCGAGGACGGGCCCGCCGCCGGACGCGTGCAGGTAGGTCAGGCTCCCCGGCAGCGCTTCGCCCATGATCTCGTCGATCGAGCTGTCGAAGTTCAGCTGGACCACGCCCGCGTTCGGGTAGACCCAGCGAATCTCGCCGCCCTTCTCGAGCATATCCTTCGTTGCCGCGACCACGTCCGGTACGTACAGGCCGAGGTGCTGGACGCCCTCGCCCCGCTCGTCGAGCCACTGCTGGTGGGGCGTATCGCCCCGCACCGGCTGGATGATCTCGGCGATGCTGCCGGCAATCGCGCCGTAGTAGACGCGCAGTTCGGCTTCCTCGCCCGACATCGAGTGAACCATGTAGGGGGGCATCAGGCGGAACTCGGCGCCAAGCAGGTTCGTGTACGTGTTCGCCATCTCGTCCGCGTCCTTCACGACGAAGCCGAGGTGGTGCATCACGGGCTTTCCGGTGTGGATGGTCATGGACTCTCACTTCCGTGGGTTCAGAGTGCCCGCGCACGCTACGCGATCCCGCCCCCGCGGGCCAGCGCGAAGCCTCGGTGGGTACTGCCCCTACGCCAGGCTGGCGCGAACCTCCGCCAGCCGCCCGATGCAGGCCACTGCGTGCTCCTGCGTGGGCATCAGGTTGCGCACGATCACATCCGTGTAGCCCGCCTCCCCGAGCTCCCGGAACTCTGCCGCCACCGTCTCCGGGCTGCCGATCGCCAGGGCGGAGGGGTCGAGGCCGCGGTAGCCGCCCTCCACCACCGCCCGCGTCGTCTCCTCCGCCTCCGCGTCGCTCTCGCCCACGTAGATGTCCCGCCGGATGGCGACGACGCCCGGCTCTTCGTACCCGTGAATCTGGCGGCGTTCGTGCCACTCGGCCGACCGTGCCGCCGCCTGCTGCGGTGTGAGCCCGGGCGCGGCCAGCCAGCCGTCGCCTAGCCGTGCGGCGCGGTCCATGGCCTTGCGCGCCACCGCCCCGATCCAGGCCTCCACCCCGTCCGGCGGCAGGGGCGAGATGCGTGCGTCCTCGATCTGCCAGCGGCCTTCCGAGCTGACGCTCTCGCCCGCCCACAGCCGCCGCATGATGTCCAGCGACTCCTCGAAGCGGGAGGGCCGGTGCTTCACGTCAACGCCGAACGCCGGAAACTGGTTGTCGTCCGGTCCGATGGCGCACTGCATCACGAACGGTCCCTCGTGCAGCGACGCGAGTGTCCCGATCTGCTCGGCCAGCAGCACCGGGTGCCAGAGCGGCAACAGGAAGAGCGCGCCCGCGGGCTTGTCACCCCACTCCGCCAGCACGCGACCGAGCACGGGCACGTTCTGGTAGTAGGTCATCGGGCTGGTGCTGTGGTGGTCCCCTACGAATAGGCTGTCGAGCCCGGCCTCCCGTGCCGCCGCCGCCCGCTCGACGAGCCAGCGCCCGCCCGTTCGCGCGTCCGGTGCCCGCAGCGCCGTCGCCATCGATATCCCGATACGCATTGTCTAACTCCCTCCGTCACTGCTCGTAGGCGATGACGTTTACGTCCTCGATGTCGCCGTCGGCGGTGAACCGCCAGATGCCGATGTAGCCTCGCCGAAGGTCGCCGTACTCGTCCCAGTCCATGGAGACGGAGCCTCCTTCGTAGTCCACCTCTCCGCCGTCCCGGATGATGCTCAGGGCGTGGGCGACCCCCTCCACGCCGGGCAGAACCCGTTCGCCCGGCGCCGAGCCGATGCCTCGCAGCGCGTCGCGAATGGCCGACCCCTCGGCGTTGCCCGCGGCCTCGGCCGCGAGAGCGATGGCGATGGCGGCGTCGTAGGTCTCCTTCACGTAGGTGGCCTCCGTGCCCCTCCCGTACTCGTCGTGGAACGCCTCGTCCCAGATGAGGGTGGGTGCGTTCTCATGGGAGGGGCCGCTGACCGTGCCGTACATGCCGGCCAGCCTTCCCCCGCCCACGGCCTCCGCGAGGTCGGCCCGCCTGAGCGCGTCGCCGAAGAGGAACTGATCGTAGAGGCCGCTGTCGAGCGCCTCCCGCAGGATGATTTCGGCCTCGGGCCAAAAGGTGAGCAGGACGAGGGCCTGGGCTCCGTCGCGCGCGCTCTCCTCGATGAGGTCGAGGTAGCTCTCACGGAGCTCGGCCGGGGAGCTCACGGCCACGATGCCGCCTGTCCACGCCTGCCGGAATGCCTCCACCAGACCCTGGCCCCAGGCGTCGTCCCGGTAGATCACGCCCACGTTCTCGAAGCCCCGTTCGCGCGTGAGCTGTGCCAGCGCCGGCCCCTGGGCTATGTCGGAGAGGACCGTGCGGAAGAAGAGGTCGCCGTCGTCGTTGGCGGTGAGCAGCGGAGAAGAGGCCGACGGGCTGATCACCAGCACCCCCGCCGGCGCCGCCACCTCGATCACCAGGAGCGAGTCAGCACTGGAGTTAGGGCCGACGATGGCGTGCACGCCCTCCTCCTCAATGAGGCGCCGCGCCTCCTCTGCGGGGTTGAGGGTGTCGCCTTCCGCGACTTCCACCGGCTGGCCGAAGACTCCGCCCGCCTCGTTGACGTGCTTGATGGCCAGCTTGAAGGAGCGAAGCCGGTCGAGGGCCGTGTCCGTTTGCGTCTCACTGTTGACCAGCAGCACGCCGATCTTGAGGGGCGTGCGCTCTTCGTCGCCGCAAGCGGCCAGCGTCCCGGCGACGAAGGCGAAGGCGGCGAGCACGGCCAGCAGGAGGCCTATCCTCCGTCGTCCCGGATACATCGTCGGCCCCTACTTCAGCCGGAACTCGATGTGGAGCTCCTTCAGCGCCCGCAGGAACATGTGCGGGTGGTGCTTGAAGTCGTTCTTGCCCGGTGCGAACCACATCTCGTCCACGCGTTCCACCAGCGTCTTGAAGCTGTAGTACAGCTCGCGACGGGCCAGCGGGGCGCCGAGGCAGTAGTGGATGCCCGCGCCGAACGTGAGGTGCGCCATCGGGTTCTTGCGGTCGAGGTCTACGTCCGCGGGGCACTCGAAGCGGCGCTCGTCGCGGTTGGCGGCTGCGTAGCGCGTCCCGATGGAGGAGCCCGCCGGAATCGTTACGCCGTGCATCTCGACGTCGTTCATCGCGACCCGCCCCAGCATCTGCACCGGCGACTCCAGCCGCAGCACCTCCTCCACGAAGGTCCGCAGGTACTTGTCCGGGTCTGACTTGAGCTGCTCCCAGACGGCCGGTTGCTCGATGAGGATCTTGACGCCCTCGCCGATTGCGTTCGTGCTCGTCTCCGAGCCGCCCACGAACGTGTCCGACATCATCTCCGCCTGCAGCTCGCCGTCGGTGAGCTTCCGCCCCCACTCCGGGATCTCCGAGTTCACGAGGTCGGAGAGCAGGGTGTCGTCGGGCTCTTCCCGCAGCCGGTCGAACACCTTCTTGAAGTAGTGCTGCGCGGCGATCTCCGCCTCGAGCGCCTCCCGCTCCTCCTCCTCGCTGACCATCTGGCCGAAGCGGCGCACCCACGCGTCGGTGGCGCGCTTGATGAACCAGATGTCCTCTTCCTTCACCCCCATCTGGTGGCCGATCACGATGAGCGGCAGCGGTACCGAGAACTGCTGCACCCAGTCGCAGTGCCCGTCCTCGGCGAAGGCGTCGAAGAGCCGGTTGGCGACGCTCTCGACGAACGGGTCGAGCTGCTTGATCTTCCCCGGCCGGAAGGCCTTGTCGAACATGTTCCGCATCTGGCGGTGATTGGGGTCGTCGCGGGCGGCTAGCGTGGGCTCGGGGAGCCAGCCCTGCTTCTCTTCGTACACCGCGAGCATGCGCTTCTGCCGGTCGGTCAGCTGGGGACGCGCTTCCTCCTGGGCCGCGCGGTTGCCCCCGTTCCCGAAGTTCTCCGTGTCCAGCAGCACCTCACGTAAATCCTCGAAGCGCGTGATCACGTACTGGCCCGTGTGCGGGTCCTGGTAGACCGGTGCCTGGTCGCGCAGCACCTGGTACGCCTCGTAGGGGCAGTCCTGCACATCCGCGTCGAGGAAGTTGAAGTCGTCCGGAGTCTTCTGCGTCGCTTCGCTCATCTCGCTCTCCTTAGTGGTCGGTGTTCAGTGGCCGGTCGTGGGTGGTTGGGTGGGGACCAGCCACCAGTCACCAACCACTACGAGTGTGCCGTCGCGTAGTGCTCCGCCAGCAGGTCGCGCCCGAAGTCGCCTTCCGGATCGCGCCAGACCGTGTGGCTGTGGTTTGCGTCATTCTGCACGCAGTCGTACTCGATGAGTACGCGCGGTCCCTGCAGCCGGTAGTAGTGCGGCTGCTTCCGCTCGAGGCCGCCCGCCCAGGCGAAGTGCAGGTCGGGCAGGATGCCCATCAGCCGTTCGTGCTCCGTTGTCGCGAGCGGCTCCGGCAGGCGGTTCGTGTATTCGCGCAGGAGGGCCTCAAGGATCGCGAGCTGCGCCTGCGACATGCCGCCCGCCGCCAGCCCCTTGGGCGTGAGCGAGTAGCGCGCCGCCGCGCGATCCGCGTCCGTCATCGCCTGCCGCGTGTCGAGGTCGTTCTGCATGATGCTCAGACGGTCGGCCGTGCCGTCGTCGGGGAGGCCGTTGAACACGCGTGAGATCCACTCCGGCTCCGCCTCGTCCTCGATACGCGACCGGTTCGATTGCACGATGTCGAACGGCGCCGCCTTCGAGATGATGGCCACGGAGCGCTGCGCGGTGTCGAGGCTGTGGACGAGCTCGCGAGCGAGGTCTTCCTCTCCCGCCACTGGGCGCAGGGTCTGGTAGTCGCTCAGGGCAGCCTCGTGTGGATTCGCCCCGAAGAAGGTGGGCGTCACCGACACGATCTCGCCATTGATAATCGTGTTGTGGGCGGACACGTGGTGCCCTCCGAAGCGCCAGCCCCAGGCATCGCTCCCCGGCTCGCCGAACACCATCGCGAAGTACATCGCCGGGTCCGAGCCGTGCATCACGCCCCGCATCGAGCCGCGCGGGATGCGCCAGCCGCCCAGCGCGTCCTGCCACGCCTCCAGGTTCATGATGACCGTCGCCCGCCGGTAGGCCGGCAGGCTCAGGCCCGAGGCCAGCAGGCGATGCGCCAGCTGCACCTGCCGCATCGTCAGGTCGGCCATGGGCACGCCCTCGTGGTCGGTCGGCGTGTAGTACCAGATTTCCCGGCGTGGGTCGGCGAAGGGCGGATTCGCCTTCGCCCGCAGATCCTCTGGCAGCGAGGCAAGCCAATCGCTGGCTGCCTCCGCCATTCGTGCGACCACATCCTTCGCGGCGACGCTCATCGTGTCCTCCAGTCGCCGCGCAGCCTACGGCTCCGCTCGCCCGGCGTGAAGCGCCCCGCCATGGGCCCCTCGCCCTTCCGATTAGCGCCCCCTTTGGTTGCAATACTCCCCGCCCACACCGATGAACGTTCTTCGCGGAATTGTCGCCGCAGAATCTGCGTTCTTGACTCGCTCCGACTCTCGCCATCGGATAGCCCTCGCTTTAGCGGCCTGCAGTATTGCGGCTCTCCCGGATACTGCTACGCTATCCCTGCACATGTAGCAGGAGACTCAAAAATGGTGAAGTTCAGCACGATTAAGGCATCTGCCGCTCCCGGTCCCATGCGTCAGACCGGTCGATTAACTGCACGAATGCGGCAGTACGAGGACTACGTCAATTCGGTGAAGTCCGATGAGGCGGGCAAGCTGACGCCCGAAGAAGGCGAAACGGCTCGCGGACTCGCGCTGCGCATCTCCCGCGCCGCCAAGCGCGTCGGTAAGACCGCCGACACCTGGGTACGAGACGGGTCGGTCTACTTCGTCGTTTCCTAGGCGATTTCGGCCAAACGTTTCCCGACATTGCACACGTGTTGGGGCCGCAATTCCTCACGGTCGAGCTCTGCGAAAGGGAGCGCGGGCCGTCGGGGGCTAGCGTCCAGCCATTGCTGCTGCCGTGCCCGCCGGGTCGGGCGCCGAGCTCATCCGCCGGAGCGCTGGCTGGGTCGCGATAACAACGACGCCCAGCAGGAATAGCAGCGCGCCGCCGATGGCGAACCAGTACCGTGCGCCTACCACATCCGCCATCGGTCCCGCGATCAGGGCGCCGATCGGCATGGCTCCCATCATGCACATCTGGTAGATGCTCATGACCCGTCCCATGACGGCGTTGGGGGTGTGAGCCTGGACAAGAGCCATGTTCAGGTTGATGAAGATGCCGGCGTTGAAGCCCGTGATGAACATGATCACCAGGGCCATGAAGTACCAGGGCGCCAGCCCCAGGGCGACGTTCAGCACACCCCCGGCCACCAGCGTGCAGAGGAAGTAGAACCCCGCCCGGTCGACCCTCCGGAACGAGGCCAGCACGACGGACGTGATCAGGGTGCCGGCCAGCATGATCGTGAACAGCATGGAGGCCCTGAACGGTCCCGCGCCCAATTCGTCGAGAGCGATCTTGGGAAGGAGCGCCTGGAATGTGCCCGCCATCGCGAGGGCGGTTGCCACCAGCACGATCATGAGCGTGCGGATACCCGGGTGGTGTATCACGAAAGACAGGCCTTCCCGCAGGTCTTCCCGCATCCGCCGTGGGGCCGCCTGCCGCACATTGGGGACACGGATGGGGATGAGGGCGAGCAGCCCCAGCGTCAGCAGGGCCGCCTGCGCCACGAAGGCCGCTTCGATCCCGCCCAGGGCGATGAAGGCTCCGCTGACCACCGCCCCTGCCTGCGCAACTTGTGCGCTCACGTTCATCAGGGTGACGGCGTTGAGCACGCGTTCGGGGGTGACCAGCGAGGGCACGATCGCCTGCCGCACCGGCATCCCGAAGGCCGTCGTGCACCCCAGTACGAACGCAAGGCCAAAGATCCCCCAGATATTCAGGGATCCCATGGCCACGAGTGTCGCTGCCCCGGCCGCAAGGGCGATCCCGCCGAACTGTGTGCCGAAGAGGAGCAGACGTCGGTCCATGCGATCGGTGAGGATTCCCGCGTAGAGGCCAAACAAAGGGAATTATATACTTGACTCCCGGTGATGATCGTGGTAACATCTCCCATAAGGAGATACGGCATGAGCGCCAGCACCATCAGCACCTTCCAGCTCTTCGAGAGGTTCCCCGACGCCGACGCTGCGCGCCACTACCTTGAGGCGCAGCGCTGGCCGGATGGGCCGGTGTGCCCGCTCTGCGACAACAACGAGCGTATCACCCCTCGCAAGGGGAAGCGTGTTGGCTACTACCGCTGCCGTGACTGCGGAGAGGAATTCACCGTCCGCACGGATACCATCTTCGAGCGTTCACACGTCCCGCTCCACAAGTGGGTCTACGCCATGTACCTGGTCGTCACGGCTCGCAAGGGCATCTCCTCGCTCCAGCTCTCGAAGGAGATCGGCGTTACTCAGAAAACGGCGTGGTTCATGCTCCAGCGCCTGCGGGAAGCTTGTGGCGACGATCCTGACATCCTCCGAGGCATCGTAGAGATTGACGAGGCATTCATCGGGGGCAAGGAGAAGAACAAGCACTCAAACAAGAAGCTTCGCGCTGGCCGTGGCACCGTTGGCAAGCAGCCCGTGATCGGCATGCGGGAGCGTGGCGGGCGCACCATCGCCCATCCCATCGATGGGACGGATCGCGAGACCCTACACTTTGAGATTGAGGAGCATGTTGAGCATGGCTCCACGATCTACACGGATGAGCATGCTGGCTACGCCAACCTGCCCGGCTACATCCGCAAGCATGTTTCTCACGGCAAGGGCGAGTACGTGGGCGCAGGCAATGTCCACACGAACAGCACCGAGTCCCTATGGGCCGTGTTCAAGCGCAGCATCAACGGGACGTGGCATCACGTACAGGTGAAGCACCTGGAGCGCTATCTGAATGAAGCCACCTTCCGGCTGAACGAGGGCAACGTGAGGGTTCACACTCTGAGCCGCCTTGATGCGTTCGTGGCCAAGGCTTTCACGGCTCGCATCACCTACCAGGAGTTGACATCGTGACGACCACCCCACCTGAACTAGACCGCATCGCGGACAAGGTGCTCAACTATCGCCCCACGCTAAAGGTGATCGCCGGCAGCGAGGACAAGCCGTTGATGATCAACGGCATCGAACTGCCATGCTACGTCCTTGAGGATGGCACTCGCGTCCTCAGCCAGCGCGGGGTATTCGCGGGGCTCGGAACAAGTCGCGGTGGTCGTGAAAACGGCGGTGCCAAACTGCCCAGATTTGCGTCCACAAAGGCCCTTAAACCCTTTATCGACGGGGATTTACTGATGGCGCTAAAGTCGCCCATCAGGTTTCAACACCCGAAGGGTGGGAGAACCGCCTACGGCTACTCGGCTGAGCACTTCAGTGCATTGTGCCGGGCGATCCGCGCGGCGCATCGGGCGGGAGCCCTTCAGCCCCGTCAGGAGCCGATGGCAGAGCGCTGTGAGATTCTCTTGGACGGATTCTCCACAGTCGGCATTGTCGCACTGGTCGATGAGACCACGGGATATGAGCGAGTCAAGGAAGAACGCGCCCTCGCGAAGATTCTCGAAGCGTTCATTGTCAAGGAACTTCAGCCGTGGACAAAAACGTTCCCGTACTCGTTCTACGAGGAGATTTACAGGCTCAAGGGCTGGGATGGGCCGCATGGAGTCAAGCGCCCGCCCATCATCGGCAGGTACACAAACGATTTCGTCTACGAGCGCATCGCCCCTGGGGTTCTGGACGAACTGCGAAGCAAGAACCCGATCCTTCCGAGCGGCGGGCGACAGACTAAGCATCACCAGTGGTTCACCCCCGACCTTGGCCACCCGAAACTGAAAGAGCACCTGGCTGCGGTGACTGCACTGATGAAGGCCGCCCCTAATTGGCCGTCGTTCATGCGCAGCCTCAACCGGGTATTCCCCAAGGTAAATACCCAGATGCTGATGCACATGGAAGATGAAGATCGGCTTTAGCCCCTATCTAGCACGGATTCCTTTGTGACCTGTTAGTATCCCGCTCGCTCGGACAGGAGTGTTCCGGTTGGTGTTGGACCAAACCCGGAGGTGGGTTCCCGCCCCCTTGCGGGTTCACGCTGACCGTGGTTGCTCCTGTCCGAGACACCACTTCCGGTGCCGTAAGGGGGCTCCCGTCTCATTAGTCGCTCGCGTCCTGACGCCTTGCCTACTCGCTCTTAGTTTCATAGCGCTCTCTACCCTCACCGTCGCATCTCAGGACACAACCTCGAACGTCGAGATACGAGTCTGGCAAAGCACTGAGAACGCCAAAGACCTCTACGTTAGCGCCCGTCCCGAGGGGGGCTCGTGGCGGGCGCTCGGGACCATCGAACTTTTGATGGATCAAGAAACCGACAACGAGAGATTCCGTTACAGCGACATCACGCTTGCCGTTCCCGTCATTGTTGACGAGCTGGAATACGAAGAAGACGGAAAGCCGATCCTCGCCTACACCGATGGGGGCAAGGTCACACAGGAATCAGACGGGGCACTCGCTTGCTTCGAGGCGCTGGAGTGGCTTACTGATGAAATCTGGGGCGATGAGTGGGACGCGACCTTTAGAACCTGCTCCGGGCACGGCGGGTGGCGGCACGCTCACAGGGCCGGGTTCATAGCGACAGGCATCGCCGTACTGAGCCATGAGGACGCACCCTGGTACGAGTACTACAGGCCGTTCTACGTCTCCAGCATTGACGGCGTGGTCTACTATCGCCTCTGGCCCGCAGAGGACCTGAGTTCGCTGACGCGCGCCAACTAGCCACGCCCTACCGGTGTCTATCCCCATTGATCTACCGGGAGTCAAGTATATAATTCCCCAAACAAAAGCACGGGCAGGCCCAGCGCGGCGATGACGAGGCCGACCACCGTCCCCGACCCCGCCGTAAAGCCGGCCCAGAGCTCCACCCCACCGTCACTGGCGATGTCCAGCGCCAGCCACGCGAATGTGAACTGCTGGATCGCCTGCGAGAGCGCGAAGGTGATCGTGTTGGCCCACAGGAGGGCGAACGGCCTGTGCCCGAACACGGCAAAGGTCGAGCGCGAGAGTCCGCGCCCTTCGTGCTCGACCTCAATGGGTTCAGCGACGGTTTCCGAAACGGATGCCACGTGCCGGCGATGCTACAGGGTGGCGGGTGTCCCCACCCCGCGACCGGCGACCGCCTCCCCCACTGGCCTAACCCCCCGCCGGCGCGGCTGCGGCTTCCGGTACGGGGTCGGGCGCCGAGCTCATCCGCCGCAGCGCCGGCTGCGTCGCGATCATCCCCAGGCCGAGCAGGATCAGCATCGCGCCACAGATGGCGAACCACTCGCGCGTCCCCACCGCGTCCGCCATGAGCCCTGCGATAAGCGCGCCCAGCGGCATGCCCCCCGCCAGGCACATCTGGTAGATGCTCATCACCCGACCCATGATCGCGTTCGGCGTGTGCGCCTGGATCAGCGCCATGTTGAGGTTCACGAACACGCCCGCATCGAGTCCGTTGATGAACATGATCACGAGCGCGATCGTGTACCAGGGGGCCAGCCCGACGCTGACGTTCAGGATCCCACCGATCACCAGCGTAATCAGGAAGAAGAGCCCCGCCCGGTCCACCCGCTGGAACGAAGCAAGCACCAGCGACGCGATCAGGTTGCCGCCCAGCATCACCGAGAACAGCGCTGAAGCCTGGAACGGTCCCGCTCCCAGGTGGTCCACTGCGATCTTCGGCAGCAGCGCCTGGAAGGCTCCCGCCATCACGAGCGCGATTGCCAGGAGCACGAACATCAGCGAGCGGATGCCGGGGTGATGCATCACGAACGTGAGTCCCTCCCGCAGGTCCTCCCGCACGCTCCGCTGGACGTTCGCCCGCACCACCGGTACTCGCAGCGGGAAGAGGGCGAACAGTCCCAGCGCGAGCAGACCCGCCTGGGCCGCGAACGCTCCTTCAATCCCGCCCAGGCTGATGATGGCCCCGCTGACGGCCGCCCCGCCCATCGCCACCTGCTGACCAACGTTCATGAGCGTGACGGCGTTGAGCACCCGTTCGGGGGGCACCAGCGATGGCACGATCGCCTGCCGCACCGGCATCCCGAAGGCCACGATCAGGCCAAGCGCCGAAGCGAGCCCGAAGACGCCCCAGAAGTTCAACGAGCCCATCGCCACCAGCAACGATGCCCCTGCCGTGATGGCGATGCCCGCGATCTGGGTGCTGAAGAGCAGCAGGCGCCGGTCGAGGCGGTCGGCCAGGATGCCCGCGTACAGCCCGAAGACGAGGACGGGCGCCCCCAGCGCGAAGACGATCAGCCCGATTACCGCCCCCGACCCCACCGTGAGCCCGGACCACAGCTCTATCCCGTCCTTGCCGATCTCGAGCGCCAGCCACACCAGCGTGAACTGCTGGATCGCCTGCGAGAGCGCGAACACGATCGTGTTCGCCCACAGGAGCCTGAACGGCTTCGAACGAAAGGCGTCGAACGTCGAGGGCCCTCTTGGGCCGCCTCCGCCTGTCTCCACCGGTGCGTCCAGGAGGGATGCCACGTTCGGGCGATGCTACAGGGCGCCGGGCGTCCCTACCCCGCGACCGGCAGCCGCCGCCGGCCCCACAGGAAGAACGGCGCGATGCGGTCGCCGTCCCCCAGGAGCTGCAGGTCGGGGCAGCGCTGCAGCAGCGTCCGCAGCGCGACCCGCGCCTCTAGCCGCGCCAGCGGCGCCCCCAGGCAGAAGTGCACCCCCAGCCCAAAGCCAAGGTGCCGGTTCCGCTCGCGGTCCAGCGAGAACGCGTCCGGCGACTCATAGGCCCGTGGGTCACGGTTCGCGGCCGCGTAGTGCATCATCACCTTCGCGTCCTTCGGGATCGTCCCGCCCTCGAGTTCCACGTCCTGGGTGGTTGTGCGGTAGAGGCCCAGCACCGGCGGGTCGAAGCGCAGGCTCTCCTCGACCGCCGCATCGATCAGGCTCGGGTCCTCGACCAGCCGTTCCCACAGCGGTCGGTCCTGCAGCAGGCGCCAGACCATGTTCGTGATCAGCGACGTGGTCGTCTCGTTGCCCCCCACGAAGAGCTGGTTGACGACGCCCAGGAGCTCCTCGTCCGTGAGCCCCTTGCCGTCCTGCTCGGCGGTCACGAGCTCGCTGATCAGGTCGTCCCGCGGCTCCGCCCGCCGCTGACGGATGGCCTCCAGGAGATAGGCGGCGAGCTCGCCCATCTCCGCTGCGTACGGCGTCGGGTCTTCCGCGCCCATCGCTTCGACGGTGATGTCGGACCAGTGCTTGAACTTCTGCAGGTCGTCGCCGGGCACGCCCAGCATCTCCACGATCACGACCACGGGCAGTGGGAAGGCGTAGTCGTCGTGCAGGTCCCAGTTGTTCACGTCGACGCGCTCGTCGAGGAGCTCCTCCGAGAGCGCCGTGATGCGGTCGCCCCACTCGGCGATCGCCCGCGGCGTGAACGCCTGCTGAACCAGGCTCCGGTAGAACGTGTGCTGGGGCGGGTTGGAGAGCATCCCTCCCGGCGGACTGAAGCGCGGCCCCTGGCCCCATTCGCTCGAATACGTCTCGATATCGAGCAGCGCCGACTGCACATCTGCGAAGCGCGAGAGCGTGTAGAAGGGCGGCTCGAACTGCTCGAAGAAGTGCACCGGCGCTTCCTCGAGCAGGTGCTGGTAGCCCGTGCTCGGCTCGGCCCGGACCTCTTCGGAGAGCGGGTTGTATCCGTCGACCACGCCGGCTACGCCGTCGCGACCGCGGCCTGCCGCTTCGTGAACGACAGGTCGAGGTGGTAGAGCCCCAGCATGATCCCCGGCTGGTGCTGGAAGTCGTTGGTGTCCTTCAGCTCGATCGTCTCCAGGCGATCCAGCAGCGCGTTCACCGCCACGTTCTGCTCCATGCGCGAGAGCCCTGCCCCCGGACAGGAGCGCGGCCCCTGCGAGAACGTCAGGTGCCGCCCCGCGTGCGGACGCGTCAGGTCGAGCTGGTCCGCGTTTGGGTAGTGCTCCGGGTCGCGGTTCCCCGCCCCGAAGCGCAGGTGGAGCGTCGACCTGGCCGGGATGGTCACCCCGCCCATCTCGAAGTCGATGCGCGCCGTCCGCGCCGTCAGCCCCTGCGTCGGTGCGTACAGCCGCAGCGCCTCCTCGACGAAGAAGCGCACCTTCGTCCGGTCGGCCCGCAACTCCGCGACGATCTCGGGGTGCTGGGCCAGCAGCATCGCCTCCGCGGTGAGCGCGTACTGCGTCGTCTCGTTCCCCCCGATGTGCATCAGCAGCGCGACGCTCGTGATGTCGCCATCGCTGAACCGCTTCCCCTCGAACTCCAGCTGGGTGAGGTACGAGATCATGTCGTCCTTGGGGTTCCGCCGCTTCTCCTGGATCTGCTCCGCGAGGAACTCGTTGAAGGCCACGAGCTCGCGCGCGTTCTCGACCTCGTCCTCGTCGCTCATGGTGCTGTTCACGCCCCTGCCGTAGACGAAGCGGCGCACCTGCGCCTCCTCCATCCCCCGCAGCATCGGCATGTCCTCCAGCGGAAGCCCGAGGATGGTCGTGATCACCACCTGCGGCAGGGGCGCCGCGAAGCCCTTCACGAAGTCGACCTCGCCCTCCTCGATCCAGTTATCGATCAGCCGGTGGGCCGCCGCCTCCGCCATCTTCTGGTGGCGCTGCGCTCCCTCCGGCCCCACCCACGGGTCGGTGACGGCGCGCTTGTAGCGCATCGCCTGCTCGTCGCTCGAGCGCAGGTCCTGCTGTGCGTTGAACGCGTCTCCGAACCCGGCTTCCTCGAATATCTCCTCCTGCAGGGGGCTGTTGCCGTTCCCCTGCATCGCCTGGTCCTCGCGACCGAGCACGAGGTTGCGGTCGCGAGCCACGCGCGCGATGTCCTCGTACCGCGTCAGGATGAACGCGTCCGTTCCCGGCTCGCGCCCCTCTCCCGGCAGCCGGATGACCGGGCACTCCTCCTGGAGCTTGCGGTAGGCCTCGAACCACCACTCCTGGGAACCATCGGCGAAGAGATCGATCTCCTCAGCGTTCATGGGGCACTGCCCCGGCGCCGTCGGAACCTCGGTGGTCCCGTGGTACGTCATCGACATCACACACTCCTCTCCGCGCCCCGCGGGGCGTCGGACGGGTTGCGCGCATGATCGCATTCCCCGCGAGGGCTTGCCACTGTGCGAGGCTGTCTAAGTGCGCCGCCTCCGCCGTCGCCGCTTCGGCTTTGCCTCCGCTGTCAGCGGGGCGACCAGCTTCTCGTAGAGCCCAAGCAGGTGCTCGACGCGCTCACGTTCGGAATCGAAGCCGCCTGACCGGTACAGGCGGTCTACTGCACGGTCCAATGCCTGGTGCGCCTTCCGCAGGTTGGGTGGCATCAGGTCGGGGTCATACAGGTCAGCAAGGGTGGCCTCGGGATGCTCGGCGCGCGCGTCAAGCACCGCCTGTGTCAGAGGTTCGATCTTCTCAAGCCTCTCTTCGCCAACTGGCGGCCGTGGGAACGTGTTGTAGACAAGGCCGATGGAGTAGCGAAACCGGCTTTCTAGCCGCCCGCCAACATGGCTGAGCCAAGCCATGTGCATTGCCGAAGCAAGCAGTCCAAACAGCTCAAGTGATGCGTTGGGGATGACTCGTACGGTGTGAGCAGGGACTACTGGTGGCTCGAGCCAAGCAATAGGGATGTAGTCTCGTCGTTCCGAGCTGACCTCAGGTACGACCAAGAACGGCTCCGTAGGGATGGTATTGATCTGATAGAGCGTTGGCGTCCTAGCGAGTTCCTGTGTGGACTTGCGCTTGCTCGCGAGGCGGAACTCCCGCACGAGGGCGACCCTCTCCCGCGCCTTGGGGAGCGCTTTGAGAACGTTGGGAGGAGTGTCCGTTAGGTGCAGCAGCCAGCGCTCGCCGCCCTGCAGGAACTCCCGCGCACCCAGATAGGGCCTCAGCCAACGCTCCGCTTCAGGTTCCTCGCTGAGGAATACGGCTCGCTCCTCACCAGCGAAGACATAATGGCCACCGTCGATGATCTGCGTCCCGGTTACCAGGGCGGGAAAACCGTTGATTGGACTGGACGTTTCCCGCACCACTAGGTGCGGATCGGCCAGCCCGCCCGTGTCGAACAGGTACGGAGACAGCGCTGCGTGGCGACTCTCGAGTGGTTCGCCGGTGAGGGCGTCATACGAGTAGAGCCGTCGCTCGCGGGTCGCGTCCGCCGCCTTCGCCAGGCCGATGATGACGACGTGCACATGTGCCTTGCCCCGTGCATCAGACCCCCATGCGAACGTGCGGTGCGCAAAGGTGATTTCGAGTCCCAGGCGCTCAAATAGCGGGGGCCAGAGCTGTCCGACCTGCTCACCCTGCGTGATCGAGTTTGTGGCCACGAAGGCAAAGGGGGCGTCGCTTTCCTGCACGTACTCGCCCGCCTTGATGAACCACGCTGTCACGTAGTCGAGCGTGCCCCCGGTCTTGCCCAGGTTCGCGATGCGGCGCACCTGTTCCCGTTGCTCGGTGCTCTGCTGCTTGGCTCCGACAAAAGGAGGATTGCCGAAGACGTAGGAGCATTGGTCTCGCGGTAGGTGCTCGGCCCAGTCCATTTCAAGCGCGTCCGCCTGCAGGATGTGTGGCGAGGCCTCCAGCGGGATGCGGGCATACGACTCACCAAACTCCAGGCTGAGCCGGTTGTTCATGATGTGGTCCATCATCCAGAGGGCCGTCTCGGCGATGCGCGCCGGAAACTCGTTGAGCTCGATTCCGTAGAACTGGTCGACATCGATGCGTGTCAGGTCGGCCACATTGAAGGCCTGCTGCCCCGCTATGAGCTCGCGGATCACCTCGATCTCAAGCGTGCGCAGCTCCCGATACGCGATGATGAGGAAGTTGCCGCACCCGCAGGCGGGGTCGAAGAACGTCATCTCCCCGAGCCGCCGGTGGAAGGCATCCAGCCTCGAGTGCCGACCGCGCCTCAGTCCCCGGATGTGCTCGAATTCAGCTCGCAGGTCGTCGAGAAAGAGCGGTTCGATGACCTTGAGGATGTTGCGCTCGGTCGTGTAGTGGGCGCCCTGCGCCCGTCGCTCCTCCGGCTCCATCACCGACTGAAAGAGCGAGCCGAATATGGCGGGCGAGACCTTTGACCAGTCGAAGTGGCAAGCCTCGATCAGTGCTTCCCGCATGGATGCGTCGAATTGGGGAATGCGCAGCGGGTCGTGGAAGAGTTCGCCGTTGACGTAAGGGAAGCGGGCCAAGTCCTCGTCGAGGGTGGCCATCCGCTGGCTCTCCGGCGTGTCGAGCACCTGGAAGAGCTGTGAGAGGCGCGGTCCGGTATCGCTGCCGTCGGTGGAGGTGCGTTCCTCCAGCAGGGAGAGAAAGCTGTCGCGCTCGAAGATGCCCGTGTTGTCGGCGAAGAGGCAGAAGACGATTCGCACTAGGAACCGTTCGAGGTCGTGGCGGGCGTACCCGGCATCCCTCAGCGCGTCATGGAGCTTGCCCGCGAGTTCAGCCGCATCGACATTGACCGGATCCTGGTCCCGGAATGTTCGCTTCTCGACGCCGACGATGAAGCCGAATTTGTCCACGTGTTCGGGCAGCTCGGAGAGGGCGAAGCGGCACTCTTCGCCCTCGTCCCGGTCGAGCAACTCAAACGTCTGAAAGTCGCAGAGCAACTGGTAGCGGGGACGCTCGTGCTCTGAGAGGCCGTCGAAATAGGAGCCAGCCTGCTCGCCGGCAGCGACGAGGCTCCGGCCGGCGCTCTTTTGCTCCACCAGCAGGACTCCGGGCCAGAAGAGGTCGATATAGCCAGAGGTGTTGTCGAGGCGCTGGACGTGCTCCTCGTAGCGGGCCACGGAGCGTCGACGGACACCGAAGACCTCGAAGAACTCGTTGTAGAAGCTCTGGGTCTCGCCCCTCTCGTAGGAAGCGTCCGCCCACTCACGGGCGAACTCAGCTGCTCGGGCGCGTATTTCATTCCAGGACAGGCGCACTTGCTACCTACTGCGTATGCCGAGTGGGTCGATGATGGGGTAGTGGCTCCTGATCCTACTCGCCCCACCGGTCCCAGTGCGTGACCTGCTGCCAGGGCTTTCGCCAGGGACGGCCCCACGGACCCTTCGGGTAACCCACCGGGATGAGCGCCGTGATCGTGACGTCCTCGGGTAGACCGAGCACGTCGCGGACCTCCGCGGTCTCAGCCGGCTTGATGGGCGAGTAATCCGTCGCCAGTGTCAGCAGGACCGTTCCGAGGCCCCTTTCCCGAGCCGCCAGCAGGATGTTCTGCACCGCCGGGTAGGTCGAGCTGAAGAAGCCCGAGGAAATGTCGGAGTTGTCCGGGGCGCGACCGTGCAGGCACGGCACGATGATCGCCGGCGCCTCGTCCAGGTGCTCGACGTTGTGCATCGCCTTCGAGTACACGCGCTGGCGGTCGGCCGTGATGTCCGGGTCGGCGAGGACGCCGTCGCGGATGTAGCGCTCGCCCACGTCGCGATAGGCCGCCCCGATCTTCGCGATCTGCTCCGGGTCGGTCACGACCACGAACGCCCACATCTGCGTGTTGCCCGCGCTCGGCGCCATGGTCGCCGCCTCGATGATGTACTCGAGGTCCTCCCGCGGGACCGGGTCCGGCTTCAGGTGGCGCATGCTCCGCGTCGTGAATATCGCTTCGTGGACCGAAACGTCGCCCATAGGTTCGCTCCCGCCCGCGATGAGTTCACGCGGGCTTGCTGGTGGTGCCGCACGATAGCCACGCCACGCCGGGCCTGACAAGCGCTCCGACTCCCCCTCGAAAGCCCCGTCCCCACGGCGAAAATGGTGGAATCGGCACCGGCCCGGCGGTAGGATTGCGTTACGTCTATCTCCCGGGGAGGGAACCCATGCCCGAATTCGATACCGTCATCAAGGGCGGCACGGTCTTTGATGGCCAGCGCACGCCGCGCTTCAACGGCGACATCGGCATCAAGGATGGCAAGGTCGCCGCGATTGGCGGCAAGATTCACACCTCCGATGCCGGCAAGGTCATCGACGCCAGCGGGCTCAACGTCGCCCCCGGTTTCATCGACCTGCACACGCACTACGACTCCCAGATCTTCTGGGACCCGTACTGCTCCATCTCCGGCTGGCACGGCGTGACCTCGGTCGCCATCGGGAACTGCGGCTTCGGCTTCGCCCCCTGCAAGCCCGAGGACCAGGACCGCGCCATGCTCACCATGTCGCGCAACGAGGCCGTTCCCCTGGAGTCCATGCAGGAGGGGATGCCCTGGGACTGGGAGACCTACCCCGAGTTCCTCGACAGCCTCGACCGAGTCCCCAAGGGCGTGAATGTCCTCAGTTACATGCCCCTCAACCCGCTCATGATGTACGTGATGGGCCTTGAGGCGGCCAAGGGTCGCCCCGCCAACGATGACGAGATGGCGGAGATGCGCCGGCTCATGATCGAGGGCCTCGAGGCGGGCGGCTGCGGCTGGTCCGGCCAGTTCGGCGACAACGACGTGCAGCGCGACTACGACGGCACGCTCATGATTACGAACCTCATGAAGGAGCAGGATCTCGTCTCCTTCGCCCGCGTTCTTCGCGAAGTCGGCCGTGGCTTCATCCAGTGCATCGGCGCCTCCCGCGAGCTCACCGAGACGCTCGCCGACGAGAGTGGCCGCCCGGTCATCTACAACGTCCTCGCCGTTGCCATGGACCAGCACGGCGTCGCCATGCCGCAGTACAAGGACACCATGCAGTGGCTGGACGACTGCAACGCGCGCGGCACGCGCGTCTTCGGCCAGGCCCTCACCTCCGAGAACAATTTCCAGTTCACCTTCGAGGAGTGGAACCTCTTCGATACGAGCCCGGTCTGGCGCGAGATGACGCTCGGGACCGTTCCCGAGCGGGCCGCCAAGCTCGCCGACCCGGAGCGTCGCGCCGCCGCCAGGGACGAGTACGACGACTCCGAGCGCACCGGCCAGGGCGTGGTCTTCTCGATGGATGACCTCATCATCGGCGAGGTGCACAAGCCGGAACTCGAAGAGTACACGGGCCTGACCGTCGCCGAGGCCGCCGAGAAGCGCGGTGTCCACGTCATCGATGCGATGCTCGACATCGCCCTTGAGGACGACATGAAGGCCCTCTTCGTCACCTCCCCGCGTCCGTACGACATGGCCGCTATGAGTGAGATGGCGAATTCCGCCTTCGCCCTTCCTGGCGTCTCTGATGGCGGCGCCCACACGAAGTTCATCACCCTCGGCCGCTACCCGACCGAGTTCCTCGCCCTTCTCGTGCGCGACAACGAGGTCATGGACCTGGAGCAGGCGCACTGGCGTCTCAGCGCCTACCCGGCGCTGGCGGCGGGCTTCCGCGATCGCGGCACGATTCGCGAGGGCGCTCCCGCCGACATCGTCATCTACGATCTCGAGAACCTCGAGATGGGCGAGACGGAGAAGGCGTACGACTACCCGGCGGGTGCCTGGCGCCTCGTCCGCAAGCCGCATGGCTACCGCCACATCATGGTCAACGGCGAGGAGACATTCGTCGACGGCGAGTGCACCGGCGCGACAACTGGCAAGCTCCTTCGCCACGGCTCCGCCTAGCACAAACCGTCAGAGGCAACGCACCAACGCGGGGCGCCCATCGGGCGCCCCGCTCCACGTCACGGGCCTTGCGCGATGACATAGAATGCCCCTCATCGCACGTCGTTCCGACCAAAGGAGGGAACATGGCCGAGAACTACTGGACGAGGTATATGCGCAGGCGTCCCATCACGCGCAGGGGCTTCCTGAAGGGTTCCGCCCTTGTGGGCGGCGGCGCCGCCACGGCCGTGCTCATCGGTTGCGGCGACGACGATGACGACGACGAGCCGGCGCCCGCCGCGACCGAAGCCGCCGCCACCCAGGCTGCTGCGGCGACCGAAGCTCCGACCGAGGAGGCGACTCCCGAGCCCACACCGGCGCCATCCCCCATCACCCGTGGGGGTACGCTGCGAATCGGGGGCAGCGTCGGCGGCGACTCGGTCTTCGACCCCGCCATCACCAATCACACGACCACCTACTCACTGGGCATGGGGCTCGCCTACAACCGTCTGCTCAACTACGACGGCGACGTGCAGGTTAATGCCGAGTTGGTGGAATCCCTACCCGAGCAGCCCGACGATGTCACCTACGTGTTCAAGGTGCGCCCGGATGTGAACTGGCACGATCTGCCACCCGCGAACGGCAGGCAGTTTACTGCTGAAGACGCTGCCTTCGGCCTGGGCCGATTCAACGAAGACAACCCCGAATTCATCCAGGGTCAGCTGGACCGCATCGACAACATTGAGGTCATCGACGACCTCTCCTTCCGCGTGACGACTAGCGAGCCGTTCGCGCCCATGCTTCGCTTCCTTGCCGACGACCCAATCCTGATGGTGAATCGTGAGCAGCGTGAAGCCGTTGGCGACGAGGGTATGAAGCTCTATGAGAACATGGTCGGAACCGGCCCGTTCATCCGCGGTGAGCTCGATCCGAATGTACGCGGCATCCTCAACCGCAACCCCAACTACTTCGAGAGGGGCGAGGATGGTCAGGCGCTCCCCTATCTCGACAACGTTGAGCACCTCGCCTTTTCCCCAGAGGCGCAGGAAGGCGCTTTTATCTCCGGCGAGTTCGATCACTTCGACAACATCGGCGCTGGCGGTCTCTTCATCCAGGTGCAGTCCCTGCAGGATCAGATGGGCGATCAAGTCGCCTTCCGCAAGCGGCTGCACTCCGCCATCGAAGAAACGCACATGCATAACCAGAAAGAGCCGTTCAACGACCCCCGTGTGCGTCAGGCGGTCCACCTCGTCATCAACCGGCAGATCGCTGTCAACCCGTTCGGGCCTGAGAGCGGCATCTACATGGGGCCGGTTCCACAGATGTTCCACCCCTTCGCCTTCACCGAGGATGAGCTGCTCCAGATGCCGGGCTGGCGGGAGGACAAGGAGCAGGACGTCGCAGATGCGATCGCCCTCATGACCGCCGCCGGTGTCGGCGTAGGCGCGGACGAGACCATCACCATCCCCACGCCTATCCAGTGCCCCTGCCACGGCACGGGCATTAAGGATGATGTGTCCGTCCTCGGACTCGAGCTCGAGCTCGAGCAGGCGACGGGCGCCGACTACTTCGCCGAGCGGGCGCAGGGCAACTTCATCATGAACATCGGCCTCGAAGTGGGCGGTACCGACGCCGATACCTACATCTACCACCGCTTCCACACGGATGCTCCGTTCAACCGTGTTGGCTTCTCCGATCCCGATGTTGACCGGCTGCTGGAGAAGCAGCGATCGACGCTCGACACCGAAGCCCGGGCGGATGCCGTCCGCGACGCCTCGCTCGCCCTCATCGAGCACTCGCCACAGGCCTTCACGGCGTCGCTGGTCTTCTATCCGATCTTCCGGAGCTACGTCATGGGCCATCCGGAGGGAATTCCCTTCGGGCTTACCCACAACCTCGGGAATCTCTGGCTGGATACCTAGGCCGGAAGCGGCGAGCCGAGCAATCCTGAGAAGGAGCGGGCCCCAGGGCCCGCTCCTTCTTTGCGTCTCTGGCAGTCAGACGTTCTAGGTGCCTCGCATGCGTGGATCCCACAGGTCGCGCAGGGAGTCCCCGAGCAGATTCACACCCAGCACCGCCAGGGCAAGCCCGATGGCCGGGTAGATGAACATGTGCGAGGCGAACGAAATGTAGCTCCGGCTGTCCGCAATCATGCGTCCCCACTCCGACTGTGGGGGCTGCACACCCAGACCGAGGAAGCCGAGTGCTCCCGTTGCTAGCATCAGGTTCCCTACACCCACGGCGAAGATCACGCCGATTGTTGGGGCGATGTTGGGCAGTACATGGCGCAGCAGAATCCGCCTCCAGGAAGCTCCCATTACCTCTGCTGCCTCAACGTACGGGTTTGTCAGAGTGGACAGTGTTGATGCCCGTGCGATGCGCACCAGTGGAGGTGTTACGGAGAGGGCCAAGACTAGGACAAGAACCTGTGTGTCGCGGCCGAACACGATGAGGAAAAGGAGGATGAGGAATAGACCCGGCAAGGCAAGCATCGCATCAATGATGCGCTGGAAGATGATGTCGATTCCGCGGACATAGGCCGAAATCATCCCCAGCAGGGTTCCGGCCACCGTCGCGATGGCCAACGACAGGGCCGCTACGATGACGGTGATCCGTCCGCCTGCCATGGTGCGGGAGAAGTAGTCACGGCCCTTCTCGTCTGTCCCAAACCAGCTCTCACCGGAGGGGCTGGCGAGCAAATTGCCGCTCTGCTTGTCTGGGTCGTGCGTCGCGATGGTCGGTCCGAATACGACGATTACCACCACGATGAGCGTCAGGAACAACCCGAAAACACCCACGGGTTGCGCCCGCGCGGTCCGTGCCATTCGCCACCAGACACTTGGACGCGCCGGAAGCACGGGCTCGGCAACCATCGCTGCTCCCATCGGCCCGGCGCTCATGCGTACTGAATCCTTGGGTTGAGCCAGGCGTACACAATGTCCACCGCCAGGTTCACCATCACGAACATGAAGCCAGAGAAGACGACAAACGTCTGGACGACGAGGTAGTCCTCCTGCCGCACGGCGTCGAGTGCGTAGAGCCCGAGCCCGGGCAAGCTGAATATCGACTCGACAATGACAACGCCCCCGAGTGCGCCCCCGAAGGAGAGTCCCAGCACGGTGATGACGGGGATAAGCGCATTCTTGAGGGCG
This sequence comes from Chloroflexota bacterium, assembly GCA_026710655.1. Lineage (GTDB taxonomy): Bacteria > Chloroflexota > Dehalococcoidia > Tepidiformales > Tepidiformaceae > UBA2991. The sequence goes on along the minus strand of JAPOQN010000042.1, from coordinate 55,676 downwards.
TGCCGCTGGATAACCGTTGGCTGGCGCAGCCCCTTGGCCAGCGCCGTGCGCACGTAGTCCTGACGAAGCACCTCAAGCATCTCGGTGCGCGTCAGACGGATTAGTGTCGCCATGAGTGCGAGGGCGTTCACAACGACGGGAATGGAGTAGACCTGCATGTTCCGCAGGGGGTCATCCTGGAAAGCCACGTATCCAAGTGGTGGGAACCAACCCCACCAGATCGCTGGAAACTTCAGCACGAACACGGCAATGACGAAGCTCGGCACGGCCAGCACGATCACACTGATGATGCGGATGGAGTGGTCGCCTAGGCCGTTCTGTCGCACGGCCGCCAGAGCCCCAAGGGGGATGGCGATGACCGCCTGCACCAGTACCGTCAGCACAACTAGCTGGATGGTGACGGGAAAGCGTCGCCTGATCTCTTCCTCGATTGGGGTGTAGCTGACGAAGGATCGGCCAAAGTCGCCCCGGAACGCGTCGGACATCCAGTCGAAGTAGGCTTCGAAGGGTCCCTTGTTCAGGCCCAGGTGTTCCCGAAGCGCCTCGGCACGCTCGGGCGTGTAGCTGTTCTGTAGCTGGTAGTCGACGACGTCCCCGGGCGTGAGCCGCATGATCATGGCCGTGCCGAACGAGAGGATGAACAGCGTCACCGGCACGAGCATCAATCGCCGCAGGATGTACGTCGTCATGCGCGCCTACCCGCCCAGGAACCCCGTGACCGCACTCGCGGTCTGCTCCAGTTGCTCCATCTGGGGCAGGTGACCCGCCCCTGGGATCAGCGCGATCCGTGCGTTGGGGATGGCCTGCTCGAACTCGCCTGCGTAGACGGGCGGGATGAGCCCGTCCTGCTCCCCCCAGAGGATGAGCGTGGGCGCGGTGATGCGATGCAGCCGCTTCTTCAGCCCCTTGTCCGGGATGGGCCACACGAACTTTCCCGTGCAGGCCAGCGACCACGTCGTACGCAGGGCCATCTGAATGCCGGTCTCCGGGTCCGGCGGAGGCGTCGCCATCATCATCGCCGCCGGACCGGTCGGGTCCGCGAAGAGCAGCGGTCCGAGGTCCTGCGGGGCCGTCGCCATCCAGTTCTTCACGGGCGCGTCGTCGCGCCAGAGGCCGACCGGGTCGATCAGCGCCAGCTTGCTCACGCGCGACGGGTTCGTGGCCGCCACCTCCGCCGCCACCATCCCCCCGAACGAGTGCCCGACGACCGCCGGATTCTCAAGGCCCAGCTCGTCGAACACCTCGTAATAGGAGAGGACGAGGTCCCAGAGGTTGTCGATCGGCTTGATCGCGTCCGGGAGCCCCGGGGTCGTGCCCGGATGCTCGGGCGCGTACACCGTGAACGATTCCGCCAGCGTATCGAGAAACGGGTCCCAGTTGAGCCCCATCGCGCCGTGGAAGAAGACCAGGGGCGGCCCCTCTCCGGCGATCAGCGCACGCGACTCGACCTTGCCCTGCCAGACTCGCGTCTCGCGCTCCGTAACGGCTGCCATCAGGAGCCGCCCGCCACGGCCGCGATATCGGCGGCCTCGGCGTTCATCCGGCGTCCCCCGCGGAGGCTCTCCGGCCACCAGTGGTTCTCCCACTCGTCCGTCCAGTGGTGGCGGATGTGGGGGAGCACTTCCGTCGCCATCAGTTCGATGTTCTTCATCGTCAACTCGTGTGGCATCGACCCGATCTGCAGCAGCAGCATCAGGTTGCCCACACGCAGGCTCTTGATGAGGTTCTCGAGTTGGTCCCGCACCGATGCGGGGCCGCCCGAGATGACGAACTGATTATCGACATAATCCTTGTACGACCACTCGCTCAGCTGGTCCCGCATTGACGTCTGCTCCGAGAGCATCCGCCGCATCGAGTTCTCGAGGCTGCGGTAGTCCTGGTGGCCGGGCGGCGTGAACTCGGGTGCGATGTGGAGGCACTTCTCGAAGAAGTACTTCACGTGCTTCTCGTAGTCCTTCTCCGCCTGCGCGTCTGTCTCCGAGACGGCAACAAGCTGCAGGAAGCCCGCCCGGTACGGGTTCGGCTCCTTGCCCTTGCTTTCCATGAACTCCCAGAAGCTGTCCATCACCGCCTTGCCGCGGGCGTGCCCGAAGTAGCTCAGGAAGCAGTAGCAATGTCCCTGCTCGGCCGCGAACTCCCACGTGCTCAGACTGCCCATGCCGGGCACCCAGATAGGCGGGCGGGGCTGCTGGATGGGACGCGGCCACAGGTTCACCATCGGCAGCTGCGTGTACTTGCCGTTGAAGGGGAATGGTTCCCGTGACTCCCACGCTTTCAGGATCAGGTCGTGCGCTTCGTAGTAGCGCTCGCGCTGCTCGATCGGCGTGATGCCGTAGCCCATATTGGCGTCCATGGCCGTGCCCAGCGGCATCCCCGCCACCAGTCGCCCCCCGGAGATGCAGTCCAGCATCGCGTACTCCTCCGCGATCCGGATCGGCGGGTTCGTCGTCGGCAGCGTCGCCCCCATCTGCACGAGCGCCACGTCCTGGCCGCGGGTCGCCCGCGCCAGCGCCCCGCCCATCACGTTGGGGCCGGGCATGAAGCCGTAGGCGTTCTGGTGGTGCTCGTTCACGCAGATGCCGTCGAACCCGAGGTCGGCGGCGTGCATCAGCTCGTCGAGCGTCCAGTTGTAGTAATCGCCCACGCGCTCGGCCGTGGCCAGCTCGTGGAAGGGCGGGTCAACCCAGACCGAGTGGTAGCGCTCCTCGAAGTCGTCCGGCAGCTCCCGGTGGGGCATCAGGTGGAACATGGAGATCTTCATCGGGTACCTCCCAGACGCCCCTCTGCGGGCGGGCCGGCGTCTCGGCCGGAGGCTGGGCGCCTGGAGCGGGGAACTCCGCGCCCACGCTAGCGATCGGCCAGAGGCGGGTCAATATGTAGTGCCGCGAACGCATTGCCCCCCCGCCCTCTACGCTAGTGGGCATGATCAAGCGCGCCCTTCGCAGGCTTGACCCTCGAGCGGGCGCCCGGCGCCGATTCACCAACTTCGTCCGGCCCGTACAGGAGTTCGTGCAGACGGAGAGTGCGGGCGCCGTCCTCCTCATGGTCGCCGCTGTGGTCGCGCTCGTCTGGGCTAACTCGCCCTGGCACACCCACTACGAAGAGCTGCTGGATGTCCACCTCGGTATCGACCTCGCCTTCTGGGCGGTCGAAGGGAGCCTTCACTTCTGGGTGAACGAAGTGGCGATGGTCCTCTTCTTCTTCGTCATCGGCCTCGAGATCAAGCGCGAGATCACGATCGGCGAGCTTTCCGACCCGCGCGTGATGGCGGCGCCGGTGGTCGGGGCCATCGGCGGCATGCTGCTGCCGCTCGCCATCTTCCTTCTCGTTACGCAGGGGGCCGGGGCCGAGGCGCGTGAGGGCTGGGCCATCCCCATGGCCACCGATGTCGCCTTCGCCCTCGGCATCGCCACGCTCTTCGCGAAGCGCGTCCCCATTGGCCTGCGCGCGATGCTCCTCACCTTCGTCATCGTGGACGACATCGGGACGGTCCTCGTCGTCGCCCTCTTCTACTCAGGCGATGTCCAGGTCGACCAACTGGTGCTCACGGCCTCGCTGGTAGCGCTCATGCTCGTGACGTACCGCTTCGGCGTGCGCAGCATGTTTGTGTTCGCCGGCATCGGCATCGTTGCCTGGGCCGCCATCCTCGATTCAGGCGTGCATCCGACAACGCTGGGCGCTCTCCTCGGTTTCCTCACCCCCTGGCGTCCACCGGTGTCGCTGGAGGGCTTCGTGCGTACCGCTCGCCAGCTCCTCGAACGCTTCCGCGCAGGGGACGAGGACCCCGAGACGCCCCTCGGGCACGACCAGGTGGTCGACTCTCTCCTCAGCCTCAGTGAACTCAGCAGCAATGCCGTGCCCCACGTCGATCGTCTCGAGCACAACCTCCATCCGTGGGTGGCCTACCTGGTGGTGCCCGCCTTCGCGCTCGCGAACGCTGGCGTGCATCTCGATCCTGGCGGCCTCGGCGAGGCCTTCACCAGCAGCGTGACCTGGGGCGTGCTCATCGGGCTTGTGGTGGGGAAGCCCGTTGGGCTGGTGGCGGCGACCTGGATCGCGGTCGCGCTCGGGGCGGTCCGCCCTGCGGGCGTGACCTGGCGCGGTGTGGCCGCTATCGGGCTCGTGGCCGGCATCGGCTTTACCGTCGCCCTCTTCGTCGGCGACCTCGCCTATACGGACGCCGAGCTGCTGCGCCAGAGCAAGATCGGCATCCTCGCTGCCCTCGTCATCGCCGGACCGCTTGCCATTCTCGGTTTCCTGCTCCTGCCGAGGGTCAAGCAGGCCCCGCTCCCCGACGCCATAGCAGACGCCGCCGAGGAAGTCACCGCTCAGTAGGTGAGCTTGCAGACGGTATCGTGCTGGAGGGTAGCCGACCCCCTCCTTGCCTCTGCCGAAAAGGAGTAGGCTGGGCGCGATTTGATAGCAGCAGGAGGCAGACATGCGGTTCTTGCGACGTGGTGAGGCGGAGTCGAGTAGCGGTCAGGCCGTCGAGGGCGTATCGGATACATGTGAGCACGTGCTCCTCGTCCCCCACTGGGACTCGCCCGAGAACATGGGCGTTGAAGACAAGGCGAGCAGCTACCGCTGCAACACCTGCGATGAGAGCTTCACGCGCGAGGAAGAGGAGATCCTGCGCGGCACCGATGCCGACCGTATCCGCCGAGGCCTCCAGGAGCGTCCCAACATCAAGGCCCGCTACCCCGTTACCTGGAACCTCGCCGACGGGCGCCAGGTCGAGTTGCACCACCTGAGCCAGGGAAACCGCAACGCGTTCCTGCAGTTCGCCCGCGCGCTCCCGTACGACGACCTGCTCTTCCTTCGTGAGGACCTGGCCAGCCGGGCCGTTGTCGACACGATGATCCGGAACGTGGACGACGGCGTTGACTTTGCCCTCGTTGCCGAGGCCCCCGGCCACGAGATCGTCGGGTACGCCTCCCTGCACGGCGAACCCATGCGGTGGACGCGGAACGTGGGCGAGGTCCGTGTGGTGGTCGCCAGCGACTACCGTGGCAGCGGCCTCGGCGGGCGCCTCGTCCGGGATGTCATCGATGCCGCCCCGAACTTCGGCTCGCGCAAGATCACGGCCCAGATGACCGTCGACCAGGGTGGCGCCCGCGGCGCCTTCGAGCGTCTCGGGTTCAAGGAGGAAGCCACGCTTCACGGCTGGGTCACCGACCGCCGTGGCCTCCCCCGTGACCTGCTCATCATGGCTCTCGACCTCGCCGGAGCGGAGGCCTAGCCCCCCGACGGCGCCGGTCGTGCCGGGGCAGCGCTCAGCGCAGCGCGGGCATGACCTCTTCTTCGAACTGCCGGATGCCCCGCTCCGCCTGCTCCGGCGTCGATGAAGCGGATGGGCCCGAGGCCGGCCCGGAGATCACGAAGCGCTCGATGCCCAGGTCGGCCAGCGCGCGCAGGCGCTGGATGCAGACCTCGGGCGGGCCGATCACCGCGAACCGGTCGAAGAAGTCGTCCGGAACGACCTTCGACTGCTCCGAGCCCTCTCGGAAGTGCCCCGCCAGCGTATAGGTGTCGTGGATCCGTTCGTAGACTTCCCGGTCGGAGTCCGAGACGGGCGCTACAACCTTCCCGTACATGGCCGTGAAGCGCGCCATCGACGTGGCCGTCCCGCTCAGCATCTGGCGCCCCACTGCAAGGTCGTCCGTTACCGCGACCGGTACCCATGAACCGAGGCTCACCGGGCGCGTCACCCCCGCCGCCTCGCGTGCTTCGCGAACGACACCCACCGCCCAGGCTACCCGCGCCGGGTCCGCGCCCACGGCCGTGGTCACGCGATCCGCGTGGCGAGCGGCGATGCCCAGCACCCGGGGCCCCGTCCCCACCAGGTCGAGCGGAACCGACTCGATGCCTTTCATGAATAGCCCGAACCTCGCCTGTTTCGCCGTCTGCGCCAGCCCGAGCCGGTCGACCGGTGGGAAGTGCCCGCCCCCATCGAGGTCGAGGTCGAAGGGCTGCGGTTCGTCCTGCAGGTAGTTCCGCAGGCGGCTCGTGTAGGCCTCGAAGAACTTGAGCGGCGCCGGCGCCATGCCGAGGTAGGCCATGGCGGAGTCGCCCCGCCCCAGCCCCAGGATGGCGCGGCCACCGGAGAGGGCCTGCACCGACTTGATCGACCCCGCTGCGGAGGCGGGCGTGTGCGAGGCGGGTGTCGCCACCCAGGGAGCCACCTGCAGGCGGCTCGTCTCCCGCGCCACCGCCGAGAGCACCACGTAGGGATCGAACGCCATGGTGGGCGCATAGGGCGTGCCGAAGCCGTCCCAGCCCCGCTCCTCCGCTTGCACGGCGGCGCGCACCACCGAGTCGGGGCGGCCCACCGAGGTTGTCCAGAACTCCACCATCGTTGGGCCTCCCTACAGGTCCGTGCTCCCGTTGATCTCGCGCCGCGGCCAGAGGAAGTCGATGCGCGTGCGCTGGATCTTCCACCCGTCCCCGGTTTTCCGGTACCGCTCGTCGTAGATGCCGAACAGGATGAGGGGGTTTTCGACCCCCTCCGTCGAGCGAATGTTGAGCAGGTACCAGCGCCCTATCGCCGTCGTCTCGTCGACGATCCGGATCCAGGGGTTCGTGACGTTGTGGAGGATGCCGTAGTCGGGGCTCTTGTTCGCCGCCGCTGCTGCGTACTCCCTGTGGATCTCCTCTTTGCCCACCCACTTGCCGTAACTCTCACCGAAGTCGCACACGGCGTCATCGGTGAACAGGTCGACCAACTCCTCGACCCGGTTCCCGTCGTAGTAGTGGGCGTAGAGCGTCCGGAGATTCCGGATCTCCTCGATCTCGCAGAGCTCCTCGATGGTGACCACCGCGGGGCGCTCCCTAGAGGTTCGCGCTTGGCTGGTACTCGCGCCGCGGCCAGAGGAAGTCGATGCGCGTGCGCTGGATCTTCCAGCCGTCCTCCGTTTTCTTGTAGTCCTCGTCGTAGATGCCGAAGAGGATGAGCGGGTTCTCCACGCCCTCAGACGTCCGCAGGTCGAGCAGATACCAGCGGCCGTGGGCCGTGGTCTCGTCGGCGAGCCGGATCCACGGATTCACGACCGCGTGCATCACGCCGTGCGGGTCCCCGCCTTCCCCCTCGATGAAGTTCTTGTAGTTGTTGTAGATCTGCTCGCGCCCGACCCAGTTGCCGCCATACTCCTCCCCGAACTCGCACACCGCGTCCTCGGTGAACAGGTTGGCCAGCTCCTCCACCCGCTGCCCGTCGTAGTAGTGGGTGTAGAGGTAGCGAACTTCCTTGATCTCCTCGATTTCGCACAGTTCCTGGGGTGTGACCATTTCGTTGCTCCTTAGCTTCCGGGACCCCACGAGGTCCACTCGTCGATCGGTTTGTCCGGCGTGATTATCAACAGAACGCGCTCGTCCCGCTTCAGCTCCGCGAGAAACGCCTCATCGTCCTGCTCGCGGCCGTGCTTCGCGCGGATCGCCTTGAACTGCTCGAACACCGCCTCGTGGTCGTCGCGAAGCTCGACCGTCCCGTCGACCAGCACGGTGCGGAAGCCGGTCGCGTCGTCGATCGCGAGTTGCACGCGCGGGTCGCGGCTGAAGTTCTCGAACTTCCGTCGCCGTTTGGTGGTCGAGACATAGAAGCGCGACCCGTCCCAGTGGAACCAGTTCGGCGTCATCTGCGGGCGCCCGTCCCGGCGGATGGCGCCCACCATCGCGTTCCGGGGCTCCGCCAGGAAGGCCTCGATCTCTGCGCGGCTCATGCCGCCGGCCCGTGTCATGCGCAAGTCCCGAAGCGGGCGGCGATCACCGTTGGTCCGCCTTGGGCCCGTCCCAGTACTTGATGAGCTCGTACCAGCCGGAGCCGTTGACCGCGATCGGGATCCCGCCCAGCTTCTCGCCGGTCTCGCGGTGGACCTTGCGCCCTTCCCAGGCGTCGGGGTCGCGCTGCCACGCGTTCAGGGTGGCCTCCGCCTCGTCATAGCTGGGCGCCTCCACCTCGTAGAGGGAGAGGTAGCCTGAGACGGTCTCGCCGCCTCCGTGCGGGCCGCTCAGCTTGAACACGCTCCCACGGATGAAGTTGGGGCACTTCGCGGTGTCCTCGATGTGCTGGTCGACGAACCACTCGTCGAACGCCTCCTGGGCGTCCTCGCCGGTGGGCTCGCAGAGCCCGATGAGCACGAATTTCGGCATGGTCAATTCCTCCTGCGTGGTTGGGCCAAGGGTAGCACCGGCCCGGTTGCGTGATCCCCTGTCCCGTCAGGTTCCGCGCTGCCGGGGGTCGAGAACGTCGCGCAGTGCGTCGCCGAGCAGGTTGAAGGCCGCCACCGTGAAGGTAATCGCGCCCCCGCCAACGATGCTCATGACGGGCTGCGAGTCGAACGTCAAGCGCCCTTGCGCCACCATCTTGCCCCAGCTCGGCCCGGGCGCCCCCAGGTTCAGGAAGGACAGGCCGGCCTCCGCGAGAATCGCGGTGCCGACGGAGATGGAGAAGATCACGATTATCGGCGCCGCAACGTTCGGCAGTAGGTGGCGGGCGACGATTCGAAAGTGACTCGCACCCACGACTCTGGCGGCCTCCACGTAGACCTCATTGCGCGTTGAGAGCGCCGCCGACCGCACGACCCTCGCCGCGCCAAACGATCCCAGAATGGATAAGGCAAGGATGACCCGGAACAGGGTCACCTCCCCGATCTGGATGAGGAGGAGCAGGAAGATGAGGCCCGGGATGGCGATCATCGCGTCGACTAGCCGCTGAAGGATGAGGTCGACAAGGCCTCCGAAGTAACCGGAGGCGACTCCGATGACGGCCCCGAGCACCGTCGCAAGGGCCGCCGAGGCGAAGCCAAAGTAGAGCGCCCGCCTCGCTCCCACCAGCAGCCGTGTGAGCAGGTCGCGACCCTTGTCGTCGGTCCCAAGGGGGTGCTCCCAGCTCGGGTTGGCGAGCCGCAGGAGGGTGGTGGGGCTGATCTTCTCCGGGTCGGTGCTGGTGCGGTCGTAGTTTGCGTTCACCTCGCTGAAGGCCTCGTCCTTGTCGTAGGGGGTCACGTACGGCCCCAGCACCCCCAGCACCAGGAAGATGACGGCCATCCCCAGACCGAGGGCCCCTACCTTCTTCTGTTTGATGAATCGCCCGAACGCGGCCAGCCCCCGAGCGGCTCTTGAACGCGTCTCGTCGTGAGCGGTCATCGCGAGATCGCCTTCCGCCACTCCCACGCTTCCCGTCATTCGGCCGCCCCGACCGTGACCCGGGGGTCAATCAGGAAGTAGCTGAGGTCGACCAGGAGGTTGATCATGACGACCCCCACCACGAGCAGCAGGGCCATGGCCTGCGCTACGGGGACATCCCGGATGAGGAGCGCTTCCAGGAGCAGCCTCCCCATGCCCGGGATGTTGAACATCGTTTCGAGGATGACGTTCCCACCGACGAGTGCGGCCAGGGAGATCCCGAAGATCGTCACGATGGGGATGAGCGCATTCCGAAGCACGTGGCGGGCGATGACAGCCCTGCTCTGCAGGCCCTTCGCCCGTGCGGTTCGTACGTAGTCCTGCCGCAGCACGTCGAGCAGTTGGGATCGCAGGAATCTCATTAGGATGGCCCCAAAAGCGAGCCCGGCCGCAAGGCTGGGGATGATCATCAGCTGGATGCTCGCCCAGGGGTCCTCCCAGATGCCCGGGTGCGCAATGACGTTCAGCTCCAGGATGTCGTACTGGAGGGACCACCCGGAGCCGAGCGTGGCAATCCAGAACGGCGGCGCCGCCAGGAAGAAAACCGCGAAGAGGCGCAAGGTGCCGTCAAGCCAGGAATCCTGCCTGAGGGCCGAGATGATGCCGACGGGGAACGCCAGGATGAGGGCGATGACGACAGACATCAGGCCAAGCTGAAGCGTGTACGGCAGCGCGGCCCGTACGGACTTCAGGGAGGAGTCGCCCGTCCGGAATGAGGTTCCAAAGTCCCCGGTAAAGAGGTCCCGGAGGAACTTCCCGTATTGGATGGGGATGGGGTCGTGGAGCCCCAGCCGCTCACGGGCGAGACGAAGGGCCTCGTCGGGATCTCCGCCCCGACCCGCGAAGAACTGGTCCGAAACCTGCTGCGCGGCAAAGTCGCCCGGCAGGATTCGCAGCGTGATGAAGATGAAGGTCATCACGATCAGGATGACCACGAGATTGAGGAGAAGGCGTCGCGCAATGTATTGCGTCACGGGGCACGCTCCACCAGGGTCGTCGCACGCCATCCCCGGCGCGGGGCCGGGGCGCTACGCGCCATGCGGGCCGGTTACCCTGCGCCGTGCCGGATCAGTCGACCCGGTGTCGCGCCGGTCGTCTCTCCATCCTCCATCGTCACTTCACCGTTTACGAGGATCCATCGGTAGCCTTCGGCCCTGCGCACCCTGCGCCACTGACCGGCGGGAAGGTCGTAGACCTTCTCCATCGGGCCGATGCCGAGGTTCTCCAGGTCGTAGATAACGATGTCGGCCGGTGAACCCTCCCGGATCCAGCCGCGGTCCTTGAAGCCCGCGGCCTGGGCTGGGTAGGCGCTCAGGCGCCAGTGCGCCTGCTCGAGGTCCATGATCTCGTGGTCGCGCACCAGTTCCGCCAGCATCTCCGTTGGGTAGACGCCCATCGCGAGGAATTTCGTGTGCGCGCCGCCGTCGGAAACGCCCGGGATCGCGAACGGCGAGTTCGCGACCTCGCTCATCGCCTTCACGTCGACCTCTTCCGGAGGCGTTACCCAGGTCGTCTGGAGCTTGTCCGCGACCCCCAGGTCGAGGAAGGCGTCGATCACGTGCTTTCCGCTCTGCTCGGCGATCTCCTTGACCGTCAGCCCCTCCAGGTGCTTCAGGGCCGGATCTTCGACCTCCTGCACCGTGAGTACCGCGATCCCCCTCCCGATTTGTCCGTCGACTTCCGCCTCCTCCTCGCGGCCAGGGGCGTTTGGCCCCTTCCCTTCGTCGTACTCCGCACGGAGGGCGGGGCGGCGCTCGGGGTCACCCATTTTCGCCATCCGCTCCTCGACCGTGCCGAGCGTGAGATCTCGCCAGAGCTCGTACGTATCGAACATGTTCCAGTGCTCGAGCGTGAGTTCGTAGCCGATCTTCACGGTGACCGCCTGGCCGAACACGCGATTGCCGCGTGCGTTCGCCTCGTTGAGCCACTTGATCGTCTTGTGGTGCCCCTCCATCTCGTTTCCGTGCTGGTCCCGCCCCATCGCCAGGATGAGGTTGTAGATGACGGGCCGGCCGCTCACTTCGGCGAGCTGCTCATTGAGCTCCATCCCGCCGCCGGTGAGCTGGATGAACCCGTCCCGGCACTTTGCGAGCACCTCCGCGAACGAGAGCAGAGTCTCGGGCGCCATGGTGTCCGTAATCATCGGCGTGCCGTCGTAGTCCCGTTGGCCGCTTCCCGGTCCGAGGACCTGCGCGGAGAACCCACAGCCCCCCGCCTTGATGGCTTCCTCCAGGATGCGCGACATCTCCGCCATCTCGGCTTCGTTTGGGAGCCGGTTCTTCGCCGCCTCAAGCCCCATCACGTACATCATCAGCGGGCCCAGCCCGACGTAGCTGAGGAGGTTTACGCCCTTCGGCGTGCGGTCGAGGCTATCGAGGAACTCCGGGTAGGTCTCCCAGTCCCACGGCATCCCCTCCTGCATCGACTCCAGCGGGATGGCCTCGTTCCGCGCAAGCGAAAGCATCGCCCGCTCACGGTCGTCCGGCTTCACCGGGGCGAAGCCGAAGCCGCAGTTCCCGATCACCACCGATGTGACCCCGTGCCAGCCCGAGATGGAGCAGTACGGGTCCCAGTAGACCTGGCCGTCGTAGTGCGTGTGCAGGTCCACGAAGCCGGGCGCAACGATGAGCCCTTCCGCATCGAGCACGCGCTCGCCGTCCGATGCGTTCAGGCGACCGATGTAGGCGATGCGCCCGTCCGAGATGCCGACGTCTGCGACATAACGCGGCGTGCGCAACCCATCAATGATCGTTCCGCCCTTGATTACCAGGTCAAACTCAGCCATGACGCAAACCTCCGCTGGCCTCCTCCGGCTTCAGCCTCACTCTACAAGGTGGGCTTGCCGGCGTACGTGGGATCGGTCTGGTCGAGCCAGGCTCGCCTGCCGAGCTTCTTCTCGAAGTCGAGGAACCCTGGTTCGGCCCCGTGCAGGTACGGCCAGTGCAGGTACTGCCGCAGCGAACCAGAGATCGGGATGTGCCCGGTGCCCCCGTCCGAGATTGAGAGTCGTTGCGCGTCCCTCAGGATCTCCTTCGCTCGCTCCGTATCGAACTCGGCGAACATGTCCGCGATCAGTTCCTCCATCTCCGGAGTCGTGGTCTTGTAGAAGTTAATGTTCCCCTCAATCCCCCACAGCCCCTTCCAGCGCTGTCGCGGGTCGGGCGAGTGCCACTGGGTCCACCCGCCGAGGTAGCCCCCGGAGCCCTGGTCGAGCAGGTACTGGAGAAGCGTCCCCACAGGCACGGTGTGGAGGGAGAACTTATCCGTGTCCAGGTTCTCGTTCATCATGGCCGGCCACCACTCCTTGATGGCCTGGTCCTGGACGTCGATGATGGTCATCTCGAACCACATCGGATCGATCGCGTCACCGCCGCCCGCTTGCCACAGCGCCCGCGCTTCCTTGATGTCCTCGGCCCTGTCCTCGCGGTAGCCGGGCGTCGTCGCGAGCTCGTCCTGGGAGAGGGCCCAGTCCTGGAACGGCCAGGGAACTGGCGGGTTCGGGCGAGCGACGCCCTGGAAGTACTGCTGCCCGCTCAACACCCGGTCGGTGGCGATGAAAATCGCGTTGCGGATGTCCTTGTTGTTCCAGCCCTCGCTCTGCAGATACGGGTAGGTCAGGCCGAGGTTGCTGTTTGGCTCGCCGACCGACAACCGCAGTGCGTCGGGCTGCGCCGCTTCAACCGCCGAGATGACGTCGTTGCTGGCTTGCATGATGTCGAGCTGCTTCTGCTCGAACGCCAGCCGGATCGCCTGGGCGTCGTCGATCGGGGTGTAGATCAACTCGTCGAAGAACTGGACTTCCTCACCCGCGGCCTTCAGGAAGTAGTCCGGGTGTCGCACGGCCTTCGCGCGCGTATCGAGGTTGTACTCCTCGAAGACATACGGTCCCGTGCCGAGGATGAACCGGGAATCGGTCACCGCGAAGTCGAGTTCGATTGCCTCTGCCGTGTCGCGGTCGTTGATGACGTTGAAACGGTCACACATCTCCGAGAGCCAGAGCACGCTCGGCGCGTTCAGCGTGATCGTGAACGTCTCCTCGTCGATGTAGTCCACGTTCTCGACGTGCTGGTAGAGGGCGCTGTAGCGATAGAAGTCCTCGGTCTCGGTCCCGTCGGCCAGCTTGCGAGCGCGCTGGCGCTCGATATTCCAGCGAACGTCCTCCATCGTCAGCGTGCGGCCGTTGGCTGGAGGCTTGTCGTGGTACTTCACATCGTTGCGAATCTTGAAGGTGTAGGTCACGTCGTCGGGCTGTTCGGGCACGCCCTGCGCGATCTCGCCCCGGATGGTGGCCAACTCGATGTCGTCCCACGCGATCAGCTGGTTGTAGGCGAGGCTGAGCATCTCACCCCGTCCGGGGTAGAGCTCCCGGTGCATGTCGAGCGTGGCGCCCGTGAGATCGCGGTGGAAGCTGTATTGCCCACCGTCCGTGGGGACCGTTCCCGCCGGAGCCGGCGCTTCAGTCGGGGCCTCAGTGGGAGCTTCCGTTGGGGCAGCGGTGGCCGCTGCGGTCTCGGCCGGCTCGGTGTCGTCATCGTCGTCGCCACAGCCCACCACCACGAGCGCGCCGGCCCCGGCTGCCCCGGCAACCGTGCCCCTCAGGAGCGCCCGCCGGCTTACTCGTTTCCGGTCCCAGTGTCGTCGCCAGTAGTTCTCAGCCATTCCGTTCCCTCCGTGCCCACAGCGGTCCCCACACTTCGATTGTGGAACGCGCTCGGTCGCTGTGATGGCCTGTTGCCATCCGTTTCTGGGGCTTTGTCCGGTTCAGAGTGCCGAAACGTTCCGGGTCGGCAGGGGTGCAAAGCCGTTACCGTGCAGGCTACGCTCCTCCAGAACACGCCGCAATATTGGCTATTACACATTCGGTGCTTGCGGGGCTGCTACAGGCGGGGCATCACTTCCGCGGCGAACCACGTCTTGTAGTCGGCCCCCGCGAGGGTGGGCGGCAACGCCCGTGCGACCGGTGCGCCGGGCACCGGCATCGGTACGGGGTGGGGCACAACGATGTCGACCCGCCCCGCGATCGCGACGGCCTCGCGAATCTGCCCGGCAATGTCTTCCGCCGACCCGAACAGCGCGAACGAGTCCGCCGTTTCCTCGTCGAGGAAGCTCACCAGGTTGCCCGATTCCACCAGGTCGGGGGCGTGGTGGAAGTCGGGGTACACCTGCTGCTTCAGCTCCTCCACGGGCGGACCGTCCCAGGGCAGCCCCGGAATCTCGAACAGCGCGGGCGAGTACTCGTAGTAGCCCGCCGCCATCGAGCGCGCCGTCGCGCGGATCTCCGTGGGGTCGTCGCTCATCACCGTGTGGAAGATGAGCCCGATGCCGATCTCGGACGGGTCGCGCCCCGCCGCCCGCGCCCCCGCGTGGACGCGTTCGATGGCCGTGCGCAGGTTTTCCGGATGCCGCCCCACCCGCAGGAAGACTCCGTCCGCCACCCGTCCCGCCATCTCGATCGTTTTGGGCCCGCCCGCCGCAATCCAGATCGGGACTGGCCTCGCGTGCAGGAGCTCCGCCGGGCGCACCGCCCCCACATCAACCGCTTCCCCCGCGAGCAGGCGTCGCGCGAGTACGGTCGCCTCCTCCAGTTCCGCCATGCGCGCGGGCCGCAGCCCCAGCCAGCGCACGGCAGTATCGCCGATGCCGTACGTCAGGATCGCGCGACCGCCGGAGAGCTCGTCCAGCGTTGCGATCGAGCTGGCCGAGACGGCCGGGTGGTGCAGCACGGGGTTATCGAGCAGCAGCCCCAGCTTGATGCGTGAGGTGCGCCCCGCCGCGACCGCCAACTCCATGTACGGGTCGCGACGCGAGAGCGGGTTCCAGGGGATGAGCGCATACCCGAACCCGACCTCCTCCGCCCGCTGAATGTCGGCCACGAAGGCTTCGGTCGAGGTCCAGTCGAAGCGGTTCAGCCCGAACTCAGGAGCGTTCTCCATGCCGCTGGAGTCAGCCGGCCTTCTGGTAGAGCGGGCTCTCGGTTGGATTGCGCAGCTCAAGCACCTCGAACAGGTTGGCCGCCTCCGAGATGCCGACGATGTAGACCATCCGCTCCTTCACCTCGCCCTCGGCGTGGATCGCGCCGGCCGGGATCACGAGCTTGTCGCCGGGGCCCAGGGGGAAGCGCTCGCCCTTCTCGTTGAGCACGTAGCTGCTTCCCTCCAGCACGTAGCCGCAGTTGTCCACGTCGTGCCAGTGCAGGGGCAGCTCCTCCATCCGCTCCGAGACGTAGGTCGTGGGCCAGAGGTCGAGCCGCTTCAGGTCCTCGAGCACTTCTTCCTTGGTCGTGAAGGCGTTGTGGATGACCTGCATCGGTCCCGGTTCGAGCGCCATTGGCCTGCTCCTCATCGCCGGTACGGCGAATCCGCGGGCGAGTGTCGCACGCGGCGGGTGCTGGCGGCTATGCGCCTGGGTGCTGCCTACCCGGCCTCCAGCGCGGAAAACCGGACCCCGGTCAGTTCCTCCGATAGCTCCCACAGCCGCTTTGCGTCTGCCTCGTCGTGCGCCGCGTCCGACGCCTCCACGACCACGGGATGCCCCGTCGTCTCGTTGAGCCTGCCGGGACCGAAGTACTGGCCGCCCGTGGCATCCGGGTCGGTGGCGGCCCGCAGTGTGGGCAGGGCGCCCCCGTCCGGGCCCTGGATGATCAGGTTGAAGATGCGAAGGGCGATCCGCATGTACAGGCGGTCCGCCATGTGCCCGGTGAGGTTCGAGGCGGAGAAACCCGGATGCGCCGCCAGCGCTTGCGCATCGATCCCGGCTCGCTCGAAACGGCGCTGGAGCTCGTACGTGAACAGCAGGTTCAGCAGCTTCGAGCGGCCGTACGCCGCCCATTCCCCGTACCCGCCCTTCTCGTAGAGCAGGTTGTCGAGGTCCAGTTCGGCTCGCTTGTGCGCCAGGCTGCTCACGTTCACGACGCGCGCCCCCGGCGTCGACAGCAGCAGGTCGAGCAAGCGGCCGGTCAGGGCGAAGTGCCCCAGGTGGTTCGTACCGACCTGCCGCTCAAACCCGTCCTCCGTCTTTCCGTAGGGGATCACCATGATCCCGGCATTGTTCGCCAGCACATCCAGGCGCGAGTAGCGCTCCGTGAACTCCGTGGCGAACCGCTCGACCGAGGCAAGGCTCGCAAGGTCGAGCGCCATCAGCTCCGCTTTCGCTCCGGGAATCTCCGCCTTCAGCGCGTCGAGCGCGGCCTGGCCCCGCTCCGGCGAGCGGCAGGCGAGGATGGTGTCCGCGCCCTTCCGTGCGACTGCCTTCACTGCCCCGAAGCCGATGCCGCTGTTCCCGCCCGTCACCACCACCACCTTGCCGGTCAGGTCCGGGATGTCGTCGGTGGTCCACTTGCCGCGTTTCGCCATCGGTTTACGCCTCCAGCCCCGTGAATCGAACTCCCGTCAGCTCCTCGGATACCTCCCAGGCGCGGCGCGCCGCTTCTTCGTCGTACGAAATGGGGTTCGACGTCACGACCACCGGATAACCTCTTGCTTCATAGAATCCCGAGGGCCCGTAGTACTGGCCACCACGGGCCGTGGGGTCAGTCGCGGCCCGAAGGGTGGGAAGTGCCCCCATGGCCGCGCTTTGTTCCACCTTGCCGATGAACAGGGTGAACGCCCACCCCAGTCCCCGGGGACGCACTGCCGCCGTCCCCATGTTCGTTGAAGCGAAGCCCGGGTGCGCCGCCAGCGACGATGCCCCCGCCCCGGCCGCCTCGAACCGCCGTTGCAGCTCGTACGCGAACAGCAGGTTGAGCAGCTTCGACCGGAAGTACGCCTTCCACGGTCCGAAGCCCCCGTTCTCGTACAGCAGGTTGTCGAGATCGATCTTTCCCTGGCGGTGCCCCACGCTGCTCACACTCACGACGCGCGCTCCCGGAGTGGACAGCAGTAGGTCCAGGAGTCTTCCCGTCAGGGCGAAGTGACCAAGGTGGTTCGTCCCGTTCTGTAACTCGAACCCGTCTTCCGTCTGGGCCCACGGAACAGCCATGATCCCGGCGTTGTTCGCCAGCACGTCGAGCCGCGGGTACCGCTCGTTGGACGCTGCGGCGAACCGCTCGACCGACGCAAGACTCGCGAGGTTGAGAGCCATGAGCTCAGTCCTGGCCTCCGGAATCTCCGCCTTCAGCGTGTCGAGGGCGGCCTGCCCGCGCTCCGGCGATCGGCAGGCCAGCACTGTCTCTGCGCCCTTGCGCACGAGTTCCTTCGCTGCCTCGAATCCGATCCCGCTGTTCGCCCCCGTAACGAGGGCGACCCGTCCCGTCAGGTCGGGAATGTTGTCGGCGGTCCACCTGTCACGTCTCGCCACCATGGTCTCCTGGCTCAGTCACCCGGGGGAGGTTTGAAAGAACTGGAGCGGGAGACGAGGATCGAACTCGCGACATCCTGCTTGGAAGGCAGGCGCTCTACCGCTGAGCTACTCCCGCTCGCGGCCTCCGAGATTGTAGCAACCGCGTCCCTTCCGCCCCTCCCGGTCGTGGGAAGCGCACGCCGGATCGGGTAGCCTTTGGCCGCACGACACCCACGCACGGAGGGGACGATGACGGCCACCGAAGAGTCCATGACCATGGAAGAAGCCATCAAGCAGCAGCTTGCGCTGGCCATCGAACCCCAGGAGTTCGATAGCCCCGAGTACATCAAGGACCCCTTCCCCCTCTACAAGCGGCTTCGCGATCACCATCCCGCCTACCAGGACCTCTTCCACAACAACTGGGTCATCACCCGCTACGACGACATCGTGGCGGTCTTCCAGAACAACGAGGACTTCGACCGCGCCGAGTACGACCCCAGCGGTGAGTACGAGTTCGGCAAGAAGCACGTCTTCGGCCCGAACATTCTCGAGTACGGCAACAGCGACGAGCACCGCTTCCTGCGCAACGTCGTCGCTGACCAGTTCGTCGGCAACCGCCTCCAGACCTTCCTCCCCTTCATCGAGCAGATCGCCCGCGAAATGATGGGCAACATCTGGGCGAAGTCGGCCGACGACATCGCCGCGGGCTTCGCCGAGGCTGGCGAGGTCGAGCTGGTCAGCCAGTTCACCACCCAGTTCCCCATCCGCGTCATCTCCAACATGCTCGGCCTCCCCCGCGAGGACGAGGACACCTTTGTGCGCTGGTACCAGCACCTCATCGAGGGCCTCGGCTTCGGCGGCGAGCACCTCGCCCGCGGCCTCCAGGCGCGCAACGAGATGTGGGACTACCTCGACCCGCTCATCCGCCGCGCCGAGGACGCCCCCGGCGAGGACCTCGTTTCGCGCATCGTCCACGCCGAGTTCCGCGGCCAGCGCATGAACGCCGACGAGATCAAGGGCTTCATCGCCCTCCTGCTCGCGGCCGGCGGTGATACGACCGACAAGGCCATCGCGCTCATGTGGTACCACATGCTCTACACCCGCCCCGACCAGTTCGAGGAGGTCAAGAAGAACCCGGAGCTCTGGACCAACGTCTTCACCGAGATGATGCGCTACGACCCGGTCGTCCACTTCCAGTACCGCTTCACCACGCGCGAGGTGAAGCTGCACGGCGAGGTCATCCCGGAGCGCACGAGCATCACCCTGCTCCTCGGCGCCGGAAACCGCGACGAGCGCGTCTTCAAGGATCCCGACACCTTCGACATCTTCCGCGAAGACCTGCACATGGGCCGCGAGCTGCGATCGGGCCGTTACCCCGACGGAAAGCACGGCCACCTCGGCTTCGGCATGGGGCAGCACTTCTGCATGGGCTACGCCATGGCCCGCCAGGAGGCGATCATCGCCAGCACGCGCCTGCTCGAAGCGATGAAGAACCCCCGTCCGAAGTTCCCCACGCACCCCGGCATCACTTCGCCGACCCTCGGTTCGGGCGGGTTCCGCTCGCCCGTCGAGCTCTGGATCCAGTTCGACCCGGAGTAGTCCGACGCCTGGGGAGAATCCGATGCCGCACGAGCTCGAGGTCATAGTCCGCAAGTGCGAGGGAGGCTCGGACTACCCGCCCCTGCTCTTCGTCCACGGCTCCTGTCACGCCGCCTGGTGCTGGGACGAGCATTTCCTGCCGTTCTTCGCCGGGCACGGCTTCGACGCCTACGCCCTCAGCCTGCGCGGCCACGGTGGGAGCGGCGGCGGCGAACGCCTCCGCTGGACTTCCACCGCCAGCTACGTCGCCGATGTCGAACGCGTGGCCTCTGACCTACCAGGCGAACCGGTCGTCATCGGGCACTCGCTCGGCGGCTTCGTCGTGCAGAAGTACCTCGAACGGCATGAGGCGCCGGGAGCTGTGCTCGTGGCGCCCACGCCCAGGCGGGGGATGAGGCGCACGGCCCTTCGGTGGTCCCTGCGGGATCCGTGGCCGTTCCTCAAGTTCTGGCTCACCCTGGAGCCGTACGCCCTCTTCTCCACACCCGAGCGCTGCCACGGCCTCGTCTTCTCCCCCGATATGGACAGGGAGACCGTGCGCCGCTACTGGGCCCGGCTGGGGCCGGAGTCCTTCCGCTCCGCCCTAGAGCAGCTGGGCCGTGCACCCGACGCCGGCCGTATCCGCGGTACGCCCATGCTCATCCTCGCCGCGGCCAACGACCGCCTCATCCCGGAGGATGCCCTGCGCGCCACCGCCAGGGACTACGGCGCCGACCTCACCCTCCTCGACGACACCGCCCACGACATCATGCTGGAGGCCAACTGGCGGGACGGAGCCGAGGCCATGCTCGACTGGCTCACCAGCACGCTCGCCCCCGCCTGATCGCCCCGCTGTACACTCCACCGACCACCGACCACCGACCACCGACCACCGACCACGTTCCCTGTTTCCTAATCGACACCAAACGCTGCGCTACTCCTGGGGAGCCGCATTGCCTCCGAGAGGTGGGTAGGGGCCGGCCTCACAACAAGTGCCCCTCGTCGGGCGGGCAGCGCCTGTCTATTGGCATGACAGCGCGGTCGTGCGACCAGGGCTGCACCCGGTTCTTCGTTGCCGCTCTCGTTATGAGAACGCAAACTGGGCCTTCCTGGCCACCCAAGGTCAACCCCCGTTCGAGTCTTCACGGGGACACCTATGGAGAAGCCCAAGTCTCAGCGCGCAGCCCCCACTGGTGCTCCAGAGTAGCCACCGCTCGCTTCCAGGTGATGATCGCAAGTACAGTAGCGTGAGTTAGCCCGGCCTGCACTGCTAGCATTGGATCGTGACCCACCATGAGCGATGCCGACGCCTAAAAGCCACATGCCAGCTGCCCGTTGGGTCACATGGAGGGTTGAGGACAGC
This sequence comes from Chloroflexota bacterium, assembly GCA_026710655.1. GTDB lineage: Bacteria > Chloroflexota > Dehalococcoidia > Tepidiformales > Tepidiformaceae > UBA2991. The sequence continues at coordinate 35,278 of JAPOQN010000042.1, read as the reverse complement.
CCTCACAACCGCCTCTCCTACGCGCAGGCAGTGAGGTCAGTGTGAGGATTTCTGGCCTCGACTTCCCGTCGGCCCTGATTGAGGCCCTGCGCAATGATGAGGTCGTGGTGTTCGCGGGGGCGGGCGTCTCCATGCCAGCGCCTGCGAACCTCCCTGGCTTCGAGGACCTTTCAGCGGCAATAGCTAAGGGGACCGGGAAAACGCGAGATGGCTCCGAGCCGGTGGACCGCTTTCTTGGGCGCCTTAGTGGTGCAGGAGTCGACGTTCATGCAAGAGCCGCAGAGGTGCTTCAGAGTCGCGATCCCCTGCCCTCTGGCCTGCACAGGGACCTGCTGCGGCTGTCCGAGACTCCAGAGTCCGTTCGCGTAGTCACCACCAACTTCGACACACTGTTCGAACAGGCGGCACCGGACTTGTTCGGTTCGCCCCCAGACACAGCCACCGCGCCGGCACTTCCCCGTGGAACGGCGTTCAACGGGGTCGTCCATGTGCACGGCGCCCTCAACCGTCCCGATGGCATCGTGCTCACCGACGAAGACTTCGGCAGGGCATACCTGACCGAAGGATGGGCGCGCAGGTTCCTGGTTGACCTGTTCCGCTCGTATGCGGTCCTGTTCGTCGGTTACAGCCATAGCGATCTGGTCATGACCTACTTGGGGCGCGCCTTGCCGCCCGATTCCAGACAGCGCTACGTGCTCACGGATGACCCGGACAACGACAGGTGGCGACTGCTCGGAATTGAGCCCATTGGGTATACGAAGCCCGGCGATAACGATCACAGTGTCCTCGAGCAAGGGGTGAAGGGACTGGCCGACTACGCGCGCCGTGGCGTGCTCGACTGGCAACGGAAGGTCAGGGAGATCGCCAGCAACCCGCCTTCACTTAACGACGAGGCGGCAGACATAATTGGCGACGCGCTCACGGATGAGACGCGATGCCGTTTCTTTGCCGACGCGGCGGTCCACCCTGAGTGGATCGGTTGGCTTGAGCATCGAGGACATCTGGACGGGCTGTTTAGCAGTAAGGCCGCGGAGGGACCTGAGCGGGTACTGGCCCGGTGGGTGGCGAGCATATTTGCCCTTGACCGTCCGAGTGACCTCTTCGCTCTCATCGCTCGGAAGGGAGCACAACTCAATTCAGCGTTGTGGCATGAGTTGGTACGGACGGTAGCCCACGGGGACCCGGCGCCAGACGCAGGCACCCTTGCCAAGTGGATAGTTCTGCTACTCGCGGCAGCTCCCCCGGATGTGGACGGGCACGAACTGCTTGGTCTGGGTGAGCGTTGCGCGGCCGTCGGATTGACCGACGGTGTCCTCGCCGTCTTCGAAGAGATGACGGCAAGGAGCTTGGTACTCGAAGAGGTCCCCTGGTTGGAGGAAGAGCTTCTGGTAACAGGCCGGGTCACGAGCAAATGTGAGCACTGGCCGTTGAACCGGTTGTATGACGCCAGCCTGAAACCTGTCCTCCACCAGGTCGCAGAGGCCCTACTCGAGATGGTCGCTCATCGCTTGACAGATGAACACCGCACGCTCTGTGCGTGGCAGTCCGCAGACCGGGAGTGGGACTCGACCAGTGATGGCAGAAGCGCCATCGAACCCCATCAGCAGGACCACGTCCGGAAGGCCATCGATGTGTCGATTGATGCAGCACGGGACTGCCTCGAACATCTCGCAGCGAGCCAGCCTGATGCGGCGGCGAGATGGTCTGACAACCTGGTTAGGGCCAAGCCACCCCTCCTGCGCCGGCTCGCCGTGCACACATTGACGGCGCGAACTGACCTCAGTGCGGACCACAAGGTCGACTGGCTGCTCTCAAGCATCGGTCTCCACGATCGAGCTGCCCATCACGAGTCGTTCCAGGCCTTACGCGTCGTCTTCCCCGACACCAGCAGATCGAGTCGGGAAGTAATCGTCGAGGCGATACTCGCGTACGAATGGCCGTGGCCAGATGATGAGGACAGCCAAGGCTCCACGGCACACCGTCATTTCGAGTGGCTTCACTGGCTTCATGAGTCAGACCCAGGGTGCGATGTCGTCGGGAAGGCTCTCGCGGACCTGAAGCGAGCACACCCCGACTTCCAACCCCGGGAGCACCCAGACCTGAATTACCACATCTCTTTCGGGTCATACGTACCGCAGAGCCCCTGGAGCGCCGACGACCTGCTCTTGCGGGCTGCTAGCGACTGGCTAGACGAGCTACTCGCGTTCGAAGGCGACAGCCTCCGGGAACCGAACCGCGAGGGTCTCCTCGCCGCCGTCCAGGAAGCCGCGAGTCGCGACTTTGACTGGGGACTCGCGTTGGCGGACGCCCTAGCCGAGTCATCGCACTGGGAGACGGATCTCTGGCCAGCCCTGATGGGTTCATGGGTCGCCGAACTGGAGGAAGCCCAACATCGTCGCGTGCTAGAGAGGCTAGATAGCCCGGGCCTCTTCCCACACCACGTCCGTGCAATGGGTGGGACCCTGTATGCGCTCGTAAGGGGCGGTGGCTTCCCGCATCTGCCCGCCCTGCTCAAGGAAGCGAACCAAGTGGCTGCCGGCCTATGGGAGTATTGCGAGCGGGAGGAATCCGCCTGGGATGGCGATGACTGGCTGAACCGAGGGATGAACCACCCAGCCGGCATGCTTGCCGAATTCTGGATCCAGAGCCTCTGGCTCCGGCGAGGGAAGCACGATCCAGCGCCCGAAGCACTCGGAGCGGTTTACGCAGCGGCACTCCTACGCATAGTCCAGAGTCAGGAATTCTCGGGCACATGTGGAAAGGCTGTGCTCGCGCGACACCTGGACTTTCTACTGATCGCCGATGAACGGTGGACAATGGAACACCTGGTCCCGTTGTTCCGGGTTGACGAAGGTGAGGACTATCGGGCTGTGTGGAGCGGGCTCGTGTACCAGGGGCTCACAGACCGGACGGCCGATGCGCTAGGCACTGCGACTCTCCATGCTGCTCGCAACATGGATGCGCTCTTCCCGAGCTCCCAACTGCAAGAGGGGTTCGTCAACCTCTTTGTGGGGACTATCACCCTGTTCGTGGAGGATCCTCTTGATGACTGGATACCGGCCTTCTTTGACGTTGCTGACGAAGGTGCCCGACGACACTTCGCCCTGGATGTGGGCGACCTCCTACGCCGAGCGAGCGACACTGCCAAGGGAGAGTGGTGGGCCCGCTGGTTGAAGCGGTACTGGGAGAACCGGCTCCGGGGCGTCCCCGCGCCGCCTAGCGACCCGGAGGCAGCCGCCATGCTCTACTGGCTCCGCGGAGCTGGCCACCTCTTCCCGGACATGGTCGAGATGGCACTTAGGACACCAACCGGGGCGTTTCCCGACGAACTCTTCGATGACGGTGAAGAAGTTGGCCTTTGGTTGGAGTGTCCCGAGAGCACAGGGCGCTTGTTGGTACACCTCGGGAGGCAAGCGACGCCTCGCCCGTGGCAGCGTGACGACATACGGGCGCTCATTGGAGAACTGCTGGAAGTGGACCTCCCCGGCAAGTTGAGGGATGAGTTGCAGGAACTCCGCGCAAGATTGACAGCCTGAGGAGTCCTAGGCGCCCTTCGCGTGAAGTTCCCGCAGCGCATTGAGGACTGAGGTAACTATCGTGGAGGCACCTCCACACACCCACAGTACCTCGCCCTCGGCTCGAGCCTTTCGTATCGCATCTGTCGCCGAGTGCTTTGCTGCTGACCAGTCGACGACCATGAGGTCGCTGCGCTCTGCAAGATTCCGCAGCCGCTCTGTCGCCACATGGTCATCGTTCCACCTCACTTCGGCATCCGGAATTCGCTCTCTCAGAGCATCCGGGACCCGCTGGCCTATGGATGGTCTCAGTGTGTACATGCCGATCGTGCCTCGCCACGTGGCCACGGCGTCTGTTTCTGGGGCGCGTCGGTCGGCAACGTCGAGTGCCTGCGGGACCCCAAGAATGTCACAGAGGCCGTTCAGGAGCGCGACCTGAGACCGCGTCATCCACTGTTGCAGCCCACTCACTCTTGCCTGAATTTCTACCCAGAGCTCGCCTCGGAGTTCAGCATCTTGAGTGGGGTGGACCACCAGAAGTTCTGCAAGATCGATGAGGGAGTCGAGCGTCCGCACGGAGGACAGCCCTTCGAGCGCCTCTCTGAACTCCCCAATCACCTCGGAATAGTCCGACTTGTCGGGACCGGTACTCAACCACCCATCGAGAATTGAGAGGGAGGAGCGGAAACCATCGACGGTGCGGGAATCGAAGAGGAGAAAGGACACCAGCAGCGCCTTGTACAGCGGGCCCAGGTCCGCGCGCGGCCAACCCTCCTCGTTCTGCATCCAGCGAGCCAGGTGGGGGAGTGCCAGAACCGCACTCTCCTCATTTCTTGCTAGGGCTTCCTGTATGTCAGAGGCGAGGCGGTCACGATCCTCCGGGGTCGGCACATGGTCGATGAGGCTGACTTCGTCGGCGAGACGCTCTGCTGTCTGCCGTGCTGCTTGGGGGCTGAGCGTAGGGAGCGCTTCGAACCACTCGCTCCAGGTGTCAGTGCTCCAGTCGTCGGGAACTGCTGCGGGCGAGTCCTCGACTGGAGAGCCCAGGGCTGGCATTCGGTCCGGGTCGTCGCCGACGAGAGTGCTGAGCAATTGCTGGAGCGTCAGAGAACCGTCACTTGCGACGAGTTCCTGGATGGCGATGCGCTCTACCGGGGTAAGTCGCTGACCCCCATCGATCCTTCGCTGCAAGTCAACCAGTGCTTCCCTCGGAGACTGCTCCGAGACCACAGAGGACGACACTGGCCTCAGGGCAAGCACCTCCCTGAATGCAGACTGCTCCTCAGAGTTCCAGGTCTCGGTCGGTACGTCGCGGAGGGCCGCAAGGCGCGCCTCGTCATCACGCGCTACTCCATCGAGCGCCAACATGATTGAGGCGGGTCCGGACGGGGATGGCGGCAGCGGGTCACAGAGAGTGCCAATCTCGGTGGCTGCCATGTTGCGGAAACGACCGAGCAGTGCCGTGGAGTCGCCCAGCAGTGACGGACCGGCCATGTCGACCTCGTACAGTGCCCTCAGGAGTTCGCTCGTGACGTGCGGGGGACGTCTCGTTTGGGACAGGTCGTGGAACCACCTCTGTTCCCGAAGGGACTGCCACTCCCGAAATGCAGCGTGCCAACGAACGGACAAGAAACGCAGATTCAGTGAGTCGATAGCTCGACGCTCTTCGAGTTCGTGCAGTCTCGAGAGCGATCCCTGGCGATCTCCGACCTGCAGCGCAAGGTCGAATTCGTGGAGGACTTGGGGGGCGCTCCGAGGAAGTTCCCGTAGTGCTACCGGCATTGTCCGTAACGTGACAACAAGTCGACCCAATGCGTCGACAGTTCTCCCGGCTTGCTTGGTATTGCCCGCTGGAGCTGAGAACCCTCGCACCTCCAACTGATGCCTGCGAAGAGTGCCCCCGACGGGGCCGGGTGCTCCAACAGGCCTGCCGTCGAAGTCGGTCAGGGTTACGCCAACTGCCGCCAGGAGCAACGGAGCAAGGCGCCGCCATTCACTGGGATTGTCGGCCACGGCGTAGAACAGGAGCTGGTTGTCGTGAACTACTGGAATGACAGCGCCGGGCATTCTGGGTTCGTCTATGGATGCGTAGACATCAGCAAGTCGGCGCTCCTGGCCGGACGTGCCATGTGGGTTCCAGTTGAGGACGTCCCGAATCTCGTCTCGCAGCGCATCACGCGCTGCTTGATCCCGGAGGATCATGTCTACGTCCCCCAGCGCTGGTCGAGTTCAACACGCCACTCATGAATGCGAGCGGGGTCAGTTTCGTACAGCAGGTGCTCGTCGTTGCGAAAGACGCCGTTGTGAGTGAGGTTCATCGACCCGGAGATCATGAACCTCTCTCCCACGATTCCCTTCGTGTGTAGGTCGTCTTCGCGAAGAAACGAGATGTCCCGGTCTCCTAGGTCTTTGCAGCGACGCTCAAACTCGTCGTTGTGAGATGCCTTGTTGGAGACGATGACCACTTTCCCGCCTCGGGAGGCCAGCGCGCTGAGGATAGAGAGAAGGCGGATCTCTGCGCTTGGCCACGCCGGCTCCAAAGCGGAGAATCGCCCGCCTCGGTTGTCGATCAACGCAACATCGCTAATCCACGGTGACAGGATCCACAAGGGACGGCTGGGCGAGAGCAGCTCAAGTACGAAGAGAGACTGAAGGACATCCCGTGGCACGTCATATGACCTCTGCGACGCGATGTCCCGGCTGGGGTGGGCGCTCATCACACGATCCCCCGAAGGGCCAGGACGGCGATGTGTGCTCGCTCTTCCCGACGGAGTTGTTCAACGACGGGGAACAGCTGCAGAAATCCGACATCGACGGGTTCCGCGATGAAGCGGAGCAGGGTGGCTTGTAAATCCTCAGTCTCGCTTCCCTCCGCACGAACCCGCACGATGCCCGTCCGCGCGAGTGCTGTTCTGACTCTTGCGTCCCACTCAGGGTCTGCGACAGGCACTTCCGGAACCTCATCACGGAGTAGCAGCTCGCGAAGAAGGGCGGGGTCAGCAAATCCAGCATCACGGAACGGTGACCACGAGCCTAGGGCGTGTCGTCGTGCTTCGTGCGATCTGGGCCACAGGAGGCCCATCAGGACGCCAGCGCGCTCGGCCGAGGTAAGGGCTACGCCGGCTTGGCCCGCTAGAAACTCCAGAAGCGTGGCGCTCGTCTGGCGCGGTCCGAGTTGGGTTGCTTGCGCAGCGAGACTGCAGAAGGTGCGGAGGTCCAGGGCAACACCGTGGTCACGCTCGACGTCGGTCCAGAATGTCACAAGGTCACTCAGTAGACGGCACGCATCCTCTGTCATGCCAGGGCGCAACACGCGCTGGTTCAGAGCCGCAAGGAAGGCATGTCCGGGCGAAATGCCGCGGCGCTGTAGCAAAGAGCTCAGTTCGTGCATCTGCTCGTCGCGCGCCTCATGGTCATCGGTACCTTGGGTGGCACTGAGGGCCGCGCGAACTTCCGCGTCCTCCGCACCAAGGCGCACCGTAGCGTCGAGATCGTTTGAACTCAGCTCGAACTCCCCTGGAAGCAATTCGAACTCGAAGGCGCGGAAGAAGGATCGAGGCTCGGATGCATAGGAAGTTGCTACCGCTTCCACGACACCAGCCCCTCCGATCGCCGACTCAGTGATCCACGCTTCACGGGGGCCGCCTAGGCGCGCGCCGCTCTGTCGGCCCAGATCGAGCCACACAGAGTCTTCGGTGACATGATCTGGAGCGGTCGAGAGAGCCGCAGCACGAGCAGCCTCCGAGAGGGTGTTGTGGAGCGAATCCCCAAGCCAGCGTTGCCACGTGGCCGGGTTGGGTGTCCAGCACTCGGCGAAGAGGTCAGCGAGGCGACTGCGAAGCTCGCTCCTTTGCAGGAGGTGGAGAAGGCGAGCGGAGAGCCCTTTCCTGGCTGCCTTGAAACTATCGCCGCCACTCCTCTCTTCAGCGTCGTCTCCTTCGCTTCCCACGTCTCCCTCTTCCACCCGCTCAGACTTCCGCTCAACGTAGAAGATGCTTGCAAGGAGGGGCTCGAACCGCTCGGCGCCCGAATCTGTGCGCAGCAGTTCGTTTGCGCTGCTGGCGTGCATCCCCTCCTTGAGCGCGGTGCTCACCACTGCAAGGAGGTACGCCTCAAACAGTCTCTCTCGCAGGAAGATGTCCGATGGAGCAGGGAGTTCTGCGTCGGACAGCACGAGATCGCGCACATAGGCGGTTCGCCACACTCGCAGCGAAGGCGCCGTATCAGCTTCCCGGGCGATGTCCTGTTCATCAAATTCACGGAACCGCACGGCTAGGCCGTCGACCTCAGCCTCATAACCAATCGCCGCTGGTTTGTCGGGCTCATAGGGATCGAGGAACCGAACTTGAACGGTTGTCCCTTCGGAGCCCCCTCTACGGCGAAGGTCCGCTTTGGCTTCCGCGGCAAATCTCCGGACTGTGAGCGGAGTGCGCTGGTCATGGAGGTAGAACCCCAAACTGGCTATCACCTTGCTCCAAATGGGGTCGTGAGCAGCCTCGACTCTGAGTGCCTCACCCTGCGGGATGATCTCCGAGTACCAACGGAGCCGGGCATTGGAACTGGGTAAGAGGTCTCCTTGTCGACCGCTTCGACCAGTGGGTGCAACCGATAGCGACATCTCCCACGGCCTATAGACGGTCAGCTCGTTCGGAGTGCCGTCCAGGGTGACCTCCACCTGTGAGGCGACATGCGCACGGGAAATGAACTCACTGAGCGGAAGGTTGTGTTGCTCCGTTCCATCATGCGGGATGGACACCCAGTGGTATGTCTCCCCTGGTCCCGGCGCGAACCGGCGGGTTACACGGCCTGGTGCGAGATGGCGGAGCGCCTGCTCCACAAGGAGCGACGTGCCGGCCTCAATGCCAGGACCGCTGATCGTGACCTCAGGCAAGTTGAGGTCCGTGAAGAGGTTGGGGGGCAGAAACTCTGGAAGTGGCCGCGGGTAGGGGCTGTCCGAGACCGCATCCAGCCTCCCTGTGGGGGCAGCCGTTACCCAGTTCGTGGCCAGTCGGCGAGCCAGCGTTGGCAACACCTCGAGCATCAACGAACGAGGAGGCTGCCACAGCAACGCGTCGACATCGGCCTCAGGAAGCGCGAGTGCTCCCTGCAGGTGCCTGTTCAGTCGCCCCAGTTCTGTCTGGTCACGATCCAACAGCTTTTCGAGCAGGCCCGCGAGTTCCCGTTGCGCGTTCCCGTTTCCGCGTCCCGGTCTGCTGGCTCCCCACCACCACCATGTGCGGGAGTTGAGACGGGTCGCCAACCAGTCGATGAATGCGAATGCCGCATGTATTCGGCGAACGTAGCCGTTGGCGATAGGCAGTCGCAGTGGTTCAACGATGGGGTCGAAGAGCCGCTCGTAGGCCTGGTAGGTGGTGCGGTCACGCCCGTAGTCACTGAGTACGGTGACCATCCACGGACGCATCTCGTGTGTCCGACCGCCACGGCCCTTCCTCTGAACAAACGACGACGCCCGATAGGGTGACTTGTGCTGGACGACGGCTCCTACCCGATTGTCGTCAAACCCCACTTCAAGGGACGCGGTAGCAACTACGAGCTGGCTGTCTGAGTTGACACCCGTGTCCTGGGAACTCGTGCGTGACACGTCGAGGGGGCGATCGAGTTCCCAGCCAATCTCCTCCACCAGCCTCCACTGTTGGCCGGCCGCGAAGGCGCGCTGTCCTGGAGCACGGTCGGTAGCTCGTTCTAGTGCAAGATTTTGACGCTCCGCATCGCGCAGGTCGTGAAAGAGCCTGTTGGTGACGTCCAGATCGTCGGTGAATACGAACGTGCGCTTTCCGGCGCGCCCCCTGGACAAACCGACCTCAGGATCCAGTAGCCGGGAAAGGAGAAAGCTTGTCTGAATAGAGGTAGACAGGAGGGAGGTCTGCGAAAGTGGGTCGCCTCGGAGAATGAGTTGATACTCCGCGGCTCGAGTCTCGAGTTCATCGACGGACGGTGCCACCTCTACGATGGCCGACTCTGGAACCCCGGTCACCTGGCTAAAGAAAGCTGGACCGCCCCGCAGCGTGGCGCTGAGACCCACCCAGCGCACCGGAGCGTCGACACCGTAGCGCCAACGACGGAATACCATGGCGGCCTGAGCCCCCGGGACGCCCTCGTAGGTATGCACCTCATCGAGGAGCATCAACAGGGGGCGTTTCCTTCGGTCCTGGCCGAGTCCGAAAGCGTGCCGCATTCCCGGGTCGCTCATCCGCTGGTTCAACATCTCCGCTGTCGTGAAGAGCAGATCCGGCGGCTTGTTGCGGACCGCGTCCCTAGTCAGGAGGACTTGTGTGGGATCCGTTGCGAACTGGCAGGTTGGAGTGTCGCCAACTGCACCCTCACACACCAGCTTCTCACGACCCGTGCTGATGTCCTCCTCGCGCCAGATGAGACGGCCCGAGCAGTTTGGGCATACGGCGAAGGGGCAGACGAAGTCCTCTCGATTCCCACGGAGCCGTTCCCATGTCGACCGTTGGAGGGATGACAGGTCCGCACTTTGGGGCGTTGGGCCGAACAGCGTCGCGATCCTCAGGGGGCGGTTGCAAGTGCCGCCAATCAGTTGAACATAACGGATCGCCTCAGCGAATTGATCCTTGAGAAGCTCGTTGCGCGGGTAGACGGAGACTGCCTTGGTCCAGAACTCCTCCGGACGGACCTCCCCTGCGACGAGCATGATTGCCGGGAAGTAGTAGGCGAGGGTCTTTCCGGCCCCTGTGCCAGCGGAGATGACGACGCCACTGTCAGTGGAGCCCCTGCGCAGTATCGACTCAGACGCGCGCTCCTGGAATGCGGAGAGGTACCAGTCAGAGAGTAGAGCGGCGGCTATCGCGACATCCCTGGAGTTCCAATCGAACCTGCTCGCCAAGCGTCCAATGACATCCTGCGCCTGCCTATCCCGTCGAGGGAACTGGCGCTCGCGGAGGTCGGCCCGGAAGTCAGCGACGAGTTGGGGTGCAGCTTCCCAGCGTCCACCAGGAAAAATCTGCCGGAGCGAGGTCAACAGCCGTACGCCCTCGCCAAAACGGGACCGGTAGCGGACGCTGCCGCCCGGTGCTGGGACGCGAAAGAGCAGGCGCCGTTCGAGCAGTTCGCCGGCGGCCCCCTCTGGATATTCACCGGCGATTTCACGGGCGAATCGGATGAGGTCATCTTCGGAGAGTGAGGCACTGGTTGCTCCCCATCGCAGGGAGCGCATCTCCTCTCGCTCAATCCTGAGCAGGAGATCGTCGAGTTGCTGCTCCGTGGCCGTCGCCGTCACGCCTCTTCCTTCAAGACGTATCGAAGCAGGCCAAGAGAGTTGGTCTTTTCGAGCCAATCCCGAATGCTTGGCGTTAGGTCGTCGAGGGGAGCGCCACCGGTCGATGCGGCAGCCAAGAACTCGCGAACGTCTTCAGGGATGCTCTGCAGGGTTTGCCAATGATCCTGCAAGTCTTGAGCGACCGCCTCCGCTCTTTCGAAGTCCGCAACGCTCGTTGGCGCCTCCGCGCGTTCCGCGTTCAGGGTTGCGTGGAGTCTTCGGATGGCCGCGAGGTCGCCAGCCACCTGGGGAACGCGGGTAAGAGCCTCCTCGAGTTCAGAGAGTCCTCCAGGAGTGAGTGAGTCGATGTAGCGATTCCACTCGTCCCCCAGCCTCCTCCTGATGGAAGCGTGAAGGCTCTCAAGTCCCCTCAGGTATTCGTACTTGAAGGTCGAGTCCGTGGGGTCGGCCACGATCGAAGCAGGGTCCGCGTCGAACGCACTTCGATGCTCCCTTGTCGCTTTGAGTAGCTGCTCCTGCAAGTCGACATTGAAAGAAAGCCTGATGCCATGCGCCCGGAAGAGTTGAACCCGACCCGCCTGCTCAAGAAGACCAGTGGCTGCATTCTCGAGTTGGTCAGCGCGTGTCTCAAGGGTCGTGGAGGAAGCGGCAGCCCTGCGAAGCGCACTGAGCTTTTCAACCTCGACCCTCAAGCCATCTGCTCGTCCGACAATGCTGCGGTCGTCCGTCATGGGTCGGGTTCCCCCACTTCTTTGAGGGCCCTTTCAAGGTTCGCGAATGCCGTCTCGATGCGGGCTGTCTGCTCAGTTGCTGACTGGGTGGCGGTCGTCTTTTCCTTCTCGGACCGGGCCCTGCTTTCGACGTTGTCGAGGAACTGCTTCGTGGTGGACAGAAACCGGCTAGCCGCCTGAACAGCGTTGCCGCGTCGCTCGCTTGCGAGACGAGCAAGTTGCCCTCGAACTGGCCCCTCAAGGGACCGTAATTCCTCCGTGATGCGAATGGCCTCGTCGACGTGCGCGGCTTTGAATTCTTCCAGCGGTTCTCGAAGTTGGTCGTGTCGGACGGGGAGGCCGTAGGAGCCAATCGCTGCGATGAGGTCCTCAATGGAGGAAACGACGGCTCGTCGCTCTACTCCGGCGGGCATGTCCCCACGGACTTCGTCAAGCCACGCGAGCCTAAGTTCCCGTTCATGTTCTGCTGCTTCGGCGATCTGCTCCGTGATGCGGCGGTGCAGTTCGAGCAACAGAGAATACCTGGGGGCGAGATTGGTCTCATCTAGTCGCTCAGGTGGCTCGGCTCGCGGTCGCCAGTCCCGCGAAATCGCCCGCAACGGGCGAACGACCTGAGTCGCCTCGATCATCGGACCCGACTGACCACCCTTCATGGCGGAGGCGTGCGAAAGAACCAGATCACGTAGATTATCGCGGCGGTCGTAAATGGCTCGGTACAGCGACCGCCACTTGTCAGACTGTACCTGGAGCTGAAGGGGCTCAGGCCACTCTTCGAACATGGCTGCAAGGCGCTCGGGGAGCGAAGCGCCAACCTTCGGCGGCCGCGATCCAAGGGTAGCGCCGATCGCGAGCACCTCAACGGCCGATGCCACGGGATCCCACTCACGTTGTGGATCGTGAACGCCCCGCAGTTGGGCGATGACGTGGTGGGTCCACTTGGGCAGTTCCTCGCTCACCACAAGGAATTGGTCCAGCCCGTCCTCGAAGTTCCAGTCGCCAAAGTGATCGAAGTTGACCAAGCCTTGGAGGGCCCTAGCGGTTTGCAGGAGCGAGTCGGGGTCATCGGCCAAGGGGAGATGGAGGGTGACCTGCCGCCTGGTCCGGGCAGTGTCCTGTCGGTCAAAGTCGATGCCCGTTCGTTGGAAGGAGTCTCGGGCCCCGCCCCGAGAACCAGCAAACACCGCCTGCTCCAGGCCCTCGGAGTCCCAGTCGACGGCGGCAACGATCGCACGGAACACCAAGCCCCGAAGGTCATTTGTGGTAGCTCCCGTCATCGTCCCACGATTGCCCCACTCTTCAATGGCACTTAGGCGGCGCCGCACAGCAGACGGAACCGCCGATGTGGTGGAGGGTTCATCGGTCGGAGGACTGTTTGAGGGAGCCCCGTCCTCTGCTCCGTTCGAAGGAACTGCGTCTTCACCGAGTGTTAGTGGGGGCAGAGCGAACGCTCCGTACAAAGACTCGGGCAACTGACTTGCCAGGCCGGGGCGCGCGCTCCACAGTTCGACCAGCGTCACATAGCGCGCCGCATTTGCCCCACCCAGACTGCGGATCTGCGCTTGCACGTCCAGAGGTAGCTTGGGTCCGTCGTGGCTCTCTAGCAGTGCCTCGTCTGGGAAGTCACCGTCCTCGATGGCATGGGCTCGACGTTCACGCACAACTGGTCGCAGCATATCCCGCAAGAGTTCACGCGGGCCGAGATGGCCCTCACTTCGTGAGCGAGCTGCCATGTTGGTCAGCGCCTGAGCCGTGAAGGGATACAGCCCTACGTCTCCCGCTCCTTTGATCGGGCGTGAGCCGAAGGATGCGTGACACACCGCCCGGTGCTGGCAGGACGAGCATGCGTTTGGCAGGGGAGTTGTCCCTCCGTTTCGCGACTCTTCAAACCAGCGGTCAAGCTCACTCGCAGGTAGGCGCAGTGCATTCAGGTAGCGGGCGGCAAAAGGAGCGAGGCGATCCTGCTCGTCAAGGGGTGGGCGCCCGTCCAGGTTGATGATGAAGTCCATGCGCGTCTTTTGGGTGTCGAGCATCTCTCGCTCGTAGTAGCCGGTGGTGACGGCGATCAAGAGCCGCAAGTCACATAGGTCGTCCCCACGTTCGATGAGGGCCCCAAGCAAGGCACGGTCAATGCCTTCTGCCCGCACGAGGTCCTCGACAAGCAGAACGAGTTGCTGGCCCTGGCTGTGCAAGTAGCGACGGATATTGTTCAACATTTCCGTCAGTTGGCCGCTGCTGAGGCCGAGCGTCGCTGTGACAGCGGTATCAAGATTCTCGTTGACGAGTTCGACGGCTCGCTCCCGGAGTTCTCGGTTGCCTTGAAGAATGCGGAGAAAGGAGCGGGTAGGACCTGAGAGTTCATCTCCCTGCTTGGTCATGACGTAGTCGAGGTGAAGGTCGGACTCCTGGAACCGTCGGCGGGTAACTCGGTCTTCCCGTCCTGATGTGGTGAATGTGATGTGTTTCGCCAGTTCGGTGATAATTCCGGCTGCGCCTGCATGGTGTTCCTTCAGCGGTCCCTCGAAGAGGAAGTCACGTAGACTCTCTGCTAGCTCCCTGTCGGTGTCGCTAGTGTGTTGCTCACCCTGAAGGGCGATTACGACCTGCGTGAGGAGGCGCAACTGGAGGTCCTTGAAGTCAGTTCCGGATCGTGGGACTTGGACGAGTAGCCTCCGGTAGTCGTCCTGCATCGAAGGCGGCAATTCGTTGATAAGCCGCTCCACAATCCAGCGAAGACTTGTTCCGGAGCGCGGCACGCTAACAACTCGGAGGTCGGGTTGGTCGGGAATGTTCAACCGCACCCAGTGCACGAAGTGTGACTTCCCCGAACCGCTATCTCCGATCACGACCGCTCTCACGTCGCCGTGGGATCCGAGGAACTCATCAAGGAACTCACGAGCGGTGCGCCGACCACGAGGGCGCGTGAGGGCAAGTGGCTCGTCCGTATGAACCGCCATGAAGATTGGGGGTTGGGCCTCCTCCGCCTCGATTTCCATGACCCGTGAGACGCGGTCAGGATTCCAGCAAACAACGCGCTCAAAGCTCATTCGGTGTCCTCCCTCAACTGAATGTGCGAAACCGGTCTGTGCTCAGTCCCGAGGTCAAGTGTGTTGACAAGGGCGTCCGCTGCCGGGATGGGCATAGAAACCACGCCGCGTGCCTCAAGCCGTCGCAACGCGAAGCTCGTCGACCTTGAGAGTTGGCCATCTGGACGGGGGTCCGCGAGTTGTTCCTCAACCTCTTCGCGGACAACCCCGCCTTCAATAACCGGGCACGCTTCCGCCAAACGTCCCATGACCTCGGCGATCGGGATTGGTTCCCCGGTTGGAATCTCTTCCCGGAGGACCGACTCGATTGCCACAGACGGATCGGCCACAAGGACCTCGCGGGCTTCGCGGATTCCCGATCCGAAGCGCCAGCCGAAGCCAAGGTAAGCAACCCAGAAGGCGAACTGCCTACAGGACTCAGTGTTCGCGAGTTCCGAAGCGATGTCCGACTCGGGGCACTCCTGCAAGACCCGCATTCGCCAGTTCTCGCCGATCGTTAAGGGGGCTCGGCTGTCCTGTGTCAGAAACCAGGCCATGGCAAGGGCCACACGTCCCTGACCTCTCCTCGTTGCATCCTCTGGGGCTAGCAGAATGCGCCGGAGGAGCCGTCGCAAATCGCCAGTGGAAGCGGCTTCTTCCGTCAGCTGCCAGTGGCCCTCGCCGTCATGTTCGATAAGGCCAAGTTGCTGTGACTCGGCAATGACTTGTGGGACTACGACGCTCGACGGTGATCTCAACGAGGATGGCGACAGCATTGCCGTCAACTCATCGTGAGGCACGCTTCTGCGCTGGCTTAGGAACCGGACAACTGCCTCGATACGATTCGGGACGGCTACCCACGTTGTGACCACGCTCATCGCTCCACCTCCGATACAAATTCAGCAAGGCTGAGCACACGAACCCTTGGGGGTACTTCTCCTAGCCGTACTCCCGCTCTTGTGGGGTGTGGTGTCGAGTCCGGAAGCAGCCAGATCCGCTCGTGGCCGGTAGGGCGTGGGTCGAACATAGACCCATGCAGCTTCTGCTGCGCTCCCGCAGCTATGACCGTCGGGCCTGGAGGGAGGTCGTTGAGCCCCAATGTGCGAGCGACAAAGAGCGGTATCGAGCCAAGGTCGGCAAAGTCACCGGCCTCGAACACGTCATCCAACAAGACCAGGTTGCGAACTCCAGAGGCGCCAACGGTGCGGAAGGCGTCCCGTTCGCGGCCTCGAGCCAGGGCATCACGTGCTCGCGCCTTGTAGAAGACGATGAGTTGGCCGTTCCGGGTAAGCAGTCGCTTCAGCGGATCCTTCGGTGCTGACCCCGCCCATGGATAAGGGGTGAGTTGTGCAGCTCCGTCGTAGGGGGCACGTTGTGCTTCTCGGCATGACGGGCACCCGCCGCAAGCTCGCCCAACCTCCACCTCCAGTGACTCATGAGGGTCAGTTGCGACGATCTCGTACAGCGGTGCAAGGACTTCAGCCGCGCAACGGTCTGCTCGCAGAAAGAGCTTCATTTGCTCGAATGATCGCGCCGCGCCGCCCTTCAGCAGGGCCCGGAACGTTGCGATTCGACCTTCCCAGAAGCTGTGGTCGAGGTGCATCGGGTCGTCGATGGTTAGCCTCACGCGGGGTCGCTCTGTGCTCGGACCGCTCTCGTCGGCCTCATCGTCTTGAAGGTCCTGTGTGCTGTTGACTTGCCGCAGGATCCGGTTGGGGACATCGAGCAACTGGATGGTCCCAGCTCCTGCCATCACCACCAAGGTGCGGATGTTCCAGGCCGTGTTTCTGAGGCCAACCATGTCAATCTCGCGTTCATTGATGCCCGGCCGGCAGTCAACGGGTACGACATGCGCATCACCTTCCCGGTGGCTCTCCGGATGCGTGAACATCGCCCGCCAGCGGTGCTCGGCGCGCTCTATCGTCAGCATCTGTCTCAGACTAAGTCGGTGGGCGACATCGAAGTCACCAGTGGACGGCAACAGTAACGAGACGCTCGCGGTACCGTCCCGTCCGCCTCGGCCAACCTCCTGGTAGAAGCGATCAAGCGACTCTGGCACACAGGCGTGCACGACCGCCCGCACTTCAGAGTTGTCGATCCCGAGGCCAAATGCCGATGTGCCAACAACAACGTCCACCTCGCCCGAGCGCCAATCCTTGATCACCTGGTCACGGGAGGTATCTGGTGTGTCTCCGGTTACGGTGCGTACCCGTTGGAAACCCCTCTCCCTCAACGTGCTGTACCAATGTGCGGCGTCCCGACGGGTGGTTGTGTAGAGAATCAGGGGGCGGGGCAGGTGGTGAAGGGCTTCAATGACACGCGACTCGCGGTTAGCAGGGTCCGTACTGTTGGCAACCCAGAACTCAATCTCCGGACGGAGGCGCGTAGCACTGACGACTCTGAACGGAGCCTCCGGCGATGCCCCTGGGAATAGGGTTTGGAGAACCTCAAGGCAGTCGCGCGTGAGGGTTGCAGACAGGAGCACGGTGCGGAATTCGCGGCCCCTCGAAAGGGCGAGCAACTGACGGCGCAGTCCAGCCAGCATCTGAAATTCTGGCCGAAAGTTGATCCCCCAACTGTCTATTAGGTGCGCCTCGTCTATGACAATCGCTCGGAGACGCCCACGACGAGCGGCTTCCCGCAGTGGCTCGCTGAGCGAAGTACAAACTGCTTCGGGCGAAGCAAGACAGAGAGCCTGGCTTCCATTGCGAATGCCCTCTATCAGTCGCTGACTGTGTTCGGAGTCGCCTGCCCGGTATGCGAGCGGTCCATCGCCAAAGCCAAACCCCCGTGCACTTTGCTCGTGGTCTGCGGCCAGAGCCACCGTAGGTGTCACCACAAGCGTCACACCCGGCCCATCGCCCAGTCCGATGCGTGCCATCGCATGGAAAATCAGGCTCTTGCCCTCGCCCGTCGGCAACGAGACAGCGAGCGTCGAACCGCGTGGCGCGGTCAATGCCGCCCGCAGTGCGCGACGCTGACCTGCTGAACGGTAGGAGTCATATCCAAAGTCCGTGAGGAACGGATCGGGGCTGGCGCGGTTACTTAGCCGTCGAGGCCGTCCCTCGGCCGCAGCAGCGTCTACTCCCTCTTTCTCGGCGTGTGGGAGCCACTGAGGCTTCCATGGGTGCGCCTGCACACTAAAGCCGTCGCTGACTGGGGTGGCAGTAACGCCAACAGAAGCCCACTCGGCCGCCGATGGCATGCCATTAGCCGCCGGAATTCGAAGGGCGCCCCCCTCCTGTCGCAACACATGCCTGAAGAGCACTGCGAGATCCAGCGGGGAAGCTGACTGGCCGTCCATGGCGGTAAGTAGGCGGGCAACCGGAGCGGGCGCGTCGTCGGGAGTCGGGGCATCCTCGCCCTGCACGCGCGCCCTGAGCGCCTCGAAGGGATGGCTGAGGGCAAGGTTGCTCACGCTCTCGACCTCGGCCCGTCTTGCGAAACGACAAAAGCCCCGATCGCCTCCAGTCGCAGGCGTGGCGCCGTAGCGACTTGCAGAAGAGCGTCGGTGACCACCTGCATCCTGCCCAGGGCCGGGTCCGTCTCCCCGAGGCCCTTGAGGGCACGTTGCCTGCGGTCGAGGCGCGATCGCTGCCCCTGTAACGCCTGAACTGCCTTCGTGCGGGCGTCATCGAGTCGTGTTGCAAACGCAGTCTCGCTCCGGAGCAGTTCCTCCGAGCGAGACCGCATCTCGTGGCACAGCATGGAGAAGCGACCCCACCCTACTGCGGACTCCATTACATCGGGCCGCCCTGCAAGGTTGAGGTCGGTGTCGGGATCGTACGGCCGCTCAAGGATATCGGTGAGCAGCGGGGCGCTGACCAACTGACACTCAGCGTCGTAGTCACGTGTTTCGGTCCACGGGGCGAAGAGATTGTTGGCTGCGCTGCGGACTGGCCCGAATGGTATGGAAGCTTCAGTTCCAATGAGGTCGCGCAATCGGTCCTCATCGATCTCAAGGACGTACGTCAGCCGAAAACCAAGCCAGTCCCCGTCTTCGGCTCGCCACCGCGAGTCTGTTCGCCACGTAGCGAAGGCCGTCCCACGGTCGTCTCGGCGCATGAGACGAAGCATCTCATCCGTCAGGGAGAACCCAGGGCGCACGAGACGCACCCTTGCGTCGGAGAGTGCTTGAGCACGGCTAAAGGTCAGAGGGCGTTCCAGTGCAGGGTCGAATCGTTCCCGCCAAGGGCGCTCCGGAACCTGAGTGTGGCGTCGCCAACGTACGCGAAACTCGTTGAAGGAGGGATTGCTCCGCCCAAAGCCCAGGGCCCCAAACAGCCATCCCGCGATAGCTTCCGCGTGATCGCCGACCTTTTGCTCTGAGGCCTTCAGGCGGTCGAAGGCATCCCTGGCATCCCTGGCTTCGAGGTCAAGTCGTTCGAGCGCATACTCCCGGTCCTGTCGCCTTCGTTCTTCTTCGACTGCTTCCGCGACTCGTTCCGAGAGGTCGGCAAGGCCGGCGCTGCCCCTGCGGAATACAGCGAGTCGAGCCTGTTCTTGGAGTTCCTCGAGTAGGAAGTGGACATCCGATATGGACCGCGAAAACACGCCATATCCGTCTCGCAGCAGTTCGTGCCAAGCAAGCCAGGGACTGTCTGTTTCATTGCTGGGCAGTACGACGCGTGTCGGAATCTCTGGGTGTCGCCGTCCTAGGCGGTCGAGCCGCCCGATGCGCTGTTCGAGACGCTCAGGGGCGAAAGGCAGATCAGCGAGCAAAAGGGCGTCCGCAGTTTGTAGGTTCAGCCCCTCCTCGGCGGTGCGGTCCGCGACCAGAATGGCGGGACGGGTGCTTCGCACAAATCGACTGACCGCATCTTCGACCGCCGCGTCGTCCATGTTCGACGTCACTGCCGTGACGGCAATCCCGGGCAACACTTCGAGTTGTCCCCGTAGGGCATCGGCAAGGGTGGAGGAGGATGCGAAAACGACGATACGGGGTGGACTACCGGTGCCCCGCATCCCAAGGCTGGACAGGGTCATCTTCAGTGACGCCACGCAGAGTTCAACGCGCGACATGCCGTCGCTCACCCGGTGGCAAACACCGAGGGAATCCTGCAACCACTCGCGTTCACCTGTGAATGCTTCAGGCCCTCCGGACCGAAATTTCCCAAGGCGGGCCTTGAGAAACGCGCTGTACTCTTCGAGCCCCCGCCCCAGTGCCTCTAGCAATTCGATGTAGAGCCGCGCCAGTGCTGCCTCGCTGTCTGCGGTGGCAACCGAGGCTGCATCGCGTCTCCACTGCTCAAGGAGTAAAACGGCGTCGTCAACCCGAGGGTCGATATCGACCTCGGGAGCACTGATCGGGCAAGACCTGTCTGGCCACCCGGCGTCCACGCGGCGTGTCCGGATCAGTCGGTGGTCGAGCCGGTAGGTGTCTGATACGACGTACCGCAGATTATGCACGGCTGCCTGCCGCTCCTCGGAGTCCCGGCTGGCGTCCAGGGCGGTCGCGCAGAGTCCCTTGACCTCGGGGTCGTGGGGGAGCAGGTCCGCAATCTGTGCCACGGTCGAGCCCAAGAGCGTTGGTGGGGCGCCCGGATCGAGGGCTAGTACCAGTTCTCCGTAACGCTGTCGCTGCTCGCGACGTGAGCGGAAGCCTTGGATGTCTTCAAGCGGATACGTGGCTCGGTCCAGGAGATGAAGAAGGGCGATTGTGGCTGCGTCGTCCCCTAACACTGGCGTTGCTGTAAGGAGCAGGAGCCGTTCGGCGCGATGTGCGACGACGGCGAGCGCGTCATAGCCCTCGTTGACCGCTCCCCCGCCGCGGATCAAGTGATGCGCTTCATCAACGACGAGCAGGTCGAGGTGTCCGCCGTCTTCATGCAGTTCATCGATGTTCGCCGTGTCGCAAAACTCGACCTGGCCGCTCAGGGGGTCAATATCGAACTTGTCACGAAGTTCCTGCTCCCACTGGCGCAACAGCGATGTCGGCGCCACGACTGTTACGCGGGCCGAAGGAACATCACTGAGGGTCTGGCGGATGACAGCACCGGCCTCGATTGTCTTGCCCAACCCAACCTCGTCTGCAAGCAGGAACCGCTGGATGGGGTCCTCGCGCACGCGTCGCACAACCTGGAGTTGGTGCGGTAGTAACTCGACGCTGGCCGAAACCAGGCCGTCTGCGCCGGCCGAGGCGCTCTGCTGCGATAAGCACGCACGGAGCGCCGCAAGGCGCCTGTCAGCGAAGAACTGGGACTCAAGCCCCCCCGTTGCCAGCGTGCTCGTGGGGTCCAGGGTTGGAGCAAAGCACCTTGCCTCGAGTTCGCTTTCCAGGACCGTCCTCTCGCTCTGTCCTGGCAGCCGGACGACGTACGCCAGTTGATCGTCGGCTACAGCAGGGTCGTCATCGATAACCCGACCTGATGACCACACTTCCTGCTCGTCATCAAACACGTACACACGCGTCTGGGGCGACAGGAAGGCCCGCCGCAACTTACGAGGGTCATACTCCCGCTCTTCGTGGTTGGCGGCGGAATGAACGATCCGTACCCGCGCTTGGCCAGGATTCAGGTCCACCAGCTTCCCTAGCAAGGCCCGATCGTACGTCCACACAAATCCCCCAACCTTCAACCGGAAGCGGTCAACGGCTTGGGGGCGCGGGGCGACCGTAGCACTCTTTGGCGGCTCGACATCGAACCCATCCGCCAGGTCTCGTGAACCACGGCATTCAGGGAATCCCGCACAACCCCAGAACGAGCCTCCGGCACGCCTTCCCCGCTGGGCTTCCCGGATCTCCATCCGCCCACCGCATTTTGGGCAGGGAGGAGCGTTGGTGGAATCGACGGTCATACTCTGCAGCGGCTCCGGTGCGACCGGTCTCGAAGGGAAAGTTCAGCGCCTACGACTATCTACGCATGCACCCGCTGGATTGTAGCGGGCAGGGCCGCGCCTGTGGGACAGGGCACCGACGACCTTCTTCTAGGCCGCCGGCGCGTGTTAGGTGAGTCGCCTTCAATAAGTGAGGGCCTTGTCAGCAGAGTCGAGATCCGCGAGAGTTGGCAGGGATCGAAGTGCAGGTTGCCTACGTCCCCCGTCGCGCTCGCTGCGGACGTAAACGTGGCGGCCTAAGAAGGAGATGAGCCGGATGGCAACGTATGTTCCCGCAATGCGCGCCAGGATCGGGGTTACCGAGTATTTCGTGTCGGTCATGACCCTGGGCGAGGCCGCCCGAATGATCGACTATGCCGAGGAGGTGGACGGGTGGACCTCCGAGACGCCTCCGGAACTGAAACTGCAGCGCAAGCTGAATTCTCAGCGTGTCGAGAAGGAGATGGTTCCCTATCTCGTGACGAACGATGACCACTTCTACTCTGCGCTGACGGTCGAGGTCCGCACTATGGGTCGAGGCTGCGAGGCCCTCAGTTTCGAGGCAACGGCGCAGTTTCCCGGCGGTATCGACTTTGGGCAACTAACCCTGGACGGGACAGAGTCGCTTTACGCGCTAGATGGTCAGCACAGGCTGAAGTCCATCGAGATCGCGATAAGGCAGCGCCCTGAATTGGCGGGCGAGCACATCGCTCTCATCCTCGTACCCTTCGGTGACATCTCCAAATCACAGACGCTGTTCAGCGATCTCAACAGGAACGCGAAGGCCCCCTCCAAGTCCATCTCCCTCCTCTTTGCTCATCGTGACCCGCACGCGCGCATCGCAAAGCGGGTGTGCGACCAAGCTCAGTTGCTACGAGGCCGCATGAACCTGGAGAGCACGAGCCTGTCCACAAACGCCCGCCAATTCATGACGCTGTCGACCCTGTACGAGATGGTGCGGACCCTCATCGGGGACCTCGCTGACGACATCACTTCGGAGGAGGAGGAGCGCCTTGCCGATGACGTCGTCGAGGTGTTCGACTGCCTGACCGACGCCATTCCCGCGTGGCGCATGGTCCGCGACGATGAAGAACACCCGGCCTATCTACGGCAGCGGCAGCTGGTCGGACATGGTGTTGCGCAGCGCGCGCTCGCGGAGGTCGCACGGCGCGCGCGCGCCCAGTCAGACAAAACGTGGAAAGATTCACTAAAACGCTTAGGCGAGTGTTCAAAAGCGGGCGACCCCGTGGTAGATTGGCGATTGACCAACCCGGGGTGGCAGAGCGTAGCTCTGCAAGGTGGGCGCGTGAACAACACTTCGACCTCCATCCAACTCCTCTCCGACGAGTTGTCCCGTCTAATCGGTCTTGATTTCCCGAAGAGCACCAAGCAGGCGAGCCGGGGTGCTCCTTCATCCGTGGCGGTTCTGCTTGGCCCGCGTAGGTAAGGAGAAGGCGCCATGTTCATAGACCGCGTCGAAGTGTCCTTCGATGCGGCCCACCGTCTGTTGGGCTATGACGGCAAGTGTGCCTCTCCCCACGGGCACACCTACCGGGCGGAACTCTTCGTCGGTAGGGCACACCTGGATGACCTCGGCCTCGCCATCGACTTCGGTGAGATCAAGAGACCGCTCAAGCGGTGGATTGACGCTCACTGGGACCATGCGTTCCTCCTCAATGACCGTGATGACCTGCTGATAGAGGCACTTCAAGTCATTCCGGAGAGCAAGCTGTATTGCTTCCCTGGGCTCAATCCCTCGGCCGAGGTCATGGCGCAAACCCTGTCTTGCGTCATGCGAGCCCAATTGGGGGACAGCCTTCTCCGCGTCCGCATCTGGGAAGCGGGGCAGTACGCGGACTACGTCCTGCAGGAGGGCAACACCGACGAAGGAGAACACATATGACTCGGAAGCTTGGAGTGGTCCTCCTCTCTGGCGGGCTGGATTCGACCACCGTTGCAGCGCAGGCAGTTCAGGCCGGCTACGAAGTCGTCGCGGTCACCGTGCACTACGGACAGGTACACAGCAGAGAACTGGATTCGGCAAAGGAGGTCGCCGAGGAACTGAGGCTTCGCCATGAGATCGTAGATGTCTCGTTCTTCAGCCGGCTCGCGTGGTACTCAGCTCTCACCAGCCCGGACCGCTTTGACATCCCGGAGGGGCGCTCCGCGGAAGAGATGGCAGCGGACATCCCTATCACCTACGTGCCAATGCGGAACACGTTCCTGCTTGCGTTGGCTTCAGCCTATCTCGAGAGCCACGCGCTGCAGGAACTGGAACGTGACGGTGGCCCGTCCGAGCCGGTCCAGGCGACTCTCTTCATCGCCGCGAACGCCATCGACTACAGTGGGTATCCCGACTGCCGCCCAGAGTTCTACGAGAGCCTGGCCGAGACGCTTCGCTTGGGGAGCAAGATAGGGACGCAGTACGGGGTGCCGTTTGAGATAGCGACTCCCCTTCTGCACATGACGAAGGCCGACATTGTTCGCCATGCCGTTGCCATCGATGCGCCGCTCGACAAGACGTGGAGTTGCTATGAGGGTGGGGCTGTGCCCTGCGGTCGCTGTGACAGTTGCCTACTCCGAGCCAAGGGCTTTGCTGAGGCTGGCGTGGCCGATCCTCTGATGTCCCTGGTCTGAGACTTGTTGAAACTCGCTCGACTCTCGACCGGCGAGCCAGAGATCTTCACCTCGATTCAGGGGGAGGGTGCTTCGGCGGGCCGGCCAAGCACCTTTGTCCGGCTGTCCCTCTGCAATCTCGCCTGTTCGTGGTGTGACACGAGGTACACGTGGGATTGGGAGCACTACGACCCAAAGGTCGAGGTCACGGCTGTCGACTGCGCTGCGGTCGTTGCTCGCGTCTCTGAACTCGGCGTCGAGAACGTGGTTGTCACCGGAGGCGAGCCCCTGATGCAGCAGGCGTCTCTGGTGGAACTCGTGGGCGATCTGGTGCAGCTGGGACACCGCATTGAAGTGGAGACGAACGGCACGTTTGCTCCCCAGTCACTGCTGCAGACCCACATCTCACAGTGGAATGTCTCGCCGAAATTGGCGAACTCGGGCAACCCGGTCGAGCGGCGACAACTGGACCAACCGCTGGAGTGGTTCGCGGCGTCGGATAACGCGTGGTTCAAGTTTGTTGTCGATACACCCACTGACCTCGATGAGATCCAGTGCCTGCTGGCCAGATTCAAGGTTCCCGATGAGCGGGTGATCCTGATGCCTCAGGGCGCGTCACCGGAAGCCCTCAAGGAACGCTCGACGTGGCTTGCACCTCTGTGTAGCGACCGGGGCTACCGGTTCTCAACGCGCCTGCACATCTTGATTTGGGGAGATGAACGGGGATTCTGACAAGGTGCCGGCGTCGTGACGACTCCATGAAGGCTCATGCTGCCCTGCAGCCTCGGAGACACCAAGTGGCTGAAAAGGCATATCCTGCGCCCCTCACCCTGAAACCAGGAGCCGAGGTTCAGCCGATGACGGCGCACCGCGTTCTCGTGGTCAGCGCTTGCTCGAAACGCAAGCTGGGTGACCGGAAGTCAGACCGCAGATCAGACCTACTGCTACCTGCTCGGGAACGCTACGCCGGGCGTGCTCATTGCCAAGTGCGCGAAGCCATCGATCGGTGGCGTGGGAGCAGTACCCAGGATCACATTGAGTGGTCGATCGTCTCCGCCAGGTTTGGTCTGGTTGGCGAGATGGCGCAGGTCCCGCTTTACGAAGAAACCATCACGGGCAAGAGCCCGGGGGCGGCCAGGCGGCGCGGTCTTGAACTTGCGCTACCGAGTGGGCTGCGGACACAGCTGGGGGCGTTCGACACAGCGGTGTTCGTCCTGCCGCTGGTCTACCTCCAGGCGGCCGGCGCACCCTTTGAAGTCCCCGCCACTCAACTCTACTTTGCGTCGCCTCAGGTTAATCGGGGGTTCGGCAAGGCTGTGGTGGTTCCCTGTGGCACCGATGCTGCGCGAGACTTGGGCGTGTCTCCTCGAGACGTTGCAGCCAGCCAATTCGCGTCATTCGTTGACGATGCCGTCGAGCAAGGGCTCAACGCCGCCCTGGGCGTTTGGGGTGTCTGTGGAGAAGGAAGTCGGGCGTGAAGTTCTTTCTTCCTGATTGGGACGACCGTGTCGATCCGGGATACGACTTCCTCACCGACAAGATGACGCTGAAGCGCGATCCCTATCGGGACGACCGTTACGCCCACGAACTCTTCGACGATCCCTTGTACGACGGGGTCCTGGTTTCGCGCATGGCCCTGTACCGCAAGGGACGAAAGCGCGACCGGGTAGAGCAGGTGGGGATGAAGGGTTACTTGCGGTTGCCTGAGCAGTTGGAATTGTTCGGCGACTGCGGCGCGTTCGGCTACATCGAGCGACGTGATCCTGTCTTCGCGACGGAAGACGTTATCGACCACTATGAGCGATTGGGCTTCGACTACGGTGTCTCGGTCGACCACATCATTCTTCCGGAGTTCGAGGACCAGCGGACTTACCGCTTTGACCTCACCCTTCGCAACGCCGAGACCTTCCTGGCCATGCACCGCGAAGGGGAGTTCAGCTTCGCTCCGGTTGGGGCAGCCCAAGGCTGGGATGAATGCACCTATGTTGAGGCTGCAAACGCCCTCGTTGAGATGGGCTACACCTACATTGCCATTGGCGGCTTGGCACGGAGTAACACTCGCGACATCACCAGCGTGCTGACGGCTGTGTCGCGGGTGACAGCGGGTCGCGCCCAGGTGCACGTCTTTGGCGTTGCCCGAGCCAAATTGCTTCCGCTGCTCATCGAGTTGGGGGTAACCAGCGCCGATAGTGCGGCGCCGTTGCGACAGGCCTGGCTGTCCGCGAAGGACAACTACTACACGGCGGATGGGGCATACGCGGCCATCCGAATCCCTGTCGCGAGAGAGGGGAGAGGCTTCAGCGCCTCACTCGTGGGTCGTAGTGAAGCTTCTTTCCAGGACCTCAAGCAGGCGGAACAGGATGCCCTGGCCGCTGTGCGCGCCTACGCAAAGCGCACACTCGGAATTAAGGAGACGCTCAAGTGCATCAATGCCTATGACGCCATGCTTGGAGCTCGCCCGTACGAGAGCGACGCCGACCGAAGGGGCCAGCTCTACCGGGATCTCTTGCGTGCCCGCCCTTGGGACAAGTGCCCTTGCCCTGTCTGCAGGGAGCTGGGCGTTGAGGTGGCGATCTTCCGCGGGAACAATCGCAACAGGCGTCGAGGGTTCCACAACCTGTGGGTGCTGCGCCGCCGGATCGAGCGCCAGCGAGAACTCGCAGCAGCTCCGGGATGATTTGGGCTCCAGTGCGGTTTGCCTTGCCCGTTCCAGAAGGAGATGAATCGGAGGGATTCGCACATGGCTGCCAGCACTGACGGCACGCTGGTCGTGAAGGCAACATCTTATGACTGCGCCAGGGGCCTCCATTCGTTTGTCCGATGGAAGCCGCGAGGCCAGTCCTATAGAAGCGAGGGATGCCGGGCCTGCGGGGCGAAGTTGGTCGATTGGCGCCGGTTGGACCGGCACGACACCGGGGACATCGAGTACACGGTTTTGTCTCTCCAGCAAGAGTTGATTCGCCGTGAGTTCTGGACCAAGCCCTTGGACGGCAAGGCTATCAACCACGCTAAGGGGAAGGGGCTCGTCGGCCTTCGCGAAGCAACGGCCCATCGCCTGCGGAGGTACCTAGGGAGACCGAGGTCAGAGTTGTCGCGCGATGGCATGCAGACCCCGTTCGCTGGCAACGTCATCTTCTATGCCCAGCATGCCACCGCGACATGCTGTCGGAAGTGTGTCGAGGCATGGCATGGCGTTGACCGTGAGGAACCACTCACTGCTGAGGTCGTCGGCTATATGACCGATCTGGTGATGTACTACGTCGGAAGGCGGCTACAGACGTACTTCTCCAGGTGAGCACACGAAGGTGCTCTGGCCCGAGGTGGCTGCGAGAGTAGTCCGGGTGGCCTACTGGCGATGGGCTGAGCGCTTCGCCTTCTCGGTCATCTCGTAGCGCACCGGCTTCTTGCCCGGGTTGGCTATCTCAACTCCCCAACCCTCAAGGACTGGCCAGATGTTGTTCTTGAACTCAGTGCCAAAGGCCGAACCGTGGGCCGTGGCCAGATGGTGCTTGGGCCATCGCTCAGAGATCAACTCTTGGCACTCCGTACTCTTGAACGAGCCAACCCCGACCTCGTCCACGATCGCTGCGGCCATCTCGGCCCAGGTTTCCTGAGTCGTCTTCCTCGGTGACGCGCGGTTCCTCTTCCCAGCGCCTTGGGCCCGAACGCTGCCCTTGAACGCAGCGACGTGGAGTTGCTCCGGGGGAAAGAACTGCTTGACTCTTGGCGAAAGGGATGCCACCCGGTCCGTTACAACCCATAGGAAGGGAACTCTGCCGCCGTCGAGGGGAATGGCGGGTTCGTCGCGGATTGCGACAAAGACAGACATGAAGTCGCTGTCGTCGCTAAGAATCGCGACGTGCGTGACTCGGCCGACAACTAGGTCGGCGATTGCACTGGTGGCGATGGCGAGGTCAGCCGAATTCTTGGACGAGGACCCACTGAAGTGCTGGGTGCCCTGGACCACAACTTCCAGGTCCCCGAACTTGCTGGTCGCCCAGATCTTCCAGAGTTCGACTTCATCTGCTGGTACGTGAAGGGCTATGCGTGAGGGCTGGGGGAAAGTGGCCGGCCAGTCCTCAATCAGGCGCTCGACCATGGCCTGGCCCTCGCCCTGGAGGTTCTCGATGTCGACATAGACGCCCGTTGAGGCAGGGTCTTGTGAGCCGGTGTCAGCCTGGTCGCGGTCTTCTACAGTCATGAGCATCCTCCCCGGAGTTGCTTGGTGGGGTTGCTCCCGTGTGGGAGCAAAGTAGTGGAAGGTGCGGAAGTGGTCGACCGACCCCACAACCACTTTGGGGTCTGCCCGCTATGGGTGGTCTCCTGCCGTCAGCCGGGCTCGCGGCGGCAACCCAAGCATTCGCCGTCTACCGCCGCTACCCTTTGGGGTGTGATTACAGGGTGATTTAGGTTGGGATAGTGATGATATACTCTGTTCGAGCCGAGGAGGTGGCCAGTGACGACGACCCCCGTTGCCCGCCCGGACTATGAAGCTCACGTGCGCGCCACGCGCTCCACGTTCCCCGAGGTAGTCCGCGAGGTGCGCGACATCCTCGGCGCCAGGCTCTGTGCCTACCTGGGATCGGTCAAGGAGACCCGCGCTGTCCACCAGTGGGTGGACGGATCGCGCAGACCGAACGCCGACGTTCAACGGCGCCTGCGTACCGCTCTGCAGGCCGCTGCTCCGATTGCCGCTGCCGACTCGGCAGGCGTCGCGCAGGCCTGGTTCCAGGGGCTGAACCCCCAGCTCGACGACCGTTCACCGCTGCGACTGCTCCGCGAAGGCGACCTCGATGAGGTAGGCCCCGACGTGATCGCCGCCGCGCGCGCCTTCCTGGCCGGCGGGTGAGTTGCGATCTCGAGACCGTGACCCCAGCCAGTCCGGTCTTCCGTCTCGCACGCTCTCCCGACCCTTGGGCGTGGCCCGACTGGAGCCAGGCTGGCCGCGACGGCACCTTCGGCAACCGCTGGGACGATCCGCTGGGGTCCTACCGTGTCCTGTACGCCAGCGCCACGCGCTTCGGAGCACTGATCGAGACGCTCGCACCGTTCCGCCCCGACCTGGAGGTTGTGGCAGGGCTCCGCGAGATCGAGGGCGCTGACGAGCCGGTTGCAGCCGGGACGGTCCCGCCCGAATGGTTCGAGCGACGGCTCATGGGCGTGGCTGATCTCGTTGGAACCTATGCCGATGTCGGCGCGGCTGCTTCACTGTCGGTGCTGCGTTCGTGCCTGGCGGACACGGGCGTGCACCATCGGCTCCCCGACATCGATGGGGCCGCGATTCGCCTCACCGCTCGCCGTGGCTTCACCCAGGAGGTCTCCCGGCTCGTCTACGAGTGCCGCACCGAGGGGGTCGAGCCGCTCGCCGGCATCCGCTACCAGTCGCGCCTTGACGACGGGACATCCAACTGGGCCATCTTTGAACCGGCGGCGGATGTACCCGCGCCTTTGCGTTCGTTCAGTACCGAACCGGTCCGGCCAGACGACCCCGACGTCATTCGCGCACTCGCGGTACTGGGCCTGCAAGCCGGGTGACCTCGGTGGCTCGGGTTTGCGATCCACAGGCCGCCTGCTGGGCTACGCCTTAACGCAGGAGAGACCGCACACAGGGGTGCGGAAGGGGGAGGGCGCCGCCTGCCGACGCCCTCCCCCTTCCCATCGCTTACTAGGCCGCTCCCGACAGCACCCCTCGCGCTCCCGTTCCCGCGCCCGCTCGAAGAGCGAGAGCGTCGGCGCTTCATCCCGGCGGCGGCCACGAGTCGGTAGCGACCCGTCCGGCGTGTCCGCCATGAACTCCGCCCACGAGAACAGCGACCGCTGCGGCTCCGAGTCCGCGGCGCCCGCAACGCTCTCGGAGGCCACTGTGGCCCCGACCGCGACCGGCTCTGGCTCCGGCGCCTGCCACCCGTCGTCCACGAGCAGCGCCTCGGCCTCCGCCGCGACCTGCCGGGCCTGCTCGAACACCGACTCGACCGAGCCGCTGTCCTCCTCGCCCGCGACGATCTGATGCTGGCGCTCGCCAGGAAGATCGTCGCGGGCGTCCCCGTAGGCGGCGAGCCCGTCCTCGGGCAACTCGCCCTCGACGGCGAGCGAGGACTGGAGCTTCTGGGCCACGAGCTTGAGGGCGTCGGCTTGCAGGGTGTACCGGTAGGCCATGAAGACGACCTGCACGGGCTCGGTCTGGCCGATGCGCCAGGAGCGCCGTGACGCCTGCCGCATGGTGTAGACGGAGTAGTCCGTCGTGAACCGGGCGAACACGGGAAGTCGACGAGGTCGACATCCGTCTCCCTCAGCGGGCCTGGACAACGACGCGCCCACCGATCTCGACTTCCACGTACAGGCTGTGGCTTTCGAGCATGGCCATCCCAATAAGGGGCGTCGTGTCGGCTGCGTAGGCGACGATCTCCCTCGGCTGGCCATCCCACAGTACCGTCACCGCGTATGCATCGAGTGCGACTTCGCTACCGTCAGCGAGAATCACCAGGCGTGCACCGGCGAAGGGCAATTCCAACTCCGTCACCACCGACGGTGGCAGCGTCAGAAACCGACTGAAGCCAGTGTCCACTACGGCGTCTACAGACCGGGCTTGGCCTGCCGGGCCGCGGAGGCTGAGAGCGACGACCGACTCGAGGGTCGCGTTGACAGAGCCTTCGATCACCCGCTTCTCCGCAGGGAGCCGCCTCCAATGCTGGCTATCGCGCGATAGCCGACCCGCAGCAGCCAGACATTGATTGCATCAGGCTGACGCTCCCGCAGATGCTCTGCGGCGTCAAGCTCGCTCCCAGCGACGGCCCAGCTTCCGCTTTCGACATCGATGGCGACGAAATCTCCGTCATGGGCGTCCTCGACCTCGTGGCGAATGTCGCGCTCGTAGATCCTATCCCCGAGACGGGCGATCTCCTCGGCAGGGCGGCGGGTCGCCATGGTGGTCTCCTCCCGTGTGTCCTCCAGTCTAGAGTATCGGCGCGGCGTCGCGACGCCATGAAGCGCGTGCCGCTGCCCGCACCGGGCTGTCCAGGCCAACGCTCGATCTCTCCCGCGCCTCCGGCTAGCTCTGCGCTGACGCGACGCCCTGCTTTCAAAATGTCAGTTCGATGGAGTCGCACACCCAGACGCAAATCGTGCTGCAGCATTGGCACCCCTCGCAGCTGCAACCGGACAAGACTCTCACGGCGGACATCTGCTACATCCAACCGCCCGCGGTTGATCAGGAAGGTATAGCTGTAGTCGTCTTGCTCTCCTAGGAGGAGGCCTCCCCAAATGTGCTCCACGACGGCGAAGGAGCAGGCTTCCCATCCCTGGCCTGCGTGCCAGTGGCGACCGGATGTGCCGACGTTGCTCCTCGATACGCCCGCGAGCTGCACGCTCGGGCCGGAAGGTATGCCTGCGCCTGGTGTTGGTGATCACCGCGGCCGCGTGCTCTGTGCGTCCCACCCTGGACGCTGCCCGTTGCGAACCCCGCTAGCGCGCTCGCTCCGGGTAGCCCCGCCGCGGGCGTCAGCGCCGCTTGACGCGCTCGCGGAAGGTCGCATCGAAGCGCTGCAGGCGCTCCTCGAGCCAGGCGAACTGCTCCGGCCAAGCGTCGCGGTCCTCGATGTCGGCGGGCTGCGAGACGTAGAGGCGCCGCCACTTGGTGCGCTCATCGGGCTGGGGCCATTCGAGCGGCCCCAGGGCCTCTTCGATTGCCTTTCGCTCGTTCTGCAGGCGCGCATAGACATCGCCGGCGTCGTCGCCGTTCAGTCCCAGCTCGACGCGGTTCTCGCCACCGTCCCACTGATGCTCCGGATCCCAGGTGCTGGCGATGGCCGCCAGGCTTGCGCCCGAGCGCCCGATGGAGACGCTGGCCCAGCTTCGGGGCTGGGGGCGATGCGGGAGGGAGCTGCTGGCGCGCTCAGTCAGGTAGTCGCGGAAGGCCGTCCAGTAGTCGAGCTGCAGCTGCTTGGCGGGCGAGAGGGGCGCGGTGGTGGCGGAGCGGACGGTGCCCCGCCAGTCGTTGGACTTGGCGACGACGTCGAAGCGGGGAGGGGCTGATGACGACACGGTGCTCGTCGGGGAGGGAGCGGCAGATGATGTCGGCGCTGAAGCTGCCTACGGTCGCCTCGACGCCCTCGACGACGAGTTCGATGCCGATGGTGACGCCGAGGAGGGTGATATTGGCTTCCTCGGCCAGCCAGGGGGTGAAGTCAACGGCCTCGTCGGGCCAGTAGTCGCGCGGCGCGAGCTTTGTCAGCTGGCCGAAGGTGGGGTCAGTCATGGGCGCGAGAGTCTAGCCGATACCTGGCGGCACCGATTGAGGGGCATGGCAGAATGGCAGGCATGACTCGCGATGAACGCCTGACCCAAGCCAAGCTATCGGAGGCTCACTAATGCCGGCTAACAGACGCCGGATTCCACCCGCGCCCGACGACTTCGCCGCCGGGCGCATGACCATCCCGCACGTCGAGCCCCAGGAGCCCGAGTGGCTCTGGAAGAACTGGCTCGCCAGAGGCATGCTGCACGTCCTGGAGGGCGACGAAGGCTCCGGCAAGTCGGCGATCGTGAACTGGTTGGTCTCCGTCGCCTCAAGGGACGACGTCAGCTGGCCCGGCGACGCCGGCCCCAGCCCCGGCATCATCACGCACCTCTACTCGCAGGAGAGTCCCTACCGCTACACGACCGGCCGCGATCTGCAGGCCAACGGCGCCAACCTCTCCAACATCCTCCTCGGCCGCGCCGACAGCTTCTACGCGGCTGTTGGGAACCTCGATTGGATCGGCCACCATGCCGAACTCCCCACGCCCGACCTGGTCGTCATCAACACCTGGTCGCATTACTCAGCAAGGGACGAAGTCGAGGAGATCAAGAACCAGCAGATCACGCTCGCCCTCAGCGAGTTCGCCGAAGTCTGCGCCGACCACAACATCGCCGGGCTCGTCGTCATGCACACGAGGAAGAACTCGAAGTCCGGAAGCGTGCGCGAGCGCATCCGCGGGGGCATCGCCCACCGCGCAGTCCCGCTCATCGTGATGAGCGTCGAAGTCGACCACTCCGATCCAGACAAACCGCACGTCCTCGCGAGGACGAAGGAGAACCTCCGCATCTCCCTCGAGGGCGGCTTCCGGGTGACCATGAAGGACGACAGCTCCCTCACCTACCAGGCCGTCGAGGGCTACGGCCCCGACCTCATCCTGGACGCCATGAAGAGCTCGGAAGCGGCCGAGCGCGGAACCCACGAAGGCGGGCCGCATCGAGTACAACATCGACGCCCGCGCGGGAGGATGGTCGAGCGTCCGTCATGACCCCCCACGGGCTGGAGCGGGCCCGGAGGTAGCGGCTCAGATTAACCGCCGTTCCAGCAGGTAGAGCGTGTCGCTGGAAGCCGAACCGACATAACTGTGCGGAGGCGCGAGACGAAGCGGGTACCGAGTGAGAGAATCGGCAGGCAATGCTCACCTACCGAGCTCACGTCTACAACCTCACGATGGCTGCGTCGGCTGAAGCAAGTTCGCTCGCGCTGGCGCTGTCAAGGTGCGAATCAGCACTGATAGTTGGGAGTGACCGCCCCAGCACCCTCCAAGCTCACCTGCCAGATCTCAGGACGCAGGCGGCATCTTTGCGCACAGCGGTAGAAGAACTCATGGAGACGCTTCCCCCAGAGGTTCAGAGCCAAGCCAAAGAGAGCACAGACTTGTACCGACATCTCAACTTTACCGACTACTGGCTCCGGAAGAATCTCCCTGAGAGGTGTACTCAAGACTCAATTGACATAGTAAGCACTGATATTCCGGGAGTTCTTGACGTCTTTGAGAAGTGGTACGAGCGTCGCTCCCCCGTAGATCAGATCCTCAATGACCGATTAAAGCCGCACCTTGTAAATGGTCAGCTAAATGCCGCATCCAGAGAGGTATGGGCAATCTTCAAGACAAGAATGGTCAAGTTGTTCAATCTCCCACCTGACATAGACGGCGATAAACTCGCGGGAAAACTCTTTGGTGGAAGGTCTGCCACGACGCAGCTTTTAGAGGCGAAGGAGCGCGAAGGGTACCTGCACCTGTTCAAGGGGCTGTACGCATTGAGCCGCAATCCCGTGATGCATAACGATGTACCGACCAACCCCGACGAGACAGAGGCAGTGCTCACGCTGGTCAACTCGGCGCTTGTGAAGATCGAGGCTGCTCGCCATGCCGCCGTTGCGGGCACCGCTGCGCCACCTTCGGAGTAGGTTACGGGCGCTTGCCATGCACTCCTAACCCGCCTACCGCCCCTCCGGTGTCGCCAGCCAGCCCTGGAGCATCGAGTCGGTCTACTTGCTTGAAGCGGCCCCGCTTGTCGCGCAGCTGACCGAACGCGGCGTCAGGATCGGCTTCGCCACGAGCGTCAGACGCCACGTCTGGGAAGACGCCGAGATCTACCCCTCGCCGAACAACGGCGCGCTCGGGCTCACCCCGGAGCAAGTCTCGATGATCGAGCTGTTCGGCGACTCGTAGCACGCTCCCGCTGAACGGCTCGCCGTGGCAGCGGACGGCAAGGACCCGAACACAGCGACGGCGCAGGCACCATCGCCGGACATGCCGGGCGCGGGCTCCGGGCACGAAATAGCCCCCACACATGGACGGGGACAGGGGGACACCGCCGCAATGGCGACGCCCCCTGTCCGTGCCGTCTAGCGGGCCGCTCCCGCGAGCGCGCCTTCCTGCTCCCGCTCCAGCGCCCACTCGAAGAGGGATAGCGTCGGGGCCTCACGCCGTCTCCGACGTGGCTCCGGCTCCGGCGTCTCCTCGGCCATGAACTCCGCCCACGAGAACAGCGTCCGCTGCGGCTCGGGGACTTCGTCCCTCTCGGGTACGGCCGCAACCGCGGCCGGCTCCGGGGCAGCCCACTCCGCGTCGACCAGCAACGCCTCGGCCTCCGCCGCGACCTGCTGGGCCTGCTCGAAGACCGACTCGACGGAGCCGGGGTCCTCGTCACCCGCGACGATCTTCCTCGCCAGGGCGAGCATCAGGTCGTCGCCGTCGTCCCCGTAGGCGGCGAGGCCATCCTCCGGCAGCTCGCCCTCGACGGCGAGCGAGCTTTGCAGCTTCTTCGCGACGAGCTGGAGGGCGTCCGCCTGCAGGGTGTTCCGGTAGGCCATGAAGACAACCTGCACGGGCTCGGTCTGGCCGATGCGCCAGGAGCGCCGCGACGCCTGCCGCATCACGTACACGCTGTAATCGGCTCCGGTTTGGTAATCGACACGAACTCCTCGTCGGCCGGGATCGCAAGCGTGAGCGTGACGTTGTTTTCGCCGTCGATCGTCGCCTCCTCCAGCAGCAGGTCCAGCACCTCGCGCCGCTCCGCGTC
>JAPOQN010000041.1 GCA_026710655.1 Chloroflexota bacterium | reverse complement strand
CTGCGCCGCGCCCGTGATCATGTTCTTGATGTAGTCGGCGTGACCGGGACAGTCCACGTGCGCGTAGTGACGGTTGTCCGTCTCGTACTCCACGTGCGCAATCGCGATCGTGATGCCGCGCGCGCGCTCCTCCGGGGCGTTGTCGATCGAATCGAACTCCCGGAACTCCGCCTCACCCTTCAACCCCAGCACCTTCGTGATCGCCGCCGTCAGCGTCGTCTTGCCGTGGTCCACGTGCCCGATCGTCCCCACGTTTACGTGCGGCTTCGTGCGCTCAAACTTCGCCTTCGCCATCTTGGTCCCTCTCGCTCCTTCTGTGGTGGTCAGACCGCGCCGACAGCCGAACGCTCGGTGAGCGTGGCTGAGACACTTTGGGGTACGGGTTCGTACCGGTCGAATTCCATGGTGTAGTTCGCGCGTCCCTGGGTGAGGGAGCGGAGATCGGTGGAGTAGCCGAAGGTCTGGGCGAGGGGCACGTTTGCGGTGACGATCTGCAGCCTGCCCATGCTGTCCTGGCTGAGAACGTGGCCCCGGCGGCTGTTGAGGTCGCCGACGACGCCGCCGAAGTGATCTTCGGGGACCCGCACCTCGATACGCATGAGCGGCTCGAGGAGCACGGGCTCGGCGCGCTTGAGGGCCTCGCGCATGCCGAGGATGGCCGCATTCTTGAAGGCCATCTCGGAGGAGTCGACGGCATGGGAGGAGCCGTCGACGAGCGCGACGTGGACGTCGAGCACGGGGTAGCCGGCCACCGGGCCGGAGTCCAGGGCTTCCCTGGCGCCGGCGCGTACGGCCGAGATGTACTCGGTTGGGACGGAGCCTCCGACAACCTTGTTTTCGAAGACAAAGCCCTCGCCGGCGTCGCCCGGCTGAATCTCGAGCTCGACGACGCCGAACTGGCCACGGCCGCCGGTCTGGCGCACGAATCGGCCTTCGGCGGAGGCGGGGCGCCGGATGGCCTCGCGGTAGCTGACCTGCGGACGGCCGACGTTGGCCTCGACGCGGTGCTCGCGCTTCATGCGGTCAACGATGACCTCGAGGTGGAGCTCGCCCATGCCCGAGATGAGGGTCTGGCCGGTTTCGTCGTTGAAGTTCCAATGGAAAGTGGGGTCTTCTTCGCTGAGCTTCTGGAGGGATTCGGCCATGCGCTCCTGGTCGGGCTTGGAGCGGGGCTCGAGGGCGACGCTGATGACCGGCTCGGGGAAGGCGATGCCCTCCAGCATGACGGGACGGTCGGGGTCGCAGAGCGTGTCGCCGGTGAAGGTCTGCTTGAGGCCGACGGCCGCGCCAATGCCGCCTGCGTAGAGCGCGTCGACTTCCTCGCGGTTGTTGGCATGCATGCGGAGGAGGCGGCCGATGCGCTCACGGCGCTCCTTGCCGCTGTTCCAGATGGTGCCCCCGGACTTGAGGACGCCGCTGTAGACGCGGATGTAGGCGAGCCGGCCGACGTAGGGGTCGGTCACGATCTTGAAAGCCATGGCGGTGAGGGGAGCGTCGTCATCGGCTTCACGCACGATCGCGTCGCCGGTGCTGGCATCGGTACCTTCGACCGGGGGCACGTCTTCGGGGGAGGGGAGGTAGTCGATGACGGCATCGAGGAGGGGCTGCAGGCCCTTGTTCTTGAGGGCGGAGCCGCAGAGCACCGGGGTAACGGCGTTGGAGAGCGTGGCTCGGCGGATGGCGGTGCGCAGCTCGTGGGCGTTTACGGGGTGGCCTTCGATGTAGCTGATGGCCACCTGGTCATCGACGTTGCCGATCTGCTCGATCAGCGTCTCGCGGGCGGCCTTCGCCTCGTCGAGGACGTCGGAGGGGATCTCGCCGCAATTGGCTTCTTCGCCCTTCTCGCCGCCGAAGGTCCAGCAGACCATCTCGGTCAGGTCAATGACGCCGCGGAAGTTCTCCTCTGAGCCGACGGGCATCTGGACCGCCACAGGGTTGGCGTCGAGGCGGTCGACCATCATCTCCTGGGTGCGGGCGAAGTCGGCGCCGACGCGGTCCATTTTGTTCACGAAGCAGATGCGGGGGACGGAGTAGCGGTCGGCCTGGCGCCAGACCGTCTCGGACTGGGGCTCGACCCCGGCGACGGCATCGAAGACGACGACGCCGCCATCGAGCACGCGCAGGCCGCGCTCGACTTCAGCGGTGAAGTCGACGTGGCCGGGGGTATCGATGATGTTGACGAGATGGTGGTTCCACTCGGCGCTGGTGGCGGCGGCGGTGATGGTGATGCCGCGCTCGCGCTCCTGCTCCATCCAGTCCATCGTGGCGGTGCCCTCGTGGACCTCGCCGATCTTGTAGGTGATGCCCGTGTAGTAGAGGACGCGCTCGGTCACGGTGGTCTTGCCGGCATCGATGTGGGCGATGATGCCGATGTTGCGCACGCGTTCGATTTCATACGGCCGGGGCATGATGAGCGCTCTCCTGTCCCTGACCGCGCCGCTTACCAGCGGTAATGGACGAAGGCGCGGTTCGCCTCGGCCATCCGGTGGGTGTCGTCGCGCCGCTTGATCGCGGAGCCAGCGTTGTTGGCGGCGTCGAGAAGCTCGGAGGCGAGGCGCTCGGCCATGGTGTGGCCGCCACGGCCACGGGCGCCCTGGAGGAGCCAGCGCATGGCGAGGGCCGTGCGGCGCTCGGGACGAATCTCGACCGGCACCTGGTAGGTGGTGCCACCCACGCGCCGGGGCTTTACTTCCAGCACGGGCGTGGCGTTGCGCATGGCCTGGCGGAAGGTGTCGACGGGGTCGCGCCCGGTCGATTCCTGGATGCGATCGAAGGCGCCGTAGACGACGCGCTCGGCGGTGCTCTTCTTGCCCCGGGTCATCACCTTGTTGATAAGGATCTGGACCTGCTGATCACCGTAGCGGGAATCAGGGCGGATGATGCGGCGTTCGGGGCGGTTACGTCGCGGCATCTGGTTATCCGTTCTTCCGCGTGCCGTACTTGCTACGCCCGCGGCGGCGGTCGGCGACGCCGGTGGAGTCGGCGGCGCCGCGCACGATGTGGTAGCGGACGCCGGGGAGGTCGCGCACACGGCCGCCGCGAACGAGCACCACGGAGTGCTC
Source organism: Chloroflexota bacterium (assembly GCA_026710655.1). Taxonomy (GTDB): domain Bacteria; phylum Chloroflexota; class Dehalococcoidia; order Tepidiformales; family Tepidiformaceae; genus UBA2991. Next base: position 7,658 of record JAPOQN010000041.1, on the reverse strand, counting down.
CTGGAGGCTGTGGCCCTCGCCGGGGATGTAGGCGGTCACTTCGATGCCGTTGGTAAGACGCACGCGGGCGACCTTGCGAAGGGCGGAGTTCGGCTTCTTGGGGGTCTGGGTGCGGACCTGCGTGCAGACGCCGCGCTTCTGGGGCGCGCCGCGGCCAACGACGCGGGAAAGGCGCCCGCGCTCGGAGTTGTAGTTGAAGAGCAGGGCAGGGGCGCCCGACTTCTTCGACTTGGGCTTACGGCCCTTACGTACGAGCTGGTTGATCGTCGGCACTACCGCTGATCTCCAAAATTTCGGGTCCGCGCAACCGCGGTCCGAAGGTGTTGTCCCGGCGAGAGGGGCTCCTCACGCTGGGCATGGAAACAGGCCGAAAAGCCGGTTTCTAAACAGCGCCCCGCATCCAGTGAGGAGCGAGACCGTCTTCAGCCCAGTGCCCTACGGCCTGCCGAATGTCTGGCATCTGGCGAGGCAATAAGCGCCGACCTAGGACATTATCACAGCGCCCCGAACGATCAATGCCTCGCCACGCAGCGGGCGGGGGCAGGGCTAGACTCAACCGATGGCGAGTGACCCATCCTCCGATCCCTACTTCAAGAAGCGGGTCGCGCTCACCCTCGGCGGGGAGACGCTGGAGTTCGAGGTGGCGCACACGCTCTTCGCCTCGCACGAGGTGGACGCGGGCACGAAGCTGCTGCTGCGCTGCATCGAGGTCAACGAAGCGCCCCGGCGCATCCTCGACCTGGGGTGCGGGTACGGCGTGCTGGGGATTGCGCTCGCGCGCCGCTTCCCCGAGGCGCAGGTGACCATGGCGGACTGCAACCTGCTGGCCGTTCGCTACGCACGCCGCAATGCGGCTCGGAACGGCGCCACGAACGCGCAGGCGACGGGCAGCGTCGCGCTCGAGGATATCCCCGAGGGCGCCTATGACCTGATCGTTGCGAACGTGCCGGCGAAGATCGGGGACACGGCGATCGAGGCGGAATTCGTGCGCGGGCCGCGGGCACGGCTGGCGCCCGGCGGGGCGTACTGGTTCGTGGCCGTGAGCGGACTGAACCACCTGCTGAAGCGCCTGGCGGGCCAGGGAGGCGTGCCGGTGCGGCAGGTGCGGAAGCGCTCCGGGCACACCGTATGCCGGTTGGAAGCGTGAAGTTCCCGGCAGAGAGAATTGCCAACGCACGAACGTTCTGACACGATACGGGCGTGGTGGCGAACCTTGCAGGATAGGAGACGCTGTGAGCCTCCCTGTTGAGTCCGAAGGTTCGGAAGCCGCAGGCGTCTGCGCGTATCTGGGCCTCGTCGACGACAGCGACCTACACGCGACGTACGCGACCGATGCCCATCGCTGTTACCGGCTTCCCAACCCCACCCGAATCGCAACGCAACACCAGGAACAGTTCTGCCTGACGGCGGACCATCCCTCGTGCCCGATCTACCAGGGCGAGGGGGTCGAGGCGACAACGCATCCTTCGGCCGCCTCGGAAGGCGAAGCCGAGGCCGCACCGGCCGAGGCAACGGAAGGCGAAGAGTTCCAGCCAGCGGGCCCGGCGCGCCCCTCACCGTTTGCGACGGCGGCCTCGCGCTGGACCTCGCGCGGACTCCGCCGCCCGGTGCTCGAAGGCGAACTGAGCATGCGCGCCGCGACCGTCTCGCTGTTCGTGCTGGCGGCCGTCGTGGTCGCGATCGCGTTCGTGGTGAACCGCGAGCTCGGGGACGACGACACGGCGCCCGTGGCGCCAGTCGCGACGGAGACTCCCACCGAGGCGGCGGCGACACCGGCCGCGACAGAGGAAGCCACGCCTGAGCCCACGCCTGAGCCCACACCAACGCCGGAACCAACTCCGGAGCCGACGCCCGAGCCCACACCGGTGGCAACCCAACCGCCAGCTACCAGCGGAACCTACGTGGTGGCGGCGGGTGACACCTGTGGTGCGATCGCCACGGCGCACGGCATCTCGCTCGACGAGCTGATAGCGGCGAACGACGACCTGGAACTGACCGAAGACGGCGGTTGCCCGATCTTCCCCGACCAGGAATTGACTATCCCGTAGGCGGGACGAGTCCCTCCCGGCGCGCAGCCGCGGCGAAGGCGCTACCGGTCGTGCGCTCGGGCATGCCGATGTCCAGGTGGTGCTCCTCAACCCAGTGCTGACGCGCGCGCCAGTGGGCTTGCTGCGTGCGATAGCGGTCACGTGCCTCGGCCGTCCAGCGCCAGTCGGCCCAGCAGAGGATGGCCGTATCAAGGTCGCGGCGGGCGAGGCGGCGGATATCGGCGAGCTGTGGGATGCCGCGCCGTTTCTTCTTCTCGATCTTGTCGGAGATGAGCAGGATCTTGGCGAGCAGGCTCATACGGGCGAAGCCGGACGTGTGGTCGCGCACGGCCGTGAGCGCTTCCTCATCGGTGATACCGAAGCGCTCGCGCAGGACGACCGCGGCGATGGGGCCGTGGAGGAGGATCGGGTAGTCCCGCGAATCCGCATCGATCTCGACGCCGACCTCGCCGGCGAGGCGGATCTGCTCGGCGGGAGACTCGGAGCGGAAGAGGTCGTGCCCCCAGACGGCCAGCTCGACGCGCTCCTCGTCGGCAACCCAGCGGCGGGCGAGGGGCAGTGCCTCATCAAGGACGCGCCCGACGTGCCGAACGAGCCCGGAAGGGCGCTTCAGCAGCTCCTCACGGACGACGGCAATCTGTGCGGCGATCACCCTTCGTGGCCGAGGCGGCGCCCGCCGACCAGGTGGAGGTGGAGGTGGTGGATTGTCATGCCGGCGTCGTCGCCGACGTTGAAGGCGAGGCGGTAGCCGGACTCGTGCACGCCTTCGGCGCGGCCCACTTCGTTGGCGAGCGTAAAGAGTCCGGCGAGCGTGTCCGCATGGCCTCCCTCGATTTCACGGGCGTCGGCGATGTGCTCGCGGGGAATGATGAGGGCGTGCACGGGAGCGCGCGGGTTGATGTCGCGGATGGCAAAGGCGTGGTTGTTCTCGGCGATCCGCTCGACGGGGATGTCGCCCGAAGCCATGTTGCAGAAGAGGCAATCGGCCACGGGCCGATTCTAGCGGGGGTCGAACGCGCCGCAAGCGCGCCGGTGTAGCATGCCGCCATGCGAATCAAGCTCACCAGCGTCACGGTGGACGATCAGGCGAAAGCGCTCGCCTTCTACACCGAAGTGCTGGGTTTCGCGAAGAAGCGGGACGACCCCGCGGGGGAGTTCCGGGCAATCACGTTGGAGTCGCGCGAGTCGCCCGACGGGGTCGAGCTGATGCTGGAGCCGAACGCCTATCCGGCCTCGAAGACGTTCCAGGAGGCGCTGTACCGCGACGGGATCCCGGTCGCGATCTTCTTCGTGGACGACCTCGACCAGGAGTATGCGCGGCTCACCGCGCTGGGAGTGCGCTTCCAGGTGGAGCCCATGCGCAGCGAGTGGGGCTACCAGGCGGTGCTGGACGACACCTGCGGCAACTTCATCGGGCTGTTCGAGGGATAGGGGCCGGCCGTGACCGAGGCACGGCCGACGGGCGACGTACTTTCGCACTTCTGGGCGCCGCTATGTGCGGTGGGGGCGAGCGGGCCGGCGGGGCCGAACGCGCAGATCTGCGTGTCCGTATTCGGGGCTTCGATTGTGCCGGAGCGGCCGCGGCTGCTGGTCTCGCTTTCGAAGACCAACTACACGGAAGAGCTGGTGCGGACGAGCGGGCGGATGGCAATCACGCTGCTCAGCGACACGCAGGCGGCGCTGCTCGAGCCGCTGGGCCTGCGCTCGGGGCGGGACGGGGACAAGCTCGCCGGGCTCGATGTTGAGCTGACAGCCTCGGGCTCGCCAACGTTCCCCGGCGGGGTGGGGGCACTCGACTGCGAGGTGCTGGAAGCGCTCGACCTCGGGGATGCAACGGCCTTCCTGGTGGCGGTGCGGGAGCGGTGGGGGCTCGGCGGAGAGCAGCCGCTGCCCTGGTCGGTGGCGAAGACGGTGGTGGGAGAGGCATTCCTGCAAGCCTGGGCGGAGAAGAGCGCTCGCGAGCAGGAAGCGGCCCGGGCCGTGATGCACTGGCGCGACTGAGCGCGGCTAGCCGAGAAGGCTCCCGCGCAGGAAGCGTTCGACCGACGAATAGAAGGCCTCGATCGTTTCGCGCTTGCGCCAGCCGTGCCCTTCGCCCTCGTACACGTGGTACTCGTGGGGGACGCCGCGGGAGCGCAGGGAGGCGGCGAGCGTGTCGCTCTGGTCGCGGGGCACGACACGGTCCTCAACACCCTGGAAGAGGGCTATCGGGTCGACGATATCGCCGGCGTGGAAGATGGGGGAGCGCTCGCGGTAGCGGTCGGTGGCCTCGGGGAGGGGACCGACGAGCGAATCGAGGTAGCGCGCCTCGAACTTGTGGGTGTCGCTGGCGAGCGTGAACAGGTTGGAGATGCCGTAGTAGCAGACACCCGCCCGGTAGAAGCCGGGATGCACCTGGAGGGAGCGCAGCACGGTGTAGCCGCCCGCGCTGCCGCCGAGGATGGCGAGCCGGTCACCGTCGGCGAGGCCGCGGGCGGCCATGGCCTCGGCGCCGGAGCGGCAGTCCTCCACATCGGCGACGCCCCACTCGCCGCGCAGAGCGAGCATCGCCTCGCGCCCAGCGCCACTGCTGCCGCGGTAGTTGACGGCCAGCACCGCGTAGCCACGGCTGGCGAGGAACTGGACCTGGGGCCGCCAGCCCGCATCGACGTGGTCGGTGGGGCCACCGTGGACGAAGACGACGAGCGGCGGCGGCCCATCGTCGAAGAAGCGCTCGCTGGCGGGCGGGTAATAGAGACCGTGGACCTCGCTTCCAGGGGCGTTCGTCCACGAGACGGCCCGGGGGAGGGAGAGGCTGGCGGCGGGCAAGCGGTCGGGGTCGCTGAGACGCCGTTCGACGACGCCGGGCGGATCCGCCTCAAGGTCGAGGACGAGGAGGCGAGGGGAGGCGGTGGGGCCGCTGGCGATGACAGCGAGGTGTTCCGCCACGGGGGAGGCGACGGGGTTCTCGAAGCTCGCGTACTCGGCGGGGAGGTCGAGCTCGTGGGGTTCGTTGTGGCCGTCGATGAGGACGAGGCGGGCGAATCCCTGGCGCTGGCGGGTCGCGACGACACGCCCGGACGGGAGAACGGCGAACATACCGACGCCCTGCCCCCAGGCGGGCGTCCCGTACTCGCAGGGGCCGGAGGTAAGGGCGCGACTCTCGCCGGTAGCGAGGTCGTACCGGTAAAGATGGCCCCAGCCGGTGGCATCGGAGATGTAGTGGAGGGCGTCGCCACTGGGGGAGAAGGCAGGCTGGAGGACCGCCTCCTGCGGTCCGCCGGCCACCACTTCGGAGGCGGCGACGGCGGGGAGGGCGCCTTCCGCGAAGGCGAGCTTGGCGACGCGCAGCTCCGAGCCGTCCCAGGGCATGTTCGGGTGGTCCCACTCGACCCACGCGATGCGATCACCAGCGGGACTCCAGACGGGCTGCATATAGAAATCGCGGCCACGGGCGAGCTGCCCCGGCCAGAGCTCCCCGGTCGCGTCGGCGATGGCGATGACGTCCTCGTCCTCGTAGGAGTGCACGAAGGCGACCCAGCGCCCGTCGGGGCTGACGGCGGGGGAGGACGACTCGCCGAAAGCGGGCGTGACGGGGAGGGCGGGGCCACCATCGGGGCCGTCGAGGGGTTGGCGGAAGATGCGCTGGCTGTCGTGGTCGACGAACCAGCCCTGTCCGTTCGCGAGGGTGTAGTCGCCGCCGCCGTAGCCGACGCCGGCGCGAACAAGGATGTCGCCGCTGATGTCGCGGAGGGCGGCATCGCCGCCACCCACGCTGGCGGCGACGGCCACGCCGCGGTCGCCGCGACCCTCGAACCAGCCGAGGGTGCGACCGTCGCTGTCCCAGGAGGGCCCGCGCAGGCGGATGCCGCCCGCGAGGGCGGCGGGCGTGATGGGGCTCTCCCAGGTTCCGTAGGGGCGGCGCTCGGCCATGCGGGCCATTCTGCCCGATGCGGAGGGTGGCGGTAGCCCCCAGCACAGACCGGCGGTAGGCTGCGGACTCGCAAATGCCCCACCCAACTCGATCCCCGGGCGCGCTCACGCGACGGGCGCGGCGAGACGCTTCGTGATGAGCGAGCGGTTCACCACGCACTGGGCGTTGATTGCCGCCATGGCACTCGTGGGCCTGCTCGGAATCGTGTTCGGCGACTTTCCCGGGATCGACCCCATCATCGAGCTGCACATCGACCCGCTTCTGCAGTCGGCGGTTTACGGGGTCGCCATCCTGGCGGCGGCGTTCCTGCTGAGCTGGGGCGCCGAAACGGCGGAGATGGACATCTCGCAGGGCCTGGCGCTGGCGATCATCGCCTTCATCGCGGTGCTCCCCGAGTACGCGGTCGACGCGTTCCTTGCGTGGGAGGCGGGCTCGGACCCGGAGAAGGCGGCAGAGGGACTGGCGATCGCGAACATGACCGGTGGGAACCGGCTCCTGATCGGCATCGGCTGGCCGGTGGTGTTCCTGATCTTCTTCTACCGGACCCGGCTGAAGGAGCTGGTGGTGAGCCGCACGCGGGCACTGGAGCTGGCGTTCCTTGCGGTCGCGACGGTGTACGTGATCCTCGTGCCGCTGCGGAGCACGCTCACGCTGGCGGACACGATCGTGCTCGTCTCGATGTTCGTCATCTACCTGGTTATGACGAGCCGGGTGGAGTCGGAGGAGGTGGAGCTGGTGGGGCCGGCGCGGGCGATGGGGTCGCTGCCCGACTTGCGGCGGCGGGCGTTGGTGGTGGTAACGCTGGTCTTCGCCGCAGCGGTGATCATCGCCTCGGCGGAGCCGTTCGCGCACGGGCTGGTGGAGACGGGGAAGAAGGTGAACATCAGCGAGTTCGTGCTGATCCAGTGGATCGCGCCTCTCGCCTCGGAGTCGCCGGAGGTGCTGGTGGCGGCGTTGCTGGCGTGGCGGGGCCGGGCGGCGGCGGGGATGGGCACGCTAATCTCATCGAAGGTGAACCAGTGGACGCTGCTCATCGGGACGCTGCCGATCGCCTTCATGATCGGCTCGGGAGACTGGGGCATCCTGCAGGGTCTGCCGCTGGTTTCGCCCACGGAGGAGGTCAACCTCTTCTTCTCAAGGCAGCAGGGAGAGGTCTTCCTGACGGCGGCGCAGTCGGCGTTCGCGATCGCGGTCTTCGTGAACCTGCGCATGAGCCGGCCCGAAGCCTGGGCGCTCTTCCTCCTGTTCGCGGTGCAGCTCCCCCTGACAGAGGACACGCTGGGCGAAACGGCGCAGGTCGTGCGTTTCTGGTACTCGATCGCGTACATCGTGCTGTGCGTCGTGCTGCTGGTCCGCAACCGGATGGCCATCCCCAGCCTTGCTCGGGACGCACGCGACATGGTCACGGGGAAGGCGGACTTCGGGGAGGAACAGCGGCACTGAGGGGCTAGCGGGTCAGCCGACGAGGGCGATGGTGACAATCCCGCCGATCGTGGCAACCGCAACAGCCGCGCTCAGGCCAATCGAAACGGTTACCCACGTCCGCAAGTCCGCGCGCACTTCACGGAACCCCTCATCGAACCTGGCCGCGAGGGCGTCCATGTACTCCCGTGACTCGGCCCGGAAGGCAGCCATGTCCTCCCGAGTCTCGGCTCGGTAGGCGGCGATGTCGTCGTGAATCTGAACGCGGTGGGCAG
>JAPOQN010000040.1 GCA_026710655.1 Chloroflexota bacterium | reverse complement strand
GAGCCACAAAACGCGAGTCACCAATCACCAGGGCCATTTGACGCCCCCAGAGGGCCGTCCCTACGATCGCGGGAGCCCGTGGGGACATAGCTCAGTTGGGAGAGCGCAGCGTTCGCAATGCTGAGGTCGGGGGTTCGACTCCCCCTGTCTCCACCACCACAGACCAATGACGAGCGCGAGCGCGCCGCGCCACGGGCGGGGAACGCACCGCTTCCGCGGGCGAAGGGCCCGAAGGAGAGAGCGATGACGAAGACCGTGCAGGAGCGGCTGGCGGAACTGAACGAACGCAAGGACGAGGCGCGCGCCGGCGGCGGCGAGCGCCGCGTCGAGGCGCAACACGACCGGGGCAAGCTGACGGCGCGGGAGCGCATCGAGCTGCTGCTGGACGAAGACACCTTCGAGGAGGTCGACTCGCTCGTGCGGCCGCGGGGGGCGGATCGGGGTCCGGAGGCGGTGGTGACGGGGTGGGGGCGCATCGACGGCCGCCCGGTCTACCTGTTCTCGTACGACTTCACCGTCTCAGGCGGGTCGCTGAGCGAGACGGTGGGGGAGAAGATCCTGAAGGTGATGGACCTCGCGCTGATGACGGGAGCGCCCATCATCGGCATCCAGGACTCGGGCGGGGCGCGCATCCAGGACGGGCCGGAGAGCCTGCGCGGCTTCGGCGAGATGTTCGCGATGAACACGCTGGCGAGCGGGGTCGTGCCCCAGATCAGCGTGATCATGGGGCCGTGCGCGGGCGGCGCGGTCTACAGCCCCGCGATTACCGACTTCATCTTCATGACCGCGGGCACCGGGCAGATGTACATCACCGGGCCGGACGTGATCCGGAACGTGACGGGCGAGGAGATCGACCACGAGACGCTGGGCGGGGCGAGCATCCACGCGACGCGCTCGGGCGTGGCCCACTTCGCCATCGAGGGGGAGGAGGAGACGCTGATGGAGGTGCGGCGGCTGCTGTCGTACCTGCCCTCGAACAACGCCGAGGACGCGCCCTTCGTGCCGACCGAGCACCCGACGGACACGCCGGAGGAGGAGCTGCTCACGATCGTGCCGGACGAGCCGAACCGTCCGTATGACGTGCGCGAGATCATCTATCGCATCGTCGACGACGGGGAGTTCCTCGAGGTACACGAGACGTTCGCGCAGAACGTGGTGGTCGGCTTCGCGCGCATGGGCGGCCAGACGGTCGGGTTCGTGGGGAACCAGCCGATGCACCTGGCGGGCGTGCTCGACATCGAGGCGAGCCGCAAGGCGGCGCGCTTCGTGCGCACGTGCGACTGCTTCAACATCCCGATCATCACGCTCGTCGACATCCCCGGGTACCTGCCGGGCTCGTCGCAGGAGCACGGCGCGATCATCACCCACGGGGCGAAGCTGCTGTTCGCCTACAGCGAGGCGACGGTGCCGAAGATCGCGGTGGTGCTGCGGAAGGCGTACGGCGGGGCCTACCTGGTCATGTCGAGCAAGCACCTGCGGGGCGACATGAACTTCGCCTGGCCAGCGGCGGAGGTGGCGGTGATGGGTCCGGAGCAGGCGGTGGGCATCATCAACCGTCGCGAGATCGCCGCCGCCGACGACCCGGAGGAGAAGCGCCAGGAGCTGGCGGAGGAATTCCGCGTGCGCTTCGGGAACCCGTACATCCCGGCGGGCCGGGGCTTCGTCGACGACGTAATCGACCCGCGGGAGACGCGCAGCAAGATCGTGACGTCGCTGGAGATGCTGCGGAACAAGGCGGACCGGAACCCGCCGAAGAAGCACGGCAACATCCCGCTGTAGGGGGAAACCGGGCGGGGTAATTGGACACGCCGGGTGCTAGCGTGAACGCATGATGCGCTGGGCACTCGTGGTGGGCACATGGGCACTGGCTGCCGCGGTGCTGGGGGGCTGCGGGGGACAAGAAGCGTCGCCAGCGCTGCAGCCAACACCAAGGTCTTGGCCGGTCGCGACGGAGACGCCGGAGCCCAGCCCGTCGCCGACGCCATCGACGGCCTGGACGCCGACCCCCACTCCCGCTATCTCGACACCCTTGGCCACGCTTACGGCCACCCCGCCCGCAACGCCGAGCGCGACACCTGTCGCTGCCGCCCCGGAGTCGCGCACGCCAACACCCGCCCCCACCGCAACCCCCACACCCGCCGCCACCACAACCGCCACACCCATCGCCCAGCCTGCTACGGGATCCTATTCCACCATCAGCGCCGGATGGGGCCACGTCTGCGCGTTAGCCCTGGATCGTTCTGCCATCTGCTGGGGCGCTAACCACGAGGGTCAGTCGAACGCCCCTGCGGGCCGTTATGTGGACATCAGCGCGGGCGGCAGTCACAGCTGCGCCGTGACCACGGATGGGGAGATCGCCTGCTGGGGCCGTGACATCGGCGAGCAACCGCCGCCCGGGCGCTACAAAGCAGTGAGTACCAGCGGCATTCATGCCTGCGCGCTGAAACAAGCGGGCGAGGCGGCCTGCTGGGGTAACCAGTGGGACTGGAACGACTTCGGTCAGACGAACGCGCCGCCGGGGCGCTACGTCGCCATCAGCGTCGGCTGGCGGAGTGGGAAGGGCGGATATCCCACCAATAGCTGCGCCCTGACCGAGGCTGGTGAAGCGGTGTGCTGGGGCTATGCCAGCGACGGCGTGACCCGACTCACGGGGCCGTATACCGACCTTGCCAGCGCGGCCGGCGCCGGCTTCTGCGGGATACGAGGAGGCAGGGCAGAGTGCTTCGCGGCGGGGGCCTTTGGTGGGGCGACGCCACTGTCGGACACGCTGACTCCCGAGGGTTCGCCGCCCGGCGGGGCGGAGGCCCGCTACACGGCCATCGCCGCGAGTTCCTGGCACGTCTGCGCCCTCACCACTGGGGGACAAGCGGTCTGCGGGACGCACCCGAGCGAGCAACTGCACCGGGGCGCGCTGTGGGTAATGGATCCCCCCGATCCGGCACCCGCCCGCTACGTCACAATCGGTGTGGGGGGTCTCGGTGCCTGCGCGCTCACCAATACGGGCGAGGCGGTCTGCTGGGAGGCTGTCGCCAACAAGCTCGCGCCTCCCGATCCACCACCGGGGCGTTATGTAGCAGTCAGCGACGGGGCCCACCACACCTGCGCTCTGACAGAGGGCGGTGAGGCGGCTTGCTGGGGGTGGAACAACTTCGGGCAGTCGGATGCGCCGGACGGACGGTACACCGCGATCAGCGCTGGACTGTTCCACACCTGCACCCTGGCGGAAGACGGTGAGGCGGCTTGCTGGGGGTGGAACGACTCCGGACAGTTGAGTGTGCCAGACGGAAGGTACACCGCAATCAGCGCGGGAAGGTTCCACACCTGCGCCCTGAGGGAAGACAACGAGGCGGTGTGCTGGGGCAGGTTTGACGACCCCCGGGACTCCATGGCCGGGCGTTACACGGCGATCAGCCTGGGCGTTGGGTTCGCGTGCTCCATCGCAGAGTCAGGCGAGGCGGTGTGTTGGGGCTACTGGGCAAGACCCGAGCATGCGCCCAAGGGCCGCTTCACCGCGATAGGCGTGGGTTTCGGCTACGCCTGCGCACTCACCATCGACGGAGAGGTGCGATGCTGGGGACCCTACGTCGGAGATCCCGAAGCGCCACCCGGCCACCACCTGTCGATCGCGGTAGGCGAACGACACGCCTGCGCGCTCACCGCAGACGGCGAGGCGGTGTGCTGGAGCGCTGCAATGAGCGACGGGTACGACCTCGGCCAACATGAGGCGCCCGCAGGGCGCTACACGGCAATCAGCGCATCCTCCTTCCGCAGCTGTGCCGTGACCATCGAGGGCAGGGTCACGTGCTGGGGCGACACGAACTACGAGCAGCTTCCAATCCCACCGATTTAGCTTGCCCACCATTGCCCAATGGCGGTCCGCTTGAGTGACCCGGCGGCTGGCCGTAATGGGCGCTTGTGATAGTGTTCACGGAGAGCCGCGGGCAGCCGAAAGACGCAGCAGGGGACTCCGCCAAGCATGGGCCAGGTACGCATCACCGAGACCGCCATCCGCGACGGGCATCAGTCGCTTTTGGCCACCAGAATGCGGACCGAGGACATGCTTCCCGCCCTCGAGCGGATGGACACGATCGGCTACGGCAGCATCGAGTGCTGGGGCGGCGCCACCTTCGACACGGCCATGCGCTTCCTGCTGGAAGACCCGTGGGAGCGGCTGCGCGAGGTGAAGAGCCGCCTGAAGAACACGCCCACGCAGATGCTGCTGCGGGGTCAGAACGCGGTTGGCTACCGGCATTACGCCGATGACGTGGTGCTCGAATTCTGCGAGCGCGCCGTCGAGAACGGCATGGACATCTTCCGCATCTTCGATGCGCTCAACGACACCCGGAACCTGGAGACCGCTTTCGAAGGCGTGAAGCGCGCCGGCGGTCATGTACAGGGCACGCTCTGCTACACGACGAGCCCGGTACACACGGTCGAGAGCTTTGGGGCGCTGGCCGACCGGCTGGTCGAGATGGGAGCGGATTCGCTCTGCATCAAGGACATGGCGGGGCTGCTGAGCCCGGTCATGGCGGAGCGGCTGGTAACGCGCATCAAGGGCGACCATCCGGACATGCCCCTGCAGTTGCACTGCCACGACACCTCCGGCTACTCGGAGATGGCGTACCTGCTGGCCGTTCGGGCCGGCGCGGACATGATCGACACTGCCATCAGCCCGCTGGCGGGGGGCACCTCGCAGCCGGCCACGGAAACGCTCGTGGCGGCACTGGGCGAGGACGAGGAGCTCGGCACGGGCATCGCGCTCGACGACCTCGTCGAGACCGCAGAGTACTTCGGCGGCGTGCGCAAGAAGTACTGGAAGCACGAGAGCAACCTGCTCGGGGTCGATGCGGGCGTGCTCCGGCACCAGGTTCCGGGCGGCATGATCTCGAACCTCGTGGGTCAGCTGCGGGACCAGGGCCAGGAGGCGAAGCTGGGCCAAGTGCTGGAGGAGAACGCGCGCGTCCGCGCGGACCTCGGTTACCCGCCGCTGGTGACGCCGAGCTCGCAGATCGTTGGCTCGCAGGCGGTGCTGAACGTGCTCACGGGCAAGCGCTACGGCGTCGTGACGAAGGAGACGCGAAACCTCGCGCAGGGGCTGTACGGCGAGACGGCCGAGCCCATCGCCGAGGACGTGCTGAAGCAGATTCTTGGCGACGAGGAGCAGGTTACCCACCGCCCCGCGGACGACCTCGAGCCGGAGCTGGAGAGCGCCAAGGAGGAGATCGGCGACCTGGCCGAGACCCCCGAGGACGTGCTCTCGTACGTGATGTTCCCGCAGCCGGCGAAGAAATTCCTGGAGTGGCGTCGCGATGGCGGCGGTCCCGAGCGGGAGCTGGTGGCGGCGGTTGTCGGCGCGATGGCGATCAAGGACCGCCCGCAGGCCGGGGCGCGGTCCGTGGCCGCAGGCCCTTCGGCGAACGGCTCGTCCGCGGGCGCCGAGTGGCGCCAGTTCGGACGCATGAGGCAGATGCCGTAGCGATGGCGACAGTCACGATCGGCGGACGCACCTACGAGGTCGAAGTACGCGGCGACGCGGTTGTCGTGGACGGCGAAGAGTTCCCGATCGCGATCGACCGGGGGGATGTTTACGACACGGTCACGGCGGGGGCGGTGAGCTACCGGGTGGCCCTTCCGCCCGAGGACGCACGCGAGTCGGGGATGGCGATCGAGGTCGACCACCGGCCGTTCACGGTCGAGTACGAGGGGCGGCTGGGCGGCGGTCCGGCGCGGCCCGCTGCGCGAGCAGCGAGTGCGGCGAGCAGCAGCGCTCCCGCGGTCTCGAACGTTCCGGGAGGCGTGGCGGCGCAGCTATCGGGTACGGTGCTGCGGATCGAGGTGCAAGCGGGCGATTCCGTCGAGGCGGGTCAACTGCTGCTGGTCCTCGAAGCGATGAAGATGGAGAACGAGATCAACGCGCCCAAGGCCGGGACCGTCAAAGAGGTCACGGTGGGCGAGGGCGCGCAGGTGTCCGAGGGCGAGACCCTCGTGATCCTGGAGTAGGGAAGGAGTCCGCCCGGTGCCGGTGAAGGAGCTTCGGGATCAGCGCCATACGGGCACGGTCGCGGAGATCGCGCAGTCGCGCTTCCCCTACCCCAACGAGGAGCACCCGGAGCTGGAAACGCTCCTGAACAACCCCGATCCGACGATCTCGGTGGGGGAGTGGGAGGGCGAGCCGCTCTACCCGGACATCGTGGTGGTGCGGCGACCGGGACAGTGGCTGGAGTTCGTGGCGCAGGTCGAGACGGTCGACACGATGACGGACGAGCAGGCGGAGAAGAAGTGGCTGCCCTATTCGAAGATGGGCGACCTGCTGCTGTACGTGCCCTCGGGACAGGTGCAGCAGGCGAAGCGGCTCTGCCGGAAGCACGGCATCACCTACAAGGGCATCCGCACGTGGCGTTACCGGCCGGTGTGGGGCCTGACGATCGCCGAGGCGTAGCGCTCACCCCATGACCGAAGCCACGACTGAGGCGACTCGCTCCCTGAACGTGTACTTCGATGTGGACCACACGCTGGTCTACACGACGAAGGACGCGAGCACGCTGCGTCCGGGGGCGCACGAGGCGATGGCGCGGCTGAAGGATGCTGGTCACAGCGTCTACGTGTGGTCAGCGGGCGGCCAGCTTTACAGCGAGCGCACGGTGAAGAACCACGGGCTCTCGGAGTGGGTCGACGGATGTTTCGACAAGCATCCGCGGGTGGACCCGACGCCGGACCTGATCATCGACGACGACTGGTACCTGGTGGAGAAGTACGGGGGGTACTGCGTCTCGCAGTACAAGGAAGTGGACGAGAGCGACCGGGAGCTGCTGGAAATCGTGGACAAGCTGGCGGAGCGCGAGGACCTGTAGGCGCTACCGGCAGGTACGAGTGTTGACGTGGGCGCACAACATTGTCATAGTGAATCTATGACGGATGAACAGTTCCAGTCGCTGAGTCGTTCGGTCGAGAATCTGGCGGCGGCGGTTGGCAAGATTCACACCGAACTGGCCGAAGTCAAGACGACGGTAGCCGATCTCAAGACGACGGTTCACGAGGAAGTCATTCCCTTCCTGCGCCGCATCGACAGACGGCTTGCGGCGGTCGAGGGGCGGTGGTCGAACATCGAGGGGCGGCTCGCTACCTCGGAGATGCGGCAGGCCACCCTGGAGCAAATCGTCTACAAGCGGGGCGACGAGCCCAGTTCCTGAGTTGGGCCTGGCGCTGCGGGTGTGTCGCTGAGCACATCGCTGTGAGGCGGCTAGGTTAGCCTTCCCCCCATGGGCCGTGGGTTGTTCGTGGAACCGTTCTTCGGGGGGAGCCACCGTGCGTTCGCGGAGGGGTTGGTGGCGCATGGGGGGCACGACCTCGAACTGCTAACGCTGCCGGGGCGGGAGTGGCGGCGGCGGATGCGTCTGGGGGCGCAGGTGCTGGCGGGGAAGGCGGCGGAGGTGGAGGGGTCGTTCGACTTCCTGCTGGTGTCGGACATGCTGGACTTGCCGGCGTTCCTGGCGCTGACAAGGCCGCGGTTCGAGCGCGTCCCGGTGCTGCTGTTCATGCACGAGAACCAGCTGACGTACCCGCGGCTGCGGGGGACGAAGCTGAACTCGTGGTTCGGGCAGATCAACTACCTGTCGGCGCTGGCGGCAGACCGGGTCGCATTCAACTCCGAGTACCACCGGCAGGACTTCCTCGGGGCGCTGGAGGAGCTTGAGCGCCAGCCGAACAACTGGCTGACAACCGACGGGCTCGAGGCGATCCGGGGGAAGAGCACGGTGCTGCCGGTGGGGGTCGACCTGGGGTCGCTGGGGGAGGGGGCGCCGGCGGGGGCGGGCGGGAGCCCGCTGATCCTGTGGAACCACCGCTGGGAGTTCGACAAGGCACCGGACGCGTTCGTGCGGACGGTGACCGCGCTGGCGGAGGAGCGGCTCGACTTTCGCGTGGCGGTGGCGGGGGAGCGGGGGGGCAACCCGAGCGAGGCGATGCAGGAGCTGCCGGAACGGCTGGGGGAGCGGCTGGTGCAGTTCGGGCCGGTTGCGGGGCGGGACGGGTACGCGCGGCTGCTGTGGGAGGCGGACATCAGCATCAGCAGCACGCGGCACGAGTTCTTCGGCATCTCGACGATGGAGGCGATGTGGTGCGGATGCCTGCCCATCGCGCCGCGTCGCTACAACTACCCGGCGCTTGTGCCGGAGTCGCTGCAAGGGCGGTGCCTGTACGAGAAAGAGTCGGAGCTGCTGGCGCTGACGCGGGAAGCGATCCGTTCGGGGGCGGAGGAGGGGGAGCGGGAGGCGCTGCGGGGGTCGGCGGGGCGGTTTGGGTGGGAGGTGGTGGGGCCGGTGTGGGAGGCGGCGCTGGGGGAGCTCAGCGGGGGAGCCTGAGGGCGAGGAGGAAGCCGGGGTCGCCAAAGCCGACGGGGATGAGGATGGTGTCGCCGGCGACGGCGGGCCAGCCGTTGATGCCGCCGGCGGCCTGGTGGCTCCAGATGATCTCGCCGGTGGCGCGGTCGAGGGCGAGGATGGCGCCCGTGATGACGGACGTGAAGACGAGGTCGTTGACGACCGTGGCGCCGCCGAAGCCGTCGCCGGGGAGGTCGGTCTCCCAAAGGATGTCGCCGGTGGCCGCGTCGATGGCGACCATCTGGCTGGGGTGGGCCCCGAGGCTGGTGCCGGTGCCCTCGGGCACGTCGGGCTCGTAGGTGGTGGGGGCGTTCACGACGGAGACGTAGACGACGCCCTCGGCGACGGCGATGGGGGTCACGACTCCGCCGGCGTTGCCGGGCATGACCTCGATCTCCCCCTCGAACTCGGTGACCTCGTCGTTCTTGTGGAGGCCGACGGGGGTATCCCAGAGGACCGTGCCGGCGGGGGCGAGGCCGAAGACGCGGCCGAGCTTGCCCGTGCTGATGATGACCTGGCGGCCGTCAGCAAGGGTGGCGATGCCGGTGAGGACGGCGTCGCGGTCGAAGATGTCGTGGGGGAGGTGCTGGACGCCCCAGCGCAGTTCGCCGGTGGCGATGTCGACGGCGAGGATGGAGTTGGTCCAGCGGTTATCGCCGGGGCGGCTCGAGCCGAGGGGGAAGCCGGGGGCGCCGGGGTAGGGGTATGGGTTGGAGGTGCCCCAGTAGGAGACGCCCGCTTCGAGATCGAGCGCGGGCGGGTACCAGGCGCCGCCGCCGCTGTTGATGTCGGGGTTCCCCCAGGCGTCCTCGGAGAGGATCGTGTTGAAGGACCAGCGGACCACGCCGGTGGAGGGGTCGAGGGCGTAGAGGGCGCCGCGGGCGCCGGGCTGGGAGAGGGAGCTGGTGGCGGCGAAGACGGTTCTGCCGGCAACGAGGGGCTGGAAGTTCACGACGCCGCCGTACTCGAGGATCTTCGTGTCCCAGAGGCGTTCGCCGTCGATGACGCGGTAGGCGGCGATGGCGTAGCCGCCGAGGTTGGCGAAGACGCAGCCGCCACTGACGGCGACGCCGCTGGGCCCGTAGGTCCACATCTCGTTCTCGACCATCCAGCGGCGGTTGCCGGAATCGAGGTCGATGGCGTGAACGTTGGTCTGGAGGTCGCCGAGGTAGACGGTGTTGCCGGCGATGATGGGGGTGGTGGCGGCGATTCCGAAGGCGCCTCCGGAGGGCAGCTCGTAGCGCCAGGCCACCTCGAGGGTCCGAACGTTTCCGGAGGTGATGCTGGAGGTGAAGGTGGCGCGGCTGCCGGCGGCGTCGTAGTTGGGGTGGGGCCAGTCGGGGGCGGCGGCGAGGGGTGGCTCGGGGCCGGTGCAGGGGGCGGGGGGGCCGGCGCGGGGGGGGGCGGTCTGGGGGGGGGGGGGCTGGGGGGCGGGGGGGGCGGGTTCGGGGGCGGGGGGGGGGGGGCGCG
>JAPOQN010000071.1 GCA_026710655.1 Chloroflexota bacterium | reverse complement strand
GATCTAGGAGTAATCCGGCCGTCGGGTGTTCCATATGTTGTTCCAATAGTCGTACAATCATACCCCCCACAATCCTGATGTTCCTCATCATAGGGACAATAGGCCGTATCACTGTTAATCTCCATGGTATCATGATGGAGTTCATTTGCCGTTATTCCCTCATTATTTCCGACTTTCACAAAAGAGTCTTTTGCAATATCTCTCTCATAGTTTTCTGAAAAATCCCGATGTCCCGGAAGCCCCATGGGAATGATAAAGTTTTCTGCATTGTAAAATTCATCTGCAATCTTCCAGGCAAACATGGGAGTTATATCACACAATTCATCATTATCCCTATCCAAACACGGCCCAATTGGAAAACCATCAATACTCCAATCATCCATGACCCCATTCCCATTGCCGTCATACCAACCCAGAACAAATCCTCCGGCATCGTCAATCCTAGATGAATCGGAATTCACCAGAAAATGATTGACACGACTCCCTTGTCCGGGGATCAATTGACAACTTCCCGGGGATGAACACAAGGCCCTATCCTCTGACCACTCCGTTACATTACCGACAAAATCCCTAACACCAAAAATAGAACGGCAGTTTTCCGTCTCCTTTACTCCGGTGGCCAAGGTTCGAATACCCGATTCCTCTGTTGCGGGTAGAGTGTGGAGACTATAACTGAAAGGAGCATCTCCATCCATAATTTCAAATTCAAATGTACGGGCCTCGTTGGAATTACAGGAACGGGTTGCAACAGGTGCTGAACCGGCCTCATATTTTGTAATGGCATCATGGGATAGATATTCATCCCAAAAAGAAAAGGCAATCTGTTCCTTCCGGTGAGGAAGCCGCATGGACAACATTGTATCCGGAGCTGTCAAATTATTGGCAATTCCACCAACCCTTGTCCAATCCCCGGGTGTTGTGGAATTGGCCATCCAACATCTCCTCTTCAGAGAGTTCCAAAAATAGGCTCCCTCTTGTCTGGCCGCATAATTTCCGTGGAGATTATCCGGATCCTCATCAGATGTACATTTTGAATCAGGCGTATCACAATCTTTAAGAGAAAAAGAACATCCCACAAGTATGTCGGACTCGCCCATACTATCATCCCTACATAAGGAAGAGGCCGCCTCTTGAGAGACAAAGGCCAAAGGTGGGCCGTGGGCCTTCAATATTCTTTTCACGGCCATATCACCGAAAGCATATGTACCAACGATATCACTTCCTCTTCCTTGAAAAAGAGAATTATCAATCTCCCCATCGACAACTCCCCAAGTGGAATTGTTTGTATCCTTCCAATAACATTTTCCATTCTCCCTGTTAAAAAAGAAATCACCGGGCAGGCCGTCTCCATCATTGCTTGGAAACCTATCGGCAATACAATTACCGTCCACAGTATTGCAAGAAGATACTCCCACCGTATAGGGACAGGAGGCCTCAAAGGTAGATACGAGAAAATCCTGTTCTATATCGTAGTATTTTCCTTCCATTCCTCCTCCGGGGCCGTGATAGACACAACGGTTATGATTGAGTGCATCTATTTCGGACTCCCTTCTCCCCAATAGGCCACACATTCTCTTGTTGACAATCCTTCTATGGACAAATGACATATTTTCCCCGGGAACAAGAATTCTGGCCAGAGAAAAAACTTCTTTTGTCCTTGTTTCCACATCGGCAATCACGGGACGCACTTCGTAGTAATACACTGTTTTTGGAACAGGAGGTACAACGGAATGAAGAGCATCATCAATATAATGAGTGCTACCGGCATCAACAAGAATCTTGTTGATGGGTTTTTCATTATCAAATTCTTCTTGGGCCATACGGCGATAAACATTATATCCATTCAAAGGAACATCTCGATCCACCGTAAAAAAAGGTTCCCAGGCAAGATGAACCGAACCCGTTCCCTTGTAGGATTCCATCTCTCCAT
>JAPOQN010000039.1 GCA_026710655.1 Chloroflexota bacterium | reverse complement strand
TTCCGTTCCACCGTCCCCGAGTGCACAGTCGTGCTCGCCAGGGTAGTAGGTGCGGTCGTCGCCGTCCCAGTACGGGGCGCACGGCGAAAGGTCCGCCATCATGGGTTCCGGCAGCACGTGGTGGAGGATGCCGATACGGCCACTGTCCCCCTCAGTCAAGAGGCTCGTTGCGCCGTCTTCCAGCGACTCCATCGTGACGCTGCCACCTGGATTCGCCGGCTTGACCATGTCATTGCCGAGCGCGTCCTTGGCCACCAGAGAGGCAACCCCGGAGCTATCCGCGCCGGTAATCCAGTACCAGCCGCCATCCTTCAGACCGTGGACTTCAACCGAACCGCCATTGGCACAGGCTAGACCGTTGTCCATGCCCAGGCGCTGAGCCACGATGCCGCCGCTGGGTTCAGCGGTAGCCGAGGTCGAGACCAGGCCGCAATCGACGACGAAGTTGACCTCGTCGAACCCATCGGCGATTTCGCCGACGAACCCGCCTTCACCCTTGAAGAACGGGGCGACATGGCACTCGTCGTCCGGGCAGTTGACTGTGACCTTCGCCGGATCGGCGACAACGCCGAACTGGCCGAAGGCCGCGATAGGAATCGCACTGATAGCCAGCGCGATCGTGATGTGCTTCATCAGCTTCATCAGTTTGTTTTCTCCTTGAGCGGCTTGTTGCCGCCGTTCATTTGACCGGACCAGCCGTATGCCGGTCCGGCAGTTCTTTGATCCGAAGATCAGGTCGCAACGATGCGGATGTCCCGCTCTGTCGCGACCCCTGACGTTCTCTCTTGCTGGCGGCAACCAGGCTCGTACGAGCGGTCAACCACCAACTTCGCTGATGCTGCGCATCACCTCCCGCTAAAAGACTTCAAGGCCGTCTGTCCAAGACGTGAGGGAACTGTAGCGGAAACGACTGTGAAGATCCAGTGACACCAAGGCGATCAGCCCAAGGGGCACGAACGGATCAGGAAGCGCGTTCCAACCGAATCAGTTCCTCCGAAGCACGACACTATAGGGCCTCCGAGGGGATTCGTCAAGGGGCGGATGTGTGGGAGTCAAGTTGTTGAGGTTATTGGGGTTTAGGGGTGGTGGCGGAGGCGTGGCGGAGGGCCGGCGGAGCGGGTGGCCGGGCTGGTATCGTGGCTCGCTGCGATGGACGGTCTCGGAAGTTCGATCCTGACCCGGATGCCGGCCAGACGGCCGGCGCACCCAGTGACGCGTCTGGAGCGGATGATCGATGCGGCGGCGGGTCGGCTGCTCGAGGAGCAGCGGCGGGACGGACACTGGTGCGCCGAACTCGAAGGCGACACGATCCTGGAATCGGAGTACGTGCTCCTGCTCCACTTCCTGGGCCGCGGCGACGACCCTCGCGTCCGCGCCTGCTGCGAACGGCTGCGGAACACGCGGCTGGAGACGGGCGGCTGGTCGATCCATCCGGGAGGGCCGGCGGACGTCAGCGCGTCGGTGAAGGCTTACCTGTGCCTGAAGCTGGCGGGAGCCGACCCGGCCTCGCCGCCGATGGCTGCGGCGCGCCGCGCGATCGTGGAGGCCGGCGGTCTGGGCGCCTGCAACTCGTACACGAAGCTGCTGCTGGCCGTCTTCGGGTTGTGGAGCTGGCGCGACGCGCCGGCCGTGCCGCCGGAGATTGTGCTGCTGCCGCGGTGGTTCTACTTCAATCTGTATGAGATGTCGGCGTGGACGCGGGCGATTGTCGTGCCGCTGGCTGTGGTCTGGGCGTTGAAGCCGGAGGTGGGGGTTGGGGTGGATTTGGAGGAGTTGCGGGGTGGCGCGGAGCGGAAGCCGGCCGGAAGGCCGGCGCACCCAGTGGGCGGAGCGGAGCGGAAGCCGGCCAGAGGGCCGGCGCACCCAGTGGGCGGCGGCGCCTGGTCGGACAGCGTTTGGTCGGTGGTGTTCCGGGGTGTGGACAGGTTGATCAAGTTCGTGGAGAGTGTCGGCCCCGTGCCGTGGACGCGGCGGCGGGCCCTCAGGGAGGCGGAGGCCTGGATGACGGCGCGGCTGGGCGGGGACGACGGCCTGGGGGCGATCTTCCCGGCGATCGTGAACGCGGTCATCGCGCTTCGGGCCCTGGGGTACGAGGAGGACCATCCCCTGGTCCAGGGCCAACTGCGGGCGCTTGAACGGTTCGAGATCGAGGATCAGGGGGAGATGAGGCTCCAGCCGTGCCTGTCGCCGGTCTGGGATACGGCGCTGTCGATGAACGCCCTGCTGGCGTCAGGCGGGGTTGGCGCGGACGGGGCGCTGCAGGACGGGCTGCGCTGGTTGCTGGATCGGGAAGTGACCGCGCCGGGCGACTGGCAGCGAAAGAGCCTGGAGCAGGCGCCGGGCGGCTGGTGCTTCGA
>JAPOQN010000038.1 GCA_026710655.1 Chloroflexota bacterium | reverse complement strand
CTCTTGGCGGAGACGCGCGCGTAGATGGCGGCGCGGCGGCTCACGGGCTGGCTGTTGGTGTTCGTTCGCGGCATGGCTTGCTCCTCCCGGAAACAGAACGACCCGCCACCTGCCGGGGCGGGTCCGCGAGCGGTAGCATGCGGCTCGCGTCACCTGGCCACGGGTGGCGCCACGGCCCGGGGTGTTTGCGCACCGCCGGGCCACCTTGTCCTCGCCAGCGTAGCGAAGCCGGGGTGAGGCGGTCAAAGCACCGCCTTCGGCGCAGGCGAGCCTCGGCGTCGGGGACGGGCCGGTACTCGACGGCGACCACGCGCGGCTCGGGGCCACCCTGGTGGCCTCGTTCGGTGCGCCGCTGCCGCTTCGTCGCTCGCATCTCGTCCGACCTCGTGTGCCCGTTCCACGGGCAAAGCGTGATGGGCGGGAGCTACCGGCGTAATCCCGTGAATGGGACTTCATCGGTGATACCTGCGGCCTGCGCTCGCCCGTCGTACTCCCCGTCGCCTCCCGCTGTCGGTGCTGGTGACGGCGATCGAGTGTGCGGAGGCGGGCATGGTGGCGGAATGCCCTGTAGGGGAGGGCGCGCGTGGCCCCGCCCCCGGCGGGCGGGCGCAGCCGGGGCCGATGGGTGTCATGGGCGTGTACAGGGAAACGACGTGAGTTCCGAGAGAGGGAAGTCCCCGAAAATGCAGGCAGGTCAAGGGAAAACGCCCCTACAGGAGGCGGCGGTCGGAAATACGAGAGGAAGTCCCCGTTCCAGCAGGAAACGCAGAAAGTTCCGTCGGAGGGAAGTCGGTAAAGGGTTGTCAGATGTGCGGAAACGCCGGGTGAACGACGCGCGGAGGATCGAGACCGCGTGAGGGCGGGCGCAGGTCGATCCTGAGTTCGGCGATCCGAGCTGGGTCCGCAGCGAGGCCGCGTCGCTTCAGTGCACACAGCATGTCCTCCTGCCTCGGCTGGCCGAACGCCAATCGATAGAGCGCCAGCGAGTCCCGAAGCCGGGCCCACCGCTCCACGTCCCGACTCAGTGGAAGCGTCATGATCCGCCGTTGAAGTTGGGCTGCGCCGGAGTAGATCCAGTACGGCGTCAGGTCGCCCAGATTGCCGTCATCTTCCGCCGCGGCGGCTTCGAAGACCGCATCCCAAGGGTCTACGACTCCCAGCTTCAGTGCCGCCGACCGGTGGGCAGCGGCGACGTTCTTGCGGATGGCGTGTCCCTTGTAGCGATCGACTCGGCCCTCGCGCTGTTCGAAGTCGACGGGGTTGGCGGGGAGGTTCCAGTGGACGATGGAGTGGCACCACCAGTGGAAGTCGATGCCCTCCTGTCCGACCGAGGTCGACGCGAGCACAAACGGCCAGAACGGCGAGTTGAAGGCTGCCCTGACCTCGGGCAGCCGGGACTCGTCCTGGCTGTGACGAGCGTTCCCGAACCGCAGCGCGTAGCGGCTCGGGAACGGGATACCGTCGCCGTCGAAGTCGTCGATATCCGTGGCCCGGTAGACCGACTCCCTGAGGGCGATGGCACGCCGCGCAGTCGTGGCGAGCGAGATGAGCCCCTCGTCGGTTGTGGCATCGACCCCCGACTCGCCGGCAAGGTGATGCACGTACTCGTCGAGGACGGCCTGGAGTCCTCCGTCGATGCAGTAGCGAGCGACCCGCCTCCAGTACGCGCTCTCGTCCGTGCGGCCAAGGCCGGCCGAGCGTGCGTACAGGCTGTCGATGAGTAGCACCGTGTCCGGGCGCGAGAACAGGCTCCGCAGGCCAGACGCGAGGATCGCCGCGGCCTGCCATCGTCCCAGTGCGGTTACCCGGTCACCGGGCTGCCGCAGCCGGCTGAGCGCGCGCCACGCGACATTCCCCGGAGCACCGAGCCCCAGCAGCACGCTCGTCGTGATCAAGTCCGCCGGCCGCTCCGACTGGGGTGTCCAGCCGGCCAGCGCCCGGAGCGCCTGCTCCACATGCGCGTCCAGTGCTCGTGGCACGTCAACGGTCGCCAGTTCGGCAGCGGGTCTTGCGAGTGCCTCAGCAAGAGTCCGTCGTGGCGCCGCGAGGAGCTCCGACGCGAGAGCGCCGCCCCGATCCGCTTCCAGTGGGGCGTACCAGTGCCAAGCCGCGCTTGCCGGAGCGCTGCTCTCTCCCGCGGAACCGACGATCGGCTCGACGCGCTCGCGCGCCCACTCAATGAGACGCTCCACATCCGGCGGTTCGTCGTGGTCGCGGGCAGCATCGAGGGGATCGGTCTGGTCGGCGAGCGTCGGCTGCGGCCAGAACAGCGCGAGCGCGGACATCGAGCCAGGCCGCTCATCCGTCATCCGGTAGTCGAGCCGGCTGGCAATGGCCGCGCGGGCGGCGGGCGTGTTCTCAGACTGTCCGGCTCCCGTGAAGATCTTCCGCTGGACCTCATAGCTCAGCAGCGAGGCGATGGCGGACGGGGCGGCCACCCAGCTGGAGAAGATGAGCTGCTTGGTGGTGTTGGTCGTGTCGACGGACTCGTACGGGCCGCCGAGCCGGTGATAGGGCAATGACGGCGGCATCCAGAGCAGCCTCCACCACCCCGGGTCAAGCATTTCCGTGGCCAGCGCGCGCATGCGGGCGTTCGCCCACTCGACTTGCCGGAACTGCTCCACATCCGACTTCGCGAGCCGCTGCGCAGCGTTGAAGTGGGTCATCAGTCTGGCGCGGCGCTCTGGAACCTTCATGTCCTCGCGCACTCGCTCCCCGACGCGGTAGCCATTCAGGAAGTTGAGGAAGTACGGAGACGACTTCCAATACTCGACGCTGAGCGGCGCCCTGACCTCATCAGCGACACGCCGCAGGGCGACGTAGCCCGCGAAGTCCTCCGCGCGGACGGAACCGGTCGTGGTGGTGTCGAGGGTGGTGGTGTTGCGGCTTGCCTCGGGCCGCTCGGTCCGGGCGATCCAGCGACGGAGGGTGCCCTGCACGCGATCCCGGATCTCGGCCACCGGCGCGCCGGTGAGTGCTGCCTGGCGCAAAGCGTCGAGATCCCCGCGCACAGAGTCCACGGGCTCCTCCGATGCTGCGAGGAACTCGAGCGTGTTCAGAAAGTCGGCGTAGTGGTCGGCACCCTCGATCGCCTCCTCAGCGAACGTGAACGGCTTGTACGGCGTGGCCGAGAGTAACAAGACGTGCGCGTCGGACTGGGTGAAGAAGGTGTTTGCCAACTCGGCTGCTTCGCCGCCGGTCTTCACGTCCAGCAGGTTCCGGAAGCGCTGAAACTCGTCGAGGATGACGAGATCCGGCTCGAGTGCCTGGACGGATGCCCGGGCGAGCATCCCTCGCAGCTTCCCCACGATTTTCCGCGCCGCCTCGCGCTGATCGCGGCTCAGAACTCGCCGGCCGGTGACTTCGTCGATCAGGGTAAGCAGCATCGGGCGCGCGTCGCTCTTGTCGAACTCGTGGAGGAAGGCCCTGCGGATAGTGGGCTCGAAGTTCTGCTCGTCGACAGGGCCAACGTAAGCCTTGATGAACCTTCGCAGCTTACCGACCCCTCCCTGGAAGATTCGCCCGGCCGCTGTTGCGCGTGCTCGCCGGAGTCCCAGGTGCCCCCGCAGGAGCGTGTAGAGCACGGCACGCTCGTCGGCTCGGCCCATCTGCCATCCGAACTGGAACGAGGTGGCGGGCGTGAACGCGACGAAGGTGGCGGGCTTTCGCTCACCGTCCGCTTCGGGTGTCAGTACATCCGGCTGCTTGATGAGCAGGCTGAGCCGGGTCGCGAAGCTCGGGTGTGCCGAGCCGCCGACATTCAGCTTGCGAATATTCTGGGTGGCGATGTCTGCATTCGAGCACACGTAGACGATGTCGATACGCTCCACATGGTCGACGTGCTGCAGGTGGTCAAGCGCTTGCGAGATGACTTCCTTCGCGACGTGCGTCTTGCCCAGCCCTGTCTCATCGGCGACGAGGAAGCGCCGCGAGGAGTCCTGGTCGAAGAACAGGCGACGAAACGCATACTCCGCCGTCGCGCGTTGGAAGTCCTTAAGCGCTGCTGACTGGTCGTCCCGGGGCGGCCCAGTCACGAGCTGCCCGCGAGCATCGTGCGTCGCGCCTCCAGGGCCGGCAGCCACACGTCATCCCAGCCCTCGGGAAGTACTGCCCGCCCGCTCGGAGACCGACGCAGCTGCTCGACGATTGCCTTGAGGTGGTCTATGGACTCGGGGTTCTCGGACAGGGCGCGCGCGAGCAGTTCGAGGACGCCCTGCCCGGTACCAGACGTCCAGAGCCCCGGCCCATCGCTGGTCACGGCTGCGTCGGAGCCGGTCCTCGATGCGAATCCGATGAGAAGGGCCAGCAGCTGCAGGAACTTCTCGGGGGTGTTGATCTGTCGGGCCAGGATCTCGTCGAACCGATCGCTCGGCGCACCCTCAAGGCGCGAACAGATGACGGTCGAGCGCTCCAGGTCCTCGCCCTCGACCGTCCGGCTCACGGTGAGTCGAAGAAACGGCGTGAGATCGGCGAGCTCGCGGGGCGCGAACTCGACATCCACGGGCTCGACGGAACTGAGGGCGTGGGTCTCGATCGGGCGATTGTGAGGGCCGACCGAGACCTCGGCACCCTCTGGGAATGGCGGCAGCCCGGCATCAGTCGTCACACGCGGGACCCATCCGGCAGATTCTTCACTCACGGTGGTGCGGAAGCGGCTGCCGGCAGCGATGTCGAGCATAAGGCCCTCGAGAGCCCGCCCATCTGGGCTGCTGCCGTCCTCCTCTTCGCCCTCTGATGCGACGTACGGCGCCAGCATGGCGCGGAGCGGCGTGTCGTCGCCGACGAGGGCGTCAATCCCGAACGTCCCGACCGGGCCGACAAGCTCGCACAGGAACTCGACGTTTTGGCCGAGGCCTGCGTCCGTCGCGTTGGCCGAGCCGACGAAGAGATGTGCGAGTCGGCCCCGATCAACCACGAAGAGCTTCGCGTGGAGGCGTGTGAGGAAGGCCTGGTCGGTCTCCCCTGCTTCCTCATCGCCCCCCGCGAGGCCCGCCGCCGGGTCGAGCTCGTACACGTCCAGACCTTCGAGGAAGTCCGGCTGGATGGCATTGAGCTCTTCGCCCCGCGACACGAGTACGGACTTCTCACCACCCCCCGGCCCGAACAGACGCCGCAGCGCACCCTCGCGCACGAATGGCGAGACCACCAGCGCGCGCTCGCCGCTGAAGTGCCCGTCGACCTCGAACGGGTGCGACCCTGCGAGCCCGACCGAGTGGAAGCGAGCATCTCGGACGCCCTGAGGCAAGTCCCAGTCGACCAGCCGCAGCTCCTCGGCGAGCGACGTGAGAGCAGCACGGCGCTCGGCGGGCAGTGGCGTCACGGCCAGATCGGGCAGCGATTCGACGAAGTGCACGAGGGGAGCGTTGCCCGCTCGCGAATCTTCACCCGGGCTCCCGTCGAGCCAGAGGATCGTGTCCCAGCTCCGGTCTGCGGTGAGGTTCCGGGAGAGTACGAGGAGCCGGTACGAGGGGCTCCGCGATTGGTCGAGGAATCGGAGGACCCAGACCTTCGGATGGAAGATGTGGCCCGGGCGGGGGCGCCTCACGTCGTGGACGACGTCCTCGAGCAGTGCGAGCAGGTCCGATGGCCACCGCCTGTCGCTGATGGCGCCCGCTTGGCAAAAGACGTCGAAGCGTGCGCTCATCTCGCGCAGCGCCTGCATGATCTCGACAGGGTCGGGTTGCTCCTCGAACCGGAAGCCTGCGAATGCGAGCGGGACCATCAAGGCCGCCTCGAGGTCGAGCGTGAACGTCGTCGCTACCGCGTGGTCGAGCGAGTACCCCGGAGGAGGTCTCAGCGCGTCGAGGAGGAGGGCGCGGCTGTCAGGCGCCAGCATGGCCACGCTCCCGCCCGTCGGCGATGTCTTCGAGCAGACGCCTGATGAACGGCCAGCGAAAGTTGAGACGCGCGGTTCCGGATGCGCCTCCCCACTGCCGCATGAGCCGGTCGTTGCGGAGCCGTGCCTGACCGCCCTTCTGGTACAGCTCGCGGTTGCTCACCAGGTCACGGGCCTCGTGATTGCCGGCCAGTGTATGGCCGGTCCATCCCCGCCGCATCAGGGCGACCCAGGCGCTCACGAACGAGCGCGTACGTGGGGAGACCGGCCTCCCCTGCTCGGCAGCCAGAGCCCATAGTCGGTCCAGATTCCAGTCGCCGAGGTCGCTTGCCTCGCTCTCGCTGAACCACTCGTCAAGCCGATCAGTGAACTCGTCACGGAGGTTGGCATGCTCGATGATGCCGAGTTCTCCCCCGCGTTCAGCCAGCAGCAGGTTGTAGAGCAGCGAGGCCCCATGCATCGCGAGGGCAAAGCGGCGAGCCTCGTCAAGCGCCTCGGCGATGGGTCCCGTTGCTGCCTGGGCCTCGGGATCGTCCCACGCGTATCGCGAGCCGGACGATGGACGGCTCCCCCTTAGCACGAGGAACTGGAGCAGCGTGTCGGGTGCGGCATCGACAATCCGCTCGGCGAGCCAGGTAGCTTCGTCGCGGGTCAGGGCGAAGTCGCACTGCTTGAGGTTGAAGAATCCGTCAGGAGCTCGTGGAATCGAAGGGGTCCACACTGCGTCGGACCGTTCCAGAAACTCGGTCGTGTCCTCCGAAGGGCGAGCGATCTGACGAAGACCGGCGACCTGGGAGATCGTGCCGTCGTGCCGCAAGATGCCGAAGCGCCGCAGGCTGTTCCAGTAGATGGTCGAGGGCAGCAGCTGGACGCCGGATCCAACTACGCGGCCGATCAGGCCTTCGTGATCGCCGCCTACTCGCAGCGCTCCGATGAGCTCCCGTTCCCTGCCTTCGACCCACGAAGCGAGTCGCAGACCAGCGTGCCCGCGACGCGCCCCCTCGCGGAACAGCCACGGCACGAACAGGAAGTACCGGGCACGTGTGAGGACCACGGACGTTCCCGGGAACAGCGTGTCGCTGAGCGCGTCCCGAATCCCGCCGAGTCCCAGTTCATCGCGGCTCTCGCGCTGCGAGAACATCGCGACGATTTCCCGCGCGCGGCGCTGGTCAGCCTGGGAGTAGTCGAGCCACGCGAGCACGGACGGTGTCATATCGATCCACTTCGCAACCTCTGGGGCAGGTTGGATGGCGTGGGCGTTGACCGCAAGGCCAATCTACTCACGAACGGTACCGGTCAGCGCTCTGGTTAGGGCAACCACAGTTTGCGCCGACCGCCGCTGGTCGCCGAAACCGCGCCGATCGCGAACCATCCCCACACTCCTGCTGCTACAGGATGCCGTGATCACGCTCACGCCCGTTTTGCACCATGCGGCCCGCTCCGGCCTGTTTGGGGCAGACAGAGGGAGTAGAGAGAAGAACGTGGGTCAGAGCTGCCCCGGGGACCGCGAATGTACCGGGAACACAGGCGTTTCGCATGGGGCAGCGTGGGGCACCGCCGGGGCGGGCGAGTCCCCTACGGGAAGTGCTACGCCCGGCCTTCTGACACTTTGTCACCCTGTGCGAGGAAGTGCGGGCGACGGCGCTCGGGTGCAGCGGGAGCCGCCGCGCCGGACTGAGGGGACCGTTGAAACGAATCGACTCGACGGTGGCGCTCGCCTGCGGTGCCTCGGGCATCCCCGCAGCCGTTCGGAGAAAGCCCGGCTCGTGGTGTTCGGTCTCCAGGCTAGGACGAACGGCGCCAGCGGGAGTGGGCAGACGCTCGGCGTCGTGGCGCGCCCGCTCGTACCCGGGCGGACACCCGCCCCCGAGCCGCCGCACGGGGTCTCGGCGGACACGGGATCGGGGGCCGGGGCATGCGCGCGCTGGAACCGGCGAGTGCTGTCGGGGCGTCTCGCGACGAAGTCCCCTCCGGTGGACTGTGCCCCATGCCTGGGGCGGGGTTCCATGTCAGCGGGCTGTACAGGAGATCGAGGTTAGTGACGATGGGGCAGCCGTCCCCGAAAACCCCCGTGGTTCCAACGGAAAGAGCCGCCCTACAGGTGGGGCAGGCCGACAAGTTCTTGTACAGTCCCCGTTCCACCGCAATGGGGCGCAAAATGGGGCAGTTGGGGCAGCCCCGAACTGAGACCAGGGGGCCGGCGGAGCGCGTGATGGACGGGAACGAGACCACGGAGCGGGAGGGGGAGCAGGCGCTGCTGGCGAACCTGCGCGACCTCATCGACGAGGCGGGACAAGGCGGGGCGGCGAGGCAGCTGGGCGTCGACCGCAAGACGCTCTGGCGCGTGCTGGACTCGGGCCGACTGACCCCGCTGGTCACGGAGGCGCTGGAGCGGCGGGGTGCCAACCCGGAGGCGGCGCGGCGGCGGGGCCGCCTGGACGCGCTGGAGCGCACGACGAAGGCGCTCGACGACGAAGTGGAAGCGCTGGACAAGACCGTCGAGGAGCTGCGCGACGAGTTCCGCACGCTGGCGGACCTGCAGGCCGAGGCGCTGCGGGCGTGGGAACGCCGGCTTGCGGCGGTGGAGTCGCGACAGGCGGACGGGACCGCGCCGGCGACGGAGCCGCCCGGAGCGGACGGCGGCGACGGGGCTCCATCGGCATTGCAGGGCCTCCCGCAGCCGGCAAACGGGCGAGGAGTTACGAGGCCCCACCGGGACCACCCCGACGTGGTGACGCTGCGGGCGGAGGAGGGCGAGGAGCTCGTCTACGGCGAGGCCGCGCCCCTCATCGTGGAGTGGCGGCGACAGCGCATCGCGCATCTCGACAAGGGGGCGAGCGGCGTCGAGCATGCCCGAGCCTGGGTGCGCATGTGCGAGCTCGAGCTGCTCCTCATCGGCGAGTACGAGCTGACCCTGCCGCTGGACACCTACCCCTGGGACACGTTCAGGCTCGCGGAGGAACGGCACCGCCGCGAGCAGTCGCTGCGCCGTGCGCGCCGCTCACTGGTGCGAGCGCACTGCTGGCGCTTCCTGCGCCGTGTGCTCACGCTCGGGCTCTGGCGCCACTGAACAACGGGGGGTCCCGTCTACGGTCCGTTCCCGCCCTCCGCGACGCGGTCGACCGTGACGGTAATGACGTCGGCGCTGTGGTAGCGCTGGTGGCGCACGGACGAGGCGTGGTGGCGGAGCAGGCGAAGCGAGACCTCGTCCGCGCCTGGCGCGGGCGGCTGGTCGTCCAGGTAGGCGAGGCGCTCCTCGACGTGCTCGCCCGCGAGCACCGTCGCGAACTCGACCTCGGTGGAGCGGCCCCCCGGGCGGGCGGTCACGGCAAGCTCCCGTCCAGGGTCGCCCCGCAGGACGAGCGCCCACAACGCCTCCTCGCCCGCCGCGGCCAGCCGCTGCTCCGAGGCGGGGTCCCAGCGCTGGTGCGTCGCCACGGCGCCGAGGAACTCCGTGAGGCGGTCCAGAGCCTCGCCGTCGAGGGGTATCCGCAGCCGCCTGCGGCGCGGCCCCGTCGCCTTGATGAAGGCCGTCAGCAGCACTGCCACGAGCGTCCCCGCCACGATTCCGCTGCCGAGCAGCGCCTCGGCAACGCGGCCGTCGATCAGGCCGGGGAAGAGCCAGCCGTTCTGGAACGCCACCCCCAGCCAGAAGGAGACCCCCGCCACGGCCGCCGTGCGGTGGTCGAGGCCGTTGCGCACGACGAGCCGCATGCCCTGCACGAAGAGCAGGCCCAGGAGCACGACGATGTAGGCGGACGCCACCGCCGGCGGGATCGCGATCAGGACCGCGGTGAGCTTGGGCAGGAAAGCGAGGGCCAGCAGCGCCGCCCCGATGACGACCCCCACCCGCCGCGCCGCCACGCCCGTCGCCTCGGCGATGGCGATGCTCGACGAGTAGGGGGTGTTGGGGGGGGTGCCGAGCAGCCCCGAGCGGAGATTGCCGATGCCCTTGGGGGCGAGCGCGCCCTTGGCGGTGCGGAAGAGGGGGG
>JAPOQN010000037.1 GCA_026710655.1 Chloroflexota bacterium | reverse complement strand
TCGTCGAGCACACCATCGGGCGCGACGACCCCGACTCCTTCGAGGACGGGCGCACCAGCCGCCGCAAGCGCTACCGCAAGGTCGTGCGCGAGCGTCCGGGGCTCGCCCCCGCCGCGCTCTTCCACCTCATCGGGAACTCGGGGGTCCTGCGGCTCTCCGACGTGGCTGCCGGGCTCCCGCCCTACGAGGAGCGCGTGCTGCTCTCCTCGATGGACGCGGAGCCGGACGCGAACGGCTTCTCGCAGCGGAGCGGCTACGACGAGCTCTACGGGACGTTGCGGGCCGCGCTCGCCGACGCGCTCTCGAAGGGCTCACGGCGGCTGCTCGCCACCTACCTGCAGACGCTGCTCGCCTACCCCGACGGCTGCACGCAGGGCGAGACGGTCTTCGACCCGGAGAGCGAGGAGCTGCTCGTGCAGGTGCCGCCCCTCCCCGAGGACCGGCTCTACCCGAAGGAGCGGGCGCTCGTGGACCTCGTCGCCGCCGAGCGGCTGGCGGGACGCCGGGTGCTGGTCTACGCGACCCACACTGGGACGCGCGACATCACCGGGCGGATGGAGGACTTCCTCTCCCGCCACGGCTTCAAGGTCGCGGTGATGAAGGCCGACGCGGTGCCGCCCGAGCGCCGCGAGGCGTGGGTCGCGAAGCGCGTCGAGGAGGGCGTGGACGTGCTCGTCTGCCACCCCCGGCTCGTGCAGACGGGCCTCGACCTCGTGGAGTTCGCGACGATCTGCTGGTACGAGACGGAGGTCTCGGTTTTCTAATCCACACCAAAAGATGCGCTACTCGTGGGCCGTGAACCTACCGGGTAGCCGCTGACGCCTGGCATCGCCCACCTTCGCCCGATTGTCCAAGCGGCTGTAGCGGGACGTTGGCATGTCCGATCGGCTCCTCGGCGTCGCCAACAAGCGCCTAGAGTTCAGCTCATGCCCCACAACAAAGGGAACGGGGCGGGCCGGAGCCCACCCCGCAACGTGGTGCATATCGCCTTGCGGCTCAGCTTGTTGTTGGTGCCCGTAGGCACCGCCAACCATTCCCGACGGCGAGGCTATACTGGGCCGCCCCGCACGTCAAAGTGCTGATCGGCAAAGGGTGGGCGGATGCTGCGACTTGGGCTCGACCTGGGCACGAACAGCATTGGCTGGGCGCTTTATCGCCTCGCCGAGGACGGCGAGCCCGAAGCGCTCGTCGACGGCGGCGTGCTGATCCACCCCGACGGGCGCAACCCGCGGAACCGCGCGTCGAAGGCTGCCGAGCGCCGCATCAAGCGCGGCCCGCGGCGCAACCGCGACCGGATGTTGCGCCGCCGCCGCCGCGTCGCTCAGCTACTGCATGGGCTCGGGTTGCTGCATAGCGGCGAGGAGGCGCGCAAGGCGTCGCGGAGTCTCGACCCGCTGCAACTCCGTGCCGAGGCGCTCGACCGCCCGCTCACGCCGCACGAACTGGGCCGTGTGCTGTTGTCGTTCGCCGGTCGCCGAGGCTTCAAGAGCAACCGCAAGACTGACGGCCGCGAGGAGGGTGCCATCCGCAAGGAGACGGGTGAACTCCGGCGTCGCATGGAGCAGGCCGAGCGTGACGCCCAGCGCGAAGGGCAACACGCGGCCCGCACGCTTGGCGAGTTCCTGTGGCGCCGGCGCAATCGCGGCGAGACTATCCGGGCCCGCCCGACAGGGAACAGGGAGCGCCCCTACGCCGGCCTCTACCCGGATCGCGCGATGATCGAAGACGAACTCGACGCCATCCGTGGCGCACAGGCGGAGCATCATCCGCGGATCGCGGACGAGGACTGGGACGAGATCATCGGCGTGTTGCTCCACCAGCGCAGGTTGCGGCCTGTCGAGCGCGGCAAGTGCACGCTGTTGCCGGATGAGCCGCGCGCCTTCCGCGCGTACCCGCTGTTCCAGCGTTTCCGCATCCGGCAGGAGGTGCGGAACCTGGAGGTCGAGACGCCCGGCGACCCCTCCCGCCCGCTCGCTGACGAGGAGCGCGAGCGGCTAGTTGCCAAGCTGCTCGACAGCAGGGAGTTCAAGCTCGATCACGTCGCGGCGTTCCTCGGCCTCCCGGATGGCACGCGGGTCAACCTGCGCTCCACCGCGCGCGACAAGATCGATGGCGATCTGACCGCAGCTGTGCTGCGCGCGAAGAAGTGCTTCGGGCGGACCAGCTGGGCCAGGCTCAGCCTCGACCGGCAACAAGAGCTCGTTGAGCGCCTGATCAAGGACGAGGACCACGAGCGGCTCGTGGACTGGCTGCGGGACGAGCACGGGCTGAGCGAGGACGCCGCCGAGGCGGCCTCCTCGACGCGCCTGCCGCAAGGCACGGGCAACCTCTCGAAGGCCGCGATCGAGCGACTGCTTCCACACATGAGCGCGGGTCAGCGCTACGACGAGGCAGTGGAGGCGGCCGGGCTCGGCCACCACTCGGACATGCGCGGCGACGGGAAGGCAGCGCGTCTGCCCTACTACGGCGAGGTGTTGCAGCGCGCCGTGGTCGGCGGCGGGAAGACGGATGGCGACGACACGGAGCGCTGGGGCCGTATTGCCAATCCGACCGTGCACATCGCACTCGGCCAAGTGCGGCAGCTCTTCAACGCCATCGCCAAGGAGCACGGCAAGCCGGGCGAGGTCGTCGTCGAGCTGGCGCGCGAACTGAAGCAGAACGAAGAGCAGCGCCTCGACGACCAGCAGCGGCAGCGCGACAACCGGGAGCGCAATGAACGCCTGCGTGAGTTGGCCGAGCAAGCGGGGCACGAAGATCCCTCGCCGCTGGACATGCGCAAGCTGCGCCTTTGGGAGGAGCAAGGGCCGCCAAATGCCCGCCTCTGCCCGTTCACCGGAGAGCCGCTCTCGGTAGAGCGCGTGCTTTCCGCCGCCACGGAGATCGAGCACCTCCTGCCCTACAGCCGCAGCCTCGACAACAGTATGAACAACACGGTCGTGGCGATGCGCGCTGCGAACCGCGAAAAAGGCAACCGCACGCCGTTCGAGGCCTGGGGCCACGACCGAGGTCGTTTCGACGACATCCTCGATCGGGCGCGCCTCTTGCCGTTCGGGAAGCAGTGGCGCTTCGACGAGGACGCGATGGAACGCTGGCAGTCGAACCGCGACTTCCTCGATCGCCAACTGAACGAGAACAGCTATCTGTCTCGGCTCGTCCGCGAGTATCTTGAGGCGGCCGTCGCGCCCAACCGTATCTGGGTAACGCCGGGGCGGATGACCGCGATGCTGCGGCGCGGCTGGGGCCTCAACAGCATCCTCTCCGGCCCCGGCAGCGATTGGAAGAACCGCGACGATCACCGCCATCACCTAGTCGACGCTGCGGTGGTCGGGATGACCTCGCGTTCACTGCTGCAGAAGGTCGCCCGCGCAAGCGGACGCGACGAAGACAGGGAGAGCGTGATCGCCGTCGCAGAGCAGCCGTGGGAGGGCTTCCGCCACGATGTGGGCAACTTTGTCGAGCGATGCATCGTGCGTCACCGCCCGGACCACTTCACAGTGCTCCACGACAAGCAAGCACGGCGCCGCGCGGGCAGGGACGTGTCGAGCGGCAGCCTGCACAACGACACGGCGTACGGGATCGTCGATGGTCCCGACGAGAACGGGTACATGACACTTGTGGAAACGAAGCCGTTGGACGCGCTCAACCCGAAGAAGCTCGCCACGGTCCGCGACCTCGCGCTACGCAGCCGCCTTTGCGAGTTGTGGGAGCGCGTCGCTGCGGAGGGAAGCGGCGAGAGCGCCACGGTAGCCTGGCGGCGGTTCACCGACCGCGCCTCGGAGGAACTGCGCGTGCGACGTGTGCGGGTGCTCGTGCGCCTAGGCGAGAACGGTCTCGCCTTCATCCGAGACAGGAATGGGCGTGTCTACAAGGCCTACAAGACCGACGGCAACGCATACATGGATATCTGGCTGCTGCCCAAGGGTAGGAAGACCACAGGCGAAACCGTCTCCCGCTTCAACGCCCACCAGCCGGACTTCCGATCCCCGATCAAGGCCGAACACCCGACGGCGAGGAAGCTCATGCGGCTCCAGATCAACGATATGATCGCGGTCGGCGAGGGGGACGAGCGGCGGCTTCTCCGAGTGCAGTTCCTATCAGGACAGAAGATCACCGCAGTCGACCACAACGAAGGCGGGGACCTCCGTGCCCGTGTGCGGGCGTCCGACGATGCCGAGAGCTACGTCCCGCTCCGAGTCAGCGCGAGCCGTGTGATCCAAGCAGGTCTGCGCAAGGTATCCGTCGATGTGCTTGGGCGCGTCCAGGACGGCGGGCCGTTCGGCCCGGACGGACGTGGCAGAATCGGCAGGAGTTGACCCGATGGAGCGACGCGTGCTCGACATCGCGGAAGGACGGCGCTACCTCTACAAGAAGCGTGGCTCGCTCGCGGTCGTCCAAGACCCGGGCGAGCCCGAGGAGTCCGAGATGCTCGTGCCGTTCGACGAGATCGAGTCGGTGATTGTGCATGCTCCACAGGCGTCGTACTCGAACGCCGCCCTCGTTGAGTTGTCGCGTCGCGGTATTCCGCTCGTGTGCTGCGACGAGACGCACACACCCGTCGCTTGGCTTTGGCCAGCCGAAGCGAACTTCGAGCAGAGCCGGCGCATGGCCGCGCAGGCAGCGATGCCGGACGGGCTGAGGGACGCTCTATGGGCACGTATCGTGCGCGCCAAGCTCACAGAGCAGGCCGACGTGGTGCGCGACGAAGGGCTCTCCGACGAGGGCCTGCTTGAGTTCGCCCGCGCCGTAAGTCCCGGCGATCGGGGCAACGTCGAGGCGCAGGCGGCGCGGCTCTACTGGAAGCTCCTGTTCGACGACTTCTTCCGCCGTCACCGCCACGGGCCGCCGCCGAACGGCCTGCTCAACTACGGCTACGCGATCCTGCGGGCGACGGTCGCGCGGCACCTCTGCGCGGCGGGGCTCCACCCCTCGCTCGGGATCCACCACCACAACCGCTTCAACGCCTTCTGCCTTGCCGATGACCTCATGGAGCCCTTTCGCCCGGCGGTCGACCGCGCCGTCCTCGCGCTGTGGCGCGAGGGCCAGGACGAGGTGACAGCGGAGACGAAGTCGTCAATGGTGGCGGTGATGTCGCATAGCGTGCGCACCGAGCGCGGCGTTACGCCGCTCAGCCGTTGCGTTGAGCGGGCCGCGCAGTCGCTCGCCCAGTCCGTCACCGAGGGTGAGGACCGGCTCTGGTTGCCGGGGGTGGTCCCCGCAGTCGCGTGAGCGAGTTCAGCGGGTACCGGTTCATGTGGATGCTGGTCATGTTCGACCTTCCGGTCCTGACCAAGCGCCAGCGCAGGCGGGCGACCACGTTCCGCAACGAACTGCTGGACCTCGGCTTCGAGATGGCGCAGTTCTCGGTCTACATGAAGTTCTGCGGGGGACGCGCAGCTGCGGATGCGCTGTCCACGCGGGTCGGACGCCGCGTGCCGGCGCAGGGACGCGTAAGCATCTTGGTGTTCACGGACAAGCAATACGGCCGCATGCACGTGTTCAGCGGCGGAAGCCGCGAGGCTAGGACAGCCGAGCGGAGTCAACTCCTGCTGTTGTAGCAACAAGCAGGGCGAGCCTAGCTAGGCTCGCCCTGACTCCCCGCCCTGAGGCGGTCTTTTGGCCGTCCGGCTTATCTAGGTTAGCCGGTAGGGGAATGGTCGGCCACCAAAACGAGTGCGCGGTAGAAGCTCCCCGCCTTCAAAGGTTAGCCGGTAGGGGAATGGTCGGCCACCAAAACAAGGAAACGAATGTCGTCGCGGACGATGCTAGGTTAGCCGGTAGGGGAATGGTCGGCCACCAAAACCACCCGCGTCCAGATGACCTGCTCGACTTAGGTTAGCCGGTAGGGGAATGGTCGGCCACCAAAACCTTGATGGGGTCGGTGATCTGCTCGCCGATAGGTTAGCCGGTAGGGGAATGGTCGGCCACCAAAACACCCGGGCATCGTTGACCGCATCCGTCGCCAGGTTAGCCGGTAGGGGAATGGTCGGCCACCAAAACGCAGTTGAGCCAGGCCTCGAAGCCCTGGATAGGTTAGCCGGTAGGGGAATGGTCGGCCACCAAAACTCAACTACCGCGTGACGCTCGACAAGTTCCAGGTTAGCCGGTAGGGGAATGGTCGGCCACCAAAACGCCCTCGCTCGTGACGATGCGGTCGGGGAAGGTTAGCCGGTAGGGGAATGGTCGGCCACCAAAACCTGGTCGACATCGTCGAGGCGGGTGTCGAGAGGTTAGCCGGTAGGGGAATGGTCGGCCACCAAAACGCGGGCGGGAATGTCGACGCTGGACTGGCGAGGTTAGCCGGTAGGGGAATGGTCGGCCACCAAAACGAAGCGAGCGCGCAGGCTATCGCCGCGGCAGGTTAGCCGGTAGGGGAATGGTCGGCCACCAAAACATGGGCGCGCCGCCTCGGCTCGACCAGGCGAGGTTAGCCGGTAGGGGAATGGTCGGCCACCAAAACGCCAGGGGGCTGGGGCCTGTGGCTGGCCGGAGGTTAGCCGGTAGGGGAATGGTCGGCCACCAAAACCGCATCCGCCTCGCGCTCCACGTCCTCCTAGGTTAGCCGGTAGGGGAATGGTCGGCCACCAAAACCCGGTGTACACCTGCACGCCGTCAAACTGAGGTTAGCCGGTAGGGGAATGGTCGGCCACCAAAACCCGATCGTCTGGCACGCGTTCCCGACCGAAGGTTAGCCGGTAGGGGAATGGTCGGCCACCAAAACTTTCCCCGTCGACGCCCGCGAGCCACCTGGAGGTTAGCCGGTAGGGGAATGGTCGGCCACCAAAACTCATAGACCGGGAACGTCCAGCCCATCGCAAGGTTAGCCGGTAGGGGAATGGTCGGCCACCAAAACGCCGCGGCCGTGCTCGCCGGCGGCGCCCTAGGTTAGCCGGTAGGGGAATGGTCGGCCACCAAAACGTCGGGCAGCTTCGGCACCTCGTGGCTGGGAGGTTAGCCGGTAGGGGAATGGTCGGCCACCAAAACAGGGTCTACAACGACCAACACGCCGACCGCAGGTTAGCCGGTAGGGGAATGGTCGGCCACCAAAACCAGGATGCGAGCGCCCGCGATGCCGACCAAGGTTAGCCGGTAGGGGAATGGTCGGCCACCAAAACCGGGTGCGCGAGGGGGAATTCGTCCCAGGTAGGTTAGCCGGTAGGGGAATGGTCGGCCAACACTCGCCCCATCCATGTAGTTCACCGATGACAGTAACGGAGTGTTCCCGTGGCTCACACTTGTTTCCACTCCGCATGAACGGTGCAAGCGTCGATTCGTATGCGTCTCACAGTGATCTTTGCATCGGATCGGTCCAGCGCCGCCACCGCCACGACCTCCCCATTCACGCGACATGGGATGGACGGGGCATCAGATCTCGGTTTTCTAATCCACACCAAACGCTGCGTTACTCGTGGGCAGCGAAGCTGCCGGCCTCCTAACTACCCGCAGCTATGAGCAGGCGCAGCGCGCGTCGCCCGATTGTTCGGCTCTGCCGTTCAGCCCCTGGGGT
>JAPOQN010000036.1 GCA_026710655.1 Chloroflexota bacterium | reverse complement strand
CTTGAGGCTGGTCATCTCCAGGTAAATCGCGACAGCCCACTTCCGCATCGGAATCTTCGAGTGAGAGAGCGCCGTGCCCGTCTTCACGCTGAAGTAGGAGCGACAGTCCGCGCACCAGTACGGCATCGGCTTGTGGTTCGGGACCTCTTTGGTCTTGGTGCTGCCGCAGTGGCCGCAGCCGCGCACGTCAGGCCAGACCAGCGACTCAAACCATGCGGTCGCTGCGTCCTCCGTGGGCAGGCCCAGACACTCCAAGCGCTTCGGGACGGCGGCGACTCAGCGGAGGAGATCGCAGCTCTTCAGCAGAGTCACCAAGGGGCGCTCAACACCTTTAACGTCAACGCGAATTTCGATCTCATCTTGTGTCTCTCCAGCGGTGCCCAAGGCAGACCTGATACCTCCAGAGGGCGTGCTAAAGGTGACGAACGAGCAGATGGGGAGGCACAGGCTTCGCTCTAAAGGCAGCCGGGTCCGTCTCGGCGCCGGCGACTCTCGTGCCCAGCTGTGTTCCTCGGGGTGTGACCGGCATTGGGCACACGCCCAGCCCAAGCGTTCACGTGGCCAGAGGCTACACGGCGCTCCTGACAACAGCCACGCCCCGGAGCGAGACCGGTCGTCCTCCATGCAGCAGCTTTCTGGCTTCGGGGCCAGCCGAGCCATCAAGCTGGGACAAGTCTGGCATTGAAGCGTCTCGCAGGCCGCGACGACGGTAGGCGCGCTAGAATGGATTGCGCGGGAGCAAGCGAATGACGACAACGACCGAACCGAAGCTGCTGACCGCCGCCGACATGCTGCGGCTCTACAGCGAGGGCGTGCGCGGCGAACTGATTCGGGGGGTGCTCTGCGAGGCCATGCCGGCGGGACAGCGACACGGAAAGATTGTCATGAGGCTGGGAGCCGCACTGTTCAACTTCTCCGAGGGGGAGGGGCTGGGGACGGTCGTCGCCTCGGACTCGGGTGTGTGGCTCGAGCGCGACCCGGACACAGTACGCGAGCCCGACATCGCCTTCACGTCGGTTGAGCGCCTTCCGCTGGGCGAGGACGCGGCTGGCTATGCTGAGGTAATCCCGGATCTCGTTGTCGAGATCGCCTCCCCGAGCGACACCCGCCGCGAACTCCACGACAAGGCCTACATGTGGTTGGGCCACGGCGTTCGCCTCGTGTGGGTCGTGCACCCCGAGACGCGTACGGTTGATGTGTATCGGCCCGATGACCCTGTGGCGACGCTCTCCGAGGGAGACGCCCTCGACGGGCTAGACGTGCTGCAAGGCTTCATGTGTGCGGTGAGCGCTGTCTTCGGAGCGCCGCCGGGAGGCGAGTCGCCGGACGAGGCCTCCTGACCCGACCTCGCATCGTATCCATGATGAGTGAGTTCGTCAGAAGAGTTCGGGGTGGCTTTCTCGACTAGCAGGGGCCATCTTCGGCGCGAGCGCTGTGGCGTACGCGGTAAACGTGGATTGGCCCACGGACAAGGCCCTGGTGCACAGGACTGACTGTGAGCAACTACGATGTCGGGAAGCCCTCTTACGGTGGCTGGGAGGGGCCGGAGGAGCAGGCGGAGAACAGGGCCATCCTGGCCGCAACCGCCTCCCACAGGCTGGACCTCCGCATCCAGCTGTCAGGGAGACTGACACGGGCCGACCACGCAACTGCGGGCGGGCGTGGGATGCGTCCGGGATGCGAGATGCCGAGCCATCACCGCGTGTGACGACGGGAGCGCGCATCACAACTCTCTCCCTGTCGTTTCGGGCAGCGGAATGCGATCGTTGATTTCTTCCGCGACTTCGATCAAGAATCGCCTCGGTGCTTCCGCTGCTCTTCAAGGCGGCAGTACCCCTTGCCTTGGAGCCCCAGTCCGGGTGATCGTGACCCGGGGAGCTGGGGCTTCGGGGTGTCCAGAGCATTGTAGGAGGGACCTCTCGCCGACGCCCTCCATGGGGAGGTCGCCGCAAGGGAGTCCCATAGCAAAGGCCTTGGGGTAGTCGAGAAGCTGTCGCAGGGCAGGGGTATACGCGGGGTGCCGGAGGCGCGCAAGGGGAATCCACTGCCAGCACAGTCGAGACAGCGACGAGGAAACGCAGTGTCTGGGCCTGTGAGCCGTGGTAAGGGAGAGAGACATCAGGCTCGCATGGTGTGGTACGATCCAGCACGCCGCTGGACCCGGTTGACTCACCACGTTAACGCTCATGTTCAGTCCGCGAGAGGCTAGGCGGGGGAACACGAGCCTTCCCCCCAAGTCGAAAGGAATCGGAGGCTATGCCCGTTGGAATTCTCCGATATCGCGAGAGCCAGGATGCAGCAGTACTCGCTGACTGAGGGCCAAGTAGCCTTTACCCTAGATCAGGGACCACCCGCCTACACGAGGCGCGGTGTTGACACCTACAGGGCCATCCTCCCTGATGGTCGCCACATGAAGGTCCAAATGAAGGCCGGAATCATCAAGGACGCCTTCACTCATCAGCCACCAACCGGAGAGTAATATCATGCTCAAAATATTGAAGGATGACGATTCCGTTCTCATCGAGTTTGAGTCTGCAACGGCGGGCTATGCCGAGGAGCTTGACGACGATCGCATCGTGGACTATTCCTTGAACCCCGGAAAGCCGATTGGTGTCTGCCTTCACAACGTGGACGATGGGGTCAAGATCAAGGGCCTTCCCAACGAAGACTTGGTCCGGAGCATCTTGAATGCACTCGATGTCGAGTGCCGATAGGGGAAGCCCGTGACAGCGCCCGAGTTCAGGAGCCAGAACCCCCGCTATCAGGGAGCCACACCAGAAGACGTGGCCCGCGCCCTGCTGCGCCCCCTACGAGTTCCGAGCGCCGGAGGGCAGCCCGTTGTCGGCGATGAGGTCCTTGTAGAGCAGCCTCTGCCCGACCAGCCCCGCGACGACAGCAGCCATCTGAGCTAGCGTGTCTCGGTCCCTGAGGTTGTGCTTCCCCGCGAACTGTTGGG
>JAPOQN010000035.1 GCA_026710655.1 Chloroflexota bacterium | reverse complement strand
CGCCAGCCGCTCGGGTAGCCGCTTCGGCGTCGTCGCCCGCCGCTCGTACTCGAGCAGGTACCACGTCCACTCTCCCTCGTAGCCGAGCTGGAACGAGGCGTCGGGATGGATCACGTAGTTCGTGTCGCGATACGGATACGTGATCTGCGAGCGGTGCGTGGGCAGCAGGTCGAGCAATTTGTGGTCACGCGAGGACGCGGCGTCGAGGCTCAGCAGCGAGACGAGCTCCGCCAGCCCCCGCTGGTGGTCGCCCTGCGAGGCGAGGGCGCGCAGCGCGCTCCCGATGTAGACGCCGCCGTCGCGCTGCGGCGTCCAGCGGTCGAGGACCGGACCCACCGCCGCCCGGTCGCGCCGCGCGAGGGCGGTCAGCCCCTCGTCCGTGAGCACGAGCGCATTCCCCTCGCTTCGCACGAGACCGCGCCTGCGCAGCGGGCGCAGCACCTGGTTCACGCGCCGCGCGCTCACCCCGCCCATGAGGCTGGCGAGCTGCTCGGTCGTGCACAGCGGCCACGCCGCCAGCAGGTCCAGCGCCTGCTTCTCGGCGGCCGTCAGCTGGAGCGCGAGCGCGTCCCCGAACCCATCGTCGCCGCTGGGCGGCGTCGCCCGCACGCCGCCGGCGGAAAGCCATGCCCAGTGTCGCTTCGGCAGTACCGTGTGCACGGGGTGCTCCGCCTCGCGTCCCGCCAGGTCGACCAGCCACGCCAGGCTCGTGTCGGGCGCGACGACCGGCGCGTTCCCGCGACCATAGCGCGCCGGTTGCCAGACGCGCGCCCGCGCCCCGCGGCCGATCACGGCGCCCAGCGTGGCGACCGCGCTGTGGTGGAAGCCCGAGGGCTCCCGCAGCGCGCGCACGGCGCGCCGCGTGTCCTGGTCGGAATCGGTCGCGATCAGCGTGACGTGGGGAAGCTCCTGCACGCCCATCCGCTCGATAGTGCGGATGCGGTAGCGCAGGCTCGCGGCGCTCAGGAGCGGTCCCTGCCGCACGACGCCCAGCGTGCGGCCCCCGGAGAGCGTGATGAGCGCGTCGTACGGCCCCCGGCGGCAGTGCTCGACGCGCACGGGGTCCTGCTCGGGGTCGGCGTCGGCGATCAGCGCCGCCAGCTCGTAGACGAGCGCCACGCCGTCGAGGCGCTCGGCCAGCAGCCGCAACCACTGCCGGGAGACGGGGTGGCGGCGCAGCACGTCGTCGTCGAGGGCCGCGATGCCCGCCGGGGTGGGGACGTAGCGCCGCAGGGGACGGTCGCTCAGCATCGCGAGGCGGTGCGGATGTGCCTCGGCGAGGCCCAGCCCGCGCAGCTTCGCCAGGCGCTCGCGCAGCGTGGAGGCGGGCACGTGCTTGAGCCGCGCGAGGTCCTCCACGCTCGCGAAGGGCGTCTCGCAGACGAGCAGCAGCGTCTCCGACAGGGCGTGCGTCAGGCGCGGCGGGCGGGCGCGCTCAAAGGGCGCCGGGCGCGCCTCGCCGCTGAGGGCGCGCGTCGCGGCGGCGAGCTTCCGGGGCGTGTCGCCGGCTCGCGCCATGACGGCGCGGGGCAGGGCGCGGCCGGGCTGGCCGCGCTCGAGGAAGCGCCAGAGCGTGTGGCGCGAAACGCCAAAGGCCGCGGCCGTGCGCGTACGGCCGTGGCGCTCGATGTGCGCGTGCAGGTAAT
Organism: Chloroflexota bacterium; assembly: GCA_026710655.1. Taxonomy (GTDB): domain Bacteria; phylum Chloroflexota; class Dehalococcoidia; order Tepidiformales; family Tepidiformaceae; genus UBA2991. Next base: position 156,885 of record JAPOQN010000035.1, on the reverse strand, counting down.
CGCCGATGGCGTCGGCCAGTATCGCTTCCACGGCTTCTCTCCGGCATCCACCATCCAGCGTACATACGCTCTGCGCCCGGGGCATTTCCCATCGCTTCACCAACGACCTGGAGCGCCGAGAAGCCGAGCGTCAGGAGCGGTTCTCGCCGTGACCATCAAGCAGACAGGGCGTCGTCCAGGACAGCCAGGGCCTCATCTGCGACCGCACGAAGGAGCACGTCGGCACGACCGACGGTCGCCATCATCGAGTTCCGCCGTATGATGCTGCACATGGCCCGCAACCTGCTCGAGGGCCGGGAGCCCGCCGAGGTCCGCAACGGTCGCGCCTGCTGGGTCCGCTCCGGCGTCGAGGTCGCCCCCCGCACAACCCCCTTGGAGGAGGTCTCCACGGAGCGGACCACAGCGGGTGAGTTTAACGGTGGGTAAGTGTCGAATCTGCAGCGAAGACGCAGGTTTTCTCCGCAGCCTGCACGGGTCGTGCGAGAGCGCCGCCAAGGAGGCATGGGGGGCAATGGTGGACAGGGCGGCAGAGGCTGCGCTGGAACCCAATGTTGACGTCGGGGCACTTCGCCGGGAACTAGTGTCGATGGGTGCTGGCTATCGGGTTGGCGAGATCGAAATAGCCGTGGACGAGAGCAGCATCCCGTCCATCTTGGGCGAAGCATGGACACTGCTTCCGGACACTCTCGGTGATCGGATACCTACTCGCGAAGAGAGAGCAAGTTTACTGAAATTCTTCGAGCAGGCTGAACTGCGGGAGGCACTTTCGGCCGACGCAATCACGGCCTCTCGCGAATACCTTGAGGCCGTCCTCGTCTTGCGTCTCCTCGAAGACGCAGTCATGGCAGCCGGCACTAGCGAGGCCGCCCGGCAAGGCAAGATGCTGACTGAAGTCACGAGTGAATTGTCTGCATCGACCATTCCTTTGGACGAGCAACGCCAACTCGGCATCGACGCCTTTGTGATGGCGGTCGACAGGGCGCTTGAGGATGAGCTACTGACCGAGGAAGAGAGAGAGGCCTTCGAGCGGTACTTGGACCACTTCGCTACCTTGCTCAACCTCCGCGAGGAGCGAGGTCAGCTTGTCGTCGAGGTTGACGGTGGGCCGAGCACCCCAGACCTCATGGCCGCCCTCACCCGGCTGGCAAAGGCAGAAGTCATTCGACAAGTCTGCGAAGGGACTGTCCCCGAGTTTCAGTTTCGTGCTGCCGAGGGTTCGCCTCTCTCCGTTCTTCCGTTCAACTTTCAGAATTCGGAGAAACCCGTTTGGATTTTCGGAAGCGCTGACTACTACCAGATGCGAACCCAGAGGACGCTTCGCGGTGGCTCAACGGGCGTGAGTGTCCGTGTGGCGAAGGGAATATATCTGCGGCAGAGTGCCTTCCAGGGCCACCCGGTCGATGTGACTGAGACTGTGATGGCCGACTCCGGGATCTTGGCGGTTACCACGAAGCACATCTACTTCCACGGCGGCCACGAACGATTCCGTGTCCGCTACGACAAGATCGTCTCCTTCGAGCCCCACGACAACGGCCTCGGCATCATGCGAGATCTGGCGCGTGCGAAACCCGAGTCCTTCGTCGTAGGGGATGGTGATGGTTGGTTCCTCTACAACCTCGTGACCAACGTGGCGCGATCATAGAAAGGCACTCCACGCAGAGGTGTCGACTCGCTCACTTCAGTTTCTCCTCAGGGAGAAGGTGCTGCCCTCAGGCTCTCTTACGGTGTCCCGCTCGCTGCCCTTGGGACATCGTTCCTCTGGCCTCTGCTACTGGACCTCGATTGCCACCTCCAGGCTCCACTCACCGGCGGTCTCGATCTCGAACTCGCACCAGAAGGAGGCTCGCGCAGTGAATTCCTCATCCCAGAGGCGGAACACAATGAGATCCTGGGCGGTAACGGCAAGGTAGCCGCCGGGTTCTGGATCATTCGGGACGCACACCAGCGTGACCGCGGCGCTCGCCGGAGCCGGCGAGGCCCAGTGTTTCACATACGGCCTTACTTCGAATGCGCTTGTGGTGTAGTCGCCAATTCCCTCTGCGTATTGCCAAGCGATTGCCGCTGGACGAGGATCTTGATTCGCTGCATCTTCGGCTGCGTCGTACGCCAGGGAGCGACGCCACAGGGGCGCATCGCCCTGCGCGCGCTGGTAGCGTTCCAGCGGATCGTCAGGGACTGCCAGAGCCCGCTCCCGTGCTCCCTCCCATGCGTTGTACGTAGCAGCGTCGTAGCAGACCCACGTACGGTAAACCACAGAACTCCGAACGTCGCTTGGACTTGTCCTTTCTATACACGTGAGAAGCTTACCATCAAGGTATGCTCCGTCCGACTCTAAGTCGTGGTGATTGACTCGGTTAATGTCTATCCTTCCTGTACCACTACTGTTGAAGGGTGCCTGGGATGTCCAGTCGCAGCTAAATCCGTTGCCGTAAAGATGAGGAATATCCCTACACTCAATGGGGTATTCTCTGCCTCGTATCGTATAGATGAAGTTGATGATAAATCTCTGGTTATCAATTGGATCATCAATTAGCCCAACGTTTCCTCTTAACCTACTGCCAGAGACGGCGTTCACGGTCATCAGGGGATCAGGCTTGTACGGCGGCTGGGGAGCGGCGGGCGCGGGCATGGCCGCCAGCTCGCGCAGTGTGTATGTGTTGTCCGGACGCGGGTCGACCCAAGGCGTTGGCGTAGGTGTCGGAGTGGGCGTGGGAGTAGGCGTGGAGAGGGTGCCCAGTGTCACGGCGACGGTGATGTCGCCGTAGCGAAAGCGCCCGCTGCTACTGTGGCCGTCGTCGAGCGGCAGGGGAATGGTCCCCAGCGTGCGCCACGAGCCGTCCTCCGGACGAGCGCTGATGTATACGCTCCGCGCGGCGTTCACATCCTGCCAGACCCTCACCTCAACCGTGGCCGTGGCGGCGCCGACTGGTACGTCGACGGCGATGTCACCGTAGCGGAAGCGCCCGCTGCTGCTGTGGCCGTCATCGAGCGGAAGCGGGATCGTCCCGAGCGCGGCCCACGAGCCGTTCTCGGGACGGGCGCTGATGTAAATGCTCCGCGCGTCGTTCACGTCCTGCCAGACGCGCACCTCGACGTTAGCGGTGACGGGCTCGGGATCGGGGGGCGGATCGGGCGGCTCCTCCTGAGCGGTAGCCACGCCCAAGACGGCCGAGATGGCCAGGCTGGCGACCAAAGCTCCGGCGATCCATTTCCTCATGCGGTCCCCTGACCGGGCCGCACAGGGAGCCCCCCGCGGCCACGGGTGGTGATCGCTTCCAAACGGTCGCCAAGGGTGTACTGCGGGGGGCATGAACCCACCCAAAGCACAGGCACACCTCTCGGTATGACCGTTTGGAAGCGCGCTGACTGTAGCGGGAGCGCGGGGCACCGTCCAGCAATCTCGGGGGACCTCGCAGGTGGACGTCGCGCAAAGAGATTGCGCACGGGCGTTCTAGCCCTATCCGGGCGGCCTCCATGCCACCGACTGGAGTGGTCCCAACGCCTTGATGGCCGCCCGGAGAAGGGACCCAGAGCGGAACCTCGACACCGGCACGCCACCTCCTCACGTATGAGGCCTAGGAAGTGAGCCTGCGCCAGTCCGCCATCGAATTTCTCTAACGGAGGATCGCGGAGTTCGCTATGATCTTTCCTGCGTATCCGCAGCGATGACCAGCCAAGAACCGTCGCACTCAGAAATGCCTTCGAAAACACCAGCGTCCACGTACTCGACGGGTGGTGGCGGTGTAGTGCTTGAGCAACGCTACGGCGCGCTGATCCTCGGGCATCTGCTAACTGGCGATCCAGTCCCTGAACTCGACAACGACGCCACGGTAGTCCGGGTTAAGTTCCAAGCGCGCGCCGAGAGCGCGGTCGATGACCTACTTATTGGAGGCCGGGGCGATGATGGCGTAGAGCGGTTGGCAGCGGTCGCAGTTCGGCGCAATCCGGAGTTGGTGGCGAGCAACGACCGGTTCGTGAAGCTCGTCGCGTCCTACCTGAGGGATATCACAGACCACTGGGCCGACATTCGGTCGGGGCAGTGGCGCCTCGGGCTATCCAGTGTCCCCAGCAAACAGGTGCAGGAGCTAGCTGATCTCTCGGCCGTGGCTCGCGCGAATCCCAGTGACAGCACCTTTCGAGGGGCCGTTGCAAACAGGGGCCGCGAGGTGCGCGATCGGCTTGACCAACTCGATTGTGTCGTCAAGAAGGCGATGCAGCGCGTTGACACTGGCAGCGTTGCGGCAGGTGAATTGACGTGGCGGTTCCTATCCTCGCTCCGGGTTCGGCAGGTCAGGCTTGAGTCACCTGACGAATCGGACTTGAACTCACTAGCCGGGAGCCTGCGGTCCGTGACGAGAGGGGGGACACCGGACGAAGCCAGCCGACTGCTTGACGCGATCAACCGGTTGGTTGGCAGGTACGACCCGGCTGGAGCGGATGTGGATGAGGCAATGCTCCGGCGCGACCTCGTTGGCTCTGCCGACCTCAAACGCTCGTCGCGCCATCCAGAAGCTTGGCAGACGCTTGACTCCCTTGCTGAGCGGCTCCGTCACCGGACAGGTGCAAGCCTGACTGATCGGTCCCGACCATCGCTGGAGTTGAAGCGTGCGTCAGCCCGGGCGGACCTTGGCGAGGCCCTCAAGTCGGTCGGGGCGAGCAGCATCGAGACACCTTCGACGCTCGTCGTTTCCGGCGAGCCTGACGTTGGCAAGTCCGCGCTCACCCTGCGCGCCGTCGAAGACGCGAGGGACGCCGGCGCCGCCATCACCACGGTCAGTCTGCGGGACCTGCCGAAGACGACTGTTGAGCTTGAGTACTTCCTACGTGCACCACTTAGGGAGGTACTCGCTGGCACTGAGGTTGATCAGGTGAGACTCCTTGTTGTGGATGGTGCGGAGGCTGCACTTGAGGGCCGTCAGGATCTGCTCGGCGACGTCGCGATTGCTGCTCTGAAGGCTGGCCTTGGCGTCGCCGCTGTCACGCGAGTGGATGGAGAACGTGCGGTTACGGATACGCTTCGGCACGCATCGAGCGTGGTGTCGTCCACAGAAGTCGAGCCCGTTGTACATGTCGTTGAAGGACTTACCGCCGCAGAGGTCGAAGAGGTCGGCAACGCCTTCCCAGCGCTCAAACACCTTGGCCAGGACCAGCGGAGTACCTGGGTGCTCGCCCAACCCGGGTTGGTCGCTCTCCTGCTTCGTGCTGATGCAAGCCGCAACCTCGCGGACCGGGCGCTGTCGGAGGCGGATGTCTTCGCGGCGGTGTGGTCAGGGCTTGTCCGCTTGAACGAATCCCCAGCTGCCCAAGACGTCAGCCCTGACGAACGGGAACAGGCGCTCGTTGCGCTCGCTCGGGGGATCCTTAAATCGGGTGCGCCTTCCCCTGGCTTGGCAGCGCGAGCGCTGCCATCACTTCGTTCCGACGGCCTCCTCCTATCGGCTGGCCCAACGGTGGCGTGGAGCGAGGGTGACGAGTTCGCGAGTGACCTCGTCCGCGACTTCGCGTTGGCGCGGTTGCTGCTTACTGAGGGGTACGGACCACTGGTGTCAGCCGGGGCGCCGCGCTGGGCAATACGCGCGGCTCGACTTGCGTGTCAGGCTGCATTGGCGGCATCCGGCGAGCGCAATGAACAGGTGCTTCGGGAGCAGCAGGCTCAGTACCAGCAGATGGCGGCAGAGCACGGTGAGCGGTGGGCCGAGCTGCCACTGGAGGCGATGCTCCCCCTGGGGGATGCGCTTGATCGTGCATGGCCCGCGGTCTCATCCGGTGCATACGAGGAGCTAGCCACTCTGGTCCGTCTCGCACTCCAGCGGTACGTGGACTTCGGTCTCGGCCAACCCGCGTATCTCACCCCGCTGGCGAAACTGCTCTGCGACCACTGGGCTGAAGTGCGAGATCATGCCCCGAACGCCCTCACCGAGAAGGCATCCGAACTCTTTCTCGCGTGGCTCCGCGGTCTGGTCAGGGCCGACGCCGGATCTGACCCGCTCCGTGCACGCCTCCGTGACACGCTCCTCGAGCACTCCAGCCATCCGCGAGACCAGTTCGTCGTCGAGGCGCTGGCCCTGCTCGGTCCCGACCTCGATGATCGTGCTGAACAACATCTCCGAGATCTCGCGCCGACAGCCCCCGGGTCTCTTACACCAGCGGTCGAGTCATTGATGGCGTCCCGTGCTTTGGTCCAGCGCAGTGCCGATCTTCTCGCTGAACTCACCGAGGCGTACTACATCGAACTCCCGAGGGACGACGAGTGGGAGCGTGGTTACTCCACGTTCGACGACGGTGTGCGGAACCACGACCGCACTAGAGCGAGCCTGGCCAGTCCCATGGCGAGCTGGGGCTACGGCCCCTTCTGGAAGCTCCTCGCAAGCGATCCACGCTTGGGCTCGCGCACGATCAATCGGATTCTCGATCACGGAGCCCGGGTTCGCGCCGAAAAGCTAGCCGAGTTGAGCGGCCAGACGGAGCCGGAGATCGACAATGTCCCGGGGTGCGAACTCGACTTGCCGGGGATTGGAGCGCGGCAGTGCATCGGCGATCCCCATGTGTGGCGATGGTATCGAGGATCCGGTGTCGGGCCGGAGCCCTGCGTCAGCGCGCTGCTTGCGGTCGAGCGGCTCGCGGACCAACTGCTCGACAACGGGATTGCGCTGAGTCAGGTCGTAGGACTGCTGCTTGAGGAGTGCCACAATCTCGCGGTTCCAGGGCTTGTTGTGGGTACTCTCCTCCGGCACCTCGACCTCGTTACGGACGAACTCGACATCTGGCTGTCGCGCCCCGAGGTGTGGTGCTTGGAGTCTGCCCGCCTCGCGGCGGAAGGCGGCATCCACATTCAAGGCACTGATGCTCCGGACACCCATGGGACCGAGTTTCGCCGCCTCAGCTTCTACGATGCGGCCGCTTGCTTGGTGTCGCGCGCGGCCACGAACGGCGACGAGGATCGAGTAGCAGCGCTGCGGGAGTGTGGCCGTACGCTCATGTGGCACGCTCGTGCCGCGGTGCCTGGGCTGGATGAGGACGACGACACGCGCGACCACGAGGTGGACGAACTGATTACCGTTGCTGGCTGGGCTGCGACATTGGATGCCAGCAACTACAAGCGTCGCGAAGTCGCGGACGGCAGTTTCGTCTTCGAGTACGAACTGCCCGGCGACCTTGCCGGGGTCGTGCAACCCCGTGTTGCCGATCTCACCCGAATCAGCGAGGCGTACCGCCTGCTCGCTGCCTATACGGAGGTGGAAGACCGCAACGTCACCAGCGAGACTATCCACGATGATCTTGCGCTGGCGCGAACTCTTGCTGAGGAGGCGCTAGAGCACGGACCCGACCCCATTGCGACAGCGGCAGCGGTGGCCTCCTCTGCCCTCGTGGCCTACCAGTGCAAGAGGGTCACGCTCGATGAGAGTGAACTCCGCTGGTCTGCAGACACACTTACTGCGTGCGCCATGAGCCCCGAAGTCGGCAGTTTCGCCTCTGAGCAGACCATGGACCCGATGGGGGCGGACCGGTCCGCCGCTGCTGCACTGCCAGCGCTGCTAGTGCTGTCAGCAAAGTCCGAGCCCGGAGCCCCTTCCCACGAGCGGACCGAGGAGGCTCTGTTCGCCAGCATGACCAGCCTATTCGACGAGGTGCGGAGGATCACCGCGACAGCCTTGGGCCCAGTGTGGGATGCCGCCTGCCTGCCGACCCCCGGCGACGGAATTTGCATCCACCAAGTCGCACTGCGCGCTGCTGCTGACAGCGCACGCGACTGCCGCCTCGGCCCTGCTGGCGGTGACGGACAGCGCGAGCCACTGGTTATGACCGGGCCGCTGCCGGAGGAACTTGCCCGTGTCGCCACTGACGACTTGATGATCACTCGTATCGTTGCCCCGATTGTCGCGGCGGGCGATGCGGCCGCCAGCGAGTGCTGCGTTCGCGACGCGGCCCGCGACCTGTTCGACCAACTCCTCGACACGTACGCCCGCGGAGCGATCCTCTGGGTCGAAAAGCGCTACCTTGACAGCCTGCACGATCATCACTTCTACCCGGCCAAGGCGCTGCTCTCCTATGCCGCCCGGGGAGAATCCGCCCCCTTGATTCGATGCCTAGAAGCGTTTGCGGGCCACCCGGCCGCCCTCAGCCAGCTGTTACACGACCTCCTGGAAGCAGCAACATACAACGCGGAATTGCGGGCTTCCCTCCCGACCGTTTGGCCTCTTGTGATGGCAACCGCGCTTGATGGCATCGACTCTCTGGGCGACCCGCAGGACGACCGTTTCGAATTCGAGACCGCTCTCGCGAGTATGATCCCGCGTCCCGTCACAAGACTGGGGCGTGCTGACACGGACGCAGTCATCGAAGCCGCCAATGCAAACTGGATTGACCCTGCCCAGTTGTCCGATCTAGTAATTCGCTGGATCCCTCTTGCGCGCGGAGTGCCCCGATGCGTCGACGCAGCCATCGATCTGTTACGAACTGCCGACCCAGAGTTGCAAGCTTCGGTTGGTCTTGGTTGGGTCAACGACCTGGTCGACGGCGCTGCCAAGGGCCTAGCCGGACAGTGCTGGAACCTTCCCCGTTGGCTTGGGGATCTACAGAGGGCAGGCGGCCTAGACTCTGAGCAGCGCATGGTGATTCAGCGAGTCGTCGACGGACTGGCGGCCCACGGTGACAACCACGCTGTTGCACTTCAGCGAGCCGAGGAGTAGCTAACCCGCCTTCGGTCCAATCTTCCAGGTCACTCACATTGCCGCCCTTCAGGCTCACTCAGGTGGCGCTCCTCCAAGGCCAGTTGGAAGACCAAAGCGAAGGTTCTCGATTTTGTCCAGTCTGGTGGCCCCCGTAGCCGGTGCACATGCCGAAGTTGTTGCGTCTGCGTCTCACCACCGAGACGTGCAGGCCAGATCGCCCTAGGCGGCGGTAGCCGTGGTCCTCGCCGTTGCCGGCAGCGGCGACGCAGCGAATGTAGCCACACGCCGCAGACGCGGGCGCGGAGCGCGGCCATGTCAGCCTCCAGCTGCTCCACACGCCCTTCCAGGTCATCCGCCCGCTTCTGTCTCACGGGCGCCTTAGCCGAGGCTTCGACCTCCCGCAGGTGCCGCTCCCAGCGCGTCGGCCATGCGCCCCGTGAGCCGGCCCGACTCAACGGCCCGCCCCAGCGTGCGGAAGCTGACGCCCAGCGCCTCCGCCGCCTTCACCTTGCCCCTGTCTTCATCTACGTCACGCAGTATTGCCACCAGCCGCTCGTGGCGCAGGTGCTCCGGGCTCTTGGTCCCCTCGGCGTGGAGGTCCGCCTGACCGCCGACGGGCTGGTTTCTCTCGCGGGTTCCGGCAGGGATTCTGGCCTTCTCAGGTCGGCCTTTCCGATTGCCTTTTGTCAATTTCGTCTAGGCATTTTGCTGATTCCGCGTGGAAGGAGCCCCGGAACCAAATCGCTTACTGTCTACGGCCGGTAGGGGCCGTTTTCCCCTGTATCGACTGGGTTTCTCGCCTCGTTTGCCTTTCTGCAATCTCCTTCTTTTCCCTGTACACGCCCATGACATGCCATGGCCCTAACAAAGTGCATACCCTGGGGCCGGCGGCACGACCGACCCGTGCTCGGTCAACGCTTCGTCTCCGCTTCCTGCCGCGGTCCTTGGGGAGCTTTTCCGGGGTGTCTCAGGAAACACAAGACCGCACCGCGTGTGACGTCCGTTCCCAGCCGCCGGACAGAAACCCGGAGGCTCGTCCGGTCAGGCGGGTGTGCCGTGGCTCTGCAGCCCTTGAGCAACGCCGCGCCCGCTTGAGACTCCCAGCAGCAGGGCGAAGACCACGAACCGCGCACCCACCGCCTCAGCCCCCACTACCCCTTCTGACTGCCCATCCGAGGTCTCCTGACCAGTCAGAGTTGGCCGCCGGACCGCGCCCCACGACGCCGTTTCGCGGCATACAAAATGCACTCTTCTTGCATCTTGCGACCGGAACGGGCACGACGGCAGAAATCTTGGCGACTGCAGGCGCGTGCCCCCGGAAACGCCTGATTTCATGGGCTCAGGACCGGACATGCAATTTGCAGACACCCCCTGAATCCCTGTACACGTCTGCTACGGGCAAAATGGGCCGTTCGACCTGCACGATGCCCTTCCAGGGAACCAAGCACTGGTGTCAGGTGGCAGGTCCTGTAGGGAAGTGCGGATGACCCCTCAAGCGGTGGCGAGTAAGCCACTCCTGCCACACATCGAGCGCCACGGCCACGCGCGGACGGCTGAGGCGTTCGGTGTCTCCCGCCACATGCTCTGGCACTTCCTCGAGCGCGGCCAGCCCGGCCGCGCCCTGCCCCGCGCGGTGATCGCCTAGTTCGGCAGGACACGCGCCCAGCGGGGCGACCGCGCTGTGGTGGAAGCCCGAGGGCTCCCCCAGCGCGCGCACGGCGCGGCGCGTGTCCTGGTCGGAGTCGGTCGCCACCAGCGTCACCACAGGACCGCGGCGGAGGCGCAGAGACTAACCTGTGGCGGATGCAGTTGCTGCTTCCCGACGGAACATGTGCATGATCCGAAGAGCTTTCAAGACACCATGCCTACCACGCCCAACACCTCAGCGTCCGCCTTCGCCGAGGAGTGGCGCGTCAGCAGGCATCGTCCCAGGAGCACATCGACCCTTGCCACCCGCTGGGCGGCTCGAGGCTTGAGGGGGTGCGGCACGTGAGGCTGTTGGCGTTGGCGTCGGCGACGATAGTTGCCCTAGGGGCGGTGGCCTGTTCGGATGAGGCCACTCCAGAGAGCGACGAAGGCTCGCTGGTGTCCGCGCACGCGGTGGTTGGGGAGGACGACCGCGTGCGCATCACCGACACGACCGCGTTCCCGTGGCGGGCGATCGCCTACCTCGAACTGCACTACGACAGCACCGCTGAGGTTGGGCAGTGCACGGGGACGTTCATCGGACCGGACGCAGTCCTGACAGCGGCGCACTGCCTCTGGGACCGTGAGCGCGGCTGGGTCGACCGCGTGCGCGTCGTGCCGGGGAAGAACGGACGGGAAGAGCCCTTCGGGTCCGAGTGGGCGAGCGGTTTCTGGGTTCCCGCCGCATGGATCGACGAGGAGCAGCCCGCGCTTCGCGACTGGGGCGTGGTGGCGCTGCCCGACTACAGCCTCGGGCAGCGCGTCGGGTGGCTCCCACTTCCCGTACTCGAGGACGCCGAACTCATAGCCCCCGGCTTCGAGGTGGCGATCGTGGGATACCACGGTGACGTAAAGCCCGACGGTAGCCTCTGGGGGCAATTCGCCGACGGGCTCGTAGCGGTGCAGGACTCCAACCTGCTCTACGACATCGACGCGACGCAGGGCTCAAGCGGCTCCGCGGTCCTGGGCACTAACCACCGCGTCGTGGGGATCCACGCCTACGGTCTCGACCTAGGCGAGTCGGAGGGCTACAACTTTGGAAGCCGAGTGACGACGAGAGTCGTAACCGACTTGACGGCTGGCTGCGAGAGCATCGGATGCACCGTCTGGCCCCTCTCCCTCTTCGAGCACTCCGGGTTTGTCTGGACACCCGCTTTTTCTCCTGCGGAAGTCAAAGCGATCGTTGGGGAGCTGTACTGGGCCAATGGCCTCCCTGTGAGGGAGAGCGTGGATTCCTGCTATCAGCTGGGTAGGTTGGAACACGCGTGGGAGGACTGGATCGCATTTCCCGACAGCACCTTCCCTGAGAGGTGGGACATATCCTCGCCAGACCGATCACGTTACGTCAGGTTCTACGAAGGAGATCCTTCCGGAAAGCCTTACACGAGGGCAAGCTCCAACGCCGGTGAGATATGGGGCAAGCAGTGGGACAAGGAAGGCAATCTCATATACCACGCAGTTGCCTACCAAGGGGAGAGGGACTTCACTGTCCTGGTAGATCGCACGGAAGGGTTCACCGGACACCACATTGATTTGCGCCAGAGCGGTTGCTGTTGTCCGGAGTGAATGGGGCGGAGGCCGAGGCCTCACGGCACCAGTTGCCCTTGCCCTGTGATCCAGCCGTGCCGCCGAGTGGATCGGCCAGGCCCGCAGTCCTCCTATAGCTGAAGTTCAAGCGCTAGCGTGAAGGTTCTCGATTTTGTCCAGTCTGGTGGGAGCGCCAGCGTGAGGATGTCGGCGAGAGCCCCATGCGAGGAGCTCAGATTGAGTAGATGTCCGGGGATGCCGGCGAAGGATCGGGCGACTCGGGGAGGAGCGCCCTTACGGTGGGACGAGATCGTTTGGGATCACCATCACCGTCTGCGACCTGTCCTCGAAGGCGGCCTCGAGCTCCGCAGCCAACTCGTCGTCCGTCTGCCCTTCGTAGTGCTCAATGACGTCGCGCACGCGCTCCTTGTCCCAGCCAGCCCGAACACGAGCACGCGCCCCAGCCACGAACAAACTGGCCATGCCCGGTGCGCCTCGGGACATGCTCCCCTTGGATCAGGACTCGCAGTGCTTCGCGATAAGCGAGTCCTGTGTCTCCGATAGCTCGATGACCATGCCGGTGCGGTCTCGCCCCCCGTCCGTGAACGGCTCTGCCCCGTTCTCAAGCCCGTCCCAGGTTCCGTCAGCATCAGCGACAAAGCCGTCCTCGCCCCACTCACCCGCGCGCACCCACTGCACGTCGTCTTCGGCCCCCGGACACTGCAGCCAGAACGCTAACCTGTACCCACTCCCCGGCGCTGGGAACTCGAAGTTCCCCTGCGGGTCGGTCAGGCCCGTCGCCGCCATCCACGCCTCGCCCTCGATGCGCACCACTGCAGATACGTGTGCCCCCTCAACGGGCGCTCCGTCATCGTCGAGCACGGTTCCCCCGACCCGCCACTCGTAGCGGGGGGCTACTCCCGCTAGGTACGATCCAAACATTGCTTGAAACGTTACCGGGCTCATGCCAAACGCTGACCGAAAAGCAGCGTGGTGCCCGCCCAGGCGAAAGAACTCCAGGACCGCTTCCGCTCCGGCCCGCTCGACGAGCCAATCCGTCGCCAGGAATCCGTAGTCGTACGCCCACCTTGGTCCCTCGACCAGACCGGCCGACCAGGCGAGCTGCTTCCCTTGGCGCCAGGCGGCAAGAGTGCGGCGGCCTTGCGCGTCGTTGAAGAGCGCCTGCGCGTATGCCGCAGTCCCGTCGACCGTCCACCACACCTCTCCAATGGGCCGCGAAAAAGTCCCGGCCGCGTACTGGAGCATGTGGAAGTACTCGTGCGCCAGTACCGGCCCGTACTCCTGGGCTTCGGGGCACTCTCCGAGGGCCAGGAAGATCGCTCTCCTTGGCGCGACACCGCCACACCTGTACTCGTACTCGTACTCACCGTATTGGGTGAGCCGCTCGTTCAGCATTTCGAGGTCCGTGCTCACGTACACCTTGAAGTCCGAAGACACGGCGCCGAAGTGCTCCGCGAACACCACTTGCGCGACCCTCAGCTCCCTCCTGACAGACTCCTGTTCCCCGGACGCGAACTCGCCGAGGAACACGAACTCCGCCTCGGGTATCCCCAGCTCGGCCCAGCGCTCTTCGAACCGGTCGGCATCGCTCGACCCGCATGCGAGCGCGAACGCTGCGGCCAGCACGGCCCCCAGGATGGCTAGGCTCGCGACTCCCCTGCGGTTCAGGACCATCTCGCCTCCACCAGACTGGACTCGGTCGAGAACCTTCGTTCTCAAGTTGCTGTTACCCCGGGGATAGAACGGGCAGAGGGGCTGGCAGGGAGGCGTGACGCTCGGGTAATCAGTCGACATGATCTGTCTCCCGTGGCTCCCCCTGCCGGCAGGTGCGGTCCAGACAAGCCCCAGTAGGGATCTCAACGGACGTCTTCCCACCGTTTCTTGACCCTGGTTGACTTGGCCAAAGCCAAGCGCTCTCAAGCTCGAGCATACCTCTTCAAGTGCCCAGGCCGACTTCATGGCCCTCGAAGGTCAGCGGTCCAGGTCGCGCTCCAGGTCGTCGATTGCCACGGCCAGCTCGCCCAGCTTCCACCACGCTTGCGGGCAGCACTCCGCAAGCCCCCGGTGGGCGGAGAACGCGTCCCGCGCTTCCTCGTATGACTCGCGGGCGCGCTCCAGCTTCTGCCTGTCGCTCTGTCTGGTCGCTGTCCAGCCATGGATCGGAGCCAACCCAGAGGGTAGACGTGAGCGGAGCAGGCGGAATAGGCGAAACCCGAGAGCGCGAGCAGGAGCAGAGCCGGGATCCGGGCCATGCCCCACCATGTCTCGGGACAATGCCCAGCGCGCAGTTCCTCAACGCCACCCCTCTTTTCCACAATTGTCGATGTTGGGCTGTACGCGCGTGGAGAAAAGGTCCCGGATATCAAAGGTGAGTGTCGTCTCGTCGTGTTGGCCAATCCGGAACTCAAACCGCTGGGCACCGCGCAGGCTCTCGATCAGTCCCCCGGGATCGGGCGATTCCAGGCCCGGATCTTCACGGTCGGCGGTAGTCCCCCAGAGTTCGTCTTTCACCAGGACACGGGCATCAATGCGGTACGTGACCAGTTCCTCGTAGGTCAGGTCGGCCCCCAAGACCGCGAACCACAACGCTCCTTGGTAGCACGCCATGTTGAGGTAGAACAGTGCCGGATTCTGTTCGGATGCGACACCAACCCATGTATCCAGGGAACCGGTGAATTCATCGCGCTCAGCGACATACCAGGTGTTGTGGGTGTAATTCCGCAGTGCACCCTCAACCGGCCCGTCCCCGGAAACCGGCGTGGCAGCCACCGGTGTCGACTCAACGGTAGGACGGTCAATGGATGTATCCGGGCCCTGACCCGCTGAGCAGCCCACCGAAACGAGCACGGCCGATAGGAACACCACAAGGTGCACGCTTCTCAATTTTCCTGCTCCATCGGCGAGACGATGATGGCGTCGCGGATGTCGAAATCGCCCTTCTCGACGTGGCTCTTCCCGATGTCTACCAGCCACCGTGTCTTCCCCGAGCCGGCTGGGCCAAACACTCGCAGACTGTTCGGATGGCTCAGGATGCCACTCGTACGGATCACGGTTCTTCCAATCCTCTCCCCGGCCACGACCCTTACCGCTTGGCGGCCGCCCACTCCCCGCCATGCCCCACTCAGCACTACGCGGTCAGCGTGGGTACCCCGAGGCGAGCGCCGGGCGGGGTGCCACGATTGTAGGCCTTACCGACTCGCTGGTGGAGTGGTGCTGCGAAGGCACACATCGTTTCATGCAGACCTAGGTCGCTTTACCACCCAAGTCATAGATACAGTCGCCTACCCTGTCTCTTGGGCCTTTCGATGGACGCAAAGGGCAGGAGTCAACCACACGCGTCCTTGGACGCCCCCCGGCCTCGAGGACAGCTCCCGCAGGGCTAACCTCATGGCTAGCCTGAGGGTTGTCGATTTGTCCGGTCTGGTTGGCGCAAGGACCGATGCAGGGACTTCCAGCCTTGGCTGGGCGGGAAGCAGAAGCGGTGGATCTCGGCCTCGCCGCGAGGGAAACCCGCGAGTAGCTCTCGCAACGCGGCCATATCATGGAGTCAGGAGGAGACCCTTGCCCAAGTGGGGCCTGACAGATGAACAAGGCCGTTTTGAGCCATGGGGCTTGCCTTCGCAGTTGCTACACGCTGACAAAGCAGATCACCGACCCAATTCACGGAGACATCTTCCTCTCCGTTCTCGAAACCGCTGTGCTCGACACATCTGCCATGCAGCGCTTGGGCCGTGTGCGTCAGCTTGGCACTATCCACTTGGTGTATCCCGGTGCGATTCATACAAGATTCTCGCATGCCTTGGGAACTCTCCGGGTCGCGCAGAATCTCTTGGATGTGGTGTTGACACAGTGAATCGACGCGTCAGGAGGCGAGCGTGGTCCTGACTCGTACGGGGGTCGCGAGCCTGGCGTTGCTGGGGGCTGCGCTCGTGCTCGGCGTGGTGCTCGGATTCGTCCTGGCGTTCGGGGCGAGCGACGCGGATCGGTGGGAGGAGCGCTGGGCGGAGTTGGGCGTGCCGGAGGTCGAGTTCGTGTTCCTGGGCGACTTCACGCGAGGCGAGCGGGAGTCCCTCAGGCGGGAACTCAAGACCGCCCAGGTCATCTTTGCGGACAACTTCGGGGCAGTGACATCGGACTTCACGGTGTACCTGTCCACCGACCTTCAACAGTTGAATGAACGGGTTGCCTCATTCCTGGGTGAGAGTTATCGCGTTGGGCACACCTGTGGAGGCCTCTCTTTAACAGCGGGAGCCATCATCGTGGTCGTGCAGGATTGCCCCGCCTTCAAATCTCAGGGTGGATTCCTGGCACACGAGTACTTTCACGTCCTTCAGGGCCGGGAGGGACCCATCCCCGTAACGGGGAATGTCTGGCCAGACTGGGTCGTGGAGGGCTCAGCGGTCTACGCATCTGCCCTGGTGAGTGATGCGCGGGGCCGGATTCCCTTCGATGTTTGGCGTAAGGGTGTGCGAATCACCTGGTCGGCCCTGGCCCGACCTCTCCCACGGGACGCCTACTCGCTTACAGTTCCGGCCCACTCCACCCTGTTCACCTACCAGGTAGGCTTTCTCGCGATCGATTGGCTGGTGGAGCAGAACGGACCGGAGTCAATCCTGGCATTCTTCCGACTAGGCGCCCACGAAGCGGCGTTCGAGCAGGCGTTCGGTATGACGCTGGATCAATTCGAACTTGCCTTCGATGCGCACCGCCTGGAAGTAGCGCCTCCTTTCCAGTGGAGGGTGCAAGGCGCCGTCTTCGACGCCGACGGCCGGCCCCTTGAGGATGTGCACACCACTGCGGTGGCCTGGGTTGAAGGCGAATGGTGGTGGGCCGGCGAAGGTTCAACAGATGCACAGGGAGCGTTCGCATTCGCAGGGCCCGGCAGCGGCTACACCATCGCGCTTGCGTTCCAATGCCCCAGAAACGACAACATCATCGGGCGCTGGGTCTTCGCGGGCGAGTGGGGAGCCGAGGGCCTGGTTGGCGACGCCAGCGGCTACCTGGCACGGGAAAACCTGGGGGCAGAACCGTTTACGGGCGAGGAGCGGGACCGCACCGACCTCGTCATCGAGATTCCCGAGACGCAGGAGTCGCTAGTGGAGAAGTACTGCGAGGGCTGAGAATGCCTTACAAGGGGGACGACATGGTCGCGAGCCGCAGCGGAGTCGCGAGCCTGGCGTTCTGGGGGTGCGCTCCTATTCGGGATCGTGCCCAGTTTCGTGCTCGCCCTCCAACCCGCAAAGCCCGACCCGATGGAGGAGCGATGGGCGGAGTTACGTGTGGAGGAAGCTGAGTTCGTTTTCCTGGGCGATCTCACGGAGAGGGAACAGGAGTCGAAAAGGGCAGAGTTGCGGAGCGCGCAGGTGGTGTTTCGCCGAGCACTCGGGGCGGTGACACCGGACTTCACGGTGTACGTGTCAACCAACCAGGACTTACTGAATCAAACGTCGTGGGGCTGGTGGGGCGGGACGTCATCTTCGCGATTGGCACGAATGCGGAGGTGGTGCGGGCGGCGCTGGCGGCGCTGGCGGGGGGCTAGGCGGACGCACCGCCCCACGCAAGAATGGCACGCACCATGTTGACCCGTTCCCGCATCCTCCTTCTGCCGCTGGTCTTCCTGGCGCTCCTGGTCACGGCCTGCGGGGGCGGGCCCAGCGAGCCCCGCCCCGTTTCCGGCGAGATGGAGGAGCTCCTCCACGAGGTAGCAGCGATGCGCCAGCTTGAAGCGCCGTCCGGCCTTCGCATCGAAACAGTCACCCCTCGCGACTTTCCGGACCTCCCGGGAGAGCTAACAGGTCCGCAGGAGATCGGGTGGGAGCGGGAGACGAGGCTCTACCGGCTTCTCGGCTTCCTGAGCGAGGACCAGCACCTCCCGGATGTCCGGCGCTCCCTCTCGAGCAGCGTTTTTGGTTTCTACTCATGGGAAGGGATCCTGGGGGTGGTGACCGAGGATGGGGGCGTGGATCTCGAGGACTTCAGCCCGGACGAGCGGGAAGCTATCGTCCACGCGATGATCTACGCCCTCCAGGACTACCACTTCGACCTGCGCTCAACGTACCGAAACCTCGGATGGAACCTCGACCTCCACCTGGGCTTCCGCGCCGTCATCGAGGGCGATGCCACTGTGCACATCTCTCGCTTCACGGGCACGACCACAACCGAAGAGGCGTACGAGTTTCTTGCCGCCCCATACCACATCACGAACGTCCCGGCGTCGATCGCACGGGAGTTCGCCTTCCAAAACTCGGCGGGCAGCGCGTGGGCGCGGGAGGTGCTGGCGACGCAGGGAGTGGAAGCGTTGAACACCTACCTCAGGTACCCGCCCTCGACCACGGTCATCCTCCACCCCGAGCTCATGGAGAGCGACTGGGAGCCCGAACGGCTGACTTCCCCTTTCCCGGGACTGCGGAGCAGCCTGATCCCCCTGGGGCTTGAGGCCACGGCCTGGGGTTCGCTCGGGGAGTTCCTCCTCCTGAACTACCTGCTCAGCGCCGCCCCAACTCCTTCCGACTGGCGCCAGGGCGCCTGGACCGGGACCGCCCTCGAAGCCGCCGCCGGCTGGGCGGGGGACTCCTACTACCTCTACGGGGGCGTCGAGGAGGGGGTGGTTGCGGTGCGCGTCCGCTTCGTGAGTGAGGAGGACGCGCACGAGTTCGCGGAGGCGCAGCGCGAGGTCGCAACCGCAGGGGCGGAAGTGGTGGAAGACGGCGCCATCACGATCGCAACGAAGGAAAACGGGAACGTGACCGCCATGCTCGAACCCGTGGGTCGCGACGTGATCTTCGCGATTGGAACGAGCGCGGAGGTGGCGCGGGCGGCCGTCGAGCCGCTGGTGGGGGGCTAGGCGGTGGCGGGTTCACACCTCGCAGTGGCTGGTCCGGCGGAGCGGAACGGACCCCGACAGAATGTTGCCACGATGGTGACTCGTCGGGGCGCCTTCCTTGCGCTGCTGGGTTTGCTGGCGGTGTTCGTCGCAGCATGTGGCGGAGGCGAGCCCGCCAGTGAGGCCGCGCCGCTCTCCGAGGAACTCCGCGAGATGATTGAGGAGGTGGCTGCTGTGCGAGGACTGGAGGCACCAACCAATCTTCGCGTACAGACCGTGGCGCCCGAAGACGTGGTCGAGGTGTACACCGGACTGATCGACGAGGAGTCCCGGGAAGCACTGCAGGAGGGCGGTGCGCTCTACCAGTTGCTGGGCTACATCGAGCCGGGGGAGACCTACTGGGACGTAATGGTATCCACGGCCGGGCTTGCCGCGGGGTTTTACTCCTACGAACACAAGACGCTCTGGGTCGTAACCGAGCAGGACGATGTTGACCTCGAAGCGCTCAGCAAGACGGAGCTCGGCACACTCGCCCACGAGATGGCGCATGCCATCCAGGACCACCACTTCGACCTCGGCGAGACGGAAGGTCGGGTGGGGGCCACAATTGATACCAGGCTCGCCTGGACCAGCCTCATCGAGGGCGATGCCACCCTGCACACCGCCATCTGGGGGGAGCGCAGGACCTTAATCCCGGGCGGGTTCTCGGTCGGAAGTCTGGCCTTGCTGGCGGACCTTCGACAGGCGGCCGACATGCCCCCGGCAATCCAGCGCGCGTTCTGGTTCCCCTACCTCACGGGTCCGGTGGCGGTACAGCGCATTCTGGAGCGTAGAGGCGCGGAGGCGCTCAACGCTCTCTTCGAGCGCTCGCCGCCGGGCACGGCCGCCTATATTCACACGCATCTGCTGGGGTCGGATTGGAGCCCGGAGGAGGGAGTCGACCGGCTGCTGCCCGCCGAAGCCATCGTGGCGAGCCTCGGTTTCGGCTGGACCGAGGAAGAGTCGGGCGTGCTGGGCGAGTTCCACCTGATGAACTACCTGCTCGGGGATGCCGCCGGCTACCCGTGGCCCGCCTACGGCTACGAAGGCCGTTACTACAGCGAGGTCGAGTTCCGCGTTGAGCGAGCAGGAGAGGGATGGCGGGGTGACTCGTATCGCCTCTTCAAGAATGGCGAGAAGCGCGCGCTGGTGATTGTCGTGCGCTTCACGGACGCGGAGGACGCGCGTGAGTTCGAGGAGGCGCATCGCGAGGCGCTGGCAGGCGGGGAGATGGTCGAGGACAGCACCTACACCCTAGTCACGCGGGACGATGGCTACGTGGTCGCCATGCTCGAACCCGTGGGTCGCGACGTGATCTTCGCGATTGGCACGAATGCGGAGGTGGCGCGGGCGGCCGTCGAGCCGCTGGTGGGGGGCTAGTGTCGGGGAGCACGCCATGGCCCGAGACGGCCTCGTGAAGATGCGCCGCACGAGGGCGTCCTCACCCGCGCCGCACGTTGATCCACCCTGCCGCTAAGCGATCGGCGAGGCTCGTAGCTCGCCTATAGCTGCAGCTTAAGCGCCAGCGTGAAAGTTCTCGATTTTGTCCAGTCTGGTGGGCCCGGGTGGATTCGAACCACCGACCGACCGGTTATGAGCCGGGTGCTCTAACCGCTGAGCTACAGGCCCTGCGGGCAGTATAGGTGGGCGACCGTAGACGGGTCGCCGGTGCGGGGTTCGGGAGCGCGGCTCGCGGTATACTGCCGGAGCTTCGTCCCGAAGGCGCCGAACCAGGGCCCGACGGGCCCCAGGCAAGAGACCGTGCAAAGGGAACAGGCGGGGACGATTCCACCATGCTCGACAGTTTCAACAGCCGCGACACGCTGACGGCCGGAGGGCGCTCGGTCGCCTTCCACCGCCTCGACTCGGTCCTGAGGGGGGAGGCGGCGACGCGCCTGCCCTTCACGCAGCGGGTGCTGCTGGAGAACCTGCTGCGTCGCGAGGACGGCGACGCCGTCTCGCGGGAGGACATCGAAGCGCTGGCGAACTGGCGCCCGAACTCGGGCGAGGAGCGCGAGGTGGCGTTCGCGCCGGCGCGCGTGCTGCTACAGGACTTCACGGGCGTTCCGGCGGTCGTCGACCTGGCCTCGATGCGGGATGCGCTGGAGGGGATGGGGGGCGACCCGGAGCGGATCAACCCGCTGCAGCCGGTCGACCTGGTGATTGACCACTCCGTACAGGTCGACGCCTACGGCTCAGACGGCGCCTTCGCCGAGAACGTGAGCTTCGAATACGAGCGCAACCGCGAACGCTACCTGTTCCTGCGCTGGGGGCAGCAGGCGTTCCGCAACTTCCGCGTGGTGCCGCCGGGGACGGGGATCGTCCACCAGGTGAACCTGGAGTACCTCGCGAGCGTGGTCTTCCAGAACGAGGACAGCGGGCTGGTCTACCCGGACACACTGGTGGGGACGGACTCGCACACGACGATGATCAACGGGCTGGGAGTGCTGGGCTGGGGTGTGGGCGGCATCGAGGCGGAGGCGGCGATGCTGGGCCAGCCCGTCTCGATGCTGATTCCGGAGGTCGTCGGCTTCCGGCTGACGGGCGCCCTGCCCGAGGGGGCGACGGGCACGGACCTCGTGCTGACGGTCACGCAGATGCTGCGCGAGCTGGGAGTGGTCGGGAAGTTCGTCGAGTTCTTCGGACCGGGCCTTTCGCAACTGCCGCTGCCGACGCGGGCGACGATCGCGAACATGGCGCCCGAGTACGGCGCGACGGTCGGGTTCTTCCCGGTTGACGACGAGACGCTGAGCTACCTGCGCTTCACCGGCCGGGACGAGGATCAGGTGGCACTGGTGGAGGCGTACTGCAAGGAGCAGGGCCTCTTCCGCACGGATGCCACGCCCGACCCGAGCTTCTCGGCGATGCTGGAGCTGGACATGGGCGAGGTGGAGCCGTCGCTGGCGGGACCGCGCCGGCCGCAGGACCGCGTGCTGCTGCGGGAATCGAAGGATGCCTGGCAGGACGCGCTGGCGGAGCTGGCGGGAGACGGCGCCGACGCGCCACCGGTAGAGGTCGCGCGCAACGGCGCGTCCTTCGAGGTGGGGCACGGGTCGGTGGTGATCGCGGCGATCACGAGTTGCACGAACACCTCAAACCCGGAGGTGCTGGTGGGGGCCGGTCTGCTGGCGAAGGCGGCGGTGGAGCGTGGCCTGCAGCGCAAGCCGTGGGTGAAGACGAGCCTCGCGCCCGGCTCAAAGGTGGTGACGGACTATCTCGACGCGGCCGGACTCACGCCCTACCTGGACGAGCTCGGCTTCAACCTCGTCGGGTACGGCTGCACGACCTGCATCGGGAACTCGGGGCCGGTGGACGCGGACGTGGCGGCGGCGGTCAACCAGGGGGGGCTGGTGGTGGCGGCGGTGCTCTCGGGGAACCGCAACTTCGAGGGGCGGGTGAACCCGGTCGTGCGCGCCAACTACCTCGCCTCGCCGCCGCTGGTGGTGGCGTACGCGCTCGCCGGACACATGGACTTCGACCCGCTGACGGAGCCGATCGGCGAAGACGCGGACGGGAACGCCGTCATGCTGTCGGAGCTGTGGCCCTCACAGAACGCGATCGAGGTGTCGATGCGCGAGGCGGTGCGGTCGGAGATGTTCCGCGACCAGTACGGCTCGGTGTTCGACGGCGATCCCGCCTGGCGCACGCTGGAGGCCCCGGAGGGCAGCCGCTACGGCTGGGACGACGGCTCGACCTACGTAAAGAACCCGCCCTACTTCGAGGACCTGGCAGAGGAGCCGGACGAGCTTGAGGACATCGCCGGGGCGCGTGTGCTGGTGATGGTGGGCGACTCCGTGACGACGGACCACATCTCGCCGGCGGGGAGCATCGCGCCCGACAGCCCGGCGGCAGCCTACCTGTTCGACCGCGACATCAAGCGGGGGGACTTCAACTCGTACGGGGCGCGGCGCGGGAACCATGAGGTGATGATGCGGGGGACGTTCGCGAACATCCGCCTGCGCAACCAGCTCGCACCGGGGACGGAGGGCGGCGTGACCCGCCACCTCCCCGACGGCGAGGAGCAAAGCATCTTCGATGCGGCCATGCAGTACCGGGATGAGGGTGTCCCGCTGATGGTGCTGGCGGGCAAGGAGTACGGCACCGGCTCCTCGCGCGACTGGGCGGCGAAGGGGCCGCGGCTGCTGGGCGTACGCGCGGTCATCGCGGAGAGCTACGAGCGCATCCACCGCAGCAACCTGGTGGGGATGGGCATCCTGCCGCTCCAGTACCTGGCGGGCGATAGCCGCGACGGGCTGGGGCTCAGCGGGGAGGAGACGTTCGCGATCGACGGCATCGCCGAGGGGCTTCGCCGCGGCGGACAGGTGGCCGTGACCGCGACAGCCGATGACGGAACTATCACGACGTTCGATGCGCTCGTGCGCATCGATACACCGGTCGAGCTCGAGTACTACCGCAACGGCGGGATCCTCCCGTTCGTGCTGCGGCAACTCGCCGGCTCGAAAGATTAGACGGCCACTGGCCACGACAAACAGACGACTCGCCAGGAGAGACACCACATGCCCGACCTGATGACGATTGCCCGCACGGAACACGCCGGCGGCGACCTGCTCGGCGCGCTGAGCGAGCTGTTCGAGCCCGCCGACGTTCGCCCCGAGGGCTACCCTGACGCGGTGATCTGGCAGGGCGGCAACTTCGACGGGTCGGTGAACCCCGTCGCCCACTCGCTGACCGACGCCTACGCCCTGCTCGGCACGCTGGCGGCAGTCGACATTCTCGGGCTGCCCTTCTACGGGGTGCCGATGTGGGCGCAGTACCGGCACGACACGAAGCTGGAAGCGCTGAGCTGGTTCGGCAACATGCCCTGCACCTCGATCAAGTGGTCGACGGCGGGAGACGCCTACGTGAACGATAGCCAGGGCGGGCGCGTGGTGGTGATGGGCAAGTCGGGGAACGCGCCTCTGCGCACGCAGGCGGGGGTCTACTGCAACGTGCGTCCCTACGGGCCGATCACGGTGGTGCGCTGCATGCCCTGCCTGCCCTACTCGCAGAACCGTTCGGTGTTCGAGGTGGACCCGGAGACGGGCAACATCCACTCGGAGATGAACACGCCGGGCATTCAGATGGCCTACGCGGGACGGCGCTTCCTGCAGATGGTGCACGAGACCGGCCACCTCGGCCGGATCGCCTTCAAGCCGACGCAGGCAATGGAGGACGGCATCAACTCAGGGCTGCTCTCGTGGCTGCTGGACGGCACCAAGTTCAACGTCGGCCGAAGGTACGCGGTCGATGGCTACGTGGAGCACCGCGAGCGTGTCGACCGCATCGTCAACCTGCTGCCGGACGACTTCAAAGACGGGATGGAGGACTGGAGCGGCCAGATCGAGCAGCACATCTCGGATACGAACTACGGACTGCTGCTGTGGGACCTGATCGAGCAGCAGGACACGATCGTGCTCGCCACCGACCTCGACGGCGACCGGCTGACGGACCTGCTGGCGGACGTTTCGGAGCCGCTGCGGGCGTTCGGCCAGCGCGTCGTGGACGCCGTGGGCAGCAACGCGAAGATGCGTGACCTGTGGGGCGAGATGGGCTACACGACCGGGAACGGTCGCGACATGACCTCGGTGATGTACCGCATGCACGGTCCGCCCATCCACGAGCAGACGCTCGGTTCGGCGGACGCGATGCTGCTGCGCCTGCTGGACGGCGACGAGTCGATGGGAGGCACGAAGCGTCCCTACGACCCGCGCATCCACTTCGTCTTGATCCGCGACGCCTACAAGGATGCGAATCCCGACAACGCCGGGCTGCACGCGTGGCTGGACGAGGCGCTGGCGCGCTTCGACGAGGTGTATGCGGGCGAGCGTCCGGGGTTCCTTGAGGGGTACGCCCAGCTGAAGCAAGCGATCACACCCTGGGGGGAGTAGCGGCTATCCGGCTGGTCTGTGGCCCCCGGGCGGGGTACGATCGAACGGGCACCGTGCGCATATCCCACACAAGGGCCGCCCTTCTCTCGCGTTTCCGCCGTGATCTCCCCGCGGACTCTCCCAGCCGCTCGGCGCTTTCGTACTCGCAGAGGACCGCCGCCGTAATCAGGATGCCGTAGCCGCAATGACCGCTCCCACCGCGGTAGACCGAGACGCCGTTCTCGCCGCACTCGCAACCGTCAACGACCCCGAACTGCATCGTGACATCGTCTCGCTGGGGATGGTCGAAGAGCTGACCATCGAGGGCGGAGCCGTCAGCGTGAAGGTGGAGCTGACGACCCCCGCCTGCCCGCTGAAGGACGTCATCGAGACGGACGTGCGCGCCGCGCTGGAGGTGCTTCCCGGAGTCGAGACCGTTGCGCTCGACTGGGGGGCGCAGGTGCGCGCCAGCGACCCACGCGAAGGGCAGAAGGCGATCGAGGGGGTACGGAACGTGATCGCCGTCGCCTCGAACAAGGGGGGCGTGGGCAAGTCGACCGTGGCCAGCAACCTGGCGGTTGCGCTGGCCGCCACGGGCGCGAAGGTGGGTCTGGTCGACGCGGACATCACGGGTCCGAACATCCCGACGATGTTCGGGCTGGAGGCGGGACTGCAAGCGAACCAGACGGAAGGGCTGCGTCCGGTTGAGAAGTACGGCGTAGAGCTGGTTTCCCTGGGGTTCCTGCTGCCGAAGGGGACGCCGGTGGTGTGGCGGGGGCCGATGATCGGCAGCGCCGTGCGCCAGTTGCTGCACGACGTCCCCTGGGAAAACATCGACTACCTGATCATCGATCTGCCACCCGGCACCAGCGATGCCTCGATGAGCATGGCGCAGGAAGCGCCGATCGCTGGGGCCGTTATCGTTTCGACCCCTCAGGATGTCTCGCTGGAGGACGCCATGAAGGCGGTCTCCATGTTCGAGAAGCTCGACGTGCCGGTGTTCGGCATGATCGAGAACATGAGCTATTTCATCGCGCCCGATACCGGGACGCAATACGACATCTTCGGGCACGGCGGCGCACGTGACGCCGCCGAGGAGCTCGGAATCGACTTCCTCGGCGAGATCCCGATCGAGCCCCAGATACGTGAGGGCTCGGATCAGGGCGTGCCGCTCGTGGTCGGCAAGGGAGACTCCGCCTCGGCGGAGGGCTTCCGAGCTATCGCGGGGGCCGTCGCCGCCCGAATCAGTGTTCTGCAAAGGATGGGAACGTAACCCCACATGGCACTCAACTTTCTGACCGGCAGCCGCTCCTCAACGGAGGAGGCGCCGGAAGCAACCGATACCGAACCGACGACCAACACGACCGAAACCACCGACGAGAACGAAGCGCCGGCGGCCCCTCGTCGCCGCCGGGGGACCCGCGGCGGGCGGGGACGCTCATCGGCCAGCAAGGCCGGCGCCGCGACCGAGACCACCGAGGAAGAGCCGGCCGCCCCCAGGCGCGCCAGCTCCCGCCGGCGCGCGAGCGACGACGGCGAGGAAGCGGCTCCGGCACGGCCCTCAAGGCGACGCTCGCCCGCGGCCAAGGCCAGCGACGAAGACGACGCGCCACCGGCACGGCCGTCCAGGCGACGCTCGCCCGCGGCCAAGGCCAGCGACGAAGACGAAACACCTCCGGCGCGACCCTCCCGGCGACGCTCGCCCGCGGCCAAGGCCAGCGACGAAGACGACGCGCCACCGCCGCGACCCTCCCGGCGACGCTCGCCTGCGGCCAAGAAGGGCGACGACGATGACGCACCCCCGGCGAGGCCTTCGCGGCGCCGAGCGCCCGCGGCGAGGACAAGCGACAACGACGAGGCTCCTCCGGCACGCCCTTCGCGACGCCGACCGGCGGTCGCGACCGTTCTGGATGAGGGCCCGGACGCGCCCAAGCGGGCCGCCCCGCGCCGCGGCGGGCGTGCGGGCGCTGCATCCGAGGAGAGCGACGAAGCCACGGTGATCAGCACGCTCAAGGAGCACAACGACAAGCTGACCCGCCTCGTCGAGATGCAGGAGCAGATGATCGAGCGGCTCTCCGGCAAGGGGAGCGGTTCGGCCAAGACGGCCACGCTGCCGCGCGTCGGCATCTTCGTCGACAGCGCGAACGTGGAGCTGGCGCGGGACCGCACACGCGGTGGCCGGGCCATCGACTGGGGACTCGTGCTCAAGCGCCTGACCGAGGACCGGCAACTGGTGCGCGCCATCGCCTACTCGCCCGTGCACGACGACCCGGGCGTGAGCCCCGAAACGCAGCGCTTCGTCGAGCCGTTCCTGGGCAGGGGCTACAAGATCGTGACGAAGCCGTTGAAGCGTTTCGCCGACGGCTCAATCAAGGCGAACGTCGATATCGAGCTGGCGCTCGACGTGATTACCATGGCCGACCGCCTGGACGTGGCCGTGCTCATCTCGGGCGACGGCGACTTCCAGCACCTCGTGGAGGTCCTGCAGAGCCGGGGCATTCGCGTGGAGGTTGCGGGGCTCGGTCAATCGGTGGCGGGCAACCTGAAGCGAGCCGCCGACCAGTACATCGAACTCGACTTCGCGCAGAAGAAGTAGGCGCGCCTAGCGGACGCCCGCGGGCTCCCGGTCCGGGTTGACCCGCTCGCGTTCGACAATCCGGACAAGTTCATCGACAGCGTCGTCGAGACCGCCCTCGCGGTTCTCGACGACGTAGTCGTTGTTGGGGGCGTCGGCGAGCTCGGCATCGACCTCGGCAAGACGGCGGGCGAGGGTCTCCTCGCTCTCGCTTTCGCGGGCGGTGAGCCTGGCCTCTAGGGCCTCGCGGCTCTCCGCGGTAAGCAGCACGAACACGGCGCCGCGCAGCAGCCTGCGGAGTTCACGGGCGCCCTGGAGGTCGGTGCGGATGAGCACGTCCTCGCCCTTGGTGAGGGGCGATTCAAGCTCGCGCCGCTCGAGACCCTTGAAGTCACCGTAGACGCGGGCGTGCTCGATGAAGTCGCCGGCGTCGATCTTACGCTGGAACTCATCGCGGCTGAGGAAGTGGTAGTCGACGCCCTGGCGTTCGTCCTTGCGCATGGGGCGGCTGTTGCTGCTGGTGGCGCGGTGGATGCCGGCGCGCTTGCGGAGCCTGGCGATGACGGAGTCCTTGCCGACGCCCGAGGGGCCGTGGAGGACGAGGATGAGGGGGCGGCGCTCCGCGGTCACGCCGTCTGCGCGGCCTCGGGCGCGGCCGCCTCGAGCGCCTGCCAGAAGTCCGGGTAGGAGACCGAGACGGCGTCGTTCTCGACGCGGGTCTGTCCGCTCGCGAGGGCGCCGGCGACCGCGCCGAGCATGCCCATGCGGTGGTCGCCGGCGGCGTCGACGCGGGCGCCACGGAGCTGGCTGGGGCCCTCCACCACAAAGCCGTCGGCGGTCGCCTCGATGGACGCGCCCATGGCCGAGAGCATCGTGACGACCGTGTCGATGCGGTTGGATTCCTTGACCAGCAGCTCCTCGGCCTCCCGAACGACGGTCGTGCCGTGGGCGAAGCAGCCGAGGAGGGCGACGAGGGGAAGCTCGTCGATGGCGCGGGGAATCTCGCTGCCCTGGACGGTGACGCCGGTCAGGGTGGAGGAACGCACGACGAGGTCGGCGACGGGCTCGCCGCTGGTCTCGCGCTCCTCGTGGAGCTCGACGCCGGCGCCCATGCGCCCGAGTACGTCGAGCAGGCCGGTACGGGTCGGGTTGATGCCGACCCCCTCGATGATTAGCTCGGCATCGGGGTGGCAGGCGGCCAGCACGAGCCAGGGGGCAGCGCTGGAGATATCGCCGGGGACGCGCATGCCGAGGGGCTGGAGGCGGCCGGGGCGGCGGATGGTGACGGCCCGTCCTTCGCGGGCCACGGGCGCGCCCATGGCGGCGAGCATTTTCTCGGTGTGGTTACGCGTGGGGACCGGCTCGGTGATGCGCGTGCGGCCCTCGACGGAGAGGCCAGCCAGGAGCAAGCCCGACTTCACCTGGGCGCTCGCGACGGGCATCTCGTACTGGATGGCGCGCAGGTTGCCGCCGCGGATTGCGATGGGCGCAAGCGTGTCGCCGCGGCGGGCGCTGATGCGGGCGCCCATGAGGCGCAGGGGCTCGATGATGCGGCCCATGGGGCGGCGGCGCAGTGAATCGTCGCCGGTGAGGACGCTGAAGAGGGGATGGGCGGCGAGGAGCCCGGTGAGGAGGCGCATGGTGGTGCCGCTGTTGCCGCAATCGAGCGCGTCCTCGCTCTCGTAGAGGCCGTGGAGGCCGCCGCCACGGATACGGGCCTCCGTGGACCCCACAGGCCAGTCAATTTCGACGCCGAGGGCGGCCATGCAGGCGGCGGTGGAACGCACGTCGTCCGAGTCGAGGAGGTTTTCGACGCGGGCCTCCCCCTCGGCGATGCCGTTGAGGATGAGGGCGCGGTGGGAGATGGACTTGTCGGGGGGAACGCGCAGGGTGGCGCGCAGGCGGCCGGGGCTGCGGACGATCACCGGTTGCGGGGAGCGCCGCGGCGGAGGGCGGCTTCGCGCTCCCGCTCCTCGCCGCGATTCAGCTGCTCCTTGAGCCGGCCATAGAGGTAGGCGCCCATGAACATCTGCCCGATGACGTCGCTGGAGCGGGGCGTCTCGGTGCCATCCTTCGGGACCTGGCGGCCGATGAGGCGGTCATCGAAGACGAAGCGCTCCATGCGGGCGCGGGTGAAGAGGCCCTCCATGAGGGCATCGGCGGTGGCGGCGGCAGACTCCTTGCCGTCACCGGGCAGGTCGATGCCCTCGGCCAGCCGCTCGGCTTCTTCGTCGCTCAGCTCGAGCGCCTGGATGATGGTGTCCAGCTCGCCCTGGTAGCGGCGCAGCCAGGAAAGAATGGCGGTGCGGTTGGTGGTGACGATGTCCGTAGCCATTTCGGGGTCGCCCATGACGAGGCGGGTCATATCGCGGAATCCGGGACCGGCGAGCTGCTCGGCGTCGTCCCGGCAGGCGCTGTCGTGTACGAGCTTGAAGAGGGCGACGGAGAGGAGAAGGGGCACATGGCTGACGGCCGCGACGAGCTCGTCGTGCTCGGCGGGGTCGACGTAGATGGGGACGGCGCCGGCGGACTCGATGAGGCCGAGGACGACGCGCACGGAGGACTCGCTGGCGACCGGTGAGGGCGTCAGGGCCCAGGCGGCGCCCTGGAAGAGATCGACGCTGGCGGCGGAGGGGCCGCTGCGCTCGGAGCCGGCCATGGG
This sequence comes from Chloroflexota bacterium, assembly GCA_026710655.1. Classification (GTDB taxonomy): domain Bacteria; phylum Chloroflexota; class Dehalococcoidia; order Tepidiformales; family Tepidiformaceae; genus UBA2991. Next base: position 127,013 of record JAPOQN010000035.1, on the reverse strand, counting down.
ATGGCCGCCGATGACGCTCACCTTGTTGCCGAAGACCTCCTCGGCCTTCGCCATGAAGGACGCCTTGGTGCTGCAGGTATCGGTGATGATGGCGCCCGTTGCGACGTAGGGCTCCAGCGTGGGCAGGAGCTCCTCCGCGGCGCGGGAGGGCACGGCGAGGACGATCATGCTGGCATCGCGGACGGCTTCGTCGAGGTAGCGGACGGTGCTGTCGACGGCCTTCATCTCGCGCGCGGCGCGCGCGTTCTGGCGGCTACGATCGACGCCGACGACCTCGTACTTGCGGTCCTTGCGGGCCATCAGGTTGAGCCCCACGGACGCGCCGATGAGGCCGGTGCCAATGATGGCGATCTTCGATTCCTTCGAGTCGGCCATGTGTGTTCCCGTGCAATCAGGTGGCAGCGTCGGCGCGCTGCAGGAGGGCTAGCATAGCATCCCGCCCCGCCAGTCGATGGTGAAGGCGCGTCAGCTCGGCGACGCGCGGGGAGGCGCCCGCGGCGGTCAGCAGTTCGGCGCCGAGGTCGCTGTGGGCCCGGCTGCGGGCGAGGGCGCGGCGTATCTCGAAGCGGGAGGCCTCGCCCGCGACCACGGGGGCGGGGAGCCACTCCGTCATCACGTGGGCGACGCGGTCGCGGGTGCGCTGGGCGCCCTTGCCGGCATCGTGCAGGAGGGCCGCGACGAGGAGGTCGTGGTCGCTGTCGTAGCCGCGCTCGAGCAACCAGCTAGCGGTGCGGGCGGAGTGGCGCTGGTCGCGGGGCTCCTGCGCGGCGAAGAGGGCGAGGAGATCGCCGGCAAGATACTCGCGGGCGAGGGCGAGCTCGGCGGCAGAGGGGAGGAGGGAGGCTTCCCGTACCTGGCGGACGCGGTGGAGCATCAGGTGATGATCTCCAGGAAGAGGTCGGCGGCGCCGCCAAAGATCCAACGAAGGGGGCTGTACTCGGGCGCCACGAAGCCGAGGACAATTAGCCCGATGAGGAGCGCGGGGCCCCAGCGGCTGAGGGAGGCGAGGGGTTGGGAAAGCTCGTCGGGGAGGATGCCGAGGAGCACCTTGAAGCCATCGAGGGGATGGATGGGGATGAGGTTGAAGACGCCGAGGATGACGTTGAGGAAGCCGATGAAGAAGAGGAACGTTCCGAGAATCTGAGAGCCGCTGGCGCGCTCGATGTTCTCGAACGCGAGGGGTTCGACCCAGCCGAAGATGAGCGGGATGGAGGCGAGCAGGGCGAAGGCGAAGTTCGAAAGGGGGCCGGCGAGGGCGACGAGCATGTTCCCGCGCTTGACGCCGGCGCTGAGGCGGTAGGGGTTGACGGGCGTGGGCTTGCCCCAGCCGACGCCTACGACGAAGAGCAGGATCGTCCCAACGGGGTCGAGGTGGGCGAGGGGATTGAGGGTGAGCCTGCCCTGGCGGGCGGCGGTGTCGTCGCCGAGCTCGTTGGCGGCCCAGGCGTGGCTGAACTCGTGAAAGGCGATGCCCGTCACCATCGCGATCCCGATGGCGACCATGTAGGCAAAGAAGGCGGCCGGGTTCTCCTGGAGAACGTCGATAAGCTGGAAGATCACGGCCTCCCCATGCTAGCAGCCGCCCGCTTGGCGGCTATTCCCGGCCTTACCCAGTCGTTGCGGCACATTGACCGATCGCGGGACGCTTGCTAGGTTCGCCATGGTGCTCTTCGACCAACTGCGATGTTGGTCGGAGGTGCGGGGATACTCCTGCGCCTGACGAGGGCGGGCCCGGTCGAGCGGGTTCGGGTTCTCGCCACCGCTCCATTCGCGGTTCCCCGGATATGCACGCACCACCCTCCGTCCGCCGTTTTCCTTCCCTGCCGGCGCTCGCGCGCGGGGCCCGTGAGCGGCTGCGCGCGCGCCGGGCGCTGGCCGTGCTGGCGCTTGCCCTGGTGCTGCTGGGAGTGGCGGCGATCGCCCTGCTGGAGCAGAGCGGCGGCCCCCCGCAAACGGCCTTCGCGCGGGCACCGAGCGGGCAGTACGCGGTCGTAGCGCGCAACACAGGCATGGCAACAGTCGTCACGGTGGTGGGGACGGGCGCAAACGACGCCCCCATGGAGATTGCGTCGATTGCCCACCTGCAGGGGTACAACCTGCGGGGGGCGGTCTCACCGAGCGGGCGCCACGTCGCCCTGCTCACGCCCGACCACTCCATCTCCGGCAGGCCATACGCCTCGCTGATCGTTCTCGACCTGGAGACCGGGCTCCGTCTACGGCTGGCGGAGGGGCTCGAACCGCTCCAGGACGCGCTCTGGACACCGGATGCGACGGCTGTGGTGCTCACCCGCACCGTGCGCACACAGACAGGAGCGCTCGGGGTGGCGGTAGCGCAGGTGGACCTGCGGGGGGTGGAGACCGTGCTGGAGACGCACGAGGGGGCGGGGATGGTCGCGCCGGTGGGGTTCGACGGAGAAGGGAGGCTGCTGGCGATCCGGATCGACGCGCGGGGATCGACGCTGACGCGGGACGGGGAGGCCATCCTGTGGCTGAGCACGCACATCACGCGGGACTGGGCGCTCAGCCCGGACGGCACCCGGCTGGCGTTCGTGGAGGCGAACACCTGGGAGGGGTTGCGGTATCTGCCGCGGGTCGTCTCGATTGAGGGGGGCGGGAGCGTGGCGGCGGCCTCGACCTCGACGCAGCAGGCGCTGGGGGCGGCGTGGGCGCCCTCGGGCGACCCACGGTTCGGGAGTGAGCCGTACACACCGCCGGGAAGCGTGAGCGCGCAGGGAGCGAGCGGCTTCGACGTACCCCTCGCCTACAGCCGCGACGGCACGTCGCTGGCGGTACACCACTGGAGCGGCGGGAGCTTCTCAGAGCCGGGGACGCCCGAGCTCCAGATCCTGAGCCGGCTGGGACGCCAGCAGCTCGAAGGCTTCACGAGGTTCTTCGGATGGTCCGCGCGCTAGCGGCGCTGGCCGTGGTGGCGGCCGTGGCGCTGATCGTGTTCTCCGGGCGGGACGAGGGTGCCGAGGCGCAAGCCTGCTTCGGGATCGAGCCGTTCGAGTTCGACACGCTCGAGGCATACGACAACGCAGGGCTTTACCTGGCAGCGATCGAGCTGGCTGCCGAGGGCGCGGCGGTTCCCGACTTCACACCGCCCTCGGGCGAGCCCCACGGTCTCGACTATCCGGGGCTGCTGAAGGGTTCGCAGTCCGACCGGATCGACCAGGAGCCGGACAAGTCGCTGCGCATTCCGCCGACCCTCCTGAAGTCGGTCGTGTGGGTGGAGTCGGAGTTCGCGCATGCGCACGGCGACGTTCCCTGGGGAGGCGTGGGGCAGGTATCGCGATCGTTCGACTGCGGCTTCGGCCTGGGCCAGATCACGAGTGGCATGGAGAACTACGCGGGCAGCCCGAGCGTGAAGCAGGCGCTGGTGGGAACGCATTTCCTCTTCAACGTGGCGGAGGCGGCGCGGATGCTGGCGCAGAAGTGGAACGACGAGTTCGTGCCGATCGCGGGGGACGGTGACCCCGCCTCGCTGGAGGACTGGTACTACACGGTCTGGGCCTACAACGGGCTCTTCTATACGAACCACCCCCAGTACGACACGGCGCACGAGTCCTCATGGCTGAACTGGCTCGGGTACCTGCAGCACCCGATGCGCGACCCGATGCGCGGCGACATGTGGCACTGCAACGACCCGAGCGCCCCGACCTGGATCTCGACGGACGGGATCAACCCGTGGTTTGGCCGCGGCGACTACACGTACCCGGAGCTCGTGTACGGGTGCATGCGCCACCCGCCGGAGTACCCCGAGCGGCTCTACGACGATCCAGAGTACGCGCCCACCCCACGGCCGGAGGCGACGCCCGAACCCGCCCCGATCGAGGTGCCGGAGGAGCCGGCGGAAGCCGGTGAAGGCGAAGAGTCGCAGCCAACCGATGTGGAGGAGGCCGAGGCCACCGCTACGCCAACTCCCACGCCGACTCCGACTCCGGACGACGCGCCGGAGGCGACGGCGACCCCCGACCCGTACGCCTGGCCTGCGCGCGGCGCCGACGGGGTAGCGCGGCTGTGGCCGGCGGTGGAGGTAAACATGCCCGACCCGACCATCCCGGCGGTGGCGGCAGCGCTGTCGCCCCAGGTCTACTTCCCCTGCTCGGACTCGTTCTGGTACGACGGGTGCGCGGCGATGCACTTCCCCACGTCGTTCCCGGATCTCGGCATCGAGCCGCACCAGGACCCGACGCCGCCGGTCGATCCGACCCTGCGTGACGCGCTGATAGGGGAGCCGAAGACGCTGATCAAGGCGCCGGCGGATGTCGCGATCGCGGTCGACGAGAACGGGGTGGCGGGCAGCACGGAAGTCACGGTGCAGAACGTGGGCACGTGGATCGCCCCGTTCCGGGTACAGACATCCGACCCGTGGATTGTCGTTCACCGCGAGGGGAACGGGCGCCTTCACGGCGGGGTGGCGGTGGGCGTGGAAACGACCATCGTGATCTGCACCGCGAACTACTGCAGCGAACTCATCACGAAGCGGGGGCACGACACCGCCCTGATCATCACGGTGGACCCGGAGCTGCTACCAGAAGGCGAGGACGTGCAGGGCAGCGTGCTGATCGAGCCGCTGCTCGGGGAAGGGACGATCACGCGGATCGTCGTCCACGCCGGTCCGAGCGTGGAAACCACGGAAGAGTCCGAGGAGGCGCACGAGGAGGACCTGGAGCAGACGCTGGAGCACCGCATCGTGGTGCCGAACGTGGCCAGAGACGAAGAGGAGTAGCCAGCCGCCGGCGAGGGGCGGCTAGCCTCGAGGGAGGCCGAGGCCGCGCGTGGCGATGATGTCGCGCTGGATCTCGCCTGCGCCACCGGCGATGGGACCGGAGACGGCGAGCAAATACGAGGTCTCGACGCGGCCATAAAGCTGGGCCCACTTCGAGCCCGGGGCAAGCTGGCCGTAGCCGCCCATCAGGTTCACACCGGCGTTCGCGACCTTGATGCCGTACATGGCCATCCAGACCTTGCCGATGCTGGCCTCGTAGTTGGGCACTTCGCCGCGGCTCTGGAGCCAGGCGGTGCGGTAGGCGATGAGCCGCCCGATCTCGCCCTCGGCGTAGAGGCCGGCGAGCTTGTTGCGCACGTGGAGGTCGTCCCAGGGGCGGACGCCGCCGTGCTCCTCCTTCGCCCAGCCGACGAGGTCGGCGACGGTGCGGCGGGCGCCGCTGATGGCGGCGATGTTGGAGCGCTCGAAGTCGAGCACCGTCATGGCCACGCGCCAGCCGTTGTTCTCGCCACCGAGAAGGTCGCTGGCGGGAACACGCACGTCCTCAAAAAAGACCTGGTTGAAGTCGTTGCGGTAGGCGATGTTGGGGACGGGCTGGACGGTCACGCCGGGGGCGTGCATGTCGAGGATGAAGGCGCTGATGCCGCGGTGCTTCTGGACCTCCTGGTCGGTGCGGGCGAGGACGATCATCTTGTCGGCGAGGTGGGCGTTCGAGGTCCAGATCTTCTGGCCCTGGATAACGTAGTCGTCGCCGTCGCGGACGGCGCGGGTCGCGAGGGAAGCGAGGTCGCTGCCGGTCTCGGGCTCGCTGAAGCCCTGGCAGTACCAGGCCTCGCCGGATGCCATCTCGGGGAGGAGGCGGGCCTTCTGCTCGTCCGTGCCGTGGACGAGGACGGTGGGGCCGGTGATGCCGATGGTGAAGAGGCGGCCGCCGGAGGGGGCGCGGTGGTAGGCGAGCTCCTCGTTGAGGACCATCTGCTCGAGGGCGCTGGCGCCCATGCCGCCGTACTGCTTCGGCCAGGGGGGCGCGAGCCAGGTGCGCTCGCCGAGCTTGCGCATGAACTGCCTGGCGAAGGGCGCCTGTTCCTCGTTATCGAAGAAGTCGTCGTCGCCCTCGAAGCCCTCGGGAATCTCGGCGCGAAGGAACTCGACGAGCTGTTCACGCCACTGCTCGGTCTCGGGTGACAGGTGGAAATCCATGGGAGCGCCTAGTTTACAGGGGAGGCCGTTAGCCGCTGGCGTCTGGCTTCGGTACGATCGGGTTCTGCGCGGTGGGCGTAGCGTAGTGGTTAACGCGTCAGGTTGTGGCCCTGAAGATCGAGGGTTCAAATCCCTCCGTCCACCCCAGCCGGCTCCTGGTGGCTCGTGGCTGGTGACTCGTGGCTAGTGGAGGGAGTGCGCCGGGTGGAGGCCAGGCGAGGTAGCACGGAGCCTCAGGCGATGCGTTCGATGACGAGCGCGGCGAGGCCGAGGAAGAGCACGAAGCTGAGGATGTCGGTGGCGCCGGTGACGAAGATGTTGGCGGCGAGGGCGGGGTCGACGCCGCGCCACTTGAGGCCGAGGGGGATGATGACGCCGAGCAGGGTGGCGAGGGCGATGCTGCCGGCGAGGGCGGCGGCGAGGACCATCGAAAGGGCAACGTTCCGGTCCCAGGCGTAGACAGCGGCGCCGGCGACGATGCCGATGGCGACGCCGTTGGCGACGCCGACCACGATCTCCTTGCGGGTGGCGCGGAAGACGTCGCGCACGTCGAGGTCGCCGAGGGCGATGCTGCGGACAGCGATGGTGGCCGTCTGGGCGCCGGCGTTCCCGCCCTGGCCGGCTACCACGGGCATGAGGGCGGCGAGCAGGGTGAAGCGGGCGAGCGTGCCGTCGAAGAGGCTGACAATGGCGGCGGCGCCGAAGGCCCAGACGAGGTTCACGAGCATCCAGGGGAGGCGGCGGCGCACGCTCGTGCGGACGGGGCTGAAGACACGCTCGTCCTCATCGAGGCCGACCATGCGGTACATGTCCTCGGTGGCCTCCTCGGCGAGGACGTCGATGACGTCATCGGCGGTGGTAGCGCCGACGAGGCGGCCGTCCTCATCGACGACGGGGATGGCGAGCAGGTTGTAGCGCTGGAGGGTGCGAGCGACCTCTTCCTGGTCGAGGTCGACACCGACGGCGTGGACATCGCGCTCGGCGATCTCGGCGAGGGGCGTGCCGGGGGAGGCGACGATCAGGTCGCGCACGCTGACGACGCCGCCAAGGCGACCCTCGTCGTCGACGGTGTAGAGGTAGTAGGCGCGGTCGGAGGGGGGACGGAGGCGGCGGAGGGTTTCGATGGCCCGCTCGACGGGGGTTGTCTCGTTGAGAGAGACGAAACCGCTGCGCATGATGCCGCCGGCGGACTCGTCGGGGTATTCGAGGAGGGCGGCGATGTGCTCCTCGCGGTCGAGGGCGGCGAGGACGTCCCGCTGGCGCTCGGGCGCGAGCTGCTGGAGCACGTCGGTGGCGATCTCGTCGGGGACCTCGTTGAGGATGGCGAGCAGGGCGGAGGTATCGACGGCGGCGGCGACGGCGGCGAGCCCGTCTTCATCGAGGAACACGAGGGCGTGGGCGGTTACGTCGGTGGGGAGGTGGTGGAGGAGGTCGCGGAGCTCGGCGGCATCGAGGTCGAGTGCGACCTCGGCGAGGTCGGCGGGGTGGAGGGCGGTCAGAAGCGCGACCGACTTCGACCACTCGCCGGTCGCAGCGAGGTCACGGAGCTGGGCGAGCACATTGTCGGTCGAGCGTTCTTCGTTCATGGGCTCTCCGGCGATCGTACGGGGGCGACGTGAAGGGAGAGAGTGGACGAGGGCGAGGGGAAAGGCGAGGTTTACCACCTGCTAACCGAATCTTGTTGCAGTTGATTGCATCTGCAATCCCTTGGCCATACGATGCCAGCGTGAGGCGACAGACCACACGGCGGCGGCTGGGACTGGTCGCGCCGCTGCTTCTCCTCTTCTCGCCGGTGGTGGTGGCCTGTGGCGGCGGAGAGGACGAGGACGCGAGCGCTGCGTCCATCCACGTGGTGACCACCGTCGCCCCCATCCGCAACATCATCGAGAACGTGGGGGGCGACCGCGTGACGGTCACGGCGATCGTCCCCGAGGGGACGAACTCGCATACGTTCGAGCCTGCCCCGTCGGTCGCGCGTGAGATCGTGCGGGCGGACCTGATCGTCGCGAACGGGCTCAACCTTGAGCTGCCGACGCTGGAGCTGGCGGAGGCGAACCGGCAGGACGGGGTCGAGATCCTGCTGCTGGGGGAAGCCACGGTGAACCCCGACGAGTACGTGTACGACTTCTCCTTCCCGAAGGAAGGGGGCGACCCCAACCCGCACCTCTGGACAGACCCGATCCTCGCGGGCGAGTACGCGGGGCACGTGCGGGACGCGCTCAGCCGGATCGACCCGGACGGGGCGGGGTACTACGCGGCGAACACCGAAGCCTTCCTGGCGCGGGTGCGGGAGCTGGACGCGGCGATCAAGGCGGCCGTGGCGACGGTGCCGGAGGCGCAGCGCGTGCTCCTTACCTACCACGACTCGTTCCCCTACTTCGGGCCGCGCTACGGATTCACGATCATCGGGGCGATCCAGCCGTCCGACTTCTCCGAACCCTCGCCACGCGAGGTGGCGGAGCTGATTACGCAGATTCGCGCCTCGGGCACGCCCGCCATCTTCGGCTCCGAGGTGTTCCCCTCGGAGGTCCTGGACACGATCGCGACCGAGGCGGGGGCCGTGCAGGTCGCCACCTTGCGAGACGACGACCTCCCCGGGGAGCCCGGCGACCCCCGGAACACGTACCTCGCGATGATGGTCGAGAACGCCCGCACGATCGTGACGAGCCTCGGCGGCAACGCCTCCGCCCTCGACGGGTTCGACGTGAGCTACAGCTGGATCCCGTTCGAGGAGCACAGCGGTGGTTGAGCTGGCGCCGAGCGCGCCCGGTCACCGCCCTCCTCCCGCCGACCCCGCGGATCAGGCGCTGGTGGAGCTGCGCCGCTACACGACGGGTTACGAGCGCACGGCGGTGCTGCATGACATCGACTTCACCCTGCGGCGAGGCGAGTTCGCCGGGATCGTGGGGCCCAGCGGCTCGGGCAAGACGACGCTGCTGCGGGCTATCGCCGGGCAGACGCGGCGCTTCGCGGGGACGGTCGAGACGCACCCGCGAGCGGGCGAGCGCGCCCTACGTCTGGGGTACGTGCCGCAGGTGGACGCGATCAACTGGAACTTCCCGCTGACGGTCGGGCAGGCGGTGCTGCTGGGACGCTGGCGGGAGATGGGCTGGCGGCCCTGGCCCCGCCGCCACGACCGTGAACTGCTGGGGCACATCCTCGAACGGCTGGGCATCGGGCACCTGGCGAACCGGCAGATACGGGCGCTCTCGGGGGGGCAGCAGCAGCGCACGTTCCTGGCACGGGCGCTCATCGGCGACCCGGACCTGCTGTTGCTGGACGAGCCCACGAGCGGGGTCGACATCAAGACGCGGCACGAGATCATGCACCTGCTGGGCGAGCTGAACCGGGCGGGCACGACGATCCTGATGACGACCCATGACCTGAACGCGGTGGCGACGCACCTTCCCCGGCTGGTCTGCGTGGGCGAAGGCGCGCTCGTGGCAGACGGCGCTCCAGAGGACGTCCTCACGCCGGAGGTGCTGCAGCGCACCTACGGCGCGGAGATGCTGGTCCTGCGCCGGGGCGACGCGATCTACGTGGTCGAGCACCTGGACGAAGGGATGAGCGAGGCGGAGTCGATTCCCGACGAGGTCGGGGCGGGCGCCTCGCCCCTCGGCGGTTAGCGGTGGGCGGTCTGGCGGAGCCGTTCCAGTTCGAGTTCTTCGTGCGGGGGATGGTGGCGGCGACGCTGGTGGGTGTGCTGTGCGCGTCGGTCGGCGTTTATGTCGTGTTGAGGAGCCTGGCGTACATCGGGCACGGGCTCGCGCACAGCATCTTCGGCGGGGCGGTGGTCTCGTTCGTTTCGGGCATCAGCTTCTACATCGGGGCGACGCTCTGGGGCGTGTTCACGGTGCTGCTCATCAACGGGGCGGCGCGCAGGCGGCAGATCGGGGGCGACGCGGCAGTCGGCATCATCACGACCTGCGCGTTCGCGTTGGGGGTGGCGCTGATCAGCCGCCACGGACGCTTCACGCGCGACTTCGACGCCGCCCTCTTCGGCGAGATCCTCGGTATCACGAGTGGTGACCTGTACGTGATCGCGGGGGTGATGGCCCTGGCAGCCGTCGTCATCTTCACCTGGTGGAAGCCCCTGCTGTTCACGACCTTCGACTCGGACGTGGCGAGCACGTACGGCGTACCCGTGGCCTGGGTGGAGGCGCTGTTCTCGCTCGTGCTGGCGGCCACGGTGATCGCGTCGCTGCAGGTGCTGGGGGCGACGCTGATCGCGGCGGCGCTGGTCATCCCGCCGGTGACGGCGCGGCTCCTGACGGACTCGTTCACGCGGATGTTCGCGCTGGCGGCGGCGGTGGGAGGGGTGAGCGGGCTGGTGGGGGTCTACATCTCCTGGTTCGTCGATGTGTCCTCGGGGGCGACGGTGGTGTTGCTGCAGGGCGCGCTCTTCGTGGTCGCGCTGGGCTGGACGGTGGTTCGGTCGCGGTGGCCGGGGACCGGGGGCGGGGAGCGGCTGGCGGCGATCGAAGGGGCGACCCTGGACTGACGTCGGGGCGGTCTGGGACATAAAGCACCAACCCGCCTTCAGGGTGCCTGGGGATAACGTAAGGGGCGGGCTGGCGGCGGCAGTCGCAGGGTAGAGTTTTGCGGCGTTCAACCCTTTCGGCGCACCTGTGAGGGACTCCCAAAGGGGGTCCTGGGAGGGGTAGGATGCCCTCACGCGAAATGTTCACGCATCTACACACGCACACCGAATTTTCGCTGCTCGACGGCATGTCGCGCATCCCGCAGCTACTGGACCGCGCGCAGGCCCTGGGCATGGATTCGATCGCGATGACGGACCACGGGGCGCTGTACGGAGCGGTCGACTTCTACCGGGAAGCGAAGGAGCGGGGGATCAAGCCGATCATCGGGCTGGAGGCGTACATCGCGCCGGGGTCGCGCCACAGCCGCACGCGGGAGCGCCAGCCGTTCCACCTGACGATGCTGGCTCGCGACCTCACGGGCTACCGCAACCTGCTGCAGCTCGTGACGAAGTCGAACCTCGAGGGCTTCTACTACAAGCCGCGCATCGACCGGGAGCTGCTGGAGCAGCACAGCGCGGGCATCACGGTGTTGAGCGGCTGCCCCTCAAGCGAGTTCTTCGAGCGGCTATCGGAGGGGGACCGGGATGGGGCGGTGGAGGTGGCGAAGTGGTACCGCGAGGTGTTCGACGGGCACTACGCGCTGGAGGTGCAGGAGCACGGGGTTGAGCGCTTCAGCCGTGTGAACCCCGAGATCGTCTCGGTCGGGCGCGAGCTGGACATCCCCGTGGTGGCGACGAACGACGGGCACTTCACGCACAAAGAAGAAGCCGCCGCGCACGACGTGCTCCTCTGCATCGGCACGAACGCAACGGTGGACGAGGAGGACCGCTTCCGCATCGACGGAGAGGGGTACTACCTGCGCAGCGACGAGGAGATGCGCGCGCTCTTCCCGGAGACGCCCGAGGTGGTCACGAACACGGAGGCGATCGCGGAGGCCTGCGACCTGGAGCTGTCCTTCGACCGCGCCCTCCTGCCGGAGCCGGTCACGCCCGAGGGCGTCACCAACGACGCGTACCTGCGGCAGCTCTGCCGCGAGGGGCTGGAGGGGCGCGTGGGGACGCTGACGCCGGAGCTGCAACAGCGCCTCGACTACGAGCTCGACGTGCTGCGGGACACGGGTTTCACGGACTACTTCTTCGTGGTGAAGGAGATCTCGGACTTCGCCCACCGGGAGCGCATCCCGATGGGGATGCGGGGGTCGGCGGCGGCCTCGCTGGCGCTCTACTCGCTGGGGGTCACGGACATCGACCCGGTGGCCAACAACCTCGTGTTCGAGCGCTTCCTGAACGTCGAGCGGCGGCAGATGCCGGACGTCGACTTCGACTTCGCCGACGACCGGCGAGACGAGGTGATCCGGTTCGCCTACGAGCGCTTCGGCGAGGACAAGGTGGCGCAAATCATCACGTTCGGGACGCTGGGGCCGAAGGCGGCCATCAGGGACGTGGGGCGGGCGCTGGGCATGACCTACGCGGACACGGACCGGGTCGCACGCTACGTCCCGAACGCGCTCCACATCACGCTCGAGGACGCGCTCACGCAGTCAACTGAGTTGAAGGAGGCGTACGAAACGGACACGCAGGTGCGCCGCCTGGTGGACACAGCGCAGCAGCTCGAAGGCGTGGCTCGCCACGCCAGCACGCACGCCGCGGGCGTCGTGATCTCGCGGGAGCCGCTGGCCGAATACGTGCCACTGCAGCGTACGGGACGGGGGGACGAACTCGCGGTCCCGACGACGCAGTTCGCGATGGAGCAGGTGGAGGCGATGGGCCTGCTCAAGGTCGACTTCCTGGGGCTCTCGAACCTGACCATCCTCGGTCGCGCGGTGGAGCTCGTGAAGGACACGACGGGCGTCGAGCTGGACCTGCTGAAGCTGCCGGAAGCGGACCCGGCGACGATGGAGACGCTCGGGCAGGGCGAGACGTTCGGGGTGTTCCAGCTGGAGTCGGCGGGGATGCGTCGGTACGTGCAGGAGCTGAAGCCGAAGAGCGTGGCCGAGATCTGCGCGATGGTGGCGCTCTACCGGCCGGGGCCAATGGCGCACATCCCCACGTACATCCGCGCCAGCCACGGCGACGAGGCGATCCAGCACCCGCACCCCGACCTCGCGGAAATCCTCGCGGACACGCACGGGGTCATCGTTTACCAGGACCAGGTGCTGCAGATCGCGCAGCGCTTCGCCGGGTACACGCTGGGCGAGGCGGACGTGATGCGGAAGGCGATGGGGAAGAAGAAGGCGGAGGTGATGGCGGCGGAGAGCACGCGCTTCATCGACGGGGCGGTGGCGAACGGCTACCCGGAGGACCGTGCGCGGGCAGTGTGGGAGCTGATCGAGCCGTTCGCGGGCTACGCCTTCAACAAAGCGCACGCCTGGTGCTACGGCAACATCGCCTACCAGACGGCCTACCTGAAGACGAACCACGCGGTCGAGTACCTGACGGCGGTGCTGCAGCTCGCGGGCAGCTCGCCAGACCCGTACGAGCGCATCGCGCAGGCGGTGGCGGAGTGCGCCCGCCTCGGGATCGAGGTCCTGCCGCCGGACATCAACTCGAGCACGTCCACCTTCGCGGTGGAGCGGGGGGACGACGGGTCGCTGGGCATCCGCTTCGGGCTGGGGGACATCAAGAACGTGGGCCCGGCGGCGGTCGAGGGGATCATCACGGTGCGGAAGAAGAACGGTCCCTACCGGGACGTGGACGACTTCTGCAAGCGGGCCGACCTGGCAGGGGCGACGAGCCGCACGATCGAGCACCTCGCGCTGGCGGGGGCGCTCGACGAGATCGGGGACCGGGGCACGCTGCGGGCCAACAGCGAGCGTATCGCCAACCTGGCGAAGCGGGAGCGGGAGCTGCGTGACAGCGGCCAGTCGACGATGTTCGACCTGTTCGGGAGCGAGGTGGACACGCCCATGCCGGGGGTGGAGCTGGTCGAGGCGCCGCTCGACCAGGACGAGCGGCTGCGCTGGGAGAAGGAACTGCTCGGCGTGTACCTGAGCGAGCACCCCTTCCGGCGGGCGGCGCAGGACCTGGCGGTGCACAACCCGGTGCAGCTCGCCGACCTCTCACTGGAGCTGGTGGGGCAGACGGTACGGGTGGCGGGGATGATCACGCAGGTGACGGTGCGCTACACGCGCGACAACCGTCGCTACTACCTGGTGACACTGGAGGACCTCTCGGGGCGGGCGGAGCTGGCGGTGTGGAGCGACGTGCTCGACATCTCCAGCGAGGACACTTGGGCGGAGGGCCAGATCGTGCTGGTCTCGGTGGAGTGCCGCGAGCGGGGAGACCGCCTGAACCTGAGCGCACGCCGGGCCGCTCCCTGGAACGCCGCCGAAGGGACGCTGGTCGGCTTCAGGCCGGAGGATTTCCAGGTGGAGACGCGGCGCAGCGGCGGACGGCGTCGCGCGCCGGCATCGAGCACCCCTCCGGCCCGGCCCGCGCCTCCCGCGCCGCGCAACGGGAACGGAGCCAGTGCGTCGCCACCACCACCGGCCGCCACGACGGAGGCGGAGTCGCCGGGGGTGCGCTCACCGGTGGGGGGCGACTCGCAGCTGGTGATCACAATCTACGAGACGGAAGACGACGTCACGGACAAGGCGCTTTTGAAGACGGTGGAGGCGCTGCTGGGAGATCACCCCGGCGCGGACGAGGTGCGGCTGGTGATCCATGACACGGACGGGCTGGAGCAGGAGTTCGACTGGAAACAGGCGGCGGTCAGCGAGGAGCTGGCACGGAGCATCGAGAAGGTGCTGGCGGCGAATAAAGGGACGGCCCGGCTGGCGCGCTCGCGCCAGCTGGTGGGGGCGGCAGCGGGGCGCTAGTCGTCGCGCGCGCGGATGGCAGCGACGGCACGGGCGAGGAAGTCGGCGGGGAGGGAGTCGCGGTAGCGCTCCTCGGTCCAGAGGGCGGTCAGCTCGGCCTCGGAGGCCTCGGGATGCTCCTCCCGGAGCATCCCCACGCGCGCCTCGATACCGGCGTTCGCCAAGTCGAGCATCAATTGAAGACGCTCGCCCTCACTCAACCCCAGCCACCACTCGCGGTGGCGAGCCGCCATCTCAGGCGTCGTATCTCGTGGTACGACTGGCGTCCAGGATGTCGTGGAGTCGGAGCTGCTCGATCCAGCCGCGGAAGTCATCGTCTTCGCTCACCAACCCGGTCGCCATTATCGCGCGTATGTCGGCAAGTTGCTGGCCCGAAAACGACTCGCGCGCCCAGCGGAGTTTGCTGAGCACGAGGTCCGCGGGTCGGATGACCCAGATCGGAGCGCCATGCCACTTCGCCTGGTGCCGCCGCCCGAATACTGTGAGATCGAACGGCTCGTTACACAGGACGATGAAGTCAGTCTTCAGGCCCCATCGCATAGGTATGACGTTGAACATGGAGGCATGTTCGACCGCATCGAACACGGCATCTGGTTCGATGTAGTAGTCCCCATCAAACACCTCGACCAGTGGAGCCACCTGCTCGTGGGCAAGGTCGAGGACAATGTCTAAGTCGCCAGTTGAGCGCGAGAGACCGCAAAAGAACCCCGCAGCCGAGCCCGTCAGCATGTAGTCCACCCCGACAGCCTCCAGTCGGGTGACAACATCGGTCAGGGCGTCCGTGAGGTCAGAGGGGGGCACGGCTACTCCGGGCGGCGGGCGCGGCGGTCCTGGGCGCCGGCGACGGTGTCGCCGAGGAGTTCCTCGAGCTGGCCGAGGTGGGCGGCGTCGTGGCCGGCCCAGATCTGGACGAACTGGGCGACGGTGATGGTCTCGCCCCGGGGACCGGGGGCGGTGCGCTCCCAGTCGGCGGGACGCATGGTCGCGATCAGGTTAAGGGAGGCCTGGCGCTGGAGGGCGAAGTCGCCGAGGAGGACGCTCTTGTCGTCGCGGTCGCGGTTGCGCTCCCGCTCCCACTGGTCCGGGGGGAGGAAGAAGAGGGTGGGGTCGGGCTCGACGAGCAGGCGTTCGAGACCGACGCGGAACTCAAGCGCCTCGGCGTCGCGGAAGTGGGCAAGCACCATGCGGGCGGACCACTCGCCCTCGGGGGCCACATCGAGGTCCGCGTCGGTCGTTTCGACGGTGAGGTGGGCGAGCTTGCTGGGGGTGGCGGCGAGCTGAGCGAGCGCCTCCTGGGGAGCGGGGTCATCAGGCATGGGGGGATTCTAGCGGTCCCGGTGTTCGCGACCGCACGGGGAGCGCCTGAGCGAGGGCGCGGGGATAATCGCGCGATGCAGCCGGAAGAGCGACGTGTCGAGGCGAACGGGGTGGAGCTGGCCTACGTCGAGCGGGATGGTCGCGAACCGACGGTGCTATTCGCGCACGCCACGGGGTTCCACGCGCGCTGCTGGGACGCGGTGGCGGAAGAGCTGGAGGAACGCAGTATCGCGCTGGACCTGCGCGGGCACGGCCGCAGCGAGAAGCCGGAGCCGCCCTACCCCTGGGGAGACGTGGCGGACGATGTGGCGGCGTTCTGCGAAGCGCTGGACCTGCGCGGAGCGATCGGGGTGGGGCACTCGAAGGGCGGGGCGGCGGTGGCGGCAGCGGCGGCGCTGCGTCCGGGGACGTTCGCCGCGCTCCTTCTGGTCGACCCGGTGCTGATGAAGCCATCGCTGTACGAGCGCGAGCCAGCGTTCGAAGCGGAGCACTTCGTGGCGCGGCGTCGAAACGAGTGGGGTTCGCCGGAGGAGATGATCGAGCGGTTCGCGGACCGCGACCCGTTCCAGCGCTGGGAGCCGCGCGTGCTGCGCGACTACTGCGAGCACGGCTTGCTGCCCGCGCCCGACGGCGAGGGCTACGTGCTCGCTTGTCCGCCGCTGGTCGAGGCGGCCGTGTACGCGGGAAACCGGGCATGGGACCCGTACCCGTTGCTACGCGAGCTCGACCTGCCCATCCGCATCCTGCGGGCGCCACCGCCAACCCCGGATCAGCAGTGGAGCATGATGGTCTCGCCGACGTGGCCGGGGCTGGCGGGGGAGCTGCGGAACGCTGAGGAGATCGTGCTGGAGGAGCACAGCCACTTCATCCCGATGGAGGCGCCGGGGCTGGTCGCGGCGCACGTCCGGGAGCTGGCTGTAAAGGTACGGGGGTACGGCGAAGGCGACGCCTAGGCGTCGCCACCACCACCGGCACTCCCACCGCCGCCGCCGCCGCGACGGCGGCGTCGACGGCGTCGACGGCGGCCTCCGCCCTGGGACTGGTCGCCGCCGGCATTCGCAGGGGGCTGGGTGTCGCCCGACTGCTGGCCAGAGGGGTCGCTGCCGGAGGAGCGGCGGAAGATGCGACCGCGGGGGGCTTCCTCGGACTGCTGCGGCTGCTGGGAGTCCTGGCGTCCGCCGCCGCCACGGCGACCACGTCCGCGGCGGCGGGAGGGGCGGTTGCGGTCGCGGGCGGGGGCTTCGCGGGATTCACGGCCGAGTTCGATGGGGGCGGCCTCGGGCATGGCGGCGACCGCCTGGAGCTCGGGTTCCGGCTCCGGTTCGGGTTCGATAAGGCCCTGGGCGATGGCTTCCTCGCGGGTGATGCTGGGAGGCGGCTCGGCGTTGCGGGCGGAGGGGTCCCAGCGCACGACGAGCCCGAGGTCGCGGTCGCCGACCTCGATGCGCTGGCCGCCGACGTTGAGGGTGACCTGGCGGCGGAGGACGTTGATGCTCACGACCTTGCCTTCGCCGGTGGGGGTGCTGCAGCGCTGGCCCATGCGCGGGAGGGTCTTCTTCATCTCCTTGTAGCCCTCCTCCTCGTAAGAGAGACAGCAGAGGAGGCGTCCGCAGAGGCCGCTGATCTTCTCGGGGTTGAGCGGCAGCTCCTGGTCCTTGGCGAGGCGGATGGAGACAGAGGGGAACGTGGAAAGCCAGTTGGAGCAGCAGAGCTCGCGCCCACAGATGCCGTAGCCGCCGGCGAGGCGGGCGCGGTCGCGGGCGCCGATGCGGCGCACGGAGGCGCGCACGCCCCAGCGCTGGCCGGCGCGGCGCGAGAACTCGCGCTGGCCACCCACTCCCTCGCCGCTGACGAGGAAGGTGAGGCGTTCGCCGTCGAGGGTGAACTCGGCGCGATCGACGCGGCCCTCCAGGCCGGACTCGTCAGCAAGCTCCCGGGCTTCGGCCAGCAGCTCCTCGGCGCGGGCGGCGAGGTCGCTGGCATGGACCATGTCGTCCTCGGTGGCGAGACGGAGGATGGGGTGGAGGTTGTCCTCGCCGAGCTCGTTCACGACGACCTGGTCGGGGGCGATGACGACGCGCGCCAGCTCGGGGCCGCGGTTGGTCTCCACGATGACGGATTCGCCCACGTCGAGGCGCATGCCGGCGGCGTGGAAGTACTCGATGGGGCCGGCGTTGCGGAAGCGGACACCGGCGACGTTCTGCCGGGGATCGGTCATGGTTCGTTCTCGTTTCGGGAGGGGGCGGGGGCGCCCTCGGCGGCCAGTGTAACGGCGGGGAAGCGGAGGAGCATGAGCTCCAGGGCCATGCGCGCGACCACCTGCGCCTCCAGGTCGCGACGCGCATCGGCGACGGCACGGAGAGCGTCGAGGGCGTCGCGCGCGCCGTTTTCAGCGCCGGCGCCCGCTCGCAGGCGGCCTTCCCAGAAGGTCTCCCAGACGTCGAGTTCGGTGAGGACCAGCTCGCGGTCGCGGCGCCAGCGCTCGGCGAGGTCGCCGGCGTAGGTCATGCGCTCGGAGGCGCGGGCGCCGGCAAGCTCGGCGCAGCGGTCGAGGAGGCGGCCGCGGTCGTCCATCAGGTCGGGCTGTTCGGCGAAGGCGAGCGCGTCGGCGGGGCGGCGGCGGGACTCGGCGGCGGCGCGGTCGGCGATCTCGGGGGGAAAGCCGCGCTCACGGAGCCCTTCGGCGATGGCATCGTCGGGCACGAGGGAGACAGCGAGGGTGCGGCAGCGGCTGCGGATGGTCTCCAGGAGGTTCTCCGGAGCCGCTGTTACGAGGATGAGGACGGTCGCGGGCGGTGGCTCCTCGAGCGTCTTCAGCAGGGTGTTGGCGGCCTCGAGGCCCATGCGGTCGGCGGGCTCGATGATGAGGACGCGGAAGCGGCCCTCGAAGGGGTAGCGGGAGACGGACTCGATGAGGCCCCGCACCTGGCAGATACGGATGTCGCGGGAGCCGGGGTGGGGCTGGTGGCCGCCACCGCCCCGGCAGAAGCTGTCGCCGGGTTCGAGGTGGAGGACGTCCGGGTGGTTGCGCTCCGTGATGAGGCGACAAGCGCGACAGTCGTTGCAGGGTCGGTCGTCGAGTGCGGGAGCCTCGCAGTTGAGGAGGCCGGCCAGCTCAAGGGCGAGGAGGGTGCGTCCCGTCCGGGCGGGGCCGGCGAGGAGGAGGGCGTGCGGGGGCTCCTCCATTGCAGCGATGCTGCGCAGAGCGCGCCGCAGCGCTTCGTGCCCGATGATCGCGGCCATCGGGCCAGCTTACCAGCGGGGGTGGCGGACCCCGGGTTCCCTAGGCAGGGCTTTGCTATCATCCGATTCGTATGTCTAGCAGCGTCGACGCCGCGGACCCGGAAGTCATCGAGCGCGATGACGATCCGAGCGAGAACGAGCTCGCCTGCGACGACGTGGTCACGCGCTTCCGGGAGGACGTACGGGCGGGAGAGCACTGGTTCGAGGCGCTGCTCGACGCGATCGGCCGGTGGCGGGTGCCGAACGAGACTCGCGACGGTCGCCGCTACGACTACCTGATCGCGGGCGAGGCCTTCGACTGGCTGCGACTGGCGGAGCGGCTGCTGGACGAGATTCCGGAGCTGGCCCCCACGGGCGAGGTGGAGGCGTTGCTCTTCACCGGTCGGTGGCCGGTCGATCTCGACGACGACGAGTTCGCAGGGCGGCTGGGAGCGGCCAAGTACAGCGCCCACCTGAACTACGTCTACGGGGTGCTGGTGGAGCAGGCCCTGCAGCTGGGGGTGGAGGAGGAGATTCACAAGGAGAACCACGCGAGCCCCTGGGGCGACGACATGCGGGCGCACGAGGGGATGTTCCAGCGGGTCTACGGGGCGGACCGCGCCCACCTTCGGGCGGCCTACTACGAACAGACGGGCACGATGCTGGCGGAAGACCTCTCGCTGAGCGAGTGGGAGACGTTCGTCTACTGGCTCTTCAAGCAGCGTCTGAAGCGGCAGGACAAAGCGCGGGTGGCGAGCGACACGCGCAAGGGGCTGGCGCAGCTCTCTCGCATGGAACTGGCGGTGAGCGAGCGGCGGCGGGGTGTACGCCTGAGCGAGCACGAGTTCAGCGAGCGCTACGTGCCCCGGACCGGGCAGTCGAGGCGGGCGGTTTGACGGAGGCCCGCGCTCGCCGTACCTTCGGTTTCGCCTTGGGTACCACTTTCTGGCAGCGAACCTTCGTGATGGCGGGCCTGCTCGCGCTTGTCGGCGTGCTGGCGCTCGGAAGCGCCGCGCCCGGCCTGGCGGCACACTCGCCCGCGCTCGGGAACGGCACGCCCGCAGGTAACGCCTCCGAGGCGCCGCGGACGCCGACCACGAACCAGGTCCGGCCGCAGGAGGGCGAGGAAGAGCCCGCCGAGGACGACCCGCAGTACTCCGAGCGGGACACCAGCAGCGACAACACATGGATCGTGATCGCGGTGGTGTTGATGATCGTCCTGACCGTGCTGGGCTTCGTACTGGCCGGGCTCGGGCTCAGCGCCGAGTAGACGCACTCCCTCTCTCCCTCAGGTCACTCGTCTCCGTGGAGCGACTCGCCCCGGTGCAGGCGCGCGGCGATATCGAACGTTTGCAGGCGGGAGCGCACGGTGGGGGAGTGGGCGGTGAGGAAACGGGCGACGCCCGTGAGGATGTGGTCCCCCTCGGGGCGCCCGGCGAAGTGCTGGTACTGGCGGATGCCCGCCTCGTAGATCTGGAACTCGTGGAAGGTTGAGTCCTCCCGCAGGAGGGCCTGGCCGAGCACCTCGACGGCCTGCTCGCGCCAGTCCGCGGCGACCAGGTCGGCGAGTATGCGGGCGGTCTCATCGACCTGGCCCTGGACGTCGAAGGCGGGGAGGAGGGCGTCGGGGAGGAGGGGGTCGCCAGAGGGGGCGGGATGGGGCTGGCGGGGGACGTTGAGGAAGCGCTCCAGGTAGACGGACATGGCGCCATCGAAGATGCCCCGGGCGAGCAGGTTCGATGGGGCGCGGCGCATCGCCTGGTCGACAGCGTTGGCGTAGGTGAAGGAGTGGTGGACGGTGTCCCAGTCGCCGAACTCGTTGGAGACGTGGAAGTGCACGGCGCGGCGGGCGGCGGCATAGGCCACCGCCGCCGACAACTCGTCGAGGGGCACGCCCTCACGGACGAGCGCGAGCATGTGGTCGAGGGTCTCGTCGGGCTCGCCGTCGAGGATCTGGTCGGCGAGATCACGGTGGCCGCGCCAGTCCCTCAGCCGGCCGCCACCCGCCACAATGGCGTCGTCGAGTTGGCCGTGAACGGCCGCGAGAAGGGTGGCGAGGTCGACGGGGTGGCGCCAGCTGGAGCTCTCCTCCATGCGGCGCGCGCCCGTGAGGCTGGGGACGATGGAGGGGAGCACTTCCTCGGCGTGTTCCCAGCCGACGTGGTTGAGCAGCTCGAAGGCCTTGTTGGCGAAGTCGAGCGTGTGGCCGGTATCGAGGAAGAGGTGGTCGGTGCAGGCGGCGAAGACCATCTCGGAGATGGCGGTGGGGGGCAGATCGAGGTGGATGGCGGAGCGCAGGGTGCGCTCGGCGGCCTGCGTGGAGCGCGTCTCGACGAAACGGCGGAACCACTCAAGGTAGCGGGCGGGGTCGCGGAGCTCGGTCTCCAGCGGGGCGAGGTCGAAGTTGGGGGGCTGGTTCGCAGTCGAGCGGGCGACGTGAACCGCGCCGTGGAAGACGGCGAGGGGGCGGTCCTCCTCGTTGAGGACGGGGAGCACGTTGGCCATGGCGGTGAGGATGGAGAGGCCGGTGCTCCAGCCGTTGGCGCGGTTACGCACGCCGAAGAGGGCGGCCTCGCGGAGAATGTCGCCGGTGGCGTCGAGCTCGTTCAGGCCGATGACGCTCTTGGCCAGCACCAGCGAGAGCTGCCCCTCCAAACCCTCGCGCAGCTTCGCCTCCCAGTGGGTGCGGCGGTCGGACTCGATGGGGCGGGGGTCGACGTAGACGTCGCCGTCGCGGGTCTCGACGCGGAAGGCGGGCACATCGTCGGCGAAGGGGTCGAGGGTGCAGCCGCCGGAGAGGTCGAACTTGGCGTGGTGCCAGTGGCAGGTGAGGATGCCATCGCGGACGGCGCCGCGGCGCAAGGGGAAGCCCATGTGGGGGCAGCGATTGTCGAGGGCGTAGAGGCGGCCCTCGTCGTGGACGACGAGGATGGTGCGCCCTTCGGCCGAGACGACCTTCATGCCCTCGCGCTCGATCTCCTCGAGGGAGCCGGCGCGGACGAGGGTGTCCTGGGTTGGGGCGGTGGTCATGGCGCGCACCTCGCGTGGGGTGCTTCCAGTATGCGCCGCGGGGGTGGGGATCGCGACGGCTGCTTGCTAGCCTGTCCCCTGCGATGCCTGAGTGGCTGTGCCACCATGGCAGGGGACGCGCTGGAAGAGGGCAACCATGATCAGGACCATTCGCGCCAGGTACTCGGGGGGCATGCTCGAGCCGTTGGAACCGCTCGCACTGGAGGAGGGGGAGGAGATCGAGTTGACGCTGGAGGAGCAGGTCCACGAGAGCGAGGAGGCAGAGGATGCCGCTTTCGCCCGAGCCATGGAAGAGGCCATGACCACCGAGCGAGTCAGCGAGCAGGAGATCCGTGCGATCCTGCGGGAGCGGGATGAGGCCGCCGCAGCGGTAAGGGACTAGCCCTCCGCCGCTTCCCCGGCGGGGACGAAGAGGGCGAGGCTGGCGGTGAAGCCGTGCACGAAGGGGGTGCCACCCACGGGGCCGATCTCGCCGTTGCAGAAGAGGCCGGCAATGGGCAGGGCCCCGAGGCGGTCGGCGACGGCGGCAGCATCGTGGTCGGGTTCACCGAACATGCCCTGGCCGCGCCCGTTGCAGGCGCAGAGCAGGCCGCCAGCGGCCTCGCCGGACATGGCCTCGCGGGCCTGGTCGAGGAGGGCTTTGAGCTCGTCGGTGGCGGCTTCGGCATCGCGCAACTGGAACTGCAGCGTCTGCCCCACCCGCACCTGATCGTTGATGGCGATGGCGCCGCGTTCGCGGTCCACGCCGAGGAGGTTGCGGATGAGGAAGTCGCCGCGGCCGAGCTCGTCGGCGTACTCGTCCATGGCAATCCCGGCGAGGAGGTTGCGTCCGGCTCGGTTCTGCACCTCCTGGGGGAGGTCGCGAACGGTCTCCATGAGCACATCGAGGGCGGGGCGGCCACCGATGCCGAGGACGACGTTGCGCTCAGCCTCGGTGATAGTCCAGGACTCGCCGATGGGGGCGGCGCCCTGGGAGACGACGGGGTGGATGGTCCAGGCGCCGCCGACGGCGAGGAGGAGGGCGCCTCCGGGGGCGACGTTCGCGCCCTCGAACAGGTAGGCGCTGCGTCCGCCGGGGAAGGCGGAGGCCATGCCGCCCATGATGGGGATTCCGGGGTAGGCCTCGCCGAGGGCCGCCACGAGCTTCTCGGTGTCGATCGTGAAGGGGTCGGAGAGCAGCACCCAGGCGTTCACCTCGTCGGGCGGCAGCAGGGAGGCGGCGAGGGGCGTCCCGGCGTCGAGGTCTTCCTGGGTAACCTGCTTCAGGGTCAGGTCGGCCCGGGGCAGGGAGAGGGAGAGCAGCGTGATCCCGGGACGTCCTTCGATCTCGCGGCCGGTGGTGATGACGGCCTGCCCGGAGCACCCCAGGAGGGTGCGGGGGGCGAGGCGCTCATGGATGGCGGCCACGATCTCGGGGTAGCGCTCGGCGTGTTGGTAGCTGGCGAAGAGGAAGACGAGGTCGGCGTCCGTACGGACGCCGTGGAGGGCCTGGTCGACGGCGACGCGCCAGTCGGCGGATGTGCTCGCTCCCGTATCCATGCGGTCCCCTTCGGGGAGCATGGTACGGGACGCGCGAGAGCGCCGGGGACGAGGACAGGGCCGCAACGACAGGGCCGGTAGAATCGCCACGCGGAGGCGTTCATGGCGGCAGAAGGCGATCCCGGACTCTTCGAATCGATCTACTCAATGCGGGCGCTGCGGCGCTTCCGCCCGGACCCCATCCCGGACGAGGTGCTGTTCCAGCTGTTCGACGCGGCCATCCGGGCGCCGTCGGGCCAGAACGCGCAGGACTGGCGCTTCATCGTCATCACCGACCCAGAGGTGAAGGCGAAGATGCAGGGCTGGGCCGAGGTTGGGTGGCATCGCTACCAGCCGGAGTTCTCGGAGCACCCGGAGAAGATCGATGACCTGCCGCGGACGCAGCGGCTGACCCTGCGAAGCGTCGCGCACCTGGTCGCGCACCTGGACGAGGCGCCGGCCGTCATCGCCGTGCTGGGGATGAAGGGGCGGCACTCAACGCCGGGCGGAAGCACCTTCCCGGCGGTGCAGAACCTGATGCTGTCGGCGCGGGGGCTGGGGCTCGGCTGCTCCGTGTTCAACCTGCCCATGCGGGGCGGGGACGAGCTGCTGGAGCTGCTCGACATCCCCGAGAACAACCAGCTCTACTGCCTGCTCCCGATCGGCTATCCAACCGACCGGCACGGGCCCGTGCGCCGCAAGCCCGTTAGGGCGGTGGTGTATCGCGAGCGCTTCGGGGGGTCGTGGCCGTTCGCGGAGGAGCAGCCGGACACAGGCTGGGAAGCGCGCTGGCTGGGGGAACAGTCATGACGAGTGCTGAATTGGCCGACACGGTCATCATCGAGGCGGCGATCAATGGGGCGACCCCGAAGTCGCGGAACGCGACGGTGCCGCGGACGCCCGAAGAGGTCGCGGAGGACGGGCTGCGGTGCCTGGAGGCGGGGGCGGCCATCGTCCACAACCACAACGACGAGCCGGTCGTGGGGGATGCGCCCGAGCACGACCCCGCCCCGTACATCGAGGCGTGGAGCGCCATCCTCGGGGAACGCCCGGACGCGCTCCTGTATCCGACGATGCCCAGTGGCGGCCCGCACACGACGTTCGAGCGTCGCTACAGCCACATCCCGGCGCTGGCGGAGGCGGGTGTGCTGCGCATCGGGCTGGTCGATCCCGGGTCGGTGAACGTCGGCGGGCGCGGTCCGGACGGGCGGGCGGCGGACATCGAGGCGACCTACCTGAACACGTTCCGGGACGCCCGCAAGATGTTCGACACCTGCCACCAGTACGACCTGGGGCCGTCCATCTCCATCTTCGAGCCGGGCTTCCTGCGGGTGGCACTGGCGGAGCACGAGGCGGGGACGCTTCCACCCGGGTCGCTGGTCAAGTTCTACTTCGGAAGCGAGCGCACGCTCTCTGGTCTGCCGCCAACTCCGGCTGGACTCGAGGCCTACCTGGACATGCTGTCGGGGACGGGGTTGCCATGGTCGGTGGCGGTGCGTGCCGGGGACGTGACGGCCTGCGGCATGTCCGAGCTGGCAATTTCGCGGGGCGGGCACGTCCGCATCGGCCTGGAGGACTACGCCGGTCCGGGCGAACCCTCGAACCTGGAGCTGTTGCAGGGCTTGCTGGAGGTCATCGAGCGGCTGGGGAGGCGGCCGGCCACGCCGGACGAGGCGGCGGCGATCCTGGGACTGCCGGCGCGCTAGTCGAAGTCGAGGGTGTGGCGTTCGGGGCCGAGGCCGAGGACGACCGTGATGCGCCTCGGGGCGATGCAGTAGAGGTTCCCGATCGTGGTGAAGTAGTTCGACAGCCAGTTCTTGGCAGTCAGCTCCTCGAAGTAGCCGTCGTAACGGGGGTCGTCGGGGTCGATGCGCTCGGCCGTACCTTCGACCGTGACCCGATCGAAGGCGGGCCAGTCGTAGCCGAGCACGTCACGGTTGTCGATGAGAAAGGCGACCTCGGGGATGACCTCGGTATCGCGCGTGTGCTGCGACTCGGTGACGCTCCCGTAGATGACCTCGCCCTCGTCGGTGAGGTGGAAGAGGACGAAGGCGGGGTAGGGCGTGCCGTCGTCGGCGTGGACGGTGGCAAGCGTGCCGCCGAACTGCGAGTGGGCCACGCGAAGGGCCTCGTTGAGTATCTCGTCGGGGGAGAGTTCAGCCATCTTAGACGGCAGCCCTCGCCGTCTCGGCTCCGGGGATGAACTTGCCCCAGTCCTGGTAGCGGCGGAGGTACTGGAGGTAGCCGTGGTAGACGGGCACGCGGGGCTCGGCGGGGGCGGGGCGCAGGCGCATGCGCGCCTCGCCGGGGGTGCGGCCGGCCTTGCGGTGATTGCACGGCTTGCAGGCGCTCACGAGGTTGTCCCAGCTGTGCGCGCCGCCGCGGTAGCGGGGAACCACGTGGTCGAGGGTGAGGTCCTTGCCCGAGCGGCCGCAGTAGGCGCAGGCCCAGCCGTCACGGGCGAACACCTCGCGGCGGGAGAGGCGAAGCCTGGGGCGGGGACGGCGGACGTAGTAGACCATGCGGATGACGGAGGGGAGAGCGAAGTGGCGGTTCGCGCTGTGGATGACGTCCCTGGCGGTCTCGATGATCTCGGCCTTGCCCCGCAGGACAAGGACGAGCGCACGGCGCACGTGGCACACGTTCAGGGGCTCGTAGTTCTGATTGAGAACAAGAGCGAGCGAGCCACTCATGGGGGCGACCTCGGCGGGATGGTAGCAAGCGCCCCAGAACGCGGCAATTTGGGAAAGCGCTGGTTTGGGCCTACGTGCGCCTCGGGTGGTACGCTTGAAAGCGATGTCTGGACGGGGCCGGCCGTAACAAACGGCCAGCGTCGGTGGACCAAATACAAGGGCTGGAAGCAGTGAGCCGGCAAGCCGGCGAAGGAGCACAACCGAGATGGCAGCAACCCCCGAGGTGACGGATACGACGTTCGATGCGGACGTGATGAAGAGCGATCTGCCGGTGCTGGTGGATTTCTGGGCGCCGTGGTGCGGCCCCTGCCGCATGGTGGCGCCGATCGTGGAGGAACTGGGCGAGGAATACGCCGGCCGCGTGAACTTCTACAAGATGAACACGGACGAGAACCCGGCGATCCCGTCGCAGTACGGCATCCGCAGCATCCCTTCGCTCCTGATCTTCAAGAGTGGGGAACTGACGGGGACGATCGTGGGCTTCCGGCCGAAGAGCGATCTGAAGAAGCGCCTCGAGGAGGCGATCGCCTAGCAGCGGGCAGGATGTCACCGGGAGCGGCGGCATGAACGCTGAGAGGCCCGAGACGTACGACATCGCCATCATCGGAGCGGGCGGCGCCGGCCTGACGGCGGCGCTCTACGGAGCGCGTGCGCGCCGGCGCACCGTCGTGTTCGAGCGGTTGATCACGGGCGGGCAGATCGCGACCACGGAACTGGTCGAGAACTACCCCGGATTCCCGCAGGGCATCAACGGGGCCGATTTCGCCATGAACCTGGTGGAGCAGGTATCCCGCTTCGGGGCGGAGCTTCGCTACGAGGACGTGCAGTCGATCACGCCAGGGGCGGGGGGTCCGTTCCGCATCGAGACCGGAGAGGGGCCCTACGAGGCGCACGCCGTGATCGCAACGGCGGGGGCGGACTACAACAAGTTGGGCGTACCAGGCGAGGACGAGTTCATCGGCAGGGGTGTGAGCTACTGCGCCACCTGCGACGCAGCCTTCTTTCAGGACGTTGAGGTGGTGGTCGTCGGCGGTGGGGACGCCGCCTTCGACGAGGCGCTCTTCACGACGCGCTACGCGAGCAAGGTCTGGCTGGTACACCGGCGCGAGACGTTCCGGGCGAGCGCACTCCTGCAGGAGCGCGTGTTCGCGAACCCGAAGATCGAGATCGTGCGCAACAGCGTGGTCGAGCGGATCGTCGGCGAGCAGATGGTCGAAGGGGCGGAGCTGCGGGACGTGCAGACGGGTGAGGTGAGCACGCTGCCGGTGGAGGCGGTCTTCATCTTCATCGGGCAGACGCCGAACAGCCACCTGCTGAAGGGGTTGGTCGAGCTGGACGAGGGCGGACACGCACACGTCGACCTGCGAATGCGTACGAAGGTGCCGGGCCTGTTCGTGGCGGGCGACCTGCGGGTGGAGGCGGCGCGGCAGCTCGTGAGCGCCTGCGGCGACGGCGCCACCGCGGCTCTGGCGGCCGAGGCCTACCTGGCCGAGCTCGGCATCGGCGAGGGGTAGGGAGGCAGGGCATGCCGCTGTACGAATTCGCCTGCGAGCGCTGCGGGGCGCGGGACGAGGTGTTCCGCCAGCGCATGACGAGCGACATCGCAGCGCCGCCGTGCCCCGAGGCTCCAGACGACGCGGAGCACCGCATGGGGCGCGTCATGAGCGGTTTCGCGCATCACCTCAGCTTCGCGACGAAGGTGGCGGAGGCAGAGGCGACCTACGGGGCAGAGGTGGACGCTGCGATGGGTTCCGACACCGAGGTCGACAAGTACGCAAGCCGCTACGAGCAGGCGTCGAAGGATCTGCCTCCGGGCGAGGGTTAGGACTGTCGGGCGTCCTCACCCCTCGAGGCGCGTCAGCACAAGCCGGTAGTTCGCCTCAAGACTCATCCAAACATTCGCGGGAATACCGAGGGCGGCTTCGAGTTCAAGGGCGAATTCGGCGGTCACGGCCTTCTTGCCACGGACGACCTCCCTAAGCACCTGTGGGGAGCACCCCACCAACTCCGCCAGGGCGCGCTGAGGCATCCCTCGAGCATCGAGCTCCTCTTGGAGATGCTCACCCGGGGGAATGGCGATGTTGGGCTCGATGGGTGGGACCTCAAGCATGTTGGCCATGGTAGACGACAACCTCATCGAGTTCACCGCCCTTGGGACCCAGTTGTCAGCGAAGTTGTCCACGGAGTTGTCCGGGCCGCACTACTCCACAGAGGCCGTGAGCACTGGGCTTCTGAAGGATCGCCTGTGATTCATTTGCGGAGAGTTGTCCTCAAAGTTGTCCACCAGATTGTCCGGCTAGCTGTCCGGGGCAAGGAGCGCCAGGGTGGGGTCGAACCACTCGAGGATGGCGGGGTTCTCCTCGCGGGGGTAGGCGTGGGCGAGGTCGGGGATCTCGTGGTAGCGGACATCGGCGCCTGCCTCGCGGAGGGCCTGCTGGGCGGCCTGCGCGAGCTGGACAGGGAACATCCAGTCCTTCGCGCCGTGCGTGATGGAGATGCGCTTGCCCGCGGCGCCGGCGATGGCGCCGTCCTCGATATTCTTCGGGTGGAGGACGCCGGCGACAGCGGCCATGGCAATGAAGGGCGTATCGCCCGAGAGGAACGTCGAAAGGCCGTAGGTGGAGCCGTCTGAGAGGCCCGTCAGGAGGATGCGGCTGCCATCGACGTTGAAGCGCTCGCGCACGAAATCGACGGACGACAGGAGGCGGGGGCGGTCGGTGTCGGTGCCCATGAGGGCCCAGGTGGGGCCGACGGATGTGGGGGCGAGGAGGAGGAAGCGGCGGCTGCGCGCCTCCCGCAGCCAGGTCCAGAGGAAGTCGCGACCGTGCCCCATGCCGCCGTGCAGGGCGACGACAAGGGGACGGGGCTCGGAGCCGTCGAGGGACTCGGGCACATAGAGGTGAAACTCGCCGCGGGCGTCTGGGTCGTCGTCGGGACCACTGCGCTGGATGCCCGTGCCGGGTTCGGTGCTGTGCGCATCGAGCGCGGCGAGGTCGCCGCGGACGGCCGGCTCGGCGTAGAGGGCGCCGAGGTCGGGGGTGAGGGAGCGCAGGGGGTAAAGGAACTCCTGCGCACGGGCGAGGCCGCGCATGCTCTCAAGCGCGTTTCCGGAGCGCTGTTCGCGGGGGACGGGGCGGGTGAAGGCGGCGAGCGCTTCGAGGACAGCATCCGCGCCTGCACCCAGTTGGTCGCGGATGGGCAGGAAACGGTCGTCGAGCGGCGCCTCGCGCAGTGCGGTGAGCGCCTCATCGAGCCTGTCGTGGAGGGGACGCAGGGCGGACTGGAGCTCCCACATTGAGCCGCGGTCAAGGCGCCGGAAGGCGCCACCGAGGGCCTCAATGGCCTCGACGGTGACGGGCGCGAGGGCGCGGGCGGCCTCGCGGAAGGGGGCGGGGTCGGTCATGGGAGGGGAGTGTAGCGGGGCCGGCCGGCCTCAGCCCTCGTTCGCGTCGAACTCCTCGCGCGTGAGTCCGTAGAGCAGCACGTCCAGGTAGCGGCCTTCGGTGTAGGCCGCGCGGCGAATGCGGCCCTCCTCGCGACAGCCGAGGCGCTGTGCGTGGCGAACGATGGCGGCGTTCGTCTCCAGGCAGCGCAGGTTGTACTTCTGGAAGCGAAGCTCGTGGAAGGCGTAGCGCAAGACGATGCGCTTCGCCTCCAGGAGGTAGCCCTTGCCCCGGTGGGCCCGGAAGAGGCGCGAACCTGTCTCGAAGACGCCGTTGCGCCGGTCCATGCCGTGGATGTTGATGTTGCCCACGTACTCGCCGGCGAGCGTCTCGATCGAGAAGAAGATGAACTCGTCCGAGTTGCCGAAGTCCGCGAACCGCGCCACCCACTCCTCCGCCATCGCGCGCGACCTGGGCGGCTCCATGCCGAAGTTGAGGGCCCGGATCGCCTCGCTGTCGGCGTCCTCTCCGAGCCATGCATCGATATCCGTGCGGGCAAGGGGTCGCAGACGCACCAGTTCGCCCTGCCAGTAGTTCGCGTTCATGTCGGGCCGCTCCATGGATTCGACCGTAGGACGGGGGAACCTACGCGCAAGGCTTAGCGGACGGGGTATCATCGCGCCGCGCCCCGAACTGGAGGGCGGGAGGAGGATCGCCGATGGGTATGCGAATCATTACGAGGCCACCGGGCGGCCGCGACGAGGGCACGGTCAGCTCGATCGTCGAGCCGATCCAGCGGGCGGAGGCCGACGGCTTTCAGTCGGCCTGGATGGGGAACCACCTGAACCAGGACGCCATGACGATCTGCGCGCTGGCGGGCCAGGCGACGAGCACGATCGAGCTGGGCACGGCCGTCGTGCCCACCTACCCGCGCCACCCGATGGTGATGGCGCAGCAGGCGCTGACGACCAACATGGCCTGTGGCGGGCGATTCATCCTGGGCCTGGGGCTCAGCCACAAGTTCATCGTCGAGGGGTGGCAGGGGTTGCGCTGGGCGACGCCCGTGCGGCACCTGCGCGAGTACCTGGAGGTGCTCAACCCGCTGCTCGACGGCGACCTCGTCAACCACAACGGGCAGGAGTACCGCGTCCAGCTCAACAACGCGCCCTTCACGCAGCTCGACGTGCCCGGCGGCGGGCGCCCGAAGGTGCTGATCGCGGCGCTTGGGCCGGGGATGCTGAAGGTTACGGGCGAGCTCGCGGACGGAACGAGCATGTTCTGGTGCGGGCCCAACTACATCGAGCAGACGGCGGTGCCGACGATCACGAAGGCGGCGGACTCCGTCGGGCGGCCGGCGCCGCGCATCATCGCCGGCATCCCAATCTCGGTGACCAACAACGAGGAGGCTGCGCGCGCCTCCTGCGCCAGGGTGTGGGAGGTCTACGGGAAGATCTACTCGTACAAGAACGTGATCGCGGCCGAGGGCGCCAGCGGCGTCTCCGATATGGCCATCGTCGGCGACGAGGCGACCGTGCGGGCGCAGATCAAGCGGCTGGAGTCGATCGGCGTGACCGACTACAACGGCGCGATCCTGCCCGTTCCCGAAGATCCCGATGCGCCGCAGCGCACGTACGACTTGCTAAAGGACCTGAACACGAACGGAATCTAGGTCCGATAGGCTGGACGCGCTGACACGAGGGGGCGCGGGTGGAGATCAAGGGCGAGTACGAGTTCCAGGGGCCGCGGGCGCTGCTCTATGAGTTGCTGCTCGACCCGGATGTGCTTGCGAGCGCGCTACCCGGCGTCGAGCGCTTCGAAGAGGTGGCGCCCGACGCCTACGAGTCGACCATGCGCGTCGGCATCGCCTCCGTGCGGGGCACGTACACGGGACGCGTGACCGTGCTCGAACAGAACCCGCCCGAGTCGTACCGACTCCAGATCGAGGGCTCGGGCAAGCCGGGCGGGGTGAAGGCAGACGCCTTCGTGGAGCTGACGGAGGCCGGCACCGGCACCACGATGCACTACCGCGCCGAGGTGAAGGCGCGGGGCACGATCGCGCGGCTCGGGGGGAGGCTCCTGGGCGGCGTGGCGCGGCTCCTCATCGGACAGTTCTTCAAAGCCATTGAGCGACAGGTAGACGACCGAGCCGCCTGAGGCGGCGCCATAGACGAGGGCCACAAGGAGGTCGCGATGTCCGAATCGGTACCGATCACTGTGAATGTGAACGGGCGGGAACGCTCGGCCATGGTGGAGGCGCGGCTGCTGCTCGTGCACTACCTGCGCGAGAACCTGAACCTGACCGGCACGCACGTGGGCTGCGACACCAGCCAGTGCGGCGCCTGCACGGTGCTGGTCGATGGGCGCAGCACCAAGTCGTGCACGGTCTTCGCCGTGCAGGCCGACGGCTCGGAGATACAGACGATCGAGGGTCTGGCCGACGGCGATGAGCTGCACCCGCTGCAGGACGGCTTCTGGGAGGAACACGGCCTGCAGTGCGGCTACTGCACGCCGGGGATGATCATGTCGGCGGCGAACCTGCTGCAGGACAACCCCGCGCCGAGCGAGGAGGAGATCCGGGAGGGAATCTCGGGGAACCTCTGCCGCTGCACCGGCTACCAGCACATCGTGAACGCGATTCAGCACGCGGCGGAAAGGATGGCGCAGTCATGACGACCGTAGACGGCCCCGTTCTCCCCAAACTGATCGGCGAGCGCGTGAAGCGCCGCGAGGATCCGCGCCTCATCCAGGGGCAGGCGACCTACGTCGATGACATCAAGCTGCCGGGCATGCTGCACCTGGCCTTCAAGCGAAGCGACATCGCGCACGGCGTGATCCGCAGCATCGATACGAGCGCCGCGGCGGCGATGGAGGGGGTCGAGCTCGTGATCACGGGCGCGGAGCTGGCCGAAACGCTCGGCCCGATGCCGATCGGCACGCCCTTCCCCGCACCCGACCACTACTCCGTCGCGACCGACAAGGTGCGCTACGTAGGCGAGCCGGTGGCTGTGGTCGTGGCCGAGGACCGCTACCTCGCACGGGACGCGGCCGACGCGATCGAGGTCGAGTACGACGAGTTGCCGGCGGTGGTCGACCCGGAGGCGGCAATGGAGGCCGGTTCCGCCACGCTGCACGAGGGCTTCGAGCGCAACATCGCGGTCGAGAGCTACTGGGGCGGCACGGGCGTGAATCCCGAGACGGCCCAGCCCGAGGACGACAGCGCCGTGGACGCGGCCTTCGCCGAGGCGGATGTTGTCGTCTCGCAGCGGATGCTGAACCAGCGGCTGGCGCCGAACGCGATGGAGCCCCGGGGCGTTGTCGCGCAGTACGAGCCCGGTCGCGAGTACCTGACGGTCTGGAGCGCGACCCAGAATCCGCACATCCTGCGGACGCTGGTGGCGGCGATGATGGGCCTGGGCGAGCACCAGGTCCGGGCCGTCGCCCCGGAGGTCGGCGGGGGCTTCGGCTGCAAGATCAACATCTACGGCGAGGAGTACGTCGCGGCCGCCCTCTCGCGGATGGTGAAGGCGCCGGTCAAGTGGATCGAGGACCGCACGGAAGCGTTCCTGACGACCACGCACGGGCGCGACCTGCTTGGCTACATCGACCTGGCCGCGAAGAACGACGGGACGATCCTCGGGCTGAAGGCGCGCATCATCGCCGACATCGGCGCCTACGAGGTGCTCCTGACGGCGATGATCCCGACGCTCACGGGCCTGATGATGAACGGCGTCTACCGCCTGCCCGTCGTCCGCCACGAGCTGACGGAGGTGTTCACGAACAAGACACCGACCGACGCCTACCGAGGCGCGGGCCGGCCCGAGGGCCTCTACTTCCTCGAGCGCGCGGTCGACATGCTCGCCCGCGAACTCGACATGGACCCGGCCGAGCTGCGGCGCAAGAACTTCATCCCGACGGACGAGTTCCCCTTCGCGACGCAGGGCGGGCTCATCTACGACTCGGGCAACTACGAGCCCTGCCTCGACAAGGCGCTCGACGTGGCCGGCTGGCAGGAGATGCTCGCCGAGCGCGACGCAGCCCGGGCCGAGGGCCGCATCGTGGGCGTGGGCCTCTCGTTCTACGTCGAGGTCTGCGGGCTCGGACCGTCCGCGGTCGTGCCCACGGGCGGCTGGGAGCACTCGGGCGTGACCGTGGAGCGCGGCGGCAAGGTGACGGCGACGACCGGCGCCTCGCCGCACGGCCAGGGCAACGAGACGACCTTCGCCCAGATGCTGGCGGACCACTTCTCGATCCCGCTGGAGGACATCACCATCCTCCACGGCGACACGAGCGTGGTGAAGCAGGGCATCGGCACCTTCGGCAGCCGCTCGCAGGCCGTCGGCGGGGCCGCCCTCATTTCGGCGGCGGGCAAGGCCGGCGACAAGATGAAGCAGTTCGCGGCGGCGCTGCTGTCCGAACACGAGGTGGCCCCCGAGGACCTCGTGTTCGAGGACGGCCGCATCCAGGTTGCGGGCGCACCGGAGGTGAGCAAGACCTTCGCGGAGGTGGCGGACTTCGCCTACATTCCCGTGCCGCTCCCACCGGGAATGGAGCCGGGCCTCTCCGAGGAGTCGTTCTTCGAGCCGGAGAACAACACCTATCCGTTCGGCTGCCACATCTCGATGGTCGAGGTCGACCGCGAGACGGGGGAGCCAAAGCTGGTGAAGATGGTCGCGGTCGACGACTGCGGCAACGTCATCAACCCCCTCATCGTCGATGGGCAGGTGCACGGCGGACTCGCCCAGGGCATCGGCCAGGCGATGTTCGAGGAGGTCGTGTACGACGAGGACGGGCAGCCGGTGACCGCGAGCTTCATGGACTACGTGATGCCGCGGGCGGCGGACCTGCCCACCTTCGAGCTCGACAACACGGTGACGCCGACACCCGTGAACCCGCTGGGGGCGAAGGGTGTGGGCGAGGCCGGCACGATCGGCTCGACGCCCTGCGTCGTGAACGCCGCCGTGGACGCGCTCGCGCCGTTCGGCGTGACGCACATCGAAATGCCCCTCCGCCCCGAGCGGCTGTGGCGCCTGATCCAGGAGAACGGAGGCCAGTCGTGATTCCCACCACGTTCGAATACCGGCGCGCCACGAGCGTCGCGGAGGCGCTGACGCTCCTGCAGGAAGGCGGCCCCGAGGCGAAGCTGCTGGCGGGTGGCCACAGCCTCATCCCGATGATGAAGCAGCGCCTGGCGGAGCCGGGACTGCTGATCGACATCGGCGGACTCGACGAGCTTCGCGGCATCCAGGAAACAGACGACGGCGAGATCGCGATCGGGGCGGCGATGACGCACGCCGAGATCGCGGCATCCGACCTGCTGCACACGCAGGCCCCGATCGTGGCCGAAACCGCCGCCGCCATCGGCGACGCGCAGGTTCGCAACCGAGGCACCATCGGCGGCAGCCTCGCGCATGCCGACCCGGGCGCCGACTTGCCCGCCGTAATGGTCGCGCTGGACGCGACGATCGCGATCCTCGGTCCCAACGGGGACCGCAAGGTGCAGGCGGACGACTTCTTCCAGGACATCCTCACGGTCGACCTGGGCGAGGACGAGATCGTGACGGGCGTGTGCTTCCAGGCGTGCCGCAGCGCGGCCTACGCCAAGCTCGAGCAGCGCGCCTCCAAGTTCGCGCTGGTGGGCGTGGCAGCAGCGTTGTCGCTAGACGGCGGCTCGTGCTCGTCGGCGCGCGTCGCGGTGACGGGCGCCTCGAGCCACGCGCAGCGTCTCGGGGGCGTCGAGGACGCCCTGGCGGGCGCGTCGCTGCCCGACGGGGCGGCGGATGCGGCCGCGGGGGCGGGCGACGCACTCGACTTCGTGAACGAAGACCTGCACGGCAGCGAGAGCTACCGCCGGGCCATGACCGCCGTGTTCGCGCGGCGGGCGATCGAGGCAGCAGCCGGGAGGGGCTAGCGGCCGGAGGCGAAGGCGCGCGACTCGACGTGCGTGTAGAGCAGCGAGCGGCGGCGGATGCGCCATCCGCCAAGCTCGCGCACGCACTCGTCCTCGTACGTGCCGTGCACGACCATGTTCGTGCCCGCAGCGAGGGTGGGCGTGGAGTCGGTGGTGTCGGGTGGCATCTCCTCGCCCTCCGGAGGCCGCGTGTGGCTGGCCTGCACGTAACTGCGCAGCGTCGCCCGTCCGCCCACGCGCACGCCGTCCCGCTCAACCGGGGGTTCGTCGATGAGCACCAGCGGCGGCGCGATCAGGTGCTGCGTGCCACCCGAGGTGCCGAGTGCGCTCGCACAGAACTCCGCCCAACCGTCGGCGCCGTGGACGTTGACGGTGTCGCCGCTGAGCTTCTCGAAGATGAAGTCCTCGGCGAAGGTGTCGCGCAGGATCGCCTGGCCGCGCTCGTAGAGGGCGTCGTCACCGCGGTTGCGGGCGCGCCCGAGCATGTCGAGGGCGTGGCCGTAGCGGATGGGGAGCTGCATCAGCTCGACGTAGTCGGCGGTCTCGTTGGCGTCCATGGGCGGCATTCTAGGAGAGCGTCGCGCTGCCGCGCGACTGAGTGGAGCGCTCACTGCGTTCGCTGAGAAGAGCGGCGGGCTGGCGCCCGCCTGAGGAGAGCGCTCGCTTCGCTCGCTGAGTGGGGCGTGGCAAGCTGGTCGTAGTGGTAGACGACCGAAGAGGGTCACTGGCGGCGCAGTTCAGGCGGTTCGCGGAGATGGAGACGCACGGCGCTTCGCCGCTGTACGAACGGCTTGCGCACGGGGTGGCCGAGGACAGCGACTTGCTCGCGCTGGCCGCGAAGGGCAGGCCGGAGCAGCCGGCGCCGAACCTGTTGTTCGCGTCCGTCCACCTGCTGCTGCTGGACGGAGCCCGGCACGAGCTCGCGGGGTTCTACCCGAGCGTTACCGCATCGCCGGTGCGGGGGGACCCGTTGCCTGCCTTTCGCGACTTCTGCCGCGAGCATGCCGATGCGATCACGGGGATGCTGCACGAGCGGCGGGTGCAGACGAATGTGGTCGAGCGCTGCGGGCTGCTGCTTCCGGCGTTCGGCATTGTGGCCAGGCGCAATGGCGGCAAACCGCTCCACCTTGTCGAGGTGGGCGCCAGCGCGGGGCTGAACCTGCTCTGGGACCGCTACTGGTTCGACTACGGGGACGGGCGGCAGTGCGGAGACACATCGTCCCCCGTGCGCATCGAAACGGCCTTGCGCGGTGGCGGAGAGCCGCCGCTCCCGCCGCAGCTGCCCGCGGTCGGGGCGCGGACAGGCATCGACCTGAACCCGATCGACGTCCGCGCCGCCGGCGCCGTGCAGTGGCTACGGGCGCTCGTCTGGCCCGAAGAGAGGGAACAGCTGAGGCGGCTCGACTCAGCCGTCGCCCTCGCGCGGGAAGACCCGCCAACTGTGCTGGCGGGGGACGCCCTCGACCTGCTGCCCGGCGTCCTGGGCCGTGCCACGCACGGCGCCGCGCTCTGCGTGTTCCACACGCACACGCTCAACCAGTTCAGCCCCGAGGCGCGGAGGCAGTTCGACGCCCTGCTCGCGGACGTGGGAGCGAGGCGGGACCTGTACTGGCTCTCGAGCGAGTACCGCCCGGTCGAGGGCGGTGGCATGCGGCCGACGCTGACACTGGCGACTTTCGAGGAGGGGAAGCGGGACGAGCAGGTGCTCGCCTACTGCGACCACCACGGCCGCTGGCTGGAGTGGCTGGCGGAGGGGCGCGTAACGAGACCTCAGAAGGGGGGAGCAGGGGGAAAGGCAAGCTCGCGCTCGTCAAGGTACTCCATGTAGTCGAGCTGGCCGGGAGAGTGGCCGAACCGGCTCAGGAGCTCGGCGGCCTCGGCGGTGTGCTGGGCGCCATGCATGAGCACGTGGAGGATGGCCGCGCCCAGCGTCCCACGGTCACCGGGGAGGGGGTCCCGGGCGAGCGGGCGGTTCAGATCGGTGGGGTCCAGACCTGCCAAGAACGCACGCACCTCGGCCTGCAGGGCCAACCAGCCAGCGGACACGCCGGCGACGCTGTCGGGGCGGAAGCGGACGTACGCGTCGCGCCTCTGCCACCTCGCGAGCCAGTTGCGCTCGGCGGAGACGATGTGGGCGAGGGTGTCACGCAAGCTGAGGCCGTCGGGCCGGGTTACCTCGGCGGCGCGCTCGGGAGGGATTTCCAGGGCGCGGGCGAGGAGGCGGTCCATCGACCAGGCGTGGTGGTCGTAGAGGTCGCGGAGGCTGACAGGATCCATGCAAGCGAGATTGTAGGGGGCTAGCCGGGGCGGAGCAGCGCCTCGCGGTGTTCGAGGAAGTCGATGTAGTCGAGCTCACCGGGGGAGCGGCCGAAATCCGATAAGAGCACCGCCGCCTCGGCTCGGTGCTGGGCGGCGTGCAGGAGGACGTGCATGATCCCCGCCGCGAGCGTCTCACGCCCACCGCCGATCGGTTCGCGCAGGGTGAGCATGCGCCCCAGCTCCGACTCCTGCAGGTCGGCGAGGAAGAGGCGCGTATCGGCCTGCAGGGTGATCCACCGATCGGCGACTTCGGCCATGTCCTCGGGCCAGGCCTGGGAGGGGCGCTCCTCGCCCCGCCAGTTCGAGAGCCAGTAGCGCTCCGCCGTGATGATGTGGGTGAGCGTGTCTTCCAGGCTCGCGACGCCCTTCCAGGGCATCGCCTCGGCCTGTTCCTGCGTGACCTCGGCGGCGTGAACCAGCAGGGTTCCCATCGACCAGGCGTGGTGGTCGTACAGCTCGCGAAGGCCCCTTGGTGTTACCACAGGGTAGATTCTACCGGCCCGGCGCGGTGCCGGTCCTGACGAGGGCAGGTATCCTGCGGCCAGCTTGCCCTGA
Organism: Chloroflexota bacterium; assembly: GCA_026710655.1. Lineage (GTDB taxonomy): Bacteria > Chloroflexota > Dehalococcoidia > Tepidiformales > Tepidiformaceae > UBA2991. Next base: position 88,778 of record JAPOQN010000035.1, on the reverse strand, counting down.
CCCTGGAAGGAGTGACCCATGCCCTCAAAGGAGATCCCGTTTGGGTTCGCGATCCCCCAGGTATCGCCGACCGAACCAGTTGACGTTGAGCCGATCGGGCGGGTGGCGCGGCGGGCAGAGGAACTCGGGTTCGAGAGCTTGTGGACCCTCGACCAGGTGCTCGGCGGGAGCCGCAACCTGGAGCCGGTCAGCCTGCTTTCGTACGTCGCGGCCATCACGACGCGGGTGCGGCTGGGAACGGCAGTGTTCGTGCTGCCCCAGCACAACCCGGTGCAACTGGCCAAGGAGCTGGCCACCCTCGATGTGCTTAGCGGGGGGCGCGTCGATGCAGGGTTCGGCATCGGCAACGACGTTGCGCTCCACAACGCGGCCTTCGGCATCCCGACAGGGCGGCGGGTGCGCCTCCTGACGGAGTCGCTGGCGGTGATGCGGGCGCTCTGGTCGGATCGCACGGCGACCTACGAGGGCGAGTTCTTCCAGCTGCACGACATCCGCATGGAGCCGAAGCCGGTGCAGCGGCCGGGACCGCCGGTGTGGTTCGGGGGACGGGTCGAGCCGGCGCTGCGGCGGGCGGTGCGGCTGGGGGACGCGTGGATGGGGCCGGGGTCGTCGAGCATCGAGGACTTCCGCGAGCACGTCGGCATGCTGAAGCAGGCGCTGGAGGCGGCGGACCGCGACCCGGCCACGTTCACTATCTCGAAGCGGCTCTACCTGGCCATCGACGACGACCGGGAACGGGCGGAGGGGCGGCTGCGCGAATGGTTCGGGCACGTCTACGGAAGCGCGGACCTCGCGAACGAAGCGGCGGTGTGGGGGCCCGAGTCGTACATCAAGGAGCGCATCGAGGAGGTCATCGACATCGGGGCGGAGCACATGCTCGTGAACCCGGTGTTCGACTTCGACGAGCACCTGGAGGCGCTGGCGCCGCGGGGTTGAGGAGAGCGCCGCGCTGACGCGCCGCTGAGGAGAGCGCTCGCTTCGCTCGCTGAGTGGGCGAGGGCCCGGGGGCGTCGGGTAGGGAAACCTCCCGGCTCAGCGTGCGAGGATTGGCGCATGGAGCGCAACCGCGGGGGGAGGCCACGCCACCCCGACATCCTCACCCCTGCCGAGTGGGGGGTGCTCAGGGAGTTGCGCACGGGTGGCACGAACGCGGAGATCGCCGTGCGCCTCGGTGTCAGCCCGGACGCCGTCAAGTACCACATCTCGAACATGCTCGGGAAGCTCGACCTGAACGACCGGCACGAGCTTGCCGCCTGGCGCCCGGAGGGGAAGGGAGTCGGGGCGCGCATCCGAATACTGCTTGCGTCTCCGCTGGCGTTCGCCTCGGCAGGCCCCCCACTCGCGTGGGCGGGGCTGGGGATCGTGGTCTTGGCCGTGGCGGCAGTCGTGCTGGTGGCGGTTTCGGGGGATGGAGACGACAACAGGCCGGTGGTTGCACCGGAACCCGCCGAAATACAGCGTGTGGATAGGGCAGTGGGGGTGAGCGCGGGCAACCACCACACCTGCGCGGTGCGAGCCTCGGGGGAGGTTGTCTGCTGGGGGGCGAACGGTGCCGGCCAGACGGAAACGGCGCCCGGGAGCTACCGGTCCGTGGGCGCGGGCGGAATCCACACGTGCGCGGTCCGGGAGTCGGGCGAGATCGCCTGCTGGGGGGATAACAGTGCTGGTCAGACCAACGCCCCGGCCGGGAGGTTCCAGTCCGTGAGCGCAGGCCTCTCGCATACCTGCGCTGTGCGGGAGTCTGGCGAGATCGACTGCTGGGGATCGAACGGTTTCGGCGTATCCGATGCGCCCCCTGGACGCTACCACTCCGTGAGCGCGGGGCAGCTGTATGCCTGCGCGGTGCGGGAATCGGGCGAGATCGTCTGCTGGGGGTGGAACCAGCAAGGCCAGACGGACGCGCCGTCGGGAAGGTACCGGTCTGTGAGCGCGGGCGGGACCCATGCCTGTGCCGTACGTGAGTCCGGCGAGATCGACTGCTGGGGGTTTGATTTCGGAGGCCTGATGGCTGCGCCAACCGGGGGGGACTACCGCTCCCTGAGTGCGGGTGCGGCCCAAACTTGCGCGGTGCGCGAGTCCGGGGCGCTGGTCTGCTGGGGATTCATTGAAGACGGTCTACCGGACGCGCCGCCGGGAAGTTACCTCTCCGTGAGCGCTGGCTTTGAGCACACCTGCGCCGTGCGGGCCCTGGGCGAAGTGGTCTGCTGGGGGAAGGCCGACTACGGACAGGCAGACGCGCCCTCGGGGGAATATCACTCCGTGAACGTGGGTGTGGGCTTTAGCTGTGCAGTGCGGGAGTCAGGCGGCCTCGCTTGCTGGGGGAAGAACGAGTACGGCCAGACAGCCACGCCAGCAGGAAGGTACCGGTCCGTGAGTGCCGGCGCGAACCATGCCTGCGCAGTGAGTGAGTCGGGCGAGATCGACTGCTGGGGAATTGGCCTTGCCCAGACGGCTGCTCCGGCGGGAAGGTACCGCTCCGTGAGCGCGAGCTGGCTGCATGCTTGCGCGGTACGTGAGTCAGGCGAACTGGACTGCTGGGGGTCGAGCGACTACGGCCTGACGGACGCACCCTCAGGGATCTACGGCTCGGTGAGCACAGGCTTCCTGCATACCTGCGCGCTACGGGAATCCGGCGAGATCGACTGCTGGGGGGGTAACGGCGCCGGCCAAACGAATGCTCCGCCGGGGATCTACCGCTCGGTGAGCGCGGGCTCCCAGCACACCTGCGCGGTCCGGGAGTCGGGCACGCTGGCCTGTTGGGGACTCTTCGAAGACGGGCGGACTTACGCGCCGACGGGGAGCTACCGGGCCGTGAGCGCCGGTGATCGGCACACCTGCGCGCTGGCTGACTCCGGAGGGGTGGTGTGCTGGGGAGGGAACCACTACGGCCAAACGGACGCACCATCCGGGAGCTACCGGTCCGTGAGCGCCGGTGACCGGCACACGTGCGCGGTGCGGGAGTCGGGCGAGATCGACTGCTGGGGGGCGGACCCCCACTCCGCGACCAGAGTGCCGGCGAGCCTCGCTTCCTCGGATCCGGTCGACTGAGCGAGAGCCAACCACCTCCGGGAGCACGCGTCGCGTTAGCGGCGGTTCACTTCGGTTGTGACCTCCGCCAGATTGTGGGGGGCGTCGTAGCGGACCACCCTGCGCCCTGACTGAATGGCGCCAGCGTCGTTCTCCAACTCCACGGTGAGCCAGTCGGGGTTGGTGAGGCCGCTCTCTGGTGGCGTTTCGCTGGGCATCAGGTGGACATGGAGGAATGGGGTCTCCTGGTAGGCGCCAAAATTCACGACGATCTGGACGAAGCTCCATCCCTTCTCCGCCACCCATTGCACGATGTCCTCTTGCAGGCGCCGGGCGGTGGAGGCGGGGAGGCCGAGGACGCCCGGTGCGTATTCGGTGGGGACCAGCACGTAGTGCTCCGTACCGGGGCGAAGGGGGTGGCGGAAGACGACGGAGTGCCGCAGCCTGCGGGCGGGCATCCCGGGGAGGCTCGCCACGCGGACGACGAGCCAATGGTAGGGACGCGCGGGAAGCAGGCTCCCGATGACGCGCGTCACGGAGGGGCCACGCCTGACCGGGCCGGGCTAGGCGCGGACGGCGGGGATGATGTCCTGCGCGAGGGTGTCCATGCCTTCGAGGACGGCCTCGAGGCCGCCGCCGGGGCGGCCGAAGCGGCGGGCGGAGGCGATCATGTGCGTGAGGCCGGCCTCCTCGAACTCGCGCAGTTCCTCGACGACCTGCTCGGTGGTGCCGGCAACGGCCTGGGCGCGCTCGTGGTCGGCGAGGGTGGCGCGGTGGTCGGGGTCGTCGGTGAGCTGGATGCCGTGGAGCATGGCGACGGGCATGTCGCCGCCGTTGCGCCCGTGGGCTTCGGCGCGCTGGATGAGGCGGGCACGGTGCTCGGCGAGCTGGTTGGGTCGCAGGCTGATGCCGAGCCAGCCGTCGCAGAGGGCGGCGGTGCGTTCGAGGGCGGCTTCGCTGTTGCCGCCGACGAGGAGGGGCGGGTGGGGCCGCTGGACCGGCTTCGGGGTGACGCTGACCTCGTTGAAGCGGTAGTAGTCGCCGTCGAAGGAGGCGGGGTCGTTCGCCCAGACCTCCTTGAACACCTCGATCTGTTCGTTGACGAGGGCGCCGCGGTGGTGGAAGGAGTCGAGCTGGAGGTTCTCGAACTCGTCCTTCATCCAGCCCACGCCGATGCCGAAATGGACGCGACCGCGCGAGAGCTGGTCGATGGTGGCGACGATCTTGGCGGTGTGAACGGGGTGGCGGTAGGGCAGGATGATGACGCAGCTGCCGAGCTCGACGGTGCTGGTGCGGGCGGCGGCGTAGGACATGATCGAGAAGGCGTCCCACCAGGGGCCCTGGCCGGCCATCCACTCACCGGTGAGGTTGTAGGGGTACTTCGCGCCGATGCTGTAGGGCAGGAGGATGTGGTCGATGACCCAGATGGAGTCGAGGCCAACCTCTTCGGCCTTGTCACAGACGGCGTCGAGCGCCTCGGTGCTCGCGAGGGAGCCGATCATGGGGAGGACCACGCCAAACTTCATTCGTGCCATGGCGGGAAAGATACGCTAGAGGTCGAGGTGGAGGCGGATGGCATCATCGATCTCGGCCATGAGATCGGGCGGAACATGGCCGATGGTGGCACCGATGCGTCGAATGGAGAGCGCCCGAATCTGCTCGGCCTGGGCTTTGGAGGTGCGAGGCAGACGCGTAGGCGCTGCAGGGACGAGCACCTGAAAGCGATAAACGCGATCAATGCTGCTCGTGAGCGGAACGAGGACAATCACACCGCTTCCAGCCCTCTCCACCGCCTCGTTGGCTCCGTCGCCGCTCACGACAACCGCCGGACGCCGCTTGGCTGCCTCAGAGTCGCGGGCAGCGCCAAAGTCGGCCCAGACGATGTCACCCCGCCTTACCACTCCTCATCGTCCAGACCATCGCCTGCAGCCGCATCCCAGACCTCTTCCTCGCCACTGGCCTCCCACTCCCGAAAAGCCTCGACGTAGTCTTCCACGAGCTGCTCGGTAAGCAAGACGTCCAGCGCCTTGCGGATGACCGCTGACCGGGATCGCTCTCCATGTTCGGCGATGTACCGATCGATGAACGCAATGTCCTTCTCGGGCAGACTGATACTCACCTTCATACCTGGAATACTACCAATAGTAGCATTACCTGTCCATACCTTGCATCCCCCCACGAGAGCCAGAGCCCCTAGCTACCAGCGTTCCCGGGGAGCGCTACCATGGACCCATGCGGTTCACGCAGACGCGGCGACGGGCGGTGTTTGTCGGGCTGGTGCTGGCTGTCGGACTGACGGTCGCCATCGTCGGGTTCCATGCGCACTCGCATTCGCACGGCGACCTGCGGGTCATCGACGCGGAGGGGAACGTGCAGGTGGTGGGGGCGTGGCGGCTGGGGTCGGCGGCGGGCGGGGAGTTGCCGGTGGTAGCGAGCGGCGACCTGCGCTTCGAGCTGTCGAACGCCGACGGGGTTCGGCACAGCTTCGTGGTCGTTCGGACGGACCTGGAAGGGGCTGAGTTGCCGGTCTCGAAGGGGCGCGTCGACCTGGAGGGGGCGGGGGAGCTGGTGGGGAATGTCGAGACGGTGTTGCCGGGCGGGTCGGAGGGGCGGACGTTCAGCCTGCTGCCGGGGCAGTACGTGCTCTACTGCGACATCGCGGGGCATTACGAGGGCGGGATGTACTACTCGCTCGTGGTCGAGGAGAGCGCGGCGCTGACGCGCCCTTGAGCGGGGCTGTTCTACACTCGGAGCATGGTACCGACGCGTGAGGCGCTGGTTGCGGCGTTCGCGGAGGCCGGGCACGAGCTGTGGCTGGCCGGCGGCCTCGTGCGCGATGCCTTTCGCGACGCGCCCCCGGAGGAGCGGCCGGCCGCTGCGAAGCCGGACGCCGACTACGCGACGAGCGCGCTGCCGGACGAATGTGAGCGTATCGCGCGGGAGTTGGGGACGACCGTCACGACGATCGGGCAGCGGTTCGGCACGACGGGCGTCCTGCTCGACGAAGGGTGGGCGGAGATCACGACCTTCCGGGGGGACAGCTACACGGCGGGAAGCCGCTGGCCGGATGTCACCTTCGGGAGCTCGATCGACGAGGACCTCGCGAGGCGCGACTTCACGGTCAACGCGATGGCGCGACATACGGTCACGGGCGAACTGCGCGACCCCTTCGGGGGTCGGGACGACATCGAGCGCGGGCTGCTGCGGGCGCCCGGCGACCCCAACACCCGCTTCGCCGAGGACCCGCTGCGCATCCTGCGAGGGGTGCGCTTCGTGAGCCAGCTCGGATTCGCTATCGAGCCGGAGACGCAGGCGGCGATGGCGGCCTCGGCGGAGCTACTGGGCACGCTTTCGCAGGAGCGGGTGACGGCGGAGATCGAGCGGCTGCTGCTGGGGGAACACCCCGAGGCGGGGCTGGAGGCGCTGCGCGAGATCGGCGGCGTTCCGCACGTGCTGCCGGAGCTGGCGGCGATGCCCGGCTGCGAGCAGAACCGCTTCCACCGGTTCGACGTGTGGGGGCACACGACTGCGACGGTGCAGGCGATCGCGACGGACCGGGAGAGCCGCTCGCTGCGGCGCTGGGCGGCGCTGCTGCACGACCTGGGGAAGCCGCCGGTGCGACACGTCAAGAAGAACGGCGAGTGGGGGTTCTACCGCCACGAGATCGTGGGGGCGGAGATGGCGGAGGCGCTCACGGAGCGGCTGCTGCTGGGGAAACGGGAGGGGGGGTTGCTGGCGCTGCTGGTGCGTCGCCACATGGACCGTCCCGACCCGGACGACGGTCGGTTGGTGCGGCGCTTCATGCGGAGGCTGGACGGGCACTGGCGCGACCTGCTCGCACTGAAGCGGGCCGACAATGCCAGCCACACCTACGACGACAACGAGTACCACGACCGCCTGGAAGCGGCCTGCGAGCGCGTCGAGGCGGAGGAGGCAGCCATGCTGCGGGCGGAGAGCCCGCTGGATGGCCGCGAGCTGATGGCGCTCCTGGGGCGGGAGCCCGGACCGTGGATCGCGCGCATCAAGGAGCGGCTGAGCACGCTGGTGCTCGACGGCGAGCTGGCGCCGGGCGACAAGGAAGAGGCGGCGCGCATCGCGCGGCGCATGGGCGGCACGGCGGCGCTGCTCGCCGAGAACGAGGAGGGGTCATGACGGAGGGCTCGAACGTGGACCTGGCCAGCCTTGAGAAGCTGGGTGAGGGTTACGAGGCGGAGATCTTCGCGTGGGAGGACGGGCAGGCCCTGCGGCTGTTCCGGGAGGGGTACGAGCGCAACGTCGAGCCGGAACGGATCGCGATTCCGGCGGCGCTGGCGGGGGGCATCCCGGCGCCGCGCATCGGCGAGGCGATGAGCCTCGGCGGGCGCGAAGGCACCATCATGGAGCGCATCGACGGGGAGAACCTACTCGACCTCGTGGGTCGCAAACCGTGGTTCATGACGCGGGAGTCGTGGGAGACGGGCAAGATCCACGCCAAGCTGAACGCGCTTCCCGCCCCGGAGGGAATCGCAACCGTGCACGAGCGCGTGCGCGAGTGGATCGGGAACGTAGAGGTTCCGCCGCACCTGGCGGCGCTCGCCGAGGAGACGCTTGAGGGACTCGAAGGCGGGGACCGGTTCTGCCACAGCGACTTCCACCCCGGGAACATCCTGCTGGAGCCGGGCGGGCGGCGGGTCGTTATTGACTGGGGGTTCTGCGCAGCCGGGCCACCCGAGTCGGACGTGGCCCGCACCGTGGCGCTGCTGCGGCTGGGCGAGCCGCTCGACCCGAGTCCGGCGATGCGCGTGATCACCCGCCTGTTCCGGCCGATGGCCGCCTTCGTCTACCTGCGGGGGTATCAGCTGATGGCGCCGGTCGACACGACGCTAATGTGGCGCTGGGTGGTGGTGCGGGCGATCGAGCACCTGGCGATCGTGCGGGCGATCAGTCCGCCCGACGCCGACATCCCGGACCCGGTGGCAGCGGTCGAGGGGTTGGTGGCGGTGGCGCAGAAACGAGGGCGGTAGTCCTGCCCCTGGCGCCGCCAGCAGTTCCATCCGGCGCGTCCGGCCCTGCTGTGCGACGATCGGGGTATCTCGCCGTTCAAGTGCTGTTCACACAATGTCTAAAGAGTCTGAAGCGGAAATGACTACAGCACCCGCCACTACGGCAACCGTGTTGGTCGTTGAGGACGAAGAAGCGCTCCTCCTGGCAATGGCGCACCACCTTCGCCGCGAGGGCTACGAGGTGTTGACCGCCGCCCGGGGCGACGACGGCCTGCGCATGGCCCGCGAACACGAGCCGGACGTGATCGTGCTGGACCTGATGCTCCCCGGCGTCGACGGCATGGGTATCTGCCGGGCACTGCGGCGGGACACGCAGGTTCCGATCATCATGGTCACGGCGCTCGGCGGGGAGGGCGACCGCGTCGCCGGGCTCGACACAGGGGCGGACGACTATCTCTCCAAGCCGTTCGGAATGCGGGAGCTGCTCGCGCGGGTGCGCGCCCTGCTGCGGCGGGCCCCCATCAGGCAAGAGTCCCAGCCCGACGACGACATCGTGCGATCGGGTGACCTGGAAGTGAACGCCGTGCGGCGCGAGGTGCGGCGTGATGGCGACCTGTTGCGGATGAAGCCGCGAGAGTTCGAGCTCTTGCTATTCTTGTTGCGACATCCCGGCCAGGTGCTCTCCCGCGAGCACATCCTTGAGTCGGTCTGGGAGCACGACTTCAATGGTGACGCGCGCACGGTGGACGTTCACATGCGCTGGCTCCGCCAGAAGATTGAGCCGGATGCGGCCAATCCCGAGCGCATCCGCACGGTGCGCGGGAGCGGATACCTCTTCGAGGCGTAGGGTGGGGGCGTGAGCAGCCTCGCCGGACGGGCCGCCCTTGCCAGCGGAGTCGCGGCTCTGCTCGCGGCATCGGCCGCCGCGATCGTGGCAGCCCCCGCCGGCGATGCCCTCTGGATCACGGTGACCGTGCTCGTGGCGGGCGGCGGCGGCTTCGCCGGCGCCTTCCTGCTGCTGCGGCCGGTCGCACTGTCGGTGCGAGAGACGGCGGAGGCGGCGAGGGCGCTGCGGGGCAGCAGCCTCTCCGCGCGAGCGATTCGCACCACCGGCCCCACCGCCGAGCTGACGCACGAGTTCAACGTGATGGCGGCGGCGCTCGAGGAGTCTTCGCGGGCGATCACCGCCGAGCACGCGCGCCTGGAGGCGGCCCTGGCCGCCGCCGCGGACGGAATCATGGCTGTCGACGCTGAGACGGACGTGCAGTACGCCAACCCGGCGGCGCTCGCAATGCTGGGGCTGGGGGAGGAAGAGGTGGTTGGCCGCACCCTCATCGAGAGCGTGCGCGATTACGAGCTCGACGCGCTCCTGCGAGAGGCCCTCGCAGGCGAAGGCACTCCACCGTCGAGGGTCGTCCCCTTCGGTGCGGAGCGCACCCCCCTGCGGGCGCTGGCGGTGCCGGTGGCGGAAGGGGGGAGCTGGGCGGCCCTGCTGGTGCTCGTCGACCTCTCGGACGTGCAACGGGTCGACCACGTGCGTCGCGACTTCATCAGTAACGTCTCGCACGAGCTGCGCACGCCGATCGCGGCCATCGGGGCGCTCGTGGAGACGCTCGAGCTGGGCGACCTCGAGAACGACGAGCAGGCCGCCTTCCTCAGCCGTATCCACAGCCAGGTTCAGCGCATGGCGCTCCTCACAAACGAGCTGCTCGACCTCTCGCGCATCGAGTCGGGGGCCATCCACCTCGAGCCGGAGCGGGTGGACCTGGCATCAGCGGTAGCGGAAGCACAGGCGGGCCTGACCCCAAGGCTCGAAGCCTGCAACGTGCGCATCGACGGCCCCTCGGGCGAAACGCCGGCCGTCGAGGCGGATCGCACGGCGACCGTGCGCATCGTCACGAACCTGCTCGACAACGCGCTCAAGTTCAGCCCCGAGGGGAGCGCGATCACGGTCGACGTGCGCGACGAGGACGCGCTCGTGGCGGTGGAGGTCTGCGACGACGGACCGGGCATCGCCGCTCAGGACCTGGACCGCGTCTTCGAACGTTTCTACAAGGCCGAGCACTCGCGCGCGGACGAAGGGGCGGGACTGGGGCTGGCCATCGTGAAGCACCTGGTGCAGGCGCATGGGGGGACGGTGGCGGCGCGGAACGAAGACGGGCGCGGCGCGGCGATGACGGTGCGCCTGCCGAAGCGTTTCGTGGGGCGGGAGCCCCGCGTGCCGTCCTAGGGCGCGATCGTGGAGTACCTCTTCATCACGTTCGGGGGAGGGTTGCTGGCCGGCCTGATCTACGCGGCCTGGCAGAAGTGGCGGCGCTGAGGCCGCTGACCAACACACAAGAACGCCCGGCGTGGCACAGAGCCATCACCGGGCGTCCCGGCAGTTCCAACAGGCCGGAGGGGAGCGCGCCTAGGAGGCGCCTCCCGCGGCTTCCGCCTCGCCCGGCTGCCAGCGATCCATGGGATTGCCGTCGCCGTCGAGATGCGTCACGAGGTGGCGCATGTCCTCGGGGACGTCGGCCAGCCGTTCGAGGACGAAGAGGCCGTCCTCCACGGGCGGGGGCACGTCGAAGACGTTGTTGAACTTGTGGACCGCGTCCCAGATGCCGATACCGATGGTGATCTCGACGATCTGGTCCTCGCTGAAGTACTCCTTCAGACGATCCATGAACGCGTCATCGACGTTGTTCGCGTGGTTGAGGATGAAGTCCTCAGCGAGCTCGAGCGCGATCTTGATGTAGTCGGGGAGGTCCGAGTTCCGGAAGTCCAGCGCCTGCTGAATCATCTCCTCGGTCATGCCTTCCTGCTGCGCCGCAGCAGTACGAGCAGGGATTCAGTAACGACATCCGTTGGTGTTGGACGAATAGAGACGGATGAGCTCCTTGAGGAGCGGATCGAGGGTGCTGTGGGACCACAGCAGCCCGTAGTTGAACATGAACCCCTTGAAGAGGTCGGGGCGGTGCCCGTAGACGCCGCCAAACCCCTCCATTCCACCGACTTCCTTGACTCTCGGCATTGCCTGCTCCTTCGCGCTCTCCGGGGTTGCAACCCATGCCGCAGCCGACCGGTTCCGCGCCTTCGCGTATCCTGCCCGAGAGTATAGCCCTGTTCGCGGGGCGAATGTTCGGAGAGTGACGGATGAAGCTGCTGGAAGGGAAAAAGGCTGTCGTACTGGGGGCCTCGAGCGGGATCGGCTGGGCCATCTGCGAGCGGTTCGCTGAGCATGGCGCGGACGTGATCGTGGCGGCCCGGCGAGTCGAGAACCTGGAGAAGCTGGCGGACAAGATCGGCGGGACGGCGGGTCGCTGCGACGGACGCGATCACGACGACCTGAAGGCGCTGGCCGACACGGCGATGGAGAAGTGGGGCCGGCTCGATGTGGCCGTGAACTCCGCGGGCATCGTGCGGAGCTCCCCAATCAGGGACATCACGCCGGAGATGCTCCACGAGGTCGCCGATATCCAGTACTTCGGCTTCATCTACTTCATGAAGCACTTCGGCAACGCTATCGCGGCGAGCGGGGGCGGCTCCCTCATCAACATCACGTCGACGACGGCGATCTCGATCCCGACGGGGCTGACCCCATACTCCGCACCGAAGGCGGCCATCAACTTCGCCACGAAGATCGCAGCGCGCGAGTTCGGCCCGGACCAGGTGCGGGTGAATGCGGTCGCGCCGACGTTCGTGCCGACGGCCATGAACAACTACGGCGGGGGCACGCCCATCGACGAGGCGCGGGTCGAGATCTCGGACGACAACCCAACGGCGGCGGGCTTCATCGAGCAGACGCCGCTGGGACGCATCACGACGGTCGACGACTGCGCGGACGTGACGCTGGCGGTGGCAAGCGACCTGTTCGGCGACATCACCGGGCAGGTCATCCCCGTGGACGGCGGGAACCACCTCCTGCGGCTGCCGGAGACCCGCCGACGGCCCGTTCCGCAGCAGTGACCGACGGTCCCCTTTCGGTAGACGCCTTCCGACAGGTCGCGCAGCGCAGCACCGACCTGGAGCGGTCGGTGGCGTTCTACCGGGACGTGCTGGGGGCGAGCCACATCGCGACGTTCGACCCGCCGGGGCTTGCGTTCTTCGACATCGGGGGCGTGCGGCTGATGCTCGACGCCATCCCGGGAGCGTTCGAGCACGAGGGGTCGCCGTTGTATTTCAGCGTCGATGACCTGGACGCGTCGGTGGCGGCTTTGCGCGAGGCGGGCGTGACCATCGAGGAGGCGCCCACCCTCATCAACAAGGATGAGGCGGGCAACTTCGGACCGGCGGGCGCGGAGGAGTGGATGGCTTTCTTCCGCGACCCGGACGGCAACGTCCTCGCCTTCTCGGAGATACGGGCGCCCTAGCCGGACTCCTGCCGCCGCTGCGCGAGGCGGGCCTCGCGGGGCTGGTCGAAGATGATGCGGCGGAAGGCCTCGGCGTACTCGAACTCCTGGCTCTCGGCCGTGCCCCGCGCCATCTGGCTCGCGAACTCCGCCACCTCCTCGCTGAGCTGGCTGGGGGGGGCGGCGAGCGCCTTCTTCTTGAGCTCGATCGTCTCGGTGATGTCGACCCAGACGTTGGCGTTGGCGGCGCCGCCCGAGCCCATCCAGAGCTGCTTCACCTTGTGCGGCTCCAGCCCATCGACCAGCAGCTCGGGGAAGGTGAGGCGGTCGCGGGCGCTGGGGAAGATGGCGTCGACGGTGGCGTCCCCGGCGGCGCGGTGGTCGGGGTGGTTCGCGTAGGCGTCGAACATGAAGCGGGCGGTGGGGTCGAAGGTGACGACGACGTCGGGGCGGTACTTGCGGATGAGGCGGGTGATGTCGCGGCGCAGGTCGAGCGTGTGCTCAAGGTAGCCATCCTCGTAGCCCAGGAACTCGAAGTTCTTGACGCCGAGGATGCGGCCCGCGGCGCGCTGCTCGGCCTCGCGGATCTCGGCCAGGCGGGTGGAGGTCATCTCCGGGTCCTCGCTGCCCTTGTTGCCGTTGGTGATGACGACGTAGGTCACCTCGGCGCCGCGCGCAGCCCACCTGGCAGCGGTGCCGGCCACCATGAACTCGGCGTCGTCGGGGTGGGCGACGACGACCATGGCGCGGTCGGGGTGGAACTCCTCGGTACCGTTCTCGGTCATGGGGAAACGTCCTCCGTAGTGTGGGGTGTCAGGGGATGGGGAAGGCTCAGAACACGGCGATGGGGTTCACGGGCGAGCCGGTGCCGCCACGCACGTGCAGGGGCGCGATGTTGAGCATGAACTCCCAGCGGCCTTCCTCGGCGCAGGCCTCCGCCAGCGGGTCGAGGAAGGCGTTGTCGAGCAGGGGCAGGCCCATGAAGACGATGGTGAAAACGTGCACGGGGCCGCCCGGAGCGTCGGCGAAATCGGTGTAGGGGTGGGGGCGGGAGTCGAGCATGTCCCAGCCGAGGATGGCGGCGTCCGCCTGCTTGAGCACGGGCACGCAGTCGACGTGGAGGCCGGGGGTGGGCGGGATACCGGGCACCATTCCGGGGTTGTCGGCGAGGAAGGCGGGGCGCGCGCCGCGCACGAGCACGGCGTCGCCGGGGCGCAGCTCGACGCCCTCGGCCTCGGCGGCGGCCTCCAGCTCCCAGCCTCGGGTCGGCCGGTCGGGGGTCACGTAGTCGGTCCCGCGCAGGCGGGGGATATCGAGGAGCACGCCGCGCGTGATGATGCCGTCCTTCCAGGCGGCAACCGCGCCGGTGCGGGCGCCGGCGGAGGTGACCTCCTCGGCGGCCTCCTTGCCGTTCCACATCTTCCCTTCCCAGAAGATGTGGCAGAGGGCATCGACGTGGGTGGTCGCGTAGCCGTGGAAGACGAGGCCGATGTAGTCGGCGGAGGCGGCGGGGCCGATGCGCATGAAGTGCTGGGCGGGGTTCAAGTTACCGGGGGCACCCTGCGTATTGAGCGGGTAGGAGCAGGAGACGGAGCGGCCGCTCTGCACGAGCGAGGCGGCCTCGCGGCGCTTCTCGGGGGTGATCAGGTTGATCGTGCCGGCGCTGTCATCGGGTCCCCAGCGGCCCCAGTTGCTGCACGTTTCGAAGTAGGAGCGGACCTCCTCTTCGCTAGGCTCGGGGTGCGCGTCTGCTGCCATCGGTCCGCTCCTCTCTCCGCGGGAATCCTACGCATCTCGCCCGAACGGCGAAGCGGCTGCCCGGGTGCGGTCAGCCCTGGGCCAGAGGGGCGCGGAGGGGGAAGGTGGCGACGGTGTCGTGGCGGGCGCCGCCGGGCTGGAGGCGACTGCGGACGAGCGATATCTCGGTCGTGCGCCACTCGCACTCGGGAATCTCTGTCTTGCCGACGGCCACCTCAAGCTCGGCCCGCTGGCGCGTCGAGACTTCGTTGCGAACGCGGCCCAGCGTGAGGTGCGGGCGGAAGGGGCGCGTCTCCGGCTCGAAGCCGACGACGGAGAGGGCGCGGTTGACGTCGCGGGCGAGGGCTTCGAGGCGGAGGACATCGCCGGCGACAGCAGCCCACATCACGCGCAGGCCCTCGCGTCCCCCGAACGAACCGATGTTGGAAAGCTCGAGGAAGAAGGCCGAGTGGCGCACGACAGCTTCCTGCAGGGCGACCTTGACAGAGGGAATCTGCCGCTCGGGCACCTCGCCGAGGAACTTGAGGGTGACGTGCAGGCTTGCGGGGTTCACCCAGCGGACGGCGCCGTCGCTCTGCTCGCGCAGGTTCTCGACAAGGCCGCCGACGGCCTGGCGGACATCCTCGGGAAGTTCGCAGGCGACGAAGAGGCGGTGAGACTTTTCGTGTGGTTCGGTCATGTCAGCACAATCGTTTGCGGGCGTTCCCGCTGGCGATCGCCTCGCCAGTGGCGGTGTCGAGGCCGTCGAGCACCCCTTTCAGCTCGGTCCCCGGCCTTCGCAGGGGAAAGTCCGAACCGAAGAGGACGCGTTCCGCCCCCGCCGACGCTACAAGACGAGCGATCGCCCCGGAATCGTAAAGCAGGCTGGCCGCGGCTGTATCGAAGAGGAGGTTGGGGGCGGCCTCGCGGACCTCGGGCATGGAGAGGTAGAAGGAGGCGCCCGCTCCCAGGTGCGCTCCCACCATCGTGACCTCCGGGGCGGCGGTGGCGACCTCGATCAGCTCCGCGGCGGAGAGGCCGCCATCCTTGCCGGGATAGCGATGGCCGACGGGTTCGCTGCTGTGCCAGAGGAGGGCGGCGCCCGCCTCGCCGGCGAGGGCGGCGAGACGCCGGCCCTCGGACCCGAGCGGGTCCCAGCCCTGCGTACCGGGGCGAAGTTCGCCGAAGCCGCGAGCGCCCTGGTCGAGCGCCCGGCGCGCCTCGCGCTCCCAGCCGGGGAGGGCGGGATTGACCGTGGCAAAGGGCACGATCGCGCGGGGCGTCTCAGCGGCGACGGCGAGGAGGTACTCGTTCTGCTCGGCGACGTCGCGCTCGTCCGCGAAGGCGAAGCCGAGCGCGACCGCCGCCTCGATGCCGTCCTCGCGCAGAGCGCCAAGGAGCGAGGGCGCATCGGCAATGGCCGCGGCGGGATCGCCGTAGATCTCGGCGAAGCCCGCGTCGCGGCTCGCGATGGCGTCGCGGGCCTGCGCCTGCGCAGGCGGGAAGAGGTGCGTGTGGGCGTCGATTGTCACGGACGACGATCGTAGCAGATGGGGTAGGCTCATCCCGTGGGGCTCTTCATCGAGGTGACCATCGACGAGGGGGCGTGCGCCTCCGAACCGGCCTGCCGCGAGTGCGTGCAGAGTTGTCCGGTCGACATCCTCGAGCGGGAGCCGGGCGAGCGGGTCGCGCGGGTCATCGACGAGAACGTGGACGAGTGCATCCTCTGCGACCTGTGCGTCGTGCGCTGCCCCGTCGAGGCCGTAACGGTGACGAAGCTGTACGCGACGGGCTAGCTCCGGTCGATGGCCTGGCGGAGCCAGGCGATATGGGCGCTCTCCTCGAGGGCGGTGAGCCAGTGGAGGGCGTCCCAGAGGGAGCCGCCGCGGGCGTAGGCGCCGTGGCCCTGCAGCAGGGCAACGCGCGACTCGCGCAGGGCATCGGCGATCTTCTGTTCCTGCAACGGCCCCTGCTCGATGACGGGAACGGAGGGGATGTGCATCTGGCCCTCCAGGTCCGCGGGCTTGAAGACGTCGCGGTCGTAGGAGAGGGCGATGGCGTGATGGGGATGGGCGTGGGCGATCGCGCCGGCCTGGGTGGTGGCGTAGATAGTCCAGTGGAGGATGGTGTCGCTGGAGGGGGGCGGGGCCTCGTGCTGGCCATCGGGGAAGACGCGGCTGATGTCGAGCGTCTTCAGGTGGCCGAGCGCCGTGCCCGTACCCGTGATCCAGAGGGAGTGGCCGTCGCGGATGCTGAGATTGCCGCCGCGGCTGCTGACCATGCCGAGCTGGTAGAGGTCGCGACCGACCCCTGCCAGCTCACGCAGCGTCTTCTCGGGAACGGGCATGCGAGGAGGATAGGGCCTCGCTAGACCTCGCGGAACTCGCCCTCGACGGTGCCCTCCTCGGCAGCGCCACCGGCGCCGGCGCCGTCATCGAAGCCGCCTCCGGGGGCGCCGTCGGGTCCGGGCCCATCGCCCTGCTGGCCGTAGACGGACTCGCCCACCTTCTGCAGGGCCTCCGTGAGGGCATCGAGCGCGGTCTGGATACGTTCCTTCGTGGCGTCGTCGTCGCCCTCGGCTTCGAGGGCCTCGCGGACCGCCTTCACCTTCTCCTCGACATCGGCCTTGAGGGCCTCGTCGATCTTGTCGGCGTTGTCGGCGAGGGTCTTCTCCGCCTGGTAGGCGGCGCTGTCGGCGAGGTTGCGCAGCTCGATCATCTCGCGGCGGCGGAGGTCCTCGTCGGCATGCAGCTCGGCGTCCCGCTGCATCTGCTGGATCTCTTCCTCGCTGAGGCCGCTGGAGGCCTGGATAGTGATCTTCTGCTCGCGGCCGGTGCCCTTGTCGGCGGCGCTCACGTTGACGATACCGTTCGCGTCGATATCGAAGGTGACCTCGATCTGGGGGACACCTCGGGGGGCGGGGAGGATGCCGTCGAGCGTGAACTTCCCGAGCGATTTGTTGTCCGGGGCCATCGGGCGCTCGCCTTGGAGGACGTGGATCTCGACGCTGGGCTGGTTGTCGGCGGCGGTGCTGAACACCTGGCTCTTGGCGGTGGGGATGGTGGTGTTGCGGGGGATGATGGTCGTCATCACGCCGCCCAGGGTCTCGATGCCGAGGGTGAGGGGGGTGACGTCGAGCAGGAGCACGTCCTGCACATCGCCCATGAGCACGCCCGCCTGGATGGCGGCGCCGACAGCGACGACCTCGTCCGGGTTGACGCCCTTGTGGGGCTCCTTGCCAAAGAACTCCCCGACAAGGCCCTGGACCGCGGGCATGCGCGTCTGGCCACCCACGAGCACGACCTCGTCGACATCGCCGGCGGCCTTGCCGGCGTCGTCGAGGGCCTTCTTGACGGGCTCGAGGGTGCCGCGCAGGAGGTCGCCCACGAGCTGCTCGAGCTTGGCCCGGCTGAGCGTGAGGTTGAGGTGCTTGGGCCCGCTCGCGTCAGCGGTAATGAAGGGCAGGTTGACCTCGGACTGCTGGGCGCTGGAGAGCTCGATCTTCGCCTTCTCGGCTTCCGCCTTGAGGCGCTGCAGGGCCTGGCGATCCTGGCGCAGGTCGATGCCTTCGGCCTGGCGGAACTCGTCGACAAGCCAGTCGATGATGCGGTCGTCGAAGTCGTCGCCGCCGAGGTGGGTATTGCCGTTCGTGCTGAGCACCTGGAAGGTGCCGTCGCCGATCTCGAGGATGGAGATATCGAAGGTGCCGCCGCCGAGGTCGTAGACGGCGATGACCTCGTCGGCCTTCTTGTCGAGGCCGTAGGCGAGGGAGGCGGCGGTCGGCTCGTTGATGATGCGGAGGACGTTGAAGCCGGCGATGCGGCCCGCGTCCCGGGTGGCTTGGCGCTGGGCATCGTTGAAGTAGGCAGGCACGGTGATGACGGCGTCGGTGACGGTCTCACCCAGGTAGGCCTCAGCGTCGGCTTTCAGCTTCTGCAGGATCATGGCGCTGATCTCGGGCGGGCTGTGGTCGCCTTCGCCCATGGTCACCTGCACATCGCCGTTGGCAGCGGCGCTGATGTGGTAGGGCATGGAGCCGGAACCGCGCTGTACCTCGGGATCGGCGTGCTTGCGGCCCATGAAACGCTTGATGCTGTAGACGGTGTGCTCGGGGTTGGTGATGGCCTGGCGCTTGGCCACCTGACCGACGAGGCGCTCGCCCGACTTGGTGAGGGCGACGACCGACGGGGTGGTGCGGGTGCCTTCGGCGTTGGGCACTACGGTAGGCTCGCCGGCTTCCATCACGGCCATGGCGCTGTTGGTGGTGCCCAGGTCAATTCCCAGTACTTTCGACATTGTTCTTCCTCCTGGCGGGGGTTTCGCGGGGCGCTCAGGCGCCCTCGTTTTCGCTTTCGCTGGCGTCCGCGGGCGCGGCCTCGCCGCCTTCGCCCACGATCACCATGGCGGGGCGGATGACGGCGCCGCTGAGGGCGTAGCCCTTCTGGACGACGTGCAGGCAGACGTTCTCGGGACCGGGCGCGCGGCCAACGGCCTCGTGTTGGTTGGGGTCGAAGGTCTTGCCCTCGGCGGGCACCTCGGCGACGCCCATGCTCTCCAGCAGGCTGCCCAGCTTGCGTTCGATCGCGATCACACCCTGCACCCAGTTCAGACCGGCCAGCGTGCTGTCGAGCGTCTCGACGGCGCGGCCGAAGTCGTCGCGGATGGGGAGCAGGTTGATCACGAGCGCGGCGCCGGCGAGGCGCGCCTGCTCGGAGCGTTCCTGCTCGACGCGGCGCTTGTAGTTGGCGAGGTCGGCGGCGGCGCGCTTCCAGCTCGCCTCGAAGCGCTCGGCCGCCGCCCTGGCGGCTTCCAGCTGCTCGGCAAGGTCGGCGGCGGGCGTCTCCTTGGGCGCGGTTGCTTCTTCCTCCGGCGCGGCGGCCTCCCCGCCATCCTCGTCCATGCGTGCGGCGGCGCGGCGGTCCACAAACCTGGGGGCGTCGCTATCGCTCATCGGTCCTCCCCGGACATGGGCTCCGGGCCCGCGTCGCCGTAGAAGCGCCGCATGAGTTCGGTCAGGACGTCGCTCACGTAGCGCACGTGGGCGACGGCGTCGGGATAGTCGAGGCGGGTAGGGCCAAGCAGACCGATGAGGCCGCCGGCGCCACCGGCCGGTCCGTAGCGCGAGAGCACGAAGCTCATGTCGTTGTATCGCTCGCCCGGGTTCTCATCGCCGATGACGATGGCCACGTCGTCGTTGCCGAGGGCGCGGGCGGGGATGGCGCGCTGCAGGCGGGAGGTCTCGACGGCCTCGAGGGTGTCGAGCAGGCGATCGCTGTCGCCCTCGTACTCGGGCTGGCGGAGCAGCTCGCGCACACCCTCGATGAGGGGGGGCTCGCTGGCGGCGTCCTCTTCGCTGCGGAGCAGGGCGACCACCTGGTCGACAACTTGCTGCTCGATTGCGCCGGTGGCGGGGGTTCTCGCCTCGATCTCGGTGGCGGTGTGTCCCGCGAGCTGCTGGTTGAGGCGGCCGGCGAGCTGCGTGAGTTGGTCCTGCGTGGTGGTCTCGGCAAGCTGCAGGGTGTGCTGGAGGACGGCGGCGTCGTTCATGACGACGACGAGGAGCGCGCTCTCCTCCGTGAGCTCGACGAGCTGGAGCTGCTTCAGGCGCACCTCGACCATGTGGGGCGGGGTGGCGATGGCGGCGGTGTGGAGCGAGTTGGCGAGCACGCTCGCGGAGAGCGAGAGCCAGCGCTGCAGGTTGACCGCGCTCTGGTGGAACTGGTGGAGGATCGTGAGCTCTTCCTCGCTGGAGAGGCGGCGCTCGCCCATGAGGGAGCCGACGTAGGTGCGGTAGCCGAGATTGCTGGGGACGCGTCCCGCCGAGGTGTGGGGATGCGTGATCAGTCCCTCTTCTTCAAGGGTCTTCATCTCGCTGCGCACCGTGGCGCTGGAGAGGTCGAGCTCGTGGCGCGCGACGAGGGCCGCGGAGCCGACCGGCTGCGCGCTCTCGACGTAGTCCTCGACGATGAAGGCGAGGATCCTGGCCCTACGATCTGACAATGGCATTGTGAACCTTGCCAAGGTATGTTAGCACTCTCGCGGGCAGAGTGCTAATTGTGGGATGGGCTAGACTCGGGGCATGACGATCGGGCTGCTCGGGGGCACGTTCGACCCCCCGCACTTGGGTCACCTGGTGCTGGGTGAGTGCGCGCGCGTGCAGCTCCGGCTGGACCGCGTCTACTTCATGCCCGCGGGGGATCCGTGGCGCAAGGCGGGTCGCGACGTGGCCTCCGCCACCGACCGGCTGGCCATGACGAACCTCGCCATCGCCGGCAACCCGCACTTCTCCCTGGACGAGCGCGAGGTGGAGCGCATCGGTCCGACCTACACGGTCGACACCCTGCGCGAGCTGCACGGGCAGGGGCTGGACGACATCGTGCTGATCCTCGGGAGCGACGCGCTGGCGGACATGCCCACCTGGCGGGAGCCGGACGTGATCACCGCCCTCGCGCGGCTGGCCGTGGCGCCCAAGGGCATGGACGAGGGGCAGCAGGCGTGGCTGGCGGCGCAGGTTGGCGTGGACACCCCGCCTGCCCTGGTGGAGATGCCTCCGATTCCCGTCAGCTCGACGCTCGTGCGGGAGCGGGTACGGGACGGGTTACCGATCCGCTACCTCGTGCCGGAAGCGGTCGAGGCGTACATCCGCGAGCGCGGGCTTTACCGGTAGCGATTCCGCAGGGCCGCCTCGACGGCGGGCGGCCGGATCGGCGCGCGGGCGACCTCGTCGCCGCCGAGCGCAATCACAGGGACGGCGTAGTTGTAGCGGGCGCGCAGCTCCCGGTCGGCGTCGATATCGACGGCTTCGACCACGAAGCCGAGCTCCCCGGCAAGGGCGTCGAGCAGGGCGCGGGCATCCTCGCAGAGGGGGCAGTCGGCGCGGGTGTAGAGGGTGACGGGGACAGGGGCGCTCATGCCGGGGCGGGCGTGGACTCGTCCTCGCTCTCGGTGTCGGAGGGGGGCCCGAGGACGCGGTCTTCCCATTCCTCGGTGACCTGGCCGGGGAAACGGCGGATCACCCCCGCGAGGATGAACGCCAGCCCGACGATCACCGCCGCCACGATCTGCGGGACGGGGATGCCGTCGACGGTCTGCTCGTCGATGCGCATCTCCGAGAGGCCGAAGCGCATCACCGAGTAGAGGATCATGTAGGTACAGAAGAGCCAGCCTGGCACCTTGATGAAGCGCCGCGCTACCAAGAGCAGCAGCGCGAGGATGACGAAGTCGCCGAGGAGCTCGTAGCCGCCGGCCACGGGGTGCACGGAGACACCGAGCTCGCCGAGGGTGTTGGGGTGGGTGTAGACGAAGGCCCAGGGGAGGTCGCTGGCGTTGGCGAGGTGCTCGCCATTGATGAGGTCGCCGATGCGGCCGAGGCCCTGTCCCAGAATCATGCCGGGGCCGGCAGCGTCGAGGCCGATGGCGATCGGCCAGCGGTGGAAGGCGCCGTAGATTACCCCTCCCAGCACGCCCCCGATGAGCCCCCCGTAGAGGGTGATGCCCCCCTCGGTGATGTCGGTGACGATGGCGGCGAGGTCGTTCTCGAACCGGTCCCAGTGCTCGAAGACGAAGAAGAGGCGCGCGCCCACGATGGCGGAGATGACCGACACGAGGGCGAGTTCCTGGCCGACATCGGAGGGGATGCCATCGACGCGGGCGAGGTACACGGAGAGGCTGACGCCGCAGATGATGCCGATGGCCGTGAAGAGGCCGTGCCACGAAATCGTGAGCCCGAAAATCTTTCCGATGTCGGGGTCGATATCGATGGTGATGGAGAGGAGCAGGGCTGCGGCTGAGAGGTCCATCGGCGGGTATCGTACGGGGCGGTTCGCTCAGGGGCGAAACCGTTTGCCGCCGGTTCGGGCGAGGCCGTAGGCTTGCCGCCATGTCAGGCATCGCAAGCATGGAAGGCAAGACCGCTCTCGTGAGCGGCGTCTCGAACAACCGCTCGATCTCGTGGGGTATCGCAAAGGCGATGCACGAGGCAGGGGCCCAGGTCGCCCTCTCCTACGGACCGTCCATGGAGAAGCGCGTGCGTCCCCTGGCGGAGAGCATCGGCTGCGACTTCGTCGAGCCCTGCGACGCTACCAGCGACGAGGAGATCGAGGCGCTCTTCGCCAAGCTCGGCGAGCGCTACGGCACAATCGACACCGTCGCCCACGGGATCGTGGGGGCGAAGCGCGAGGACCTCTCGCGACCGTTCGTGGAGACCAGCCGCGACGGCTTCCTGCTCGCGCAGGAACTCTCCGTCTACTCGCTCGTGGCGCTCACGCGGAACGCCCTGCCGCTGATGCCCGAGGGCGGCAGCGTCGTCACGCTCTCCTACCACGGCTCGCAGAAGATGATGCCGAGCTACAACGTGATGGGTGTGGCCAAGGCCGCGCTCGAGTCGGCGGTGCGCTACCTGGCCTCGGACGTGGGGCCGCAGGGGGTGCGCGTGAACGCCATCAGCGCGGGGCCGGTGCGGACGCTCTCGGCGGCGGGCGTGGGCGACTTTCGCAGCCTCTACAAGGTGTTCCCCCAAGTGACACCGCTGCGCCGCCACATCTCGATCGAGGACGTCGGCGCGGCGGCAGCGTTCCTCGCGAGCGATGCGGGCGCGAACATCAGCGGCCAGGTGCTCTACGTCGACGGGGGCTTCAACACACTGGGCATGGTCATGCCTCCCGACGAGGACGAGGGCTAGCGGCCGCATGAAAGCGATCGTCATCGAGAAGACGGACGGCGGGGGTTCGCTCGTCTATCGCGATGTGCCCGACCCGCTGGCCGGTCCCGACGACCTGCTGGTGGCGGTTCGCGCCTGCGCTCTCAACCGCGCCGACGTGCTGCAGCGGATGGGCGGCTACCCGCAGCCCGGCCCGAAGCCCGAGTTCGAGATTCCGGGGCTGGAGTACGCGGGCGAGGTGGTGGAGGCGGGGTCGCGCGTGGAGGGGTTCGCGCCCGGCGACCGGGTAATGGGGCTGCTTCCGGGGGGCGGCTATGCCGAGTTGGTGAGCGTGCCGCAGCGGCTCGCCGTGAAGGTTCCCGACTCGCTGGGCTGGCAGGAGGCGGGGGCGACGCCCGAGGTCTACATCACCGCCCACGACGCGCTCCTGCAGTGCAACCTGCAGGCGGGCGAACGCGTGCTCATCCACGCAGTGGGGTCGGGGGTGGGGGTGGCCGCCGTCCAGATCGCGAAAGCCATGGGGGCCTCGCAGGTCATCGGTACGGCGGGCAGCGAGGACAAGCTCGATCAGTCCGCGGCCCTGGGCCTCGACGTGGGCGTGAACTACCGGGAGCAGGACTTCGCCGAGGAAGTGCTGGAGGCGACCGACGGGGTTGGCGTCGACGTTGTGCTGGACGTGATCGGAGCGGCCTACTGGGAGCAGAACCTGCGCTCGCTGGCGCGGCAGGGACGCATGGTGGAGGTAGGGCTGATGGGGGGCGCCGTCGGGGAGAACCTGAGCCTGGGCCCGCTCCTGATGAAGCGTCTGCAGGTGCGGGGCACGACCCTCCGGGCGCGCCCCTTGGAACAGAAAGCGGCGGCCACGCGCGCCTTCGAGAAGAGCGTGCTGCCGCACATCGCCACGGGCCGGATCAAGGTCGTGGTCGACAGCGTCTACCCGCTGCGGGAGGCGGCTGCTGCGCAGGCGCACATGGAAGCGAACGCCAACTTCGGCAAGATCGTTCTCGAGCCGTAGGGCGCTACTCGACTGCTTCGTACCAGCCCGACCCGAACAGGTAGCCGTCGCGACGCACGACCCAGGCGTGCTTGCGCTCCGGCGCACCAGTGTCCGGGTTGAGGAAGACGTAGCTCACCCAGCCACCCTGCTGTCCCACGGCCACCATGTCGCTTCCGAACTCGTAGCCGTTGATGTCGGTGCCGAGCGAGTCGAGCAGGCTCCGGCCACGCACCCCCGGATCGAAGTGGCCGACGATGACGCCAGCGGGATCCCCGATGAAGACGTACCAGGGCCCGTCGACGCTGTCGGGGGCGCTGTGGCGGGCGAGCGTCGCCTCGATGCCCTCGCTCTCATAGAACGCGATGGCATCGGCCACGAGCAGGCGGGTGTAACCCGCGGGGTCGTCCTTGGCCGGCAGCGGCTCGTACCAGCCGGAGCCGATGAGGTAGTTCCCCCGGCGCACGACCCAGGTGTGCTTCAGCTCCTCCTCGCCCGTCTCGGGGTTGGGGAAGACGTACTGGACCCAGCGGCCCTCGCGGGTGGTGGCGATGAAGGCGGCGCCGTAGTCGAAGCCGCGCGCATCG
Organism: Chloroflexota bacterium; assembly: GCA_026710655.1. Classification (GTDB taxonomy): domain Bacteria; phylum Chloroflexota; class Dehalococcoidia; order Tepidiformales; family Tepidiformaceae; genus UBA2991. Next base: position 64,458 of record JAPOQN010000035.1, on the reverse strand, counting down.
GTGCGGTCGCGGGTGGTGCCGACGAGGCTGGGGATGACGGGGTGGGCGACGGTGTAGAGGCCGTCCTCGCGATCCTCAAGCACGAACACGTAGCGCTCACCGTCCGCGCTGTCCGGGTTGTTGTTGTGGGCGATGACGGCCTCAATGCCCTCGTCGTCATGCATGGTGAGGGCGCGGGCGACGAGCAGGCGGGTGTAGTTCGCCTCGTCCTCGGCCGCGGGCACATCGCTGTACCAGCCAGAGACGAAGAGCAGGCCGTCGTGCCGGACGGCGTAGTAGTGCTTCAGCTCCTCCCTGGTGAAGAACGGGTTGATCTCGTCCGTGGGTGGCACGACGAGCGTGTCCCGCACGAAGAGACCGTCCTCCGTCGCTCGCAGCAAGTCGGAACTGTAGTACCAGCCGCTGTCGTCCCAGGCGGCCTTGCCGTTGATCACGTCGTAGCCGACGAACGGGCGGGCGGGGTGGGCAAGGATGCGGCCGGCGGCGGGGTCGATGATGAACGTGTACCAGCGGCCGTCGTTGTTGGCCGGGTCGCTGTGCCAGGCGATGGCGGCCTCGCGCCCCTCGGCCTCGTAGCGCGCGATGGCAGCCTCGACGTGGGCGGCCGTGTAGGCGGCGGGTTCGCACTTGGTGGGGAGCAGGGGGTGTTCGGCAACACGGTCCTCGTACCAGCCTGAGCCGAAGACAAGGTCGCCCCGGCGCACGACCCAACTGTGCTTGAGGCGCTCCTCGCAGGTCGCCGGGTTAAGGAGGACGTAGTCCACCCACTGCCCCGCGTCCGTCGTGGCGAGGAACTCGGATCCGTAGTCGACGCCGCGGCGGTCGATGCGGGTCGGGGCGGTTCCCAGCAGGTCCGGGCGGGTGGCGTTCGAGATGTTGTAGAGGCCGTCGGGGCGGTCCTCCAGGATGAAGACGTACCAGTCGCCATCGACGCTCTCGGCGGAGCTGTAGAAGGCGAGGGTCGCCTCGCGGCCTTCCGCCTCGAAGCGGTCGAGGGCCTGCTGCACGAACGCTTTCGTATAGGCGTTGGGCTGGGCCTTCGTAACCGGCTCCGGGTCCGTAGCGGGAAGGTTGGAGGCCAGCTCGTACCAACCGGAGGCAATGAGGTAGTCGCCGCGCCGGACGATCCAGGTGTGCTTGAGTTCATGCTGGTTGGTTTCGGGGTTGACGAAGACGTAGGTGACCCAGCGCCCCTCCTCGCCCGCCGCGAGCATGTCCTGTGCGAACTCGTAACCGGTGATGTCGGTACCGATGGGGCCATCGAGGGGCTCTCCGCGGATGGCATCGTTGAAGTGACCGACGATGATCCCGTCCGCGTCGACAATGAAGACGTACCACTGGCCGTCGACGCTCTCGGCGGAGTTGTAGAAGTCGAGGGCTGCGCCGATGCCCTCGGCCTCGTAGCGGTCGATGGCCTGCTGGACGAACGCCTTCGTGTAGGCGCCAGGCTCGGCCTTGGTGGGGGCGGGAGCGGTTGCGGGTTCGGATTCCCGCTCAGGCGTGATCGCGGTGGCCTCGTACCAGCCGGAGCCGAAGAGGTAGTCGCCACGCCGGACAGCCCAGGTGTGCTTCAGCTCCTCCCCGTCCGTCTGGGGGTTGATGAAGGCGTAGGTGACCCAGTGCCCGGCCTCGGTGGTCTGGGCGAAGGCGGCGCCGTAATCGAAGCCGCGCGTATCGATGCGCACGCGGGTGGTGCCCACGAGCTCGGGGCGGGCAGCATTGGCAATCGTGTAGATGCCGTCGTCGCGCTCCTCGAGGACGAAGACGTACCAGGGGCCATCGACGCGCTCGGGGGCGTTGTAGTGCGCGAGCGTGGCCTCGATCCCCTCGGCCTCGTAGTACTCGATCGCCTGCTCCACCAGCCAGACCGCGTACTCGGCGGGGTCGGAGGGTGAGGGGGCGGACGGCTCGTCGCGGTCGTCGCTCTGGGTGAGGGCGAGAAGCCCCACGACGAGGGCGGCGGCGGCGAGTCCGACGCCAACGAGGACAAGACCGGCAAGGACGTTCTGTTTCAGGTGTGACATCTACGACTACCTCAGGGAGCGACCGATGGTGGTTTGATACCGTATCGCAGTGTTTCAGCACAGCGGAGTGAGCGCGCTTCCCGGGGAAGCGGCGCCTTACTCGGCGGCAGCATCGAGGGCAGCGTGCAGCTCGTCGAAGTGGCCGATGCGGCGGTGGGGGTGGGCGGGCGGGTCGTCGGGGAACTCGAGGCGCCCACGGTGAATCCAGACGCTGTGGATGCCCGCGCCACGCGCCCCGCCGATGTCGGCGTAGAGGTTGTCGCCCACCATCCAGGCCTCGTTGGGCGCAGCTCCGGTACCGGCGAGCGCTTTCGCAAACACACCGGGATCGGGCTTGCCGCGACCGAACTCGCTCTCGATCACGATCTCGTCGAAGTAGGGCTCCAGGTTCCAGCGCTCGATCTTCTCGCGCTGGGTATCGGAGGAGCCGTTCGTGACCATACCGAGGCGGTAGCCCTGCGAGCGCAGCGTCTCCAGGGTCGCGATGGAGTCGTCGAAGGGGGCGAGGCGGTCCAGGTAGCCCCGCAGCGAGCGTGCGGCGATCTCCTCGGCATCGGAGTCATCGAGACCCTCGGCGAGGAGGGAGAGGCGCACGATGTGCGTGCGTGAATCGAGCGGCCGCACGCGGTATTCGGCGACCGTTTCCTCGTCGGCCCAGAAGATGGCGCTCTCGCGCCGGATGGTCTCGCGCAGGCTGGCGGCATCGCCGCCCAGGGGTGGGGCCACCTCGGCGCAGATCTCCTGCCAGGAGCTGTGCATGGCGCTGTACATGTCGAGCAGGGTGTCGTCGAGGTCGAGGAGGATGGCTTTCGGCGCGGTCATGCGTCCCTCCGACGCACGCCCACGACCACCTCGACGCCGTCCAGCGTGAACGCCGTCTGCTGCGCGTCCGCGGGCGGCGGCTCCGTGAGGAGCTCGACGGAGAGCGTCTCGCCCTGCACGTAGTCGCCGTGGGCGTCGAGGACGCGGGCGACGGTCTCGTCGCCGGCGCACCAGGTAGTGATGCGGTCGCTCAACTCGAAGTCCGCCTCGCGGCGGAGGTCCTGGATGTGGCGCACGAGTTCGCGCGCGACCCCTTCGTCCGCCAGCTCGGGGGTGACCGTGGTAGCGATGGCGACGGTGTAGCCGGCCTCGCTGGCGACGGCGTAGCCCTCGCTCTCGCGCATCTCGACAAGGAAGTCGCCGGGTGCGAGGTCGTGGCCGGCAACGGCCACGTTCTGGCCGGCACGCACGGCGGCGGCGACCTCGCCCGCGTCGAGCGCGGCGAGGGCGGAGCGCACGGCGCCGACCTCGCGGCCGAGGCGGGGTCCGAGCACGGGCAGGTTCGGCTTCACGTCGAAGGTGACCACCCCCGCCTCGTCCTCAAGGGTCGCGAGGGCTTTCACGTTCAGCTCCTCCAGCAGGAGCGCTTCGTTACGGGTGAGGACGGCAGCCTCGCCGGCGTCGCGGGGACGCACGAGCACCTCTGTGAGGGGCTGGCGCACCTTGAGCGACGCCTTCGCGCGGGCGGCCCGGCCCATCGAGGCGACGCGCTTCACGAGCTGCGTCTCGGCGTTCAGCGACTCGTCGATCACTTTCAACCTGGCCGACCCAGTGAGCCCCCCTCCTGCTGTGCCACTTGCCTTGAGATCTACGTGACCACCGCTCGGTTCAGGCCTGAGCGACACCAGGTCGGGCCAGTCGGCGAGGTGCACGCTCTCGGGGGCGTCGCCGTCGATGGAGCGGGCGAGGTTCGCCCAGAGCTCCTCGGCGAGGAAGGGGGTGAAGGGCGCGAGCAGCCTCGCAAGCGTGGTCAGGGCCGTGTGGAGCGTGAAGTAGGCGCTGCGCTTGTCCGCGTCGTCGCCGGAGACGCCACGCCAGAAGCGGCGGCGGGAGCGGCGCACGTACCAGTTCGAAAGGTCGTCGACGAACGACTCGATGGCGCGCGCGGCGACGGTCGGGTCGTAGTCGTCGAGGCCGGCGGTGACGCGCTCGGTGAGGGCGTTCAGCTCGCTCAGGAGCCAGCGGTCCAGCTCGGGCGGCTCGCCGGCGGGGCGCTCGCGGGGGTCGAGGCCGTCGATGTTCGCGTAGCTGACGAAGAAGCTGTAGACGTTCCAGAGGGTGAGCTGGAAGCGGCGCAGGCTCTCGTTCATGAGGCGCACGCTGAAGCGGCGGGATGAGCCGACGGGGGCGGAGGCATAGATGTACCAGCGCACGGCGTCGGCGCCGAGCTCGTCGAGCACGTCGAAGGGTTCGAGGACGTTGCCACGGCTCTTCGACATCTTGTTGCCCTGCTCGTCGAGGATGTGGCCGTGGCAGATGACGTTGCGGTAGCTGATCTCCTCGGGCGTGGCCTCGGCGGCGTTCAGCAGGGCCGCCTCGGCGTGCAGGGTGTAGAACCAGCCGCGCGTCTGGTCGATGGCCTCACAGATGAAGTCGGCGGGGAACTGGCGGTCGAACTCGTCCTGGTTCTCGAAGGGGTAGTGCCACTGGGCGTAGGGCATGGCGCCGCTGTCGAACCAGGCGTCGGCGACTTCGGGCACGCGGCGCATCTCGCCGTCGCAGCCCTCGGCGTCGCAGTGCAGGACGATGTCGTCGATGTAGGGGCGGTGGAGGTCGTCCATGGCCTCGGCGGCGGCGCGGTCGAGGGCGCGGTCGGCCAGCTCCGCGCGCGAGCCGATGACGCTCACGGTGGCGCAGTCGCCGCAGACCCAGAAGGGGAGTGGGGTGCCCCAGTAGCGCTCGCGGCTGACGGCCCAGTCGATGTTGTTTTCCAGCCAGTTGCCGAAGCGGCCGCGCTTGATGTGGTCGGGTTGCCAGTTGATGCGCGCGTTGCCGGCGAGGAGGCGGTCGCGCTGGGCGGTCGTGCGGATGTACCAGCTGGGCTTGGCGTAGTAGAGCAGAGGCGAATCGCAGCGCCAGCAGAACGGGTAGGTGTGCTTGATGCGTTCGCTGCGGAGGAGGAGTCCGCGCTCGTCGAGGTCGCTGATGACGTCGCGGTCGGCGTCCTTGGCGAAGGTGCCGCCGCCGGGCAGGCCCTCGGCCATCGTGCCGTGCGTATCGATCGGCTGGGCGAAGAGGAGTCCGTGCTGCTTGCCGTCCTCGAAGTCCTCGCCACCGAAGGCGGGGGCGATGTGGACGATGCCGGTGCCGTCTTCGAGGGAGACGTGGTCGGCGACGAGGACGCGGCGCAGTCCCTCGGTCTCCTCGCCGGGCTCCAGCGGGCGCAGGTGGCCGTCGGCGCCGAAGCGTCGGACGGTGCCCTCCAGCATCTCGGGGCGGTACAGAGGCTCGTAGGCGAGTCCGACGAGCTCGGAGCCGCGGAACGTGCGGAGCGCCTCCCGCTCTTCGCCGAGTACGCTCTCGGCGAGCGCCTCCGCAAGCACCAGGTGCTCGCCTTCGTGCTCGTAGAGGCCGTAGGTGGCGTCGTCCATGACGGCGAGGGCGGTGTTGCCGGGGAGGGTCCAGGGGGTGGTGGTCCAGGCGACGATGCTGGCGGCCGGGCCGTCCGCGAGGCCGATGCGCTCGCGCGCCTCCGGCGGCAGCCGGAACTTGATGTAGACGCTGGGGTCGGGGACGTCGTCGCGGTAGCCCTGGGAGAGCTCGTGGTCGCTCAGGCTGGTCTCGCAGCGGGGGCAGTGGGGGGTGCTGCGGTAGTCCTGGTAGACGAGGCCGTGGTCCCAGAGCTGCTTGAAGATCCACCAGCCGCTCTCGATGTAGTCGTTGTCGTAGGTGACGTAGGGGTTGTCCATGTCGGCCCAGAAGGCGATGCGCTCGGTCAGCTCCTCGAAGTCGCGCACGTAGCGGCCGACGCTCTCGCGGCACTGGGCGTTGAACTCGGCGATGCCGAACTCCTCGATCTCGGGCTTGGAGCTGAGGCCCAGCTCCTTCTCGACCTCGATCTCGACGGGCAGGCCGTGCGTGTCCCAGCCGGCCTTGCGGGGCACGCGGTAGCCGCGCATCGTCTTGTAGCGGGCGAAGAGGTCCTTGATGACGCGGGGCATGATGTGGTGGACGCCGGGGCGGCCGTTGGCGGTAGGCGGCCCTTCGTAGAAGACGAAGAGGTTGTCCTCGGGGCGTTCCTCGATGCTGCGCTTGAAGATGTCGTTGTCGCGCCAGAAGTCGAGAATGCCGGTCTCGAGATCGGGGAAGTTGACGCTCGGGTCGACGGGTCTGAAGAGCTGGGACACGTCCGGCCTCCTCGGCGAGGGTTGCCGGGACGGGTACGAAAACGCCCGCCCCGATCAGGGACGGGCGCGATGCCCGCGGTACCACCCTGGTTCCCGCACGAGGCGGGCCCTCTGCGGAGCGCCATCACGCTCCCGCCCTCGCTAACGGTGGGCGACCCGCGCCTGCGGGCGTTCCGTCCGGGTCTACTGGCCGGCGGGGCCGGCGTTCGGCCGGAAGCTCGGGAGGGATGTTCGCGTCCGCCTGCAGCGCCCCCTCACACCAAACGGGGCTCGCTGAGCGCAGGAACGGGACGCTACTCGTCTCCGTCAATGCCTCTGGGGCCAGTGAACCAGCGGGTCACGAACGGGTCAAACGGGGCGCGGGGCGGGGGTTATAGCGGACGAGTCTCCCAAAGGGGCGCCGCAGGTTCGATCGTGCTCAGTCCGCCAACCAGTTGACGAGTTGGCTGCGCGTCGCGTTGGCGCCGCTGATCACGAGGACGACCCGCTTGCCGGCAAGGCGTTCCCGCTCCTGCTCGGCCGCGGCGAGGCCAACGGCGCCGGCTGGTTCGGCCATGACATGCTGCCTATCCCAGAGGAGTCGAACGGCGGCGAGAATCTGGTCGTCGTCGACCAGGATGAAGTCGTTGAGCGACTCGCGGAGGATGCCCATCGGCAACTCGAAGGCGAGGCCGATCGCGATGCCCTCCGCGAGCGTTCGGTCCTGGCGCGGCTCCATCTTCCCGGAGCGCCAGGCATCGTGCGCTGCGGGCGACAGTGACGACTGCGCGGCCCAGACCTGGGCCGGGTGCTTGAGTTCGTCCCGCACCGCGACCCAACCCGATGCCGCGGTGCCTGCCCCGAGCGGGACGATCACAAGGTCGGTGTCGGGTTGCTGCGTCTCCAGCACTTCCAGCGCGGCAGTGGCGACGCCCGCGACCAGCCGGGGGTTGTTGCCCGGTTCCACGTACAGCGCGTCTCGTTCGTGCGCGTAGTCGGCGGCAGCGGCAAAGCACTCATCCACCCGCTCTCCAACGAGCTTCACCCGGCCCCCGAACCGCTCGATGGCGGCGACCTTGTCGGGATTAGCGCCCGCAGGCATGAAGATGGTCGCGTCGACGCCGGCGCTGGCCGCCCCGTAGGCGATTGACTGACCGTGATTGCCGGTCGAGGCGGTGACGACACCGCGCTCCCGCGCATCTTCGTCGAGCAAGGAGGCGAGATAGATGCCGCCTCGCACCGTGAATGCCGATGTCGGGGTCGCCGTCTCCAGCTTGATCGAGACGTGCGCATCCAGCAGCTCGGAGAGGCCAGGGCTGTGAACCAGGGGCGTGGGCAGTGATAGATTCCGCTTGACGACCTCGTGCGCGCGGCGAATCTCCTCAAGCGTGGGCGGGGCGAGTGGCCGTGAGTCCACCGACAACGCCTAGAAATTCTTGAGGGAGTACTCGGTGGCGCCGAGGCTCACGCCGAAGCCCATGATGACGAGGGCGAGGATGAGGCCCGTGATGCTGAGCACCAGGGAGGTGATGCGGATTTGGCGCATGCGCACGTCGGGCACGTCCTCGCCGCGGGCGCGTTCCTCCATGGCGTCGACCTGGCTGGGTCCGACGACGAACATGTGGAGGCCGACCAGCACGATCATGACCACGAGGATGACCATCTTGATGACGAAAACGACGCCGTAGCGCAGGTCGAAGAAGGCCGTGCCTTCGACGATGTTGTGGTAGTCGCGCCAGGTCATGATCAGGTAGGTGCCACCGATGAGGATGAGCAGGAGGCCGATGCCGCCGATCCAGCCGAAGCGGGTGGTGATGGTGCGCATGGCGGCGACACGGGTCTGCATGTCCTCGATCTGGCGGGAGGCGGGGACCCAGGCGAAGGCAAGGAAGAACTGCGGGCCCACGAACAGGGCGATGCCGAGCACGTGCAGCCAGACGGCGGCGATATGCAGGAAGTTCTCCACGGGCGCGCCTCCTCGGGGTGGTTCGAGTTTCGAGCTTAGGCGCGCTCCCCGCGGGGAGCAACGGTCGAGGACGGCGGATCAGGCGGAGCCAGCAGCCTCTGCGTCCTCCACCCGGGGTGGGGCGGCTTCCGCGGCAGGGGCGAGAAGGCGCTCGCGCACCCAGCGAGCGGTCCCCCGGGGCTGGGCGAATATCAGCTCGTGGCCGGCGTCGTGGGCGATGCGGAGGGGCCAGCCACGCTCGCGGGCAAGGTCGATGACGGGGTCAAGGCGGGTGACGCGGTCGGCCGTGCCGTGGATCAACGTGACGGGCGTCTCCAGCGCGGCGGCGAGGCGGGGGACGTGGCCGCCGAAGACGATATCGACCATGCCGCCGCGGTGGGCGGCCTCGCTGTGGTCGAACATCCCCCGGACCATGGGCAGGGGGTAGGAGGGGAGCAGCAGGGAAGCGACAGGCGCCCACAGGTGGCGCAGGGCGTTGACCGGGCGGCAGAAGGCGTGCCCCTTGCCGGGGTTGCGCATGTAGCTCGAGCGCGTGGAACTCCTGGAACCGATGAACCGGAGCCCCTCCTCGACCGTGTCGTAGACCGGCAGGCCGGCCAGGCCCACGCGCTTGAAGCGCCCGGGGTGGCGGTTCGCCACCTGCAGGGCTACGAGGGCGCCCATCGAGTGGCCGAGCACGTAATCCGGCTGCACCCGGTCCACCACCTCGTCGAGGGCCTCGGCGACGCCTTCCAGGGTGTAGTCCCCGGGGTCTGGTTCGCGCCCGTAGCCAGGCAGGAGGGGGGCGAACGTCTCGACCTCGCCAGCCAGCTCCTGCTGGAGGGGCGCCCAGGCCTCCGGGTTCGAGACGTAGCCGTGGAGAAGGAGCAGGCGCGGGGGCATCAGTCGCCTCCAGCGTCACTGCGGCGCTCGAATGCGCGGGTCGCTTCCTCGTGCGAGATGAGGGAGAACTGGGCCCGGGTCGTGCAACAGAGGCGGTCTTCGGAATCGCGCAGTTCGGCAACCGTGGCGGCGCGCTTCGCCCCGATTTCCGAGATCCAGGCGGTGATCGAGTAGGACTCGTCCGGGCGGACGATGCGCGAGTACTCGATCTCGCCGCGCCGGGTGAGCCCGAAGGAGCCGCTGAGCACGTTCACGGCCCAGGCCATGGCGTCGTCGAGGATGGCGCCGATGACGCCGCCGTGGATGACGTGGGGCGCGCCTTCGTGTGCGGTCGAGGGGATGTAGTCGGCGAGCACGCGGCCTGCCTCTTCGTCCAGGAAGAACGCGACGTGCAGGCCGTTCTCGTTAGCCGGGTCGCAGACGAAGCAGCAGGTATCGACAGCGAGATCGTCACGCGTCAGGCGGCGAGACGCCATACGGAAGCTCCCGCCCCAGTCTACAAGGGACCACGGAGCAAGGACGTAAGCAGGCGCGCGGATACCGGTTCTGGTCCGTGAACGCCCGGGGGCCGTAGCATGAAGCGGAGAGCGGGAGCGCGGAGCACACGATGAACGAGGACGAACAGGAGAGCCTGGCGCGCAAGTCGCGGGCAGACCGCGTGCTGGAACGCGCGGCCTCCGAGCTGGAAATCCTGCTGAAGGAGGCGAGTGCGGCGCTGCGTCCCTTCCCCTCCTTCCCCAACGCCTTCTTCACGAACGCGATCGAGTGCGACCCCGGACCGGCGGGCGACCCCGAGCGGGGCTGCGTGGTGGTGGGGGAGGACGGCGACCTGTACGAGCTCGAGTTCGGCGTGGACCACGAGGCAGTCGAGATCACCGGCTCGTGGGACCCGGTGACGGCGCGCAAGGAGGAGTCGCGCAAGCTCGACCTGCACCCGCGGGACTACGTGGTGTACGCCTACAGCGGGCTCATGGCGATCACGGAAGCGCTGATGGAGCGCGCGGCGGACGAGGAGGAGGGCTCGTGAGAGGCCTGCTGAAGGGGATCCTGGTGCTGGCCGCGCTGGGAGCGGCGGCCACGGTCGCGTGGCGCCTCTTCGGACGTCCGGAGCGCCACGCCCTGAGCGGGGAGGCGCGGGAGCTGGAAGTGGAGGAGGTCATCGGCGAAACGCGCCTGCGTACGGCCGCGAGCTACCTGGACGAGGGGAACGTCTACTTCAACGTGGGCCAGTACGAGCTGGCCATCGAGCGGTACACGCGCGCGCTGGAGGAGACGCCGGGCATTCCGGCGGCGCACTTCAATCGCGCATCGGCGCACACCCGCCTGGGCCAGCTCGACGACGCGCTGGCGGACTACGACGCCACGATCGAGCTGACTCCCCTGGACGCCGACGCCCTCAACAACCGGGGGATGCTGCGGCTGTACCGCTCCGAACCGGCGGAAGCGCTGGCCGACTTCGAAGGGGCGCTGGCGCTCACCCCGGAGGACCCGACGGTGATCGTGAACCGCGGCCTCGCGCAGTTGGAGACGGAAGCGCATGAGGACGCGCTGGCGAGCTTCGAGGAGGCGGCGACGCTTGCGCCGGAGGACGCCTCCGCGCACTACGGGGCGGCGCAGGCCGCGGCCGGGCTGGGGAAGCGCACGGACGCGCTTCGCCACCTGCAGGACGCGCTCGAGCGCCAGCCGGCGCTCGCGGCCGAGGCCGCGGGCGATACGAAGCTCGCGCTGCTGGACGGCGACGAGGAGTTCATGAAGCTGCTGCGCCAGGCGGGGGAGGAGTAGCGATGGCCACCACCCGGTACGTCCTGCTGTACGACTATGTCGAAAACGTGGTCGAAAAACGCGCGCCCTTCCGCGCCGGCCACCTCGCCCTCGCGAACGAGTACGTGGAGCGGGGGGATATCGAGATGGCGGGAGCCTTCGCCGACCCGGTCGACGGCGCTGCCTTCGTCTTCACCGTGGAGGACCGGGCGCGGGTCCAGGCGTTCGTAGCCGCCGACCCGTACGTGGCGAACGGGCTGGTGACGTCGTGGCGCATCAAGCAGTGGACGGTGGTGGTCGGCGGGGACTAGCCGCGCGGCTCCAGCGCGAAGGCCTCCGCCAGCAGTTCGTACGAGCGCAGCCTCGCCCCGTAGTCGTAGGTGATGGTGACGACTACGAAGTCGTCGACGCCGTAGCGCTCGCCCATGGCGAGCAGGCGCTCGCGCACCTGCCGGGGGTCGCCGTAGATGGAGCGGCGCTTGAGCACCTCCAGGTACTCCCGTTCGGCCTCGGTGTAGTTGAAGGCGAGGGCGTCCTCGGGCGGTGGAATGCCACCACGGCCCTCGGTTCCCATCATGCGCCAGCCCCAGCGACTCCAGCTGAGGCGTTCCGCCTCCTCCTCCGTCTCCGCCACGAGCGCGGAGACGGCCATCGAGGCTCGGGGTTCGGGCGCGACGGGAGATGGCGAGAAGAGCTTCTTGTAGGCGTCGAGGGCGGTATCGGCGCGATGGGAGTTGATGAAGTGGGCGTAGCAGAAGGGCCAGCCGAGCTCGGCGGCGTAGCCCGCGCTGACATCGCTCGAGCCGAGCAGCCAGAGGCCGGGCATGGCCTGGGGCCGGGGCATGGCGGCGATGCCGTGGTACTCGTGGTCGGGCGGGAAGTCGTCGGCGAGGAAGCCGTAGAGGTCGAGCAACTGGTTGGGGAAGTCGCGCAGGTCCATAGGGACGCCGCTGGGGGCGAGGGCGCGGGCGGTGCGGGCGTCGCTGCCGGGGGCGCGCCCGATGCCGAGGTCGATGCGCCCGGGGTGGAGCGTCTCCAGCAGGCGGAAGTTCTCGGCCACCTTGAGGGCGCTGTAGTGGGGGAGCATGACGCCGCCGGAGCCCACGCGGATGTCCTCCGTATGGGTCGCGATCTGGCCGATGAGCACCTCGGGGGCGGTGGAGGCGAGGGCGGAGGTGTTGTGGTGCTCGGCGACCCAGTAGCGCTCGTAGCCGAGGCGGTCGGCGAGCTGCGCGAGGCGCACGGTCTCGGCGAGCGCCTCGGCGGGGGTGCCCCCTCGCCGGATGGGTGACTGATCGAGGACACTGAGCGTGGTCATGGCGGCGGTGCGGGCGTGGCCCCCTCGGGGATGTCGATGCGTTCCTCGGGCGACCGCTTGCGGCGGGTGCCCTCGGGCAGGGGCGTCCGTCTCGCTCTGCCGGTGAGGCGGTCGGCTTCGGCCCTGGTGAGCTTGCCTTCGGCGACCAGCGTAGCGGCCTGCACGGGCGAAAGCTCCGCCTTCGCCAGGACATCGATGCGGAGGTTGCGGAATGCGGGCACGGCCACGAACACGACCGCGAGCAAGGCAAGCAGCACCAGCGAAACGACGACAACGGTCTCCTGCGCGCCGAACCGGTCGGCGGCGTAGGCGATGGGGAGCACGCCGATGGGCATGACTCCGAAGGACATCATCATGATCGACATGACGCGTCCCCGCAGCTCCTCGGGGGCGATAGTCTGGACGGCGGTGTTGTTGGAAGACATGAACAGCATCTGGCCGATGTTGCTGGCGGCGATGAACACGAGCGCAAGGCCGAAGATGCCAATCGCCCCGAAGGCTGCCAGGAATCCCCCCATGATGATGGCGCCAACGAACATGATGTGTCCCTTGTTGGGGACGCCATCGAAGTTGGCGGAGACGATCGTGCCGATGAGACCACCGACGCCTCCCGCTCCCATCAGCAGACCGAAGCCCATGCCTCCCGGGCGGTTGAAGACCTCCTCGGCGAAGAGGGGGAGCATGACCTGCACGGGGAAGGCGAAGAAGGGCATGAGCATGCCGGCGACCAGGAGCATGAGGATCACGGGGGTGGAGACGGCGTAGCGGAAGCCGCTGCGAAGCCCATCCAAGAAGCTCTCCTCCTCCGACTCGGCCTGCATTCCGTGGACGGGCAGGCGGAACTCCGAGGCGACGGCGACCACGAAGAGCACGAACGTCAGCAGATAGACCCAGCCAAGACCTCCGCTCTCGCCGACACCGATGACCCCGAGGGGGGCGATCAGGATGCCGGCCAGGGCGGGGGCGATGATGCGGGTCAGGTTCATCCCGCTCATCTGCAGGGAGATCGCGTTCATCAGCTTGTGCTGGGGCACGAGCTGGGGCACCAGCGCCTGCCGCGCGGGCATGTTGAGCGAGAAGATGGTTCCCGCCGAGAACGCGAGCAGGAAGAGGTACCAGTACTCCATCAGGTCGGTAAGGATGAGGATGGTCGTGACGAGGCTGACGATGGCCGCCGCCGACTGCGTGACCATAAGCAGCGTGCGCTTGTTGACGCGGTCGGCAATGAGGCCCCCGACGGGCGCCACGAAGATCATGGGGATGGCCGCCCCGAGGGTGACCAGCCCGAGACCGGTGGCCTTCGATCCCACATCGGAGAGGTCGTAGGCGAGCTGGGCGCGCAGCACGAACTGCATCTGCATGGCCATGAAGAAGGCGGTGTTGCCGGCGAAGTACCAGGCGAACTCGCGCTCCTGCAGGGAGGAGAGGGTTCGCTGCACGGCGTTGCCGGGACCATAGGTGGCAGTGGCGTGGCTACGAATCACCGGATGGCGCCCCGTCCGGGGTCGCCGCCCGGCTGCTCGGGCAGCAGGGGCGAGGGCATGGAAATTGAGTGTACACGCGCCGCCCGAGCGCACCATTCACGCGACGACGGCGGTGAGGATGGCCTCAGCGGGGTCGCCGTCATCGCCCGTCTCGACGAGGACAACACGGCCGGCGACCAGCTCAGCGGCGGGAAGGGCGCGGCTGACGGCGACGCCGGTCATCTCCATCGAGGCGGAGCCATCGAGACGCACGACGGCCCGCCACGAACTGCCGTCGAAACGCACCAGCCTCCCTCGCAGGGCCGCCATCAAGCCATCTCCCCGAGGCCGACGACGGAGTCGTAGCGAGGCCGCCCGCCGGGGCGGCGGCTGTATTCCATGCCCAGCTCGACGACGCGGTAGGGACGCTCGCGCAGGCCGAGGCGCGCGTCGGTGACGGCAATGGGGTCGAACAGCTCGATTCCGGGGTGGAAGGGGGCGACGAGCCGGCCCGCGCGTTGCTCGCGCCGATCCCGTTCGAGGGAGGCAGCCGCGCGGTCGAGCGCCTGCACGCCGCTGCCGGCATCGAGGCTGCGCACGAGGCGCAGCCGCTGGCCGTCGCGATAGATGCTGGCGAAGTCGTGGGCGTCGGCGTCGTTCGCCGGGCCCTGGGCGCGCACCCAGTTGCTGGGGGGCGCGCCATCGCCCAGGCCGACGGTCTCGACGGGGTGGGCGCCGGGGCCGAAGCGCTCCGCGACCTCCCCGGGGGGCGCGGAGACGGCCAGGCTCTGGCCGCTGGAGGAGATGGCGACGCGGCTCGTTCCGAGCAGGCGGCGCGCGGCCGAAAGGCCGGACTCGCCGGGCCGGATGGCGAAGGCCGGATAGCTGCCGGACCAGTCCTGCCCGCCCCCGCCGCTCGCGCGGATGCCCGCCCGCGCGCACAAGCGCCGGAAAATCTGCTCACGCGAGCGCTCGCCCGCGGGCGACTGCCAGACCTGGGAGGCACGCCAGGCGGCGAGCCGCTCCCAGGGGCCCGAGCACTCCAGCACGACGCGCGCCCGTCCGGCGGCGCTCTCGCGGATGACCCGGTCGGTGACGGCGTGGACGGAGAGGCCGAACTCGGCGGCGGAGCCATCGCCGGAGCGGTAGCCGGGCGCGATCTCGACGGTGCTGCCGGGGGAGAGGTCGGGGAGGGCGCCGCCGGAGTCGTCGAGGGCGACGCGGGCGCGGGTGGCGAAGGGCTCAAGCCGCCATGACGCCTCGACGAGACGGTCGGTCAGGTCGCGGCCGGGCGCGAGGCGGGCGCGCCAGACGCCGTTGGGGGTGGAACCCCAGACGGTCGTCGCGCCCTGGGTCGCGACCGCGAGGCCGTAAGCGGAGGCGGCCTCATGCGGCTCGGGTTCGGACCAGCCATCGGGATTGCCACCCATCAGGGCGGGCGGATGGCTCGTGTAGACGCGGCTGCCGGGCTCCCCGCCGGAGTCGCGGGCGGCGAAGCAGGCACGCTGATCGGCGCCGCCGGGGCGGAAGACGCCGGGACCGCCGAACTCCCGCACCGAGGAGGCGTCCGATTCGGCGATGGCGTTGAGGCCGGACCAGAAGTCCTCGGGGAAGCCGCCATCGCCGAGGAACGCGGACCAGACGTGTTTCGCGCCCGACGGGTGGGCGCGGCCGCTCACGATGAGGCGGTAGTCGAAGCCATCGTGTACGGCGGCGACGCCCGTGAGGGCGGAAACGCCTCCGCCGCGGTTCCAGGCAAGGGCAGGACTCCACGTGCCGGCGCGGCGCCGGAGGCGCTTCAGGACGCCGGCGCCCTGCGTGTAGAAGGCGCAGGCGTCGCCGTCGGAGGCGCTGATGGCGAGGGCCACCCAGGAGATGGCCGTGCTCTCCCGGACGAGCGTCCGTGCCGCTTGCCAGGTTGCGCCGCCGTCGCTGCTGCGGCGCAGCACGAGGGCGCGGCCACCGCGCTCGACGGAGGCGAGCAGCACCTCGTTGCCGCGAGCGGCGAGGGCGACGCCGGTCTCTTCCTCCGCAACGCCGAGCGCGGTCCAGGTAGCCCAGCCGGAGTCGGGGCCGGGGTTGGCGACACGCGAGACGGAGAGCGCACCAGACTCGTTGCGGGCGCGGACGAGGGCGCCGTCGCCGGTGACGGCGAGGGCGTGGGGGCAGTCGGCTTCGTCCCCGCGGTAGAGGCGTTCCCAGGGGAGGAGGGGAACGCCCCAGCGTTCGGCGCGCACGGTGACGCGGACGTAGGGGAGGCGGTCGGGGCCGCGCTGGTGGGCTCGGAGGGTGGCGGAGAGGGGCCTCATGGGGAGGAGGCTGTAGTCCCGCCCGGCGATCTCCGAGGGGTTCGTGTCGCATTGCTAGGATGGCGGCGTGTTCGGCGGCGGGGATGGCGCGGCGCATCCGGTCTCATTCGAGGTCGAGCCGGCGTACGAGGGACGGCGGCGGCTCTCGGGCGCGCTGCGGCTCGTTCTCGCGGTGCCGCACCTCCTGTTCGCGGGCGGTCCCTCCCTGCTGGGGATGGTCGTCGCGCCGCTGCTGATCCTGGCCGGGATCGCGCCCCTGACGGTGCCGCTCACCGTGGGCGCAATCGGCGTGGTCGCGGCGCTGGCGACGGTCGCGTCGTGGCTTGCCATCGCCATCACGGGGCGCCAACCGCGCGACCTGCGGGAGGTCGCCGTCTTCTACCTGAGTTGGCGCGCAAAGACGGTCGCCTACGCGACCCTGCTGCGGGACGAGTTTCCGCCGTTCGGCTTCGGCGAATACCCGGCGACCCTCACGCTTCCCCCTGCCCCCCTCGCCCGTGACCGTTTCAGCGTGGTGTTCCGGCTACCGCTGCTCCTGCCCCACATCCCCGCGCTGGCGGTGCTCAACGCCGCCCTCACGGTCGCGAGCATTCTCGGATGGCTCACGACCGTCCTGTTCGGAAGGTACCCGCAGCGGCTGTACGACTTCAGCGCGAGCGTGGTGCGGTATTCGCTACGGGTGGAGGCGTACCTGCTGCTCGTGCATGACGCCTACCCGCCCTTCCGCCTCGACTAGTCCGGGAGCCGGCGTTAGACCTCGACTACTTCGACGCGGGACACCTCGGCGCCGGTCGGGGCGATGCGCGTCACGAGCGTGCGGCCGGACATACCCGCTGCCTCGAGGGTATCGAGCATGGCCCGGGCGATGTCGCGGCTGGACTCCTCGGGGGCGAAGGCGGCGACGCTGCTGCCCGCCCCGCTGAGCCAGGCGGCGTGCGCGCCGGCGCCCTTCGCCGCTTCGAACACATCGTAGAGCGGGGGGAAGAGGACGGAGCGCTGGCGTTGGTGGAAGCGGTCCTGGGTGGCCTCGTCGAGCAAGTCGGTGCGGCCCGCGGCGAGGGCCGCGACGAGGAGGCCGAGGCGGCTACTCGTGTGGATGGCGTCCTGGCGGCTGTAGCTGTCGGGGAGGAGGCGGCGGGCCTCCTTGGTGGGCATCGAGTGGTCGGGGATGAGGAGGGCGATGTGCTGGTCGCTGGGGTAGCGGCAGCGCACGCGGGCGAAGCCGTCGGCAGTGGCGACGCAGGCCTGCACGCCCCCGAAGAGCGCCGGGCAGGCGTTGTCGACATGGCCCTCAAGGTCGGCGGCGAGGGCGAGGCAGGCGTCCTCGTCGAGGGGATGCCCCTCGCGCTCGTTGACGGCGAGGACGCCGGCGACGCGGGCGACGGCGCTCGCGCCGAGGCCCCGGCCGAGGGGGATGGCGACGGTGTAGCGCGCGGTCAATCCGGCCGGGCTGGCGCGTCCAATGCGTTCGTAAGCGGCGCGCGCGGCGGAGAGCACCATCTTCTCGCCGACATCGTTCGTGGGGAGCTGCTCGGCCTCGCTGAAGGTCACGGTGACGGAGGCGAAAAGGTCGAGCGCGAGGCCAAGGCAGTCGAAGCCAGTGCCGATGTTGGCGCTGGTGGCGGGTACGCGAACCGTGACAGCTGTGCCTTCCATGGGCGCTGCGCCTCCGCGAGGGCGATCGATCGTAGCACCTGCCTCCGAGCGCGCGACCCGACCGGGCGCTACGATCGCCGCGCATGACGGAACCCCGCCCCACGGTCGCGCCCGAGAGCCTCGCCGACATCGAGCGGGCACTGCTGGGCGTGCTCTGCGTGGGGCTTCCCCCAGCCCGTGCCGCCGGCAGCGACGCCTTTCGCGTCGATTACGTGACGGCGCGCGTGCTGGGCCTGCTGGAGGACGAGGCCGAGCGCCACCTGGCCGGGGAGCGGGTCACGGTCGCGTTCCGGGAGCGGCTGCGCGAGGCAATCGGCGCCCTCTCGGAGGCGGGCATCCTGGCGGACCAGCCGGCGGGGGCGCCAGCCGCGCCGGGCGGCTACGAGGAGGGGCTCGCGATCGACGTGGTTGAGCCGGACGCACACCCGACGGTGCTCGACCGGCACCTCGCCCAGGAGTGCATGGAGACGCTGTTCCGGGTGAAGGCGGTCTACCCGTACCTGATGGAGCGGTACTCGGCCAGCGGGGAGGTGTGGCGGCGGCTGCGGGCGGAGGGGTACGGGCAGTAGCGGCGGGAGCGAACGGCGGGCGGCGGTAGACTGAAGCAATGGCTCCCGTCATCACGCTTCGCCAGGAACACCTCGACCAGATGATCGCGCACGCGCTCGAAGATGCGCCGAACGAATGCTGCGGCATCATCGGGGCGAGCGAGGGCAAGGCGACGACGCTTCACCGGGCGGAGAACGCGGAGGCGAGCCCCTACCGCTTCAGCATCGACTTCCGTGAGCAGCGCCGCATCGAGGAGGCGCTGGACGCGGCGGGCGACTCGCTGGCGGGGTTCTACCACTCGCACACGGGCAGTCCCGCCCGCCCCAGCCCAACGGACATCCGCATGATGAGCACCTTCTTCGGGCCGCCCTACGTGCACATCGTCGTGAGCATCGCGAACCGCGAGCGCCCGGACGTGCGCGTCTTCCACATCGAGGGCGAGGCGGCCACGGAGCAGGAGTACACGCTCGAGCCGTAGGAGGGCCCCCATCCCCACCTCCACCCACCCCACTGGCCGCTCCTACCCGGCGCCCGCGCTCACGGTGCGGGGGCGGACCTTCGAGTGGGGCGCCCGCACCTACCTGATGGCGATCGTGAACGTCACCCCCGACTCCTTTAGCGGGGATGGGCTGGGGACGGACGCCCGGGCAGCGGCCGCGCTCGCGCGCGGGTTCGCGGAGGCGGGCGCGGACATCATCGATGTGGGGGCGGAGTCGACGCGGCCGGATGCGGTCCCGGTGACGCCGGCGGAGGAGGCAGCGAGGGCGCTGCCCGCCATCGCCGCCATCCGCGCCGCCACCGAACTTCCCATCTCGATCGACACACAGCACGCGGAGGTGGCCGACGTGGCGCTCGAGGAGGGCGCCGACATGGTCAACGACATCCAGGGGCTGCGGTGGGACGCGCGCATGGCGGGGGTGGTGGCCGCGCGGGGGGCAGCGCTGGTCGCCATGCACAACCAGCGGGGGCGGCCATCCGGCGACGTTGTCGCGAACGTCCTAGGGGGGTGGCAGGAGAGCCTGCGCCTGGCCAAGACGGCGGGCATCCCCCGCGAGCGCATCATCCTCGACCCCGGTTTCGGGTTCGGCTGGACCCCGGAGGAGAACCTACAGTTGGTGCAGCGGCTGGATGAGCTGGCGGCAGCGGGGCAGCCCCTGCTCCTCGGGCCCTCGCGGAAGTCGACGCTTGGACTGGTGCTGGATGCGCCCGTGGAGGAGCGGCTCGAAGGGACGGCGGCATCCGTCGCCATCGCGATCGCGAAGGGGGTCGACATCGTGCGGGTTCACGACGTGGAGGAGATGCGGAGAGTGGCGGCGGTGGCCGACGCCATCAGCCGGGGCGGGTGGCGGGCGCCGTGAGCGAAGCGATCCTGGCGCTCGGCTCGAACCTCGGCGACCGCATCGCAAACCTGCGGGCGGCGCTCGACCTGCTCGGCGAGCGGGGAGCCGCGGTCACGCGCGTGTCGTCGGTGTGGGAGACACCGCCCGTGCCGGCCGACCAGCCCCGCTACCTGAACGCGGCGGTCGCGGTCGAGACGGGGCTGTCTCCGGAGGAGGTGCTGGCGGCGGCGAAGGAGGTCGAGCGCCTGCTGGGGCGGCGCCCCACGGGCCACTGGCGACCCCGCCCCATCGACATCGACGTGCTGTTCTGTGGCGAGCAGAAGGTCGCGACCGAAACGCTGACGGTTCCCCATCCGCGGATCGCGGAGCGCGCGTTCGTGCTGCTCCCCCTGAGCGAAGTTACGGAGGGGCCGCTGCCGGTCCTGGGGCGGAGCGCGGCCGAACTCCTCGCGGGCCTCGACACGAGCGGGCACGAGCGGCTGGGCGTGCGTCTGCGGCCCGGCAGCTAGCGGGCGGGAGGCATCAGACCCAGGGGTGGTCGTCCATCTCGACGCCGCCCGAGAGCTGGACGGCGGCGCCCCACCCGGCCAGGGCGGCGATCGCGAGGAAGACGAGGGCGACGGGCGCCAGCAGCCAGCTCGCACGCAGGGTGGCGCGCGCTGCCGCGACGGCCAGGGCCGCCAGCAGCACGAGCCCGCCGCCGTTCACGACGTGCGTCCAGTGGAGGCCCTCCGAGGACGGGGGCGGGGGTTCGGCGGCGTTCATGCCTCGCGCAGCTCCGGGGGCAGGAGGTTGGGGATGCCCTCTTCGATGGGGTAAGTCTCGTCGCAGGCGGCGCAATCGAGCGCGCCGCTCTGGATTTCGCCGCCATCCTCATCCACCACGGTCAGGGTGAGCTCACCCTTGCAGAGCGGGCACGCGAGCAGGTCCATCAGGTCGGGGCGCATGCCCCCATTGTACGAAGGGCCGGGTAAGGAACCTTCCATTCTCAGTAGATGGGCCTGCCGTAGCATGGATTTACGTGAACTGGGTCTCCCTGGTCATCATCGTGATCGTGGCGCTGCTCACGTGGCGGGCCTTCCGCAGCGGATTCCTGCGGGAGCTGGTGGGGCTGGCGGCGCTGATCCTGGCCGTGCCCGTGGCGGGCGTCTTCTACGACGACATGGTCCCCAAGGTCGAGCCCATCATCGACAACAGCCTGGCCTCGGCGCTGGTCTCGTTCCTGGCCATCCTCATCGGCGTGATCGTGGCGGGGCAGCTGATCGGGTACCTGCTGCGACGGAGCGTCGACGTGCTCAACCTCGGGGGCGCAGACCGGGTCGCGGGGGCGGCCTTCGGCTTCCTGCAGGGGGCCCTGCTCTGCCAGGTGCTGCTGGTCGCGCTCGTCAATTTCCCGGAGCCGGACATGCGCACACACATCGACGACTCCCCCATCGCGACAGGGCTGCTCGACGGGGCCCCGGTCGTCCTCGCGATCCTTCCCGACCAGTTCCACGACGCGGTCGACCTGTTTAGGGAGAGCGTCGACCTGCTGGATGACATCGAGTTAGACGAAGTTGGGTCCGGCAGGTGAGCGGGCGCGCAGCCGGGAATCGCCGCTCCCGTATCATCGGTGTGGCGGCGGCGCAGGCCGCCGGGAGGCGCACATGCTGATGACGACGTCGGACTCCGTGCCCGGGCGCGAGATCGCGGAGACGCTTGGGCTCGTGACGGCGAATTCGGTGCGGGCGCGAAACATCGGGCGGGACATCCTCGCGGGATTGAAGAACATCACGGGCGGGGAGATCGGCGCCTACCGGCAGCTCCTGATCGAGTCTCGCGAGCAGGCGCTGGCGCAGATCGAAGCCGAAGCTGAGGCGGTGGGAGCGGACGCGATCGTGGCGTTGCGGCTGTCCACGGCCGAGGTGATGCAGGGAGCGGCGGAGATACTGGTCTACGGCACGGCAGTGAAGCTCCGGTAGCCGCCTCACGACCAAGGGGGTTGCCTTATACTTTACCGGTACTTTACTTTCGCACACCCGGTCGAGGGAGGTCAGGGATGACCGAGATCATCCGAGCGAGCGAAATGGGCTTTTGCATGGGAGTGCGGCGCGCCGTCCAGATCATGGAGGACGAAGCGACGCCGGAGAATCCCATCGCGAGCGCCGGCGAGATCGTGCACAACCCGCACGTCGTCGAGCAGCTCGAGCGGACGGGCGTGCACCAGCTCCCCGGTCCGGACGACGTGGACGGCGACTTCGGCGCGATCACGGCGGACCGGGTGGGGCAGGGCCGCATCGCCATCACCGCTCACGGCGTCGGCGAGCGCGTGTTGCACGACCTCGAAGACGCAGGGCTCAACATCATCGACACGACCTGCCCCGTGGTGACGCGGGCGCAGCGCTACGCGCAGAAATTCGTGCGCGACAACTGGCACGCCCTCATCTTCGGCGACCCCGGCCACAAGGAGGTGCGGGGCATCATCGGCTGGGCGGTCGACGAGGAGGGGCGCTCCGGCGTGACCGTCGTCGAGCACGCCGACATCGAGCACCTGCGCGAGGTGATCGACACCTTCCCGGGCGGCTTCCCCAACAAGATCGGGGTGATGGCGCAGACGACGCACAAGATCGATGACTTCGCCCAGTTCGTCGGCAACCTGATGCTGCTGCAGCGCGAAGCGAACTTCGAGATGCACGTGGTGAACACCCTCTGCCACGCCACCACCGGCCAGCAGGCGGCTGCGGCCGAACTGGCCCACCAGGTCGACGTGATGGTGGTCGTGGGCGGAAAGAAGAGCGCCAACACGCGCCACCTGCGCCAGGTGTGCGAAAACGAGGGCGCCCGGACCTACCACGTCGAAAGCGCGCACGAGCTGGAGCTCGCGTGGTTCGAAGGCGCCGATCGCATCGGGCTGACGGCCGGCGCCTCCACGCCCGACCGCTCGATCGACGAGGTGGAGGAGCAACTCGTGGCGCTGGTGGGGGCTGCGTGACGGCTCCGAGCTCCACCCAGCGGGACGCCGCGACCAGCACCGCCAACAGCGGCGGCGCCAGCCTCGACGGCTGCATCGACCGCAGCGTCAAGCACCTCCTCTCGCTGCAGGCGGAGGACGGCTACTGGTGGGCCGAGCTGGAGTCGAACGCGACGATGGCGGCCGAGCACCTGCTGCTCGAGCGCTTCCTGGGCACGACCGAGCCGGAACGGGAGGGCGGCATCGTCCGCTACCTGCTGGGGCTCCAGTGCGAAGACGGCTCGTGGCCGGTCTACTGGGGCGGTCCCGGCGATGTCAGCATCAGCACCGAGGCGTACTTCGCCCTGAAGCTCGCGGGCGTCGACCCCGAGCGCGAGGAGATGAAGCGGGCGCGCGAATTCATCCGCTCCAAGGGTGGCGTGGCGGCGACGCGCATCTTCACGAAACTGTGGCTCTCGCTCTTCGGCCAGTTCGAGTGGTCGGCGCTGCCGGCAATGCCGCCGGAGTCGATCCTGATGCCAATCTCCTCGCCGCTGAACATCTACATGTTCGCCTCATGGGCGCGGGCCACGATCGTGGCCATCCTGGTGGTGTGGGCCTACCGCCCCGTCGTCTCCATCCCCGCCTACGCCCACGTCGATGAGCTCTATCTCGATCCCGCCGACCGGCGCTCCATCCCGCTCAAGCGGGACCGCTGGCCGTTTACCTGGCGCAACGCCTTCCTCGCGGTCGACAAGGTGCTGCACGCGCACGAGCGCCTGCCATGGAAGCCGCTGCGGAAGTTCGCGCTGCAGGAGTGCGAGCGCTGGATCATCGAGCACCAGGAGGCGGACGGGACGTGGGGCGTCATCCAGCCGCCGTCGGTCTACTCGCTCATCGCACTCAAGGCGCACGGCTACTCGATGGACGACCCCGTCATGAAGAAGGGGCTCAACGGCTTCCTCGGCGACTTCGCCCTGCGGCGGGGCGACACGTTCTCCGTGCAGCCCTGCCTCTCGCCCGTGTGGGATACGGCGCTGGCGATCACGGGCCTGCGCGAGGCAGGCGTGCCCGCCGACGACGAAGCGCTGGTGCAAGGAGGCCGCTGGATGCTCGCGCACGAGGTCCAGAGCCTGGGCGACTGGGCCCTGACGGTGCCCGGCATCGAGCCCGGGGGCTTCCCCTTCGAGTTCTCGAACGAGCTCTACCCGGACACGGACGACACGGCGGAGGTGCTCATCGCCCTGCGCCTGCTCGACCTGCGGGGGAAGGACGGCCCCTTCCACCGCTCGAAGGTCTGGCTGCGAGCGATGCAGTCGACGAACGGGGGCTGGGGCGCCTTCGACCGCGACAACAACGACGAGTTCGTCTCGCGCATTCCCTTCGCCGACTTCGGGGCGACTTTCGACCCTCCCACCGAGGACGTGACGGCGCACATCGTGGAGGCGTTCGCGCTCGACGGCACGCCCGCCGACGACGAGATGATCCAGCGCGCGCTCGACTACCTGTGGGACACGCAGGAACCGGACGGCTCCTGGTGGGGCCGCTGGGGGGTGAACTACCTGTACGGGCTCGGGGCGGCCGTCCCGGCGCTCATCACCGCGGGGGTCGACCCCGCGGACCCGCGCCTGCGGCGAGCCGTGCGCTGGCTCGAACACCACCAGCAGCCCGACGGTGGCTGGGGCGAGAGCTGCGCCACCTACGAGGATCCCTCGCTGCGGGGCCAGGGACCGAGCACGGCCTCGCAGACGGCCTGGGCGCTGCTCGCCCTGCTGGCGCTGGAGCCGCCCGACCATCCCGCCACGGTGCGCGGCATCGATTACCTGGTGCGCACGCAGACAGCCGACGGCGAGTGGATCGAGCCACACTTCACGGGGACGGGGTTCCCGCGGGACTTCATGCTCAAGTACCACCTGTACTGCAACTACTGGCCCCTCTGGGCGCTGGGACGCTACCGGCGCCTGCGCGAAGGGAACCCCATCCACCTGCCCGACACGGACCCGTTGGGATGACCGCCGAAACCGGCGACAGCCTTCGGCGATGGCCGATCGAGCGACCCACAACCCCCCGCGAGGCCTATCGCTGGTGTGAGCGCTACGCCCGCCGCCACGACGAGAACTTCACCGTCGTCTCGTTCCTGCTGCCGAAGAAGCTGCGCCGGCACTTTTTCGCGGTCTACTCCTTCTGCCGCTACACCGACGACCTCGGGGACGAGGCGGAGGGGGACCGGCTGGCGCTGCTCGACGCGTGGGAGCGGGACCTGCTCGACGCGGTCGCGGGGAATCCGCGGCGGCCGCTGCTGATCGCGCTCGCACGCACGATCGAGCGCTGCGAGATCCCGCTCGACCCGTTCCTGCGACTGATCGAGGCGAACCGCATGGACCAGCGCGTCTCGCGCTTCGCCACCTACGAGGACGTGCTCACCTACTGCAGCTACTCGGCCACCCCCGTGGGCCAGATGGTGCTGGCGGTGCTGGGCTACCGGGACGAGGAGCGGGTCGCGCTCTCGGACCAGACCTGCATCGGGCTGCAGCTCGCGAACTTCTGGCAGGACGTCTCCGTGGACATCAAGAAGGGGCGCATCTACCTGCCGCAGGAAGACCTGAAGCGCTTCGGCGTCAGCGAGGAGCAGATCATCGAGCGGCGCTTCGACGAGCGCTACCGGGCGCTGCTGCAGTTCGAGGTGGAGCGGGCGCGCGCCTGCTTCGCCGAGGGCAAGAAGCTGGAGAGGCGCGTCTCGCGATCGGTACGCACCGATATACGGCTCTTCAGGCTCGGGGGCGAGGCCATCCTCGACGCCATCGAGGGGGCCGGCTACGACACGCTCAGCGCCCGTCCGCGCGTCACCAAGGCGGTGAAAGCGCGGCTTGCGCTTACAAACGGCGCCCGCGTTGCGCTGGGACTCTGATAGAGGGGAAGGGGGACGACATGGCGTTCGATGTGCTGGCGGAGCTGGACGCTCACGCCGATGAGCGCTTTACACCGGAGGAGGCCTACGCCTGGTGCAAGGCCTACACGAAGGACCGCGCGTCCAACTTCTACTACGCCTTCACCATCCTCCCGGCGGAGAAGCGGAACGCCATCTACGCGGCCTACGCCTTCAGCGGCTACGTGGACGACATCGCCGACGAGTTGACGGATCGGTCGCGGCAGGAGGAGGAGATCGCGCTCGCCCGCGAGCGGCTGGAAGGGTGCTACTCGGGCTCGCGCCAGGGACCGCTGTTCGTCGCCCTCGGCGACGCGGTGGACCAATTCGCCATGCCCCAGACGCACTTCGAGGAGCTGGTGAACGGGGTGGAGATGGACTTCACCATCAACCGCTACGAGACCTGGCCCGACCTGCGGCAGTACTGCTACCGGGTGGCCTCGATGGTGGGGCACATCTGCGTCTCGATCTTCGGGGCAAAGCCCCACCCGCGATCGGAGGAGTTCGCCACGAGCATGGGCATCGGCCTGCAGATCGTGAACATCATGCGGGACGTGAAAGAGGACGCCGAGCGCGGGCGCGTCTACTTCCCCACGGAGGAGCTGAGCGCGCACAACCTGACTCCGGACGACATCCTGGCCTGCACCTACGACGAGCGCTTCATCGCCATGATGGAGGCGCAGGGCGAACGTGCTCACCGCTATTTCCGTCGCGGACGCCACCTGCTGCCGCTGCTCGATGTGCGTTCGCGCATGTGCGTGAACGTGCTCCAGGGCGTCTACTTCGAGCTGCTTCAGCGAATCGAAGCGCGCGACTACGACGTGCTGTCCGAGCGCGTGCGGCTGAACGGTCGCGAGAAGGCCTCGGCGATTGCGCGCCTCTGGGGCTCCGCCGCCCTGCTGGGGCCGGCGCGATCAGGCTGACGAGAGCGCGCCCGTGAAGGTCGGGATTATCGGCGCGGGGCTCGCCGGCTTGGCCGCGGGGCTGGAGCTCGCCGAGAACGGCCATGAGGTGGAAGTGCTCGAACGCCGCCCCCGTGCGGGGGGCGCCACCTACTCCTTCCGGGACGACGAGACGGACGACGAGGTCGACAACGGCCAGCATCTCTTCATGGAGTGCACCACGGCTTACCGGGCCTTCCTCGAACGGCTGGGCACGCTGCACCTGACCTACCGCCAGGAGCGACTGCACGTTCCGGTTTTCGACCGGGACGGGCGGCGTTCCGACCTGTGGTCCTCGAATCTGCCCCTGGGCCTGCACCTCGCGCCCGCAATCCTTCGCTACCGGCACCTCTCGTGGCGGCAGAAGGCGCAGATCGTGCGCGCGTTCCTGGCGCTGCGCTTCCTCCAGGTCCACCAGCGGGGCCGCCTGGAGGACATCACGTTCGAGGAGTGGCTTCGCGAGCGGAAACAATCGACCGACACGATCCGCGAGTTCTGGGACTTCCTCGTGATCCCGACGCTGAACTGCCGCGCCGGCGAGACGAGCGCCAGCCAGGCGATCTTCGTGCTGGAGGAAGGCTTCCAGAAGGACGCCCGGGCGGCAGCGCTCGCCGTGCCCGCCGTCGGACTCTCGACGCTCCACGTCGAGCCCGCCATCCGGGCCATCGAGAAACGAGGCGGCACGGTGTCCCTGCGCACGAAGATCGAGGGCATCGAGGTCGAGGACGGGCGGGTGGCGGGTCTGACCGTGCGTGGTGGCGAACAGCGCTGCTTCGACGCCTGCGTGAGCGCGCTGCCCCCGTGGCGGCTCCTGCCCCTCCTGCCCAAAGAAGTGCGCGCGGTGGAGCCCTTCGCTGGACTCGCCCGGTTCCAGCCCGCTCCCATCCTCAACCTCCACCTCTGGTTCGACCGGCCGGTAGCCGACTTCGCCTTCGCAGCCTTCATCCGCTCGGAGGTGCAGTGGGCGTTCAACCGCAGCCACGTGGGCGGGGAGGACCGAGAGGGGCGCCAGCACCTCGTGATCTCCATCAGCGCGCCCGCCGACGACCTCTTCCCGATCCCGCGGGAGGAGGTGTGCGCGCGCATCCTGCCGCAGCTGCGGGAGGCGCTCCCCGCCGCCCGCGAGGCACAGCTTGTGCAGTACCGCGTACTGAAGGAGCCGGAGGCGACGTTCGTGCCCGCGCCGGGGCTGGAACGGCCGGGGCCGCGGACCCCGCTCCCGAACCTTTTCCTGGCGGGCTCGTACACGAACACGGGGTGGCCCGCGACCATGGAATCCGCCGTCCGCAGCGGCCTCACCGCCGCGAGAGTCGTCAACGACCGAGGCACGTAGCCTGCGGGGCAATGGCTCCGTATGCTGTGCCGCCACCCCCGGAGGAAGAACGATGGGCATTCCCCTTCGGCAGGCGTTCGCCGTCAGCCGCTACCTGCTGAAACAGAAGCTGCTTCGCAAGGAGCGTTATCCGCTGGTGCTCATGCTGGAGCCGCTCTACCGCTGCAACCTCGAATGCGAGGGCTGCGGCAAGATCCAGCACCCGGAGGAGATCCTGAACACCTACCTCTCCCCGGAGGATTGCTGGGAAGCCGCCGACGAGTGCGGGGCCCCCGTCGTCTCCATCGCCGGCGGAGAACCGCTGATTCACCCGCAGATCGACGAGATCGTGGAGGGGCTGATCGAGCGCAAGAAGTTTGTCTACCTCTGCACGAACGCCATCCTGCTCGAGCGCTGGCTGCCAAAGATCGCGCCCTCCCCCTACCTCACGATCAGCGTGCACATGGACGGCCTGCGTGAGCAGCACGACAAGTCCGTGGATCGTGAGGGCGTGTTCGACAAGGCAGTGGCCAACATCCGCAAGGCCAAGGAACTGGGTTACCGCGTCAGCACGAATACGACGGTCTTCAACGACAGCTCGCCCAAGGAGATGGCCGACCTGTTCAACTTCCTGATAGACGACCTCGACGTAGACGGGATGATGGTCTCACCGGGGTACGACTACCCGAAGGCCCCCAACCAGAGCGTCTTCCTGAAGCGGCCGGAGATGATCTCGACGTTCAAGTCGATCCTCGACTCGCCCGACCGGCGGCGCTGGCGCTTCTTCCACACCCCGGTGTTCCTGGACTTCCTCCAGGGGAAGCGGGCGATGCAGTGCACGGCCTGGGGCAACCCCACGCGCAGCGTGCTCGGCTGGCAGCGTCCCTGCTACCTGATGAACGAGAGCTACGCGAGCAACTTCGTCGAGCTGATCGAGGAGACGGAGTGGGAGCGCTACGGCTACGGCCGGGATGCGCGCTGCACGAACTGCATGGCCCACTGCGGCTACGAGGCAACGGCCGTGGGCGCGACCATGGCGAGCCCGCTGGAAGGCGTCCGCGCGGCGCTCGGCACGCTAGGCGGCCGCGGTAGTTCGTGAGTCTGCTCATCGTGGCGCCCACGACGCGCGAAGCGCGCGCGATCGGCTCCGGGTGCCAGGTCACGGGCACGGGTGAGGCGGGCGAGCAGGCCCTGGCGGCCCTGCTGCGCGAGCAGAAGCCCGACAGCGTGCTCATTGCCGGGCTTTGCGGTGGACTCGACCCGTCCCTCGGCCCCGGCCACCTGATCCTCGCGCGCGAGGTCATGGACGAGAAAGGGGAGGGCCTGCAGCCTCCCGCGATGACGGTCACGAACGCCCGGCGCGCGCTGCGGAACGAGGGACCGAGATTCGTCTGCTCGAGGCTCGTGACCGTGGGCAAGCCGGTGGCGACCCCCGACGCCAAGCGTGACCTGTGGAACGAGCACGGCGCCGCGGGCGTCGACATGGAAACGGCCGCCTTCGCCCGCATCGCAACGGAGCACGGCGCCGACTGGATGGCCCTGCGCGCGGTGATCGACCCGGCGGCGATGGCGCTGCCGGGCTCGCTCCACGGCTGGAACGGCCAGGCCAGCGAGCTCGCGATCGGGCTGCGCATGGCCCTGCGGCCGACCGACTGGCTCGCGGGCGGACGGCTGGCGGTGGCGCTGCGAGCGGCCTCGCGCGCCCTGCGGGCGGGCACGCCGATCGTCGCGCGCGTGACCCGCGACACCGTCCCCCTGGGCGACGACCTTCTGGCGTAATGAGCGACCGGCCCGTCGTGGTCATCACCGGCGCGAGCGCCGGTATCGGGCGGGCGACAGCGGTGCGGTTCGCACGCGAGGGCGCCAACGTCGTGCTGGCGGCGCGCTCGCAGGAACGGCTCGAACGGCTCGCCGAGCGCCTCGAGGAACGCTTCAGCGTGGAGACGCTGGTCGCACAGTGCGACGTGCGCGAGCACGAGGACCTCGACGCGCTCGTCGAGACGGCGATCGCGAGGTTCGGTCGCATCGACGTGCTGGTGAACAACGCCGGGTTCGGGCTCTACGGCCGCGTCGAGGACACGCCCGAGGGGGCGTTCCGCGACCTGCTGGAGACGAACGTGCTGGGCACGCACCAGGCCATCCGCGCAGTGCTCCCGCACATGCGACGGCAGGGCTCGGGGCACATCGTGAACGTGGGCTCGGTCGTGGGGAAACGGAGCTGGCCGTATCACGGGGCCTACGCGGCCAGCAAGTTCGCGCTGACGGGCCTGACGCAGGCGCTGCGGGGAGAGCTGGCGGGGTCGGGAGTAACGGTATCGCTGGTGCTGCCGGCAAGCACAGACACGGAGTTCTTCGCAAACGCGCCCACCTACTCGCCCGAGTACGTCCCCGCCCCCCTGGGGCCGGTGCAGACGCCTGGGCAGGTGGCGCGCGCGATCGTGCGATCCGTGCAGCGCCCCTCGCCCGAGGTCCACATGCAGCCGTTGATGCGGATCGCCCACGTCCTCGGGGACGTGTTCCCGGGGCTGACGGCCTGGGCGAGCGAGCTCCACTACCGCTGGCTCCAGCGATAACCGGCCCGGCGACCACGCGACCTCTCTTCGCTCCTCCTGATAGGGGTCCGCAAAGTTTGTATTGTTACTCCGGTGACAACGGCACAGACGAGCGAAGCCAACTCGATTCCGGGCGCACATCTGCTCCTGGAGCAGATGGTGCGGCTCAACGACAACGTATTGGTCTCGGTCGACCATTTGCAGCAGAAGTCGCGAGCCTACCTGAGCGTCGGCGCGCTGGCAGTTGCTGCAGGGGTCGCTTTCCTTACCGTTCCGGCCACGGTCGCTGAGGCTGAGCCAGCGTTCCGCAACGGCGTCATCGCTGGGGCATCGTTGGCACTGCTGCTCTTCGGCCTGTCGGCTGTCTACGCGGTGCG
Source organism: Chloroflexota bacterium (assembly GCA_026710655.1). Taxonomy (GTDB): domain Bacteria; phylum Chloroflexota; class Dehalococcoidia; order Tepidiformales; family Tepidiformaceae; genus UBA2991. The sequence goes on along the minus strand of JAPOQN010000035.1, from coordinate 34,005 downwards.
GGCGGAACGGGCGACGCGCCTTCCAGATGCGCCAAGTGCCGCATCTCTGGCTGCGCTCGTGGGTGACGAGGAGCATCAGTGGAGCAATGACCAGTTGGCACTCTGGACGGCTCTGGAGTTCATTGACGCCGTCACCCCCGCCGCAGAAGAGACCGTTGACAAGATCGCTCGACTCGTCGACCGGCAGCTTGTGCTCTTCCTGGTGGAAATAGGCGTTCTTGGGGGAACGCTCATTGCTGCGCTGTTGGCCTAGTCGCGACGAGGCGGCGGGTAGCCCTTAGTCAAAATGTGCGGTGGCCGATCCGACGGGGGCGGAATGTTGGCGGGCCTTGGCACTCGCGTCGGCTCGCGGTCGGCCGTGCCCTTTGGCTCGCTGTTCCGCCCATCATTCCTGCTCATGGTTCCATGATGCCGCTTCGCCAAGGAACTTTCTAGCCAGCGGACACAGAGGAGGGGCGGCCAGGCCGCCCCTCCGGTCGGAATCGCTACGGGCCGGGCGCTACTCGGTCGCGACCCAGTTCTCGAGCAGCGCGTGGAAGTGGCGGATCTTCGTCTCGCCGTAGTTCCCGAACTGCACGAACTCCTTCTGCGTCGCGTGCAGACCGAGCTGCACGCGGGGCAGGTTGTAGGTGTCCTGGTTGAAGACGCGGGCGAGCATTCCCAGCTCGGGCGCCTCCGTCCAGTCGTCGTCGACGCCGATCCAGTGGATGGGAGCGGCGGGTGGGCGCTCGCCGTCCTGGGGGTAGGGCGCCAGGTAGATGCACTCCATGATGCTCTCGTCGGGATTGTTCCCGTTCGGGCGGAAGCGGTAGACGATGCGGTTGAACGAACCCCACGGATGGAAGTTGGGGAACAGCGTGAAGTAGATGCTGTCGTTCAACTCCGCATCGGGGACGTTGTCCATCACGTCCCCGAGCACGGGGCGCAGGCCCTCGCGGATGGCGGCGGCGCCGATCTCGCGAACGGAGGCGCCGTTGGAGGGCGCGGCCGTCATCTGCTCCATGCGCTTGTCCAGCTCTTCCGCAGCGCTCTCTGCCTCGACCGTCTCGCTGTCGCCGTTGTCGCCATCGGGAAGGATGTTGCCGCGGCGCTTCCGCCAGAGTTCGTCGTCGGCCTCGAGCTGCTTGCCGGCGAGCCACTGGCACATGTGCGGGTCGGCCTCGCCGAGGTCGCCGCTGATCCAGGTGCCGCCTTCGGTGAAGAGCCCGGTGCGCCCATCCCTGGCGGTCACGAGTACGGTGCTGTCCTCCTGCGTGTCGTAGATGGCGCCCGTAAGCGGGTGGCGCATCTTGAAGGGACTCGCATCGGGGAGGGGCTCCTCCTCAGGGACGTTGGAGAGGTGGGGGCTGGGGACGCCGTTCGGCGTGATTGCGCGGGCGTAGTTGCCGAACACGTCGTACTTGGAGTTGGCGTCGCAGATACCCGCCAGGATCTGGGGGTGGGTGGCGACGACGTGGTAGGCCTCCATGAAGGCCTCCTGCGCCACCTTCCAGTTGCAGCGCAGCACCTTGGCGACGTGCGCCTCCTTATAGCGCTTCTCGTAGGGCAGGAGGGTGAAGTGGCTCTCCAGGTCACCGACGAAGTCCTCGAACGGTTCGGCGTCGGGATCGGGGTTGATGAAGATGAAGCCGCCCCAGCGGGCGACCTTGACCTCGGGCAGCGACTGCTCGTCCGGGTTCACGTAGGGGAAGTCCCACTGGCAGGGGATCTCCTTGAGCGTGCCGTCGAGGTTCCAGGTCCAGCCATGGAAGGCGCAGCGCAGGTCGCGGGCGCGCTTGCCATCTTCCTGGCGGAGGAGGCGGCCACGGTGGAGGCAGGCATTGTAGTAGGCCTTGAACTCCTCCTCGGCGGTGCGCACAACCAGGTAGGAGAGGTCGGCGAGGTCGTAAACGAGATAGTCGCCCACGTCGGGAATGTCGTCTTCGTGGCAGGCCATCTGCCAGACGCGCTTCCAGAGCTTCTCGATCTCGATGTCGTGCCACTCGCGCGAGGTGTAGCGCGCGACGGGCACGAGGGTGGGGTCGCCCTGCTCCAGCGGGGAGTCGCGCAGCAGGTACTCGGGTACAGGGTGGCTATCCTCGGCGAGGAGCTGGGTGTAGGCGACGCCCGCGGAGCGGTCGGTGCCGGTCAGGGTTTCGGTCATGGCAAGGGCCCTCGATTCGAGACCGTCATAGGGTCTGCGGTTTCGGGCGGGATCGTAGCAGAGCGCGGGCATACTTGGGGGTTCCCGCGCCGCCTGCCGCATGGGGTAGGCTGGCGCGCACGCGGCCCCGGTTGGCCGCGACGCACGAAGAGAAGGAGGGAGCACGATGCTCCTCGAAGGCAAGGTCGGGATCGTCACGGGCGTGGGGATGGGTATGGGGGAAGCCGTCGCGAGACGCTGGGCGCGCGAGGGGGCGAGGGTCATCGGCACGGACGTGAACGACGAGGCCGGCCACGCGGCCATCGAAGCGATTACGGCTGCAGGCGGCGACGCGCACTACATCCACGCCGACAGCTCCAGCGAGGACGACTGGCGGGCCGTCAGCGCCTACGCCATCAACGAGCTGGGCGGGCTCCACGTGCTCCACAACAACGCCGCCATCCACTTCTGGTTCGACTCCCTTGAAGATCCGATGGAGAAGTGGGACCAGATGATGGACGTGAACCTGCGGGGCGTGCTCCTCGGCTGCCGCTACGCCATCCGCCACATGATCACGGCGGGGGGCGGCGCGATCGTGAACACGTCCTCGGTCTCGGCGCTGCACGGCGTGCCGCTGCAGGGGCTGTACGGCTCGACGAAGGCGGGCGTCATCAACCTGACGCGGTCGCTGGCGCGGGCCTACGGTCCGCAGGGTGTGCGCGTGAACGCGATCTGCCCGGGCACGATCGACACGCCCATGCTGCACACGGCCGCGGCCGAGGCGGCGGAGATGCGCGGAGACGACGATCCGCCGGCCGCTCGCGGCGGCGGCGTGGGCCCCACGCTCGACGGCGGCCGTCTCGGTTCGCCGGACGAGATCGCGAGTGCGGTCACGTTCCTCGTCTCGGACGAGGCGTCGTACATAAGCGGCGTCTGGCTACCGGTCGACGGGGCGATGATGGCCTGATGTCGGGGGTGCTAAACCCGCAGTCTCCTCGCGATCGGGGCGGCCCCTACGGTGATCGCCTTCACGCGATCCAGATTGGGGTGCCCGACACCTCTTCGCCGAACTTCGCCGCCGAGGCCCGTCGACAGTCCCTGCTGGTAGCACGCAGCCCGCACGCAGAGGAAGACCAGTCCTTCGTCGACTCCATCTCCGAGTCGCTCTGCGACTGAAGTAGCAACTCGTGATGATGACCTTGCTTGGAGGCTCGGGCTCGAACCCTCTACTGGATAGGTTCTTCAAGGCGTAGCAGAGTGGTCTCCTCCCTCTCTACGCCGATGCCGTACTCGGCTAGCAGGTTGGCAAACTCTTCGCCATTCACGAGCTCGATCGGGTAGGTCTCATTGGGTGCCTCTTTTTTCGCGCTATCGGTGAAGTCACTGGTCGCAACGATGAGGCCATGCCCAACTTTGCGTTTTACGAGAGTTCCACGCAGTTCACGAACCACGTTCACGGAAACCTTCTGCGTGGTCCAGCGCTTGGCTTCTCCTGCCATCTTAACTCGTGCAAGGTTGTCCACCACCAAAGTACCGTGTACGTCGAATCCCCCGTCCCTTGTGGAAGGTGTTACCTCAACGTCGTCAAATCCCATCTCGGCCAGTAGAGTCGCAAGGAGTTTTTCGAATTCTCTGGATGTTCCCTTAATCGCTCGTTCGAGGAGGGCCGCCCGCACCTCGTTGTTGTGCATCTCGACCTGGGCCGCAACCCCCGGCGGCAAGGCTTCTGCAAGACCTATCAGTCCACGCCCATGACGAACAAAGCGTGGTGGTTCTCCCCTCGCCTCGCGACGCCGTATCTCCGTGCCGATGATTGCATTGAGCGAAATCGCAGGAGTCTTGCCTTCTGGCTGAATCAACTCCTGTTTGATGGCCTTGCCGGTTATGTCCTCGTAGTGCATCGGCTCCTTGGAACTGGACTGTCGCAGAACCTGTTCGGCAGCATCGGCAAAGGACATTGAGCCTGCGGCCCGGGTAGCCGCAGCTGTGCGTCCTGCCTCTGCATGTCGGCCGGGCACCTCCGGCAGGGACTCCCTATGACCTGCCTCGGCTGCGAAGACGCCCGGAGCAAGCTGGCGGAAGCGGGATGCCTCGCTGTACTGCCGGATGTCCGCCTGGATGTCCTTGGCGACGGTCGCCCACGGAGTCTTGCCACGGGTCTGCCAAAAGTCCTGCGAGATCATGAGGTCTGTCAGTTCATGGTTCTTTGCGCGACAGTTCAGACCTCGTGGCCCTGCGGCGAGCAGCACTTCAAAGGCGGCGTCAAGGGAGTTCATGCCCGTCTTCCTCATAACTTGAATATGGTCTGGATGATACGTGTGGGGATGCACATCCGGAGTCGCCTAGCCCGCCTGCGCGGGCTCCTTGGCCCAGGCGAGGCCGCGGCGGAGGAGCTCGTAGAAGACGGGGAGGTCCCAGGAGCCGCGCACGATGGGGGCCTCCTCGACGAGGGGCGCCATGTCGTACTTGCCGCAGGAGTGGCCGAGGGTCAGGTAGAAGACGGCGCCCTCGCCCAGTTCGCGCAGGTAGGCGATAAGGCGGGGGTCGTCGTCGGGCCAGTCGTTCTCGACGTAGCCCGCCTCGAACTTGCCGCTGAAACGCGTCTCCAGGAGGGGCGTGAGGCCCTCCGAGTACTCGCACAGGTAGATCTCGTCGGAGGCCTCGAAGGGCTCGATGCCGGCCACGAGGGGGTGGTCGGGGGCGGAGACGGTCACCTGGAAGGGCTGGATGGGCGGGTGGGAGATGAAGCGGCTGCCCATCGTCTCCATGAAGGTGTCGCAGATACGCGGGGCGATGATGCCCTCGGGGCCGAAGTCGAGGAGGGCGTTGGTGGCGTGCAGCGCCAGCCAGCGTCCACCGCCCTCGACGAAGGCGCGCAGGGCCTCCTCCTCTTCGGGCTCGGGGCGCAGGTCGCAGGTATAGGTGACGAGCACGTCGGAGGCGCGGATGGCTTCCGTGTCGGCGAACGACTCGCCGACGCGGACCCAGACGTCGCCGTCTTCGGCGAGCAGCTTCAGCAGCTCGAGGCGAGCGAAGTTAGTGTCGTGGAAGCGGGCGTTGACGACGAGGTAGACATCGATTCGAGGCATGGCCGCGATGATACGCCGCCATGGGCGCGTATCCGGGGAGGTTCTAGCCGATGACGCCGCGGTCGAAGAGCGTACCGATCTCGTCCTCGCTGAAGTCGAGCTCGCCGAGGACTTCGCGGGTGTGCTCGCCGAGCGTGGGGGCGACCTCGAGGGGCACATCGGAGCCGGAGAGGAGGGCGGGCATACGCATCAGCTTCACCGGGCCCACCTCGGGGTGCTCCAGCTCCTGGATGAGGCCACGCTCAGTCAGGTGCGGGTTGGTGAAGAGCTCGTAGGTGTCGAGCGTGGCCGAGCAGGGTACGCCCGCGGCGCCGAGCTCCTCCATGGCCTCGTACTTGGTGCGCTGCGAGGTCCACCCGGTCACGAGCTCGAAGAACTCGTCCGCGTACTGGAAGCGCCCCATCTGCGTCTCGAAGCGCGGGTCGGCGAGCAGTTCGGGGTGGCCGATGGTCGTGCAGAACGCGTCCCACTGCTGGAGCGTCACGATCATCACGAACAGGTAGTCGTTCTCGCCGCCGCCCTTGCAGGGGTAGACATCGGTGCCGGGTCCGCGGCTGTTGCCGGTGCGCGACTGGGGCGCCTCGCCCCAGGTACGCAGCCCGAGCGTGCGCATGAAGAGGGTGACCGCTTCCTGCATGGATATCTCGATGAACTGCCCCTCGCCGGTGCGCTGCTTCTGCACGTAGGCAGCGGTGATGGAGAGGGCGAGCTGGGCGCCGGTGCCGGAGTCGCCGATGGTGGGGCCGGGACGGGTGGGCGGGCCGCCGGCCTGCCCGGTCACGGAGAAGGTGCCCGCCGACGCCTGCGCCACCCAGTCGTAGGAGGGGAAGCCCGAGTAGGGACCGCTTAGTCCGAATCCCTTCAGGCGCGCGTAGATGATGGCGGGGTTCGCCTGCTTCATGACCTCGTAGGTCAGGTCCAGCTTCTCGATGACGCCGGGGCCGTAGTTCTCGACGAAGACGTCGAACTTCGGGGCCATGCTCAGGAGCAGTGCGCGCCCCTCCTCGGAGGCGAGGTCGATGACGATGCTGCGCTTGTTGCTGTTGTAGTTGAGGAAGTACTGGGGCATGCCCGACCCGGCTACGCCACGTCCGGGGTCGCCGCGGGGCGACTCGATCTTGACGACGTCGGCGCCGAGCCAGGCGAGGAGCTGCGTGCACGAGGTGCCCGCCTCGTACTGGGTCATATCGAGCACGCGCATGCCATCAAGGGCGGGCATCGGTTCCCCTCCCGGGCGAGTCGCCCGATGATACCCCCTTGACCCGCGGGCGGACGGATACGGAGCGTTCGCGACACGTACCGTATGCTGGCGGCGTGGGCTCTGGAGCAGCGATGAACCGGCCGGACGAGCCTCCCGAGGCCGCACCCGACACCCCCAACCTGCCCGACTTCCGAAAGCTCGCCCAGGGCGACTTCAGCGCCGTCGACTGGCGCATCTTCTGGAGCCTGCTGCCGCTCGTCGTGTTCCTTGTGCTGAACTCGTTCTGGCCGGAGGACCTGTGGCGCACGCAGGTCGCGATCGTGGCCTCCTTCGCGGCGTCGACCTGGGTCTTCGCAATCAACCGCGACAGCGGCGTGATTCGCTTCATCACCGTGCTCGGATTCGTGGTGGTAGCGGGGTCGGCAGTCGTGGGGCTGGTAGCGGACAGCGCCAAGGCGTTCGCCGCCCAGAACATCTACAGCGACTTCCTCGTGGCCGCCGTCTGCCTGGCCAGCGTGGCCATGGGCAAGCCGCTGGTGGGGGCGGTGGCGCGGGAGAGCATCCCCGCGCTGCGCACGCTGATGGACCCACGGCACCGGGTGTTCGTGATTCTCACGCTGGTGTTCATGACCTACAACATCGGCACGGGAATCTTCCGCATCTTCCTGCTGGGGGAGTTCTCGGCGAACGAGTACGTGATCGTGAGTCGCGTGACGTCACCGATCAGTCTGGCGTTCTTCCTGGCATGCTATTTCATGATCAAGCGCGCCGCGGGGCTGAGCCAGGAGCAACCGTCCACCTGACGGTCCCGGCCCTCCGGCAGCGCTGCGTACAATGACTTGGTGGCGAAGCCGTTCCTGAAGTGGGCCGGGGGCAAGGGGAAGCTTGCCCCGCTCATCATCGAGCGCGCCCCGAAGCGAATCGCGCGCTACCACGAGCCATTCCTCGGCGGCGGAGCGGTGTTCTTCTCGTTACAGGAGGCCGGCCTCGTCGGCGAGGCCTCCCTCGCCGACAGCAACGCGGACCTGATGGCGACCTACACGGCCGTCCGGGACGATGTCGGGGGCGTGATCGCGGCGCTCGGGGAGCTATCAGAGGAATACCTGTCGCGGGAGTCCTCGCAGCGCGGTCTGTACTACTACGAGGTCCGAAACCAACGGCGCCTGCGCCGCCCCGACAGGAAAGCCGCGCGTCTGCTCTTCCTGAACAAGACCTGCTACAACGGGCTCTACCGGGTCAACAGCAAGGGGCACTTCAACGTGCCGCACGGGCGCTACGTGCGCCCGACGATCCTCGACAGCGAGCGGCTTCGCGAGGCGTCGGCAAGCCTGGCGGGCGCGGAGTTGCGGGCGGAGGACTTCGCCACAGCCTGTGCCCGCGCGCAGCCCGGGGACTTCGTCTATCTCGACCCGCCCTACCAGCCGCTGAGCGCCACCTCAGCGTTCACCAAGTACACGGGCGCCGACTTCGGGTTTGCCGACCAGCAACGGCTGCGCGACGCGTTCGACGACCTGACGGCGCGGGGCGTCCCGGCGCTCCTGTCGAACTCGTCGCACCCCGACATCGAGGAGCTCTACCGGGAGTACGAAATAGACCGCGTTCCCATGGGGCGAGCGATCAACTCGAACGGGCGGGGGCGGGCGCCGATCGACGAGTTGCTGGTCAGCAATCTCTCACGAGTCGAGAAGGCCTCTAGCCGTTCAACTCCAGCCCGAAGTAGAGCCTGAGCCACGCTTCAAGGTGCGGAAACTCTATCGCCTTGCCGGTGGAGTCGAGGTAGGCGCGCATGTTCCGGGAGAAGCCCTCGCCGTAGTAGGCCACGATCCCGTCGATTGGCCAGCTTGAGATGTCCGAAATCGTAGCGGGAATCTTCTCTTCAACAGACCCACGGCTGCCCTGCCACTTGCACTCGATGCCAAGCCGCCGTCGGCTCCTGGGGTCGGTCAATACGATGTCAATCTGACGCTTCGCCCCCCAAAGCCTCCGGCCAACCTCAACCTCCTTGTCAACGAGGAGGTCGAGCGCTCCCGCGAGATCTGCAACCTGATCGCGGAATTGGTCTCCGTTCAGGGGAGCTTGGGCCTTCCCAGCCATGGTCTCTAGCCTGCGGGGACGGGGGCGGCGAGGAACTCCAGGAGGGCGGCGGCGTAGGCCTGCGGGTGCTCGACCAGGCCAGCGTGGGCGCCGGGGAGCTGCTGTAGCGACCCGTTGGGGAGCGCCTCGGCGAGAGCGGCGGCGTCCGCCGGGTCGACGAGGATGTCCTCCTCGCCGGCGAGCACGAGGGCGGGCTGCTCGATCGCGGCCAGCTTCGAGGTGGCGTCGTAGGCGAGGAAGGCCTGCGCCTGGCGCGCGTAGGCGTGGTCCTGGGCGGGGTGCGGGTCGTTGGCGCCGCTCTCGACGGCCTGCGCGCGACGCTGGTTGTCGGCGAGGAACTCGGAGGTGTAGAGCCAGGGGGCGGTGAGGGAGAACGCCTGCTCGCGGCTGAGGTTCGAGCGGCGGGCGTCGGCCCAGCCCTCGGTCACGAGGCGCTGGCGGCCGCCGGGGGAGGCGCTGGTCCCGATGAGCACGAGGTTCTCGACGCGGTCGGCGTGCTCGGCGGCGAGCTCGAGGGCGATGGCGCCGCCCATGCCGTAGCCGGCCACGCTCGCCCGCTCGACCTCGAGGCGGTCGAGGAGCTGGCGGGCATCGTCGGCCATGCCGGCGATGGAGTAGGGCTTATCGGGGGCGCTGGTGCGGCCCGACCCGCGGTTGTCGAAGGCGATAGCGCGGCGTCCGAGGGAGAGGGCGCGGAGCTGCAGCGACCACAGTCCCGAGTGTCCGCCCAGTCCCGCGATCAGCAGCAGGGGCGAGCCCGAACCCGCCTCTTCGTAGTAGGCGACGATGTCCCGAAGCTGTGTGTGCGGCATGACGGCGCTAGCCTAGCGGGGCCGCTGCCTATTGGCTATCGCGCGGAGGGCCCGACCAGCCCGCGGCGGTCGGCCTCCTCGATGATCTGGACGACGTTGGTGGCGGCGCCCTTGCGGATGCTGTCGGTCACGGCCCAGAGGGCGATGGCGCCGGGGCAGGAGCTGTCGGCGCGGATGCGGCCCACGAGCACGTCGTCGTTGCCGGCAGCGTCGACGGGGGTGGGGTAGCGCTCGCCGCCGGGCTCATCGACGACACGGACGCCGGGCATCGTGGCGATCGCCTCGCGCGCTTCGGCGGGGTCGACGGGGCGTTCGAACTCGGCCCAGATGGCCATGGCGTGGCCGAAGAAGGTGGGGACACGCACGCAGGTCGCGCTCGCGAGCAGGTCGGGCGCATCGAGGATCTTGCGCGTCTCGTTCACCATCTTGGTCTCCTCCTTCGTGGAGGCGTCCTCGGTGAAGACATCGACCTGGGGCACGGCGTTGAAGGCGATCTCGCGCTTCTGCGTGCCGGAGGGCTCGTGGCGGCCGGCGAGGGCGGCGGTGGTCTCCGTACGCAGACCCTCGACGGCGGCGGCGCCCGCGCCGGCGACGGCCTGGTAGGTGCTGACGACAATGCGCCGCAGGGGGTTGTCGCGGTGGATGGGGTAGAGGGCCATGACCATGGGGGTGGTGGTGCAGTTGGGCTGGCTGACTATGCCGTTATGCCAGGCGAGGGCCTCGGCGTTCACCTCGGGGATGACGAGGGGCACGGAGGGGTCCATGCGGAAGGCGCTGGAGTCGTCGATGACCAGGGCGCCACGGTCGCGGGCAAGGGGGGCGTACTGGCGGGAGGCGTCGCCGGAGGCGGAGAGGAACACAACGTCGTCGTCTCCGGCGAAGGACTCGGGGGAGGTCTCCTCGATCGTGATGGTCGAGCCGCGGAACTCGACGGTCGAGCCGGCGGAACGCTTCGTCGCGAGGAGGCGCAGGCGCCCGACGGGAACCTCGCGCTCATCGAGGATCTTGAGGAACTCGCGGCCCACGATTCCGGCGCCGCCGACGACCGTGATGGCGTAGGGCTTCATGATTGGAATGGTAGCGTACGGCCTCGTACCAACCCACGGAGGGAACCCATGCTGGAAGTGACAGAGAAGCGTATCGACGCGCAGCCCGCGGCCGTCATCCGGACGAAGGCGCGCCAGCCGGACCTTGGACCGGTGATGGACGAGCTGTTTCCGGCAGTCCTCGCGTTCATCCAGGCGAGCGGAGCGCAGCCCGCGGGCCCCCCGTTCTGCCGCTACCTCTCGATGGGGAGCGAGGAGTGGGAGATCGAGTGCGGCATGGCTGTCACCGAGCCGGTGGCCGGCGAGGGGCGCGTCGAGGCGGCTGAGCTTCCGGGCGGGGCCGTGCTCTCAACCATGCATGTGGGTCCATACGAGACGCTGGGGCAGTCGTGGGATGCGCTGGACCGCTGGGTGAAGCAAGAGGGGAAGATTCCCGGAGGGGCGGCGTGGGAGCTCTACGTGACCGACCCGGCAGTAGTAACGGACCCTGCGGAGTGCCGCACGGAACTGGTGATGCCGCTCGGGTCGTAGGGCGGGGGGAAGCAGGCTACTCGACGATGGCGGGTTCGCCGGGCTGGGGGTCCAGTTCGACGGCGGGGGGCTCGATCGCCTTGGGCTGGGGCTCCATGTGCTCCAGGCCGGTGATACTGAAGCCGAGGTCACCCAGCTCGCAGAGGAAGCTGCAGTAGGTGAGACGCAGGGCGCTGGTCGACTTCGAGGGCACGTAGCGGAGCTCGCAGCGAATGCAGCGGAGCATCTCCTCGCTGTCGGGTCCGAAGGCCGGGGCCGGAAGGGCGTCGGGGCCAGATGTATCAGCCATCGCACCAACCATGCTAACGCTTCGCGGAGCGACCGCAAGCAATCGCATCTCAATCTGTACGCATTCTTGAAGAGGCTGGCCGGGGCTGGTAGCCTCGTAGGGCTCCACCCATCCGCGCAGCAAGCCTTGGAGGGAGGCGATGCAGCGTCTGCAGTTTCTTTCTCGCAAGGCCGATCGGCCCCGTCCCTGGTATCTCGATGTCAACCGACTGGGCATCGCCACCGTGGAGATGCTCGGGACGATCGCGGCGCTGTTTGTCTACTTTTTTGTGCGCGGCGGGCGGCCCGATGACATCGAGTCGTCACTGACCCGCGGCCTCCAGATCATCGATTTCGAGAAGCGGCTGGGCATCTTCACCGAGGTGCACTGGCAGGAGGTCTTCCTCCAGTACGACCTGCTGATGGCCATCGCCAACCAGGTCTATGCGTGGGGGCACTACCCGGTGCTGGCGGCGATTGGCACGTGGCTGGCGATCAAGAACCCCTCGCGCTTCCGCTTCGTGCGCAACGTGATGCTGCTCTCGGGCCTGGTGGGCATCGCCGCCTACTGGCTGCTGCCGACGGCCCCGCCCCGCCTCATCCACCTCTCGGGCATCGACTTCGGCTTCGTCGACACGGTTCACGGGAGCGCGGACGTGGTCTACATGCAGCCGGCGCCCTTTGTGAACGACTTTGCCGCACTGCCGAGCTTCCACTTCGGCTGGATCGCGCTGGCCTCGGCCGCCATCTGGGTGAACACGAGCAATCCGTTCCTGCGCGCCCTCGCCGTGGCCATGTCGGTGGTGATGTGGTGGGCGATCGTGGTGACGGGGAACCACTTCTTCTTCGACATGGTGGCGGGCGGCCTTGTCGTGGCGGTGTGCTGGGTGGCGGTGGCGTACCTGGACCGGATCGGGGTGAGCGCACGACTGACCGAGATGGTGCGTGCCGGCGCCGCCCGCTTACTGCCACCGCTGACAGCGTTCGTGCGCTCCAGGGTTGGCCGGTTGCGCTCGCACCTCGCTAACGCGGTGGCGTACGCTCCCGCCCGTGCCCGAGATCGATCGCGGAGCCTGGACACTCGCCTACGACGTGGCGGGAGCGCCTGAAGCTCCCGCCGCCCTGCTCCTGCACGACATCCCCGACGACCGTCGCGTGTGGCGCGCGCTCGCCACGGACATGGTCGATGAGTTCCGCACGATCGCACCGGACCTGCGCGGCTTCGGGGAGAGCGCGCGGCCGGTCGACGGCGGAGCGCCGCCGGCGATGCGCGACTACACCGCCGACCTTGCCGCGCTGCTCGATGCCGAGGGCGTGGGCGCCTGCGCCGTCATCGGCGCGGGCTTCGGCGCGGAGGTGGCGCTCGAACTGGCGCTCGACTCACCCGGGCGAGTCGACCTGCTCGTTCTCAGCGGAGCGATCCCGGTCGACGAACACCCCTCCTACGACGAGGATCTGCGGGGCCACCAGGCACGGCTCGGCGAGCGAGGGCGGCTGGCGGGGCGCTTCGGGATGGGACGCGTCGGGGTGAACGCAGCAGAGGGGCATACGGGCGAGTACCTGCGGGCCTCGGTGCGCGAACACTACCGGGGCATCGACGCGGAGGCGTTCGCGGACGCGCACCAGGCGCGGGCGGGGCGCGAGGCGCTTCTGCCGCGGCTGGCGTCGCTAGCCGTTCCGGCGCTCGTGGTGGCGGGTGAGTACGACCCGCTCCTGCCTGCGGCGCGTCTGCTGGCGGACACGCTCCCGAACGGGCGGCTGGTCACGCTCGAAGGCTGCGGACAGGGGGCGCCCTTCGTGGCGCCTCGCGCCTTCGAGGGGGCGCTGGGCGCCTTCCTCGGCGATGTACGCGGGGCAGGGGCCTCCCAAGTATAGGGCCGGAAACATCAATGCTTCTTGTTACTTTTGTGACAATGAGTTGTATGATGGCGGTTCAGGAACGGGAGCAGTCCATTGGCAGAGACGGCGCGAGAGTCGATCTGGAGCGTCAAGCAACAAACCCGAGACCTGTATTTCGTGGTGTTTGCTACGCTGTTCCTGGGAGGAGTCGCCCTCCAGACGCATCACGCCATCGTAGGCGGTCTCTCGGCTTTTGCCGCGACACGCACTGTGTGGGAGAGTTCCGCCCCCGTCGCGATTACGTCAGCCGCCGCCGCAATGGTACTCACCGAAGCCGGGAGGATCGCAATCGTGGTTATCGCCGAGAAGCTGGAAGCGCGCTTTGAACGCAAGGGACAGAAGAAAGAGCGGCAACGCTGGGTGGAGTGGAACCAGAGGCGGGAAGCAGCTCTTGAAGCGGGAGAGCCGTTCGCTGAGCCACCGCCTTCGGAAGCCTAGTGTGCGAGCTCGGAGGGAGCAGAGCCAGAGATAACTGACCAGCCCCCACGGCACGGATGCCGGGAAGGGCCGTGCTGCTATACTCGGTCTGGCTCCCTACGACTCACCAAGGGGTTGCTTACGCATGAAGCGCATTCTCGCCCTCCTCGTTCTTCTCGCCGTCGCCGCCTCTGTAGTGGTGGTGATGCGCCGCAGCGCCGGCGTCGACGACTTTCTTGATGAGGACCTCGACTAGCTGAGCGACGCGCCACAGTTCCCAACCGAGCCCCTGCCAGGCCACCTCGCCGAACCGGTGGTGACCGGCTACGGCGCCGTGACCGCGCACGGCAGCGGGGTCGAGCCGATGTGGCAGGCCCTGGCAGAGGGGCGTTCGCCAGCGATTGACTGGTCCCCCGACGACGGTCCCGAGACCTTCCGGGCAGCCCCCATCCCGGACGACTACCGCCCGCACGCGCGCATCCCGCGCAACCTCGCCCACTTCCTCGACCGCGGCTCGATGGTGGGCCTCGATGCCGCCCTGCAGGCGGTGGAGGCGGCAGGGCTGACGGCGGGCATCGCGGACTCGCGGCGCTTCGCGGTGGCCGACGGCCTCGCGTTTCGCGCGCCCGGACAGCCGACCCTGTTCGTCCCCTACGGACAGCTCGTCGCGCGAACGCTGGGAGTACGCGGGGCGGTTGTGGGGCTTGCAGGGGCGGAGGCGAGCGGGCTCGCCGCCATCGCCGAGGCAGCGGCCATCGTGGCCCGGGGGGAGGCGGACGTGGTGGTGGCGGGGGCGGCGCAGGCGCTGCAGCCACCCGTGCTCGCGCACTTCGAGCAGCAGGGGCTGATAGCCCCCGAGGACGCACACCCCCTCGACGCCCACCCCGACGGCTGCACGCCCGCCGAGGGCGCCGCCTACGTGGTCGTGGAGGCGGAGACGCACGCCCGGGAGCGCGGGGCGACGGTGCATGCGCGCATCGCCGCGGCCACGCGCACGTTCGACCCGCTGGCGGAACCGCTCGACCCGAGCGATCCGGCGGAGGCGGGCCGGGCGATGCAGGCGGTGCTGGGCGCCGCCGGCTACCTCCAGAACCAGGTCGACCACGTGTCCTCCTGCGCGGACGGCCGCGCCAACCGGGACGCCTCCGACGCGGTCGGGCTGACGCGCACGTTCGGGCGGCACGTCTACTACGCGAGCGTGACCGCACCGGCGGGGGCGCTGGGCGAGACATTGGCCGCAAGCGGACCGCTGGCGCTGGTGTACGCGCTGGAGGCGATGCGCCGCCAGCAGGTCGCGCCCGCGGCCGGCTTCCGCGAGCCGCCGGAGCGCTCCGACCTGAGCGTCGTGCGAGAGGCCCGCGACGAGCGCCTTGACTGCGTGCTCGTGACCTCGCTGGGGCTGGGCGGGTCAAACGCGAGCGTGCTGCTGCAGCGCTAGCCGCTCGATTCCTTCCGCGTTTCCCTGCCCGCCGGTACGATGCCCGCAGTGGAGATCAGCTGGCTCGGTCGCACATGCTTCCGCCTTCGCGGCCGCGAAGGGGCTGTGCTAACCGACCCCGTAGCCGCCTCGACGGGCTACAGCCTGGGCCGCACGAGCGCCGAGGTCGTCACCCTCAGCCGCAACGACGACCCCGCGATCAGCAACCACGACGGCGTGCAGGGCGAACCGCGCGTCTTCGAGGCGCCGGGCGAGTACGAGGTGCGCGGCATCCTCGTGACTGGCATCCCCATCGAACGCGGGGATGGCCAGCGGACGATGGCCTTCGCGTACGAGATCGACGGGGTCAACATCGTCCACCTTGGTCTCCCGGACGCGCCCCCCGACGCCTCCATCCTTGAGCGCTTCGAGAACGTGGACGTGCTCCTGATGCCCGTCGGGGGCGGGGGCTCGCTCTCCGCGTCGGTGGCGGCGGACCTGATGCAGCGCATCGACCCGAATATCGTGGTGCCGATGAACTACCGCACCGACCTCGACAGCACGCACCTTGATCCGATCGACCGGTTCCTCAGCGAGGCAGGCGCCACGCCCGAGCCCCGTCCCCGCCTGAGCGTGACGCGAAGCTCCATCCCCAGCGAGCTGACGGTCGAGGTGCTGAAGCCGCGCGGCAGCTAGCCGCCGCTCCTAACGGTCCGAGACGAGCGCTTCGTACGCGTACGGCACGCGATCGCGGAGAGCGTGCGTGCCGGGGGCCATGTCCTTCCAGCGTGCGTTGGCGCGGTTGACCTGCGCCGCCATCGCCATGTCGGTGCCAGCGGGCACGGCCGTGAGGGGGGCGCCGGTGGGGGCGGTGACGACGCCGCCACCCGTCCAGGCGGCGGCGGTGTAGACGCGGTTCTCGTCGCTGCGGGCGCGGGTGACTCGCTCGTTCATCGCGTGGTCGCCGAAGGTGGGCCAGGCGAGCACGTCCGCCCCTTCGAGCGCGAGGCAGCGGCCGACCTCGGGCGCGAGTCCCTCATCGCCGCACAGCAGGCCCACGTTGCCGGCGCCGGTCGGCGTGACGGGCGCACTCGACTCACCGAGGTCGATGCCGCGCCCGTGCGTGGCGCGGTGCTCGACCGTCTCGTCGGGGGTCACGAGGACGGCGGTCTGCTCCATGGTGCAGCCGCTGGTGGCGACTGCGAAGGCAAGGGCGCCGCCGTTGGCGCGCACGGCTTTCTCGACAGCAGGCATGGACGCCTGCCAGCCCTCGCTGCCGACTTCGCCCGCGAACACGGTGAGGTCGCAGTCCTGCTCGCGCAGGGCCTCGTAGCGGGCGATCACCTCGCCCGTGTCGAACAGGTCGCCCGAACCGGGAACGATGGCGATGCGCCGGTTCTCCTCGTCGGGGACCATCGGTTCGTCGAGGAATGCCCGGGCGGGGGAGTCTTCCCAGGGCTGGGTGAGGCGACCGTAGAGGCTGGGGCGGCGGGGGACGGCCTCGGACTGCGCCTGGGCCGGGTCGATGGTGTAGGTGAGGACGGTATCGCCGGTGCTCGGCGCGGCTACCCGCGTCGCCCCGTGGGGGTCGATGACGCAGGAGCGCCCGGCGTAGATGAGCGTGTTCCCCTCCGGTCCCCACTTGTCGGCGGCGGCCACCCAGACGCCGTTCTCGAAGGCGCGGGCGGGCATGAGGTATTCGCACTGGGTGGTGCTGAGTTGCTCGACGCTGCTGGCCCAGGAGACCCAGGCGGTCAGGTCGAGGATGATCTCGGCGCCGTTGACGGCGAGGGAGCGGGCGATCTCGGGCTGGCGGCCATCGGCGCAGATGAGCACGCCGAAGCGGGCGAAGCCAGCATCGAAGACGGGGAAGGCGTCACCGCGCCGGAACCAGTAGTTATCGAAGTGCCAGAGGAAGCCCTTGTCGTAGCGCCCGACCATCTCGCCGGTGGGGTCGAAGATGACGCCGCTGTTGGTCAGGGAGCCGTCGTCGTGGGGGACGGCCATGCCGGCGGCGAGCCAGTAGCCGTACTGGCGCGCCTTCGCCCCGAAGAGCGCGGCCACCTCGTCGAAGGGGCGGACGCCGGGGCGGGCGTAGGGGTCGGCATCGCGGACGTAGTAGGCGGGGTAGGCGCACTCGGGCAGGGCGACGAGCTGAGCGCCGGCCTCGCCGGCCTCATCGAGGGCTCGCAGGAGACCCTGGAGGTTCTCCTCCGCGTCCTCAAGCTCGAGGGCTCGCACCTGGCAGCAGGCGACGGTGAACGGTTCCAAGGGCGGCTCCAGTCCCGGTTTCGCCTGCATTCCGGGACGTTGCTAGACTCGATCCCGGAGAGGTGTCCGAGTGGCTTATGGTACCGTTCTCGAAAAGCGGTGTGCAGCAATGCACCGGGAGTTCGAATCTCCCCCTCTCCGCCAGCCACTCCTGACCCACTAGTTTTCCCGGCACGAAAGCGCCCTCCCCGTTCTTGAGGAGGGCAGTGCATGCACCCCTCGCGGCGTTAACCGGAGGGGAGGCAAGGTGTGCCTCCGGCCTAGGAAGACATGCGGGAGCGGACGGCCTCGATGGTGGCGGGGGCGAGGCCGAGAGCGCCGAGGTAGCCGGCGGCGGAGCCCCAGCGGGTGCGGATGAAGTCGAGCGTCAGCTCCATGTCGCGCGGGGGGGCGGCCATCATCATGCGGCCCGTCTCGATGCTGATGCCGTACTCCTCGAAGCGCTCCATGCGCTCCTCGAGGGTCGGCTCGAGCTCGGCGGTGGAGAGCGCGTAGTCGGCGATGATGTGTTCGTCGGGCACGCCCGCGAGCTCCAGCAGGAGCGCGGCGGCGACGCCCGTGCGGTCCTTGCCGACAGCGCAGTGGAAGAGCACCGGCCCGGAGGCCATGGCGATGGTCTCGAAGAGGGTGCGGTAGGCCTCGCCGCCCTCCGACAGGAAATCCCGGTAGATGGCCGCGTGGCCCGGGTAGCGGTCCTGGCGGGCCAGCGCCCCCGGGGAGGCGTCCGTTTCGAACACGGGCGCCTCAATGATGGTCACGTCCTGGGCGCTCAGGTCGGGCGTCGGGTACATCTCGTGCTCCATCCCGGAGCGGAAGTCGACGACGACCTTGACGCCGAGTTCGCAGAAGGCGGCCAGGCCTGCCTCGGTAAGTTCGTGCAGGCTACCGCTGCGGATGAGGTCGGAAGCGGTCGTGGCGTGGCCGCCGGCGGTGGGATAGCCGGCCAGGTGGCGAACGTTGTGGGCGATGTCGAGGTGAATCTTTCGGTCTGTAGTGTCTCGTTCGATCGTTGCAGTTGTCACATTGGCGATGGTACGGGGCCGGCGTGATCGGCGAGTGAACGCGGGTGGCTACTCGCCGGGGATGGTGGCGTCGGGGTGGGAGTCGTAGCGGGGGAGGTAGGGCTTCAGGTCGAGCACGGGGGTGCCATCGATGGCGTCGATGCCGCGCACGTGCAGGACGGTTCCATCGACGCCCAGGAGGGGCACGGCGGCCACGCCGAGGTGGTTCGGGCGCAGCTGGCTACGGGTGGCGAGGATGCCGGTCTCGACACCCTCGACGTGGAGGGTCGACGGCTTCTCGGGCGCATCGGCGGCAAGGTCCATATGGAAGACGACGAGGACGTGGCTGTAGTCGTCGAGGCCGCGCAGGCGCTCGGCGTGCCCGGGGAGCAACTCGATGCGGCTCTCGACCTCTTCCCAGCGGTGCGGGCGGGGCTTGCCGACATCGTTCCGGACCCAGCCGATGGCCTCCACGGTCACCCGCTCCGGCGGATCCGGACGCTCGAACTTGCGGAAGCGATCGAGGAGCCCCATGGGCGCAATCAGGCTTTCGCCGGGGGCAGTTCGAGGGGTGAAACGGGCATATCGATCCTGTCGTTTCGGCAGTTGGGCAAGGCCCGGTCAGTATAGGCGCGAAGCCCCGTTCTGGAGGCCCTGAACGGTGGCGGCTAAGACCCTTGTCGTGATAAAATGCAAAGGAATCCTAACAATACCCGCGGTCGCGTTCCGGAAGCCCGCGGACCACACCCCACAAGGCAGCGTATGGCGATCGAACAAGCGACCCCAAGCACCTACACGGCAGCCAATATCCAGGTGCTCGAAGGTCTCGAAGCGGTCCGCCGCCGGCCCGGCATGTACATCGGGACGACCGACAAGGCCGGCCTCCACCACCTCGTCAAGGAGCTCGTCGACAACGCCGTCGATGAGGCGATGGCGGGGTTCTGCGACCGCGTCGAAGTGACCTTCCACACGGATGGCTGGTGCACCGTCAGCGACAACGGCCGGGGCATCCCCGTGGGCGTGCAGAAGCAGACGGGTAAGACAGCCGTCGAGACGGTGATGACCGTGCTCCACGCCGGCGGCAAGTTCGGCGGGGGCGGCTACAAGGTTTCGGGCGGCCTGCATGGTGTGGGCGCGAGCGTGGTGAACGCGCTGGCCGAGGAGATGCGCGTCGAGGTTGTGCCCGATCCCGAGGCGCAGGGCAAGCGAACCGCGAACAAGATCTACCGCCAGGACTACTCGCGCGGTGAGGCGCTCAACAAGCTCGCCCCCTCGCCCCTGAAGAACGGCCGCGGCTTCGGCACGACCATCTCCTTCAAGCCGGATGCCGACATCTTCGACTCCACCTCGTTCGACTTCGCAATCGAAGCCAACCGGCTTCAGCAGTACGCCTACCTGACGAAGGGCACGTGGTTCCGCCTGTACGACGAGCGCGACGGGCGCGAGATGAACTACTACTTCGAGGGCGGTATCCAGAGCTTCGTGCGGCACGTCAACCGCGACCGCACCGTCCTCAACCACGACCCGGTGTATGTCGACCGCGAGATCGAGGGCAACGTCATCGAGTGCGCGATCCAGTACAACGACGGCTTCAACGAGTCGGTCTACACGTTCGCGAACGGCATCAACACGATCGACGGCGGCGCCCACCTGACCGGGTTCCGCAGCGCCCTGACGCGCGTCCTGAACGATTACGCGCGCAAGGCGAAGGTGCTCAAGGATGGTGACGCCAACCTGAGCGGCGAAGACGTGCGCGAGGGGCTCGTCGCCGTGGTCTCGGTGAAGCTGCCGGAACCGCAGTTCGAGGGGCAGACAAAGACGCGCCTCGGCAACGCCGAGGTGTCCGCGCACGTCCAGAGCGCGCTCGGCGAAGCGCTCACTCAACACCTCGAAGAGAACCCCTCGGACGCGCGCCGCGTGATCGAGAAGGGGATGACCGCGGCCCGCGCGCGCGAGGCCGCGCGCAAGGCGCGCGACCTCGTCCACCGTAAGAGCGCGCTGGAGAGCGGGAACCTCCCGGGCAAGCTGGCGGACTGCTCCAGCCGCGACCCGGAGGAGTCGGAGATCTTCATCGTCGAGGGTGACAGCGCGGGCGGCTCAGCGAAGCAGGGTCGCGACCGTCACACCCAGGCGATCCTGCCCCTGCGGGGGAAGATCCTGAACGTGGAGAAGGCCTTCCCGGAGAAGATGCTCGGGCACGAGGCCATCCGCCTCATCATCGCGGCCCTGGGCACGGGCATCCGCGACACCTTCGACATCACGAAGCTGCGCTACCACAAGGTCATCATCATGACCGACGCCGACGTGGACGGCGCCCACATCCGCACGCTGCTGCTGACGTTCTTCTTCCGCAACATGGTCGAGCTGATCGAGGGCGGCTACCTCTACATCGCCCTGCCGCCGCTCTACCGGCTGCAGCAGGGGAAGACGACGCACTACTTCTTCTCCGACCCGGAGCTGAAGGAGTTCCAGCGGGGCAAGAAGCAGAAGGGCAACGTGCAGCGCTTCAAGGGACTGGGCGAGATGAACGCGGACCAGCTCTGGGAGACGGCGCTGAAGCCGGACTCGCGCATCCTGATGCGGGTCACGATCGAGGACGCAGCCAACGCCGACCGCATCTTCTCGGAGCTCATGGGCGAGGACGTCAGCCACCGCCGGCGCTTCATCCTGACGCACGCGAAGGATGTCCAGAACCTGGACGTTTAGCGAGGAGAGCGCCGCGGTGACGCGCGGCCAATTCTGGCGGGAGTGCATGGGAGTCGAACCCACCCCTCGCCGCGCTGGCGACGAGGCGACCGTTTTGAAGACGGCGAGGACCACCGGGCCCTATCCACTCCCCCGGACAGCCATCCTACCGCGCCCTGCAAGGCCCGCGTCAGCGCTGTGACTCGCCCCGCTTACACGTAGGGAAGCACGCGCTCCGCAAACAGCCGTGCGGGCTCGCGGGTATCGCGGCCGAAGAACTCGATGACGAACATGTCGCAGCCGACCTCGCGGTTGGCGGCGACCTGGTCGCGGATGCGCTCGGGGCTGCCGGAGAGGGCGAGGGGACCGGTGGGGTCGCCGAGGTGGCCCCCGAAGATCCGCTCCGCGCGTTCGATCATCGGCCCGGCGGAGGCCTCGTCGGGGGCGATGGTCACGAGGGTCTGCTGGCTGACCCTGATCTCGGTCGGGTCGCGGCCGATGTCGGCGCAGTGCTCGCGCAACACCTCGACCTTGCGGGCGAGGTTCGAGTGGTGGCCGGCGAGGTTGTTGTAGATATCGGCGTGCCGGGCGGCGATGCGCAGGGTGACGCGCTCGCCCGCGCCGCCGATGAGGAGGGGCGGGGTGCGGGGCGGCTTCGGCTCGCAGACGAGGTTCTCGACGCGGACGTGTTTGCCCTCGTAGGTGACCGGCTCGTCCTCGGTCCACATGCGCTTGAGCAGTACGGCCGTCTCCTCGAGCTGGCGGAGGCGCTCGCGGGTGGAGAGGAAGGGCACACCGAAGTCGGTGAACTCGCGCTCCATCCAGCCGCCACCCAGGCCGGGAATGATGCGACCGCCCGCGATCTCGTCGGCGGTGGCGATGACCTTGCCGAGGTGGGCGGGGTTACGCATGCCCGCGGGGGTCACGAGCGTGCCGATCTCGACGCGCTTGGTGGTGGCGGCCAGGGCCGCGACGGCGGTCCACGCCTCAAGGATGGGGATCTGGGGCGACTGCGGACCGTAGAGGTGGTCGTTCACCCAGATGGAGTCGAAGCCGAGGTCCTCGAACTCGCGGGCGGCGGCGCTCGCCTCCTCCCAGGTGCGCTTGATCTGCGGCACGTTCACGCCGAAGTGGGCCTTGCCGGTCGCTGCCATCGTGTCTCTCTCCCGCGGCGGGAGCCGCGACGGGCGCATTCTACGGGCAGGCCGGCGGTAGCCCGCCCCGGCGGCAGGGAACGTCACGGGGGGTAGCGATACAATCAGGAGCGATGGTCGAGCTTGCGAGCTACCTGTTCTGGACGGGCCTTGCCTTCGCCGCAATCGCATCGGCGACGTACCTGGCGCACGTGGCGAGCGCATCCTTCTCGCTGCGGCGGCTGAGCGCGCAGACCTCGGCGGGGACGGTCACGGTTACGGGGGCGACGGGCGTGCCCAACGCCGGCCTCGGACGGCTCGCCACGACCTTCGCAGCGCTGACGGCCCTGGCCCTCACAATCTCGCTGATTGCCCGCTGGATCGCGGTCGAGCACACGCCGCTTTCGAACCTGTACGAGTACACGGTCGCGCTGGCGTGGGGCATCTCCCTGGCCTGGCTGGCGTTCGAGCGGACGGCGGGGGCGCGACGCTTCGGCGTCGTTGCCCTGCCCATCGTGACGGCGGCGCTGGGCATCGCGACGCTCTTCCCGGACGAGGTCATCCCGCTGATTCCCGCCCTCCAGAACGCCCCCCTGCTGACGCTGCATGTGAGCGTGATGCTGGTGTCGTACGCGGTGCTCACGGTGGCGTTCAGCGCGGCGGTGATCTACCTGGCGCAGGGGGGCGAGGGGCGGCGGCGGTTCGCCTCGCTGCCCGGCGGGGAGGCGGCCGGCGACCTCGCGCACCGGGCGGTGCTGGTGGGATTCCCGCTGCTGGCGCTGGGCATCGCGCTGGGGGCGTGGTGGGCGAACAGCGCCTGGGGTCGCTACTGGGGCTGGGACCCGAAGGAGACGAGCGCGCTGGTGGTGCTGCTGGCGCTGGCGGCCTACTTCCACGCGCGGGCGGGGGAGGGGTCGGTGGCGGGGGCGCCGATCATCCGCTGGATCGTGCCGAGGCGGTTCCAGCGCAGCTGGCGCCCCGACCCGATGTGGTGGCTGGTCGCGATGTGGGCGCTGATGCTGTTCACATACTTCGGCGTGAACCTCTGGATCACGGGGCTGCACAGCTACGCGGGGGTTTAGGAAGCAGCCGGCAGTTTTCGCGGCAACTCAGGGAAGGGGCGGGCCTGCTCGTAGGCGTAGGAGGCGCGCAGGACGAGGTCGTCGCGGTGGCGGGGGGCGACGATCTGGAGGCCGCAGGGGAGGCCGTTGTCGGTGAGGCCGGCGGGGACGGAGGCGGCGGGGTGTCCGGTGAAGTTGAACGGGTAGGTGAAGGCGATGGCGTTCCCCGGCTCGCCCTCGATCTCGCGGGGGATGGGGCCGGCGGGGGCGAACGGCTCGGTGGGCAGGGTGGGGGTCAGCAGCAGGTCGTACTGCTCGAAGAGGCCCGCCGTCCAGGTGATGAGCTCGCCGCGACGCCGCAGGAACTCCTGGAAGTCGGAGGGGCTCACCTCGAGGGCGCGGTCGAGCTGGCGGATGTAGCGGGCGGTGAACTCGTCGTGGCGGGTGGAGAAGTTGTCCCACTCCTGCCCCAGCGACTGGAAGGCGGAGACGCGCGCCCACCAGCCACCCATCTCGGGGATCGTGTCGTGGTTCTCCACGACTTCGTGGCCCATGGCCGCGAAGGTCTCGGCGGCGGCGCGCACCTCGCGCAGGACGTCGGACTGGACGCGGGTCACACCCAGGGTCTCGTTGAAGGCGATGCGCAGCTTGGGGAGCGGCTCCTCCAACGTCTCGGCGTAGGAGATGTCGGGGGCGGGCAGCGACTCCGGGTCGCGGGGGTCGGGTCCGGCCACGACGTCGAGGTAGATGGCGGCATCGCGGACGCAGCGGGTAAGGGGGCCGTAGCAGCTGATGCTGAGCCAGGAGGGCATGGCCCGGGGGGCGATGGGGGGGCGCCCCTGGGAGGGCTTGAGGCCGTAGAGGCCGGTGTAGCAGGCGGGGATGCGGATCGAGCCGCCGCCATCGCTGGCGGTCGCAAGGGGGACCATGCCCGAGGCGAGGGCGGCTGACGAGCCTCCGCTCGAGCCGCCGGGGGTGCGTTCGAGGTTCCAGGGGCTGCGGGTGGCCCCGAAGAGCTCGTTGTCGGTGAAGGGGATGTGGCGGATTGGGGGCGTGTTCGTCTTGCGGAGGACGATGGCGCCGGCCGCCTTGAGGCGAGCGACGAGCGCGTCGTCGAAGTCGACGCGGTTGTCGCGGTAGAGGCGCGAGCCCCTGGTCGTGACGAAGCCGGCGGCGTTCTCAAGGTCCTTCACGCCCAGGGGCAGGCCGGCGAACGGCCCCGCCTCCTCGCCGGCGGCCAGGCGCTCGGCGAGCGCCTCCGCCTGGCGCATGGCGCCGTCGGCGTCGACCTCGACGAAGGCGTTGAGCGCCGGATTCAGTTCGTCGATGCGGGCCAGCGAGCGCTCCATGAGGGCCACGGGCGAGAGCTCGCCCGCGCGCACCAGCGCCGCCAGCTCGTGTGCGCTGGCGAAATCGAGGTCGGTGTCGGGCATCGGGTTAGCCGCCCTGCATGTTGATGCGCAGCTCGACGGCGTCGCCGTCGGCGATGGGGGTGTCGAGCTGGGACTGGGCGTCGTTGATGACGGCCAGCACGGCTTCCTGATCGCGCTCGTTGAACCCCTCGTCCTCGAGGATCTCCTTTGCCGTCAGGCCCTCGTGCCAGTCGAGCTCGAGCGTTTCGAGTTTCGACTTCGAGAGGTTCTGGAGCGTGGGGAAGAGCTTCACCGTGACCGCCATCTGCGCCTCCGCGGGCGCATTCTACGGCCTCCCGCTTGCGGCCCGTGGCCGCTGCCCACGGGGTTCGGCTACGATCGCGGGGCCATGCTGGTTCTCGCCATCGAATCCTCCTGCGACGAAACCGCCGCCGCCCTCATCGAGGGAGGCACGACGATCCACAGCTCGATCGTCGCGAGCCAGGTCGACCTGCACGCGAAGTACGGCGGCATCGTGCCCGAGGTGGCGAGCCGCGAGCACCTGCGCCAGATCACGCCGGTGGTGCGCGAGGCGCTGGCGGGGGCGGACTGCACGCTCGACGACATCGACGCCGTCTGCGCGACGCGGGGACCGGGGCTGGCGGGGGCGCTGCTGGTGGGGTACAGCACGGGCAAGGCGATCGCGTTTGGTCGCGACCTGCCCTTCCTCGGGGTGAACCACCTGGAGGGACACGTCTACGCGAACTGGCTCGTCGAAGGGGAACCACCCACCTTCCCCGCCCTCTGCCTGGTCGTGTCGGGGGGGCACACGGACCTGATCCTGATGCGCGAGCACGGCCAGTACGAGCGCCTCGGCGGCACCCTCGACGACGCCGCGGGGGAGGCGTTCGACAAGTCCGGACGGCTCCTCGGGCTGCCCTTCCCGGGCGGCCCCGCGATCGCGAAGCTGGCGGCGACGGCGGGAGCCTCGGCGCTGCAGCTCCCCCGAGCCTGGCTGCGGGGCACCTGCGACTTCAGCTTCAGCGGGCTGAAGACGGCGGTCCTGCACGCGGTACGCGACGAGCGGGCCTCGCCCGCGGAGATCGCCTGGGAGTTCCAGGAGGCTGTAGTAGATGTGCTGACGGGGAAGGTCTCGCGCCTGGCGCGCGAGCTCGACGTGGCGGAGGTGCTGCTGGCGGGGGGCGTGGCCGCCAACGGTCGCCTGCGCGAGGAGATGCAGTCGCGCAGTCCCGTGCCGGTGCGCATCCCGCCGCCATCGCTGTGCACCGACAACGCGGCGATGATCGGCGCAGTCGGCGGGCACCGGCTCGCGCTCGGGCAGCGCAGCGGCCTCGACGAGGACATCTTCAGCACGAACGACTGGGCGCGGGTGTGAGTAGTGAATAGTGGCTGGTGGTTGGTGGCTAGTGGCTAGTGGTGCGCGCCGCAGCCCCACAACCTGCTAACCACCGATCACACCTAAGCGCCAGCCCACGTAGACTCAGTTCACGCCAACAACGCCCCGGGAGTAGTCATGGTCTGGTTTGTCAGTGTCGCCATCGCCATCATCCTTTGCGGCGTCGCCTTCCTGTTCGGCAGGGCGATGCGCAGCGAGGCAGAGCCGGGGAGCCCGGAGTCCGATCGCGGCCTCATCATCATCGTGCTCGCCGTCATCGTCTTCGTGATCTGGGTGGGCGCGCACACCGCGCTTTCCGCGCTCAAACAGGTCGAGGCCGGCGACGTCGCCGTCGTCTACCAGTTCGGCGAGATCATCGGGCAGAAGGGTGAGGGTCTCCAGTTCGTCGCCCCCTGGCAGGAGATCCGCACGGAGAGCATCCGCGTCCAGCGCCGCCAGTTCTCGAACGTCAGCGGCTTCTCCTCGGAGACCCAGGACGTGGTCGTGACGGCCACGGTGAACTACCGCGTCGACCCCTCGGCGGTCCAGAACCTCTACCGAACGGTCGGTGTCAACTGGTTCGATATCCTCGTCGAGCCCCGCATCAACCAGTACTTCAAGGCCGAGACGGTCAAATACAGCACCGTCGACATCGCCCCCAACCGCGAGACGATCCGCAAGAATGTGAAGGATGCGCTGGCAGCCGACCTTCAGAACTTCTCCGTCACGGTCGAGGACCTGCTGATCGACAACATCGACTTCAATGCCGACTTCAAGCGCTCGATCGAAGAGAAGCAGATTGCGGCCCAGAACGCCCTCCGGGAAGGAGAGCGGATTGCCCAGGCGCAGGCCGAGGCGGTCCAGAACGAGGAGCGCGCGAAGGGTGAGGCCCGCGCCGTCGAGGAGCGAGCGAAGGGTGATGCAGCCGCCGAGATCGAGCGCGCCCGCGGTAACGCGGAGGCGATCCTCCTGAGGGCGGAGGCGCAGGCACAGGCCAACGTCCTCCTTGATGAGTCCCTCACGCCCCAGGTCATCCAGTACCTGGCGGTCGACAAGCTCGCGCCGAACATCGACATCGCGCTCATCCCATCGGGCCAGAACATCATCATCGACCCGGCAGCGCTGCTATCGGGCGCGAGCGTCGACGATGACGAGCCAACGCAGTCAACGATTCCCGCCACGACAACGGGCCCGACCGAGGGGAATTAGCGAGGGTCGCGCGCCTGGAAGGCTAGTCGCGCAGGGTTCGACGAGGAAGACGCAGACGGACTCTTTGCGCCATTTGAGGTCAACACTTCTGTTGTGTAGGATGGGTGCGGGTGAACGCAGGTGAGTTGCGCCGCTGGCTGCGGAAGCAAGGCTGCACTTTCGAGACCCACAAGGGTGGTAGCGGACATCTCACCGTCCGGCGCGGCAACCGCACCAGCCAGTTGCCGATGCACGGAGGACGCAAGGAGTTAGGGCGCGGGCTCGTCGCCAAGATAAAGAAGGACCTGGGGTTGAAGTGATGCTCGTCTACCCGATCGCGCTTGAGGATGACGACGGCGCTGTGCTTGTCACGTCACCTGACTTTCCCGAGTTGACCACATTCGGTGAGGATCGCGAGGAAGCCGTGGCCCGGGCCGTGGACGCCCTCGAGGAGGCGATCGCCGCGCGCATCCACGCTCGCGATGAAGTCCCCAAGCCTTCGAAGGGCAAGGTTTTCGCGACGCTTCCTTCCCTGACCTCGGTCAAGGTGTTGCTGTACCAGGGGATGCGGGAGCAGGGCATTGGCAAGGCCGAATTGGCTCGCCGGCTGGGCTGGCACCTGCCGCAGGTCGACCGCGTGCTCGATGTGGAGCACCACTCGCGGCTGGATCAGATGGACGCGGCCCTCAGCGCCATCGGCTGGCGGCTCGACGTAAACGCCACCCGGGTTGCCGAATCCGGCTCCTGACAGGTCGAACGGGGCGGAATCCTGGTCAGTCGCGCAGGGTGCGCAGCCACAGGACGTAGGTCGTGACGCCCACGCCGACGGCGGCGAGGATGGCGTTGAGCCATACGGGTGAGGGCGCGAGCAGCCAGGCGGACACGGCGAGCCCGACCCAGAGCATGACGATGGTCACGGCCTTGGTGCCGGGCGTCGCGCCGCGGTGCTCGCTGTAGTTGCGCAGGTAGCGCCCGAAGAGGCGGTTCGTCATGAGCCAGGTATGGGCGCGCTCGGAGCCGCGCGCGTAGCAGGCGGCGGCCAGCAGGAAGAAGATCGTGTGCGGCAGCAGGGGCATGACGACGCCCAGCGCGCCGATGGCGACCAACAGCGTCCCGAGCCCGATGAAGAGGGCGCGCATCGGGGCGGAGGTCGCGATAGGGGGCCGAACGGCCTCTGAAGAACCTGCCAATTCTGCCAATTGGCTGCCAACCCTTAGATGGTGAGAGTTCCGCTGGGAGTATAGCGCATCGCGAATGCCACGCGACGCTACTTCTTTGGTCTCCGCCAGCGGGTCCAGTCGAAGGGCTCGATGCCGGTCTCGGTGAGCTGCCAGATGGTGGCTTCGGCGCGGCCCTCCTCGATGTCGAGGAAGCCGATCGTGCCGAGCTGCGTTTCGAGGTTGTGGGGGTAGGTGGGGGAGCCGGGGTTCACGCAGAGGACATCGCCAACCTGGTCGACCGCTTCCACGTGCGAGTGGCCGTAGACGACCACGTCGAGGTCGGTGCGGCCGAAATAGCGCTCCATGGCGCGCTCGACGGTGAGGTGGGGCGGCATCTCGGGGACGGGCATGTCGTGCACGACGCCGACGGAGACGCCCTCGAACTCGAGCGCCCACGCCTCCTGGAGGAGGGGGTGCTCGGGCTGCACGGGCCGCCCGCCGGAGCCGTCCTCGCCGTTGCCGCGAGCGGCCCAGAGGGGCGCGACTTCCGCCAATTCGTCGAGCAGCCAGACCTCGTGGATGTCGCCCGCGTGGAGGATGGCGTCGACGCCCCGGAACGCGTCGAAGGCCTGCGGCCACAGCACCGCCCGCGACTCGGGGATGTGCGTGTCCGAGATGAGGCCGATGCGCATCGGGGGAGTCTACCGCGAGGGCCGGGATGAGGGTTCTTGGTTGAATACGAACGTACGTTCTGATACGGTGGAAGCATGTCCGGTCACCCCGTCCTTCAGCCCACGCTCCTCGGGAACGAGGGGCCTTCGTTCGATCCGTCGTTCGCGGGGATGCAGCGCCGGGAGCTCGGGTACGAGTCCTGGATCGACCAGGCGCAGGGATTCCTCGCCGGGCACCGGACCGTCTTCGACGCCCTGCGCGACGACACGCGCTGGCACGGCCACAGGCGCCTCATGTACGACCGCATGGTCGACGTGCCCCGCCTGACCGCCTCCATCCCGCGTGACGGCCCCGGCCACCCGGTCATCCGCGAGATCGCGGACGCGCTCAGTGAGCGCTACGGCGCGACCTTCGACCTGGTGGCGCTGGCGCTCTACCGCGACGGGCAGGACAGCGTCGCCTGGCACCGGGACAAGGCGCGGCGTGAGCGGCGGGGGCAGGCGCTGGTGGCGACGCTCTCACTGGGGGAGTCGCGGCGCTTCCTCGTACGGCCGCACGGGGGCGGGCCGGCGGTCACGTTCTCGGCGGGGTGGGGCGACCTGCTGGTGATGGGCGGCGCCTGCCAGCTGCACTGGGAGCACTGCGTGCCGAAGGCGCAGCAGGCGGGGCCACGCATCAGCGTGATGTTCCGGAGCAGCGCTGACTTCGTCCGCTTCTAGAGCGTCTGACCCTGAACGCCCTCGAGCCCCATCAGGGCCGCAATCTCGCCCTGGTGCGAGGCAACGTGCCAGACGCCGAGCGTGCCGAACACCCAGAGCTTCGGCTGTGGCGTGGGGCCGAAGGGGATCTCGGACTGGAGGTCGTCCTCGTCCGCCGACTCAAGGTAGCCGTCGACGGTCGCGCGCACGGCGGCGGCGTACTCCCGCAGCGGCTCGAACTCGAAGCTGAGGCTGTTCGTGTAGTCCTGGGAGATAACGGGGCTCTCGGGCAGTTCAAAGCCGACCCGCTCGCCGATGCCGCTCTCGTGGTAGACGGGCTGGCGTCCCATGAGGCCGCGCACCAGCACGAGGTCCTGGGTAATGACCGTGTGGGCATAGGTGGCTCCAATGGGATTCGTGATAGAGCCCTCGATGGTCTTGGTCAGCAGCTCCGGGGAGCAGCGCCCGATGGTGGCCTCCAGGTTGTCCTGCGCGAATCCGTACTGGCTGCGAAGCAGCTCCCGCTGGTCCATAACGTGCCTCCTGGCTCGTTTCGTGTGAGGTGAGGCGCCAGTGTGAAGCGTGGCGTGGCGAGCCGCCACCAACGGCGCCTTCAGGCGCCGCCTCCCACCACGACCACCAGCGCCTCCGGCCCGTGGATGCCGCGCACGATGCGCTTCTCGATATCGGCGGTGCGGCTGGCGCCGGTGAGGATGAGGGGGTCGCCGCCGGCGGCGAGTGACGGCGCAAGGTCCTGCGGGAAGCGCACGATCGCATCCTCGTCCACCTCGACGACGATGCGGCGGGCGTCCATGAGGGCGGCTCGCGAGGCGTCCTCGCCGGTCAGCAGCACGCTTCCCGTGGACGCGACGGCGGCGGTGGCGCGGACGCGGCGGTCGCCGTCCTCGGAGCCGGCGTCGTCCGTCACGATGGCGCCGACTATGGCGGCGCGCTCGCGGAAGAACGCGACCACATCGGCGGGCAGCGTCGCGGCCGGGGGCTCCGGTGCGGGTTCCGGTTCGATCGAGTCGAGCGGGATGAGCATGGCCGGGTCTCGGGTGGGCGTCGCCGCCGGCAGGGACCGTTCGGAGCCGGGCAGCCCGGGGAGGTTGCCGCCGGCGCGCAGGCCCAGCCGCGCGAGCCAGCTCGCGGCCCGCCCCTGCGGGCCCGCGAAGGCGGCCACCCACGACTTCCAGCCAAGGCGCTCGATGGCGGAGCCGCCGTTACCGGTGTCGCCGGCGCGCAGGTCGAGCAGCATGCGGTGCAGGGGGATGCCCACGGGGCAGACCTCGGTGCAGCGCCCGCAGAGGCTGGAGGCGGAAGGGAGGTCGTCGTGGCGCCCATCGCGCCAGAGGAGGGGCGAGACGACGGCCCCGATCGGTCCCATATAGGGCGAACCGTAGGAGAGGCCGCCCGCCGCCGTGTAGACGGGGCAGGCGTTCATGCAAGCGCCGCAGCGGATGCAGCGGAGGACGTCGCGGTAGCGCTCGTCGGCGAGGATCTCGGAGCGGCCGTTGTCGACGATGACGAGGTGACGTTCCTTCCCCTCCTCCGGGCCGCCGAGGAAGTGGGTGTAGGCGGTCAGGGGCTGAGCCGTGGCGCTGGGCGCGAGCACCTGCAGGACGGCCAGCGCCGCTTCTTCGTCTGCGACCACCTTCTCCATGCCCGTGATGGCGATGTGGACATCGGGACGGCTGACCCCGAGGGACACGTTGCCCTCGTTCTCGACGATGACGATGCGGCCGCTGCTGGCGATGACGGCGTTGGCGCCGGTGATGCCCGCATCCACATCGGCGAAGAACTCGGCGACCACGTCGCGGACAGTTCGCGAGAGGCGCACGGGGTCGTCGTCGGGAACGTCGGCGCCGGCGCCGGCGAGCAGCTCGCGGATGCGGGCCCGATTCAGATGGAGGGCGGGGGCGGTGATGTGGCTGGGGCCGCGACCCTCGATATCGACGATGTACTCGCCGATGTCGGTCTCCAGCACCTCGCGGCCCTGGAGGCGCAGGGAGCCGGTCAGCCCCACCTCCTCCGCGACCATCGACTTCGATTTGGCGATGCGGCGGGCATCGCCGAGGAGCCTCGAAACGATCGCGACCGCCTCCTCGGCGGTGGCGGCGCGGTGATAGCCGGTGCCGTTGCGGGCGCACGACTCACGCAGCTGGTCGTGCAGCTCATCCATGTGGTCGACGGCGTAGGCGCGCGCCTCCTGGGCGCGGGCACGGGCGTCGGAGGGGCTGGCCGTGCCGAGCTGCGCGCGGGTATCGGCGACCAGCTTGCGCAGGATGGGGGAGAGGGTGGCGGCGGGCGGTCCCGCGGCAATCTCGGCTCGCGCACGCGCGCGGAAGCCGCTCACGCCAGCGCCCTGTCGAGGAGCTCGGCGAGCGTCCAGGTCTCGAGCGGCTGATCGTCGGCGCGGGCCGTCGCTTCCAGGTGGGCGAGGCAGGAGAGGTCGCCGGAAACGAGCACGCGCACGCCCCGCGAGGCGACATCGGCCAGCTTGGAGCGCGCCATGGCGACGGACACCTCGGGCTCCTTCACGGTGAAGGCGCCGCCGAAGCCGCAGCACTCGTCCTCGTAGGCGAGGCGGCGCAGGTCCAGCCCCTCGATCTGTTCGAGCAGTCCGACCGCCCCCTCGGTCAGGCCCAGCTCGCGGCGGCCGTGGCAGGAGTCGTGGTAGGTCACGGCTCCGGCGAGGCGCAGGGGGAGGGCGGCCACGTTCGGGTGGGCGGCCACGTAGGCGCCGAACTCGACGAAGCGGTGGGCCATGCGCTCGATGCTGGCGCCGCGGGGACCGGCCCAGAGACCGGCCAGGTAGTGCTTCACCATGCTCGCGCAGGAGCCCGAGGGAGTGACGATCGTCTCGTGCCGGCGCGCGGCGCGCAGGAGCACGCGTCCGACGCTCTTCGCCTCCGCGCGGTAGCCGCTGTTGAAAGCGGGCTGGCCACAGCACGGCCCCACGATGGTCTCGACCTCGTCGCCGAGGCGCTCAAGCACGCGTCGCGCGTGGCCCCCGTCGTCGGGGCGCAGCGCCGCCATATAGCAGGGCACGAAGAGTGCGAGCTTGGCCATTCGCTCACGCTACCGGCCCACGGGGCGCTGCGGCAAGCGCGGTCGGCGCGCGGCGTCATGGCGCCGCCTGTCTGGGTGCCCTACGGTAGAGGCATGCCCACACGCGGCATTCGAATCGCCTCCATCGGCGGCATCGCCATCGAAGTACATCCTTCGTGGTTCCTGATCGTGGGCATCGTGACGTACCTGCTGGCGGTCGGGTTCTTCCCCAACCGGTACGAGGGAAGCGTGGCCACCTACTGGTTGCTGGGCGCGGCGGCGGCGATTCTCGTGTTTGTCACCGTGCTCATCCACGAGCTGGCGCACGCGGTCGTGGCCATCCGGCGGGGTCTGCCGGTACCACGCATCACGCTCTTCATTTTCGGGGGCGTCTCGCACCTCGCGCGGCAGCCGCGGTCGGCGGGAGAGGAGTTCGTGATCGCAGCGGCGGGACCGGCCGCGAGCCTCGCCATCGCCGTCGCCATCTTCGGGGTGTCGCGCCTGGCGGGCGGGTCGAACGAGCCGTTCGGTGCGATGTTCGAATACCTCGCGTTCGTGAACGTCATCCTCGCCGTGTTCAACATCCTGCCCGGCTTCCCCCTCGACGGCGGGCGCGTGCTTCGCTCCATCGCCTGGAAACGCACGCAGAGTTTCCGCAAGGCGACGCGCATCGCGGCGGGCACGGGCGAGCTGTTCGGCTGGGGCGTAATCGCGACGGGAGCCGTCTTCCTCTTCATGCAGCAGTGGGCGCCGGGCATCTGGGCGATCATGATCGGCTGGTTCCTGCTGGGCGCCGCCCGCGGAGAAGCGAACAGCCTCCGCGTGGACACGGCGCTTACTCGCCTCACCGCACGCGACCTGATGCACCGCACGTTCGTGAAAGTGACGCCCGGCGCCTCCATCCAGGGGGTCGTCGATGAGCACATGATCGGCCAGGGCGAGCGCGCGGTGGTCGTGGCCAACGGTGACCACGTGGCCGGCATCCTGACCGTGAGCGACCTGGCGCGCGTACCCCGAGAGCAGTGGGCTTCGACCCCCGCCCAGCGCATCATGACCCCACGCGCGGATGTCGTAACGATCGCGGCGGACGCTCCCGCCATGGATGTGACGCCCCTGCTCGCGCAGCGACGGCTCAACCAGGTCCCCGTCATCGACGAAGGCCGGATGATCGGGATCATCACGCGCCGGGAGTTCCTCGATCGCCTCCAGATCGCGGAGGAGGTCGGCGAGGGGGACAAGACCGACAACGAGGCCGAGCCTCCGCCCATCCGCACGAGCGGCAGCGACGGCCCCGACTCGCGCTAGGGCCTGTTCACGTTAGCTGGAGGGCGTCGTAGATGAGGGCGAGGTGGATGAAGGCGAGGAAGACACAGTCCAGCTTGTCGTAGCGGGTGGCGATACGCCGGAAGCGCTTGAGTCGACGGAAGAAGCGTTCGACCTCG
>JAPOQN010000034.1 GCA_026710655.1 Chloroflexota bacterium | reverse complement strand
CGAGTACTTCTGGATCGAGTGTCTGCCCTCGCGGGGCAGCCAGAAAGACGAGTGGCAGGCCTGGCCCTCGCCGCGCCTGCGCGTCAGGATCGTGGACGACACCACGGCGGTGCGGTTCGCCCAGCCCGCGTACACCTTCACGGAAGGCGCGACCGGGACCTTGCAGGCCATCGCCCTCAGCGACTACGGAGCTGCAGGAGGTGAGGTTGGAAGACAATGGGACGTGACCGCCAGCGTGATCACCAGCCCGACCAGCTTGAACGGCGACGCGCGAATCACCGAGGACTACACCGTCACGCCAGCCAGCCTGGCCTTTGCGCGGTCCCGAGAGCCGAAAGAGATCGCGGTCACGCTGGCCGACAACGACATCTGCGAAGCGCCGAAGACGTTCACGGTGCGCCTGGCCGAGCCGTCGGGTTGGCAGAACGACTGGGGCCCCAGTTCAGGGCGCAGTCAAGGGACCTCTAGGGATCGTGACGTGTATGTGGCCCTGGGCAGTCCGGCGACGGCCCGGGTGACGATCATCGACGACGGCGACAAGCTGGACGCTCCGCAGGGGTTGCGCGCCGAGCTGGACGGCTCCACGCTCAAGGTCTCGGAGTGGCGGCGTCCGCCCGGCTGCCTGGCCAACGGCGTCGAGATGCAGTACAAGCTGTCCACGGCGTCGAGCTGGACCGCGGGCTACAAGGGCGGCCTGACCTGGGATTACGACAACGACGGCGACCACACGAACAACAACGGGCTGGCGCGGGACGTCGAGGTTGATCTCGGCAGCGCGCCGGCCGCGGATGCGGTCTACGACGTGCGCGTCAGGTTGCACAACAACGCGACCGGCGGCGGCAAATGGGCTCAGGTAACCACGGTCAACGAAACCGCCGAGTTCTCGGGACTGACCGTGACCAGCCCGGATGGCAGTGTGACCTACGAACTGGGCCGCCGCCAGGGATCCGGGTTCGAGAGCGGCTTTGAGGTTTCGTACTACTACGTCCACGTTCCGCCGGGACTGCGCGAGGTGCAGGTGACTGTGGACTGGACGGCGACGCCGACCCCAGCGTCCGTTAACGGAAATGCGCAATCGTATGCGTTCACCGGGGGTCCGCCAAAGTCGGTGTCGGCACGGGTGGGGAGCAGCGTCGAGTTGAGCAAGAACAGCGCTGCGACGGTACCGCTGGCTGCGGTCGGAGGCACGGATGTCTATCTGGAACTGATTGCAGGCTTCACAAGTGGCGAAATCAGCGAAGATGAAGTGCGGCTGGTGGTGCTGCGCAACAACGCCTGGAAGTCGGCCAACGACCTCCTGGAGCAGATACGCATAAGGGTCGGCCCCTGACGCGCCTGAGCTGAGCATCCCGCAACGGGCATGAACGAGCGGGCCCGATGCGGCAGCAGACCCTACCCGGTTCGCGCTGGCGCGCCGCAGCGCAGCCGGGGCTGCGCAGTCGAGTCTGAGCCCGTCGCTCGACTTTCGCGCGTCACATCGGCAGCCGACGGCGACGCCCAACAATGCGCCCACGGTCGCGGCTGCGATCGACAACGCAACCAACACGAACCAGGACGTCCGGTAGAGCGGATCGAGGTCGCTCCGGGTCGAGTGGGAAGCGCCCGAGGAGGGCGGCGCGGTCAACAGTTACCGGGTCGTGCTGTCGCACGACGGCGAGGAGCTGTCGACCCGTAGGCCTGGCGCCAGGAAGCAGCACGTGGTGATCCGCAAGCTGGAGCCCGGCGCCACCTACACGGTCAGCGTGCAGGCCAGGAACGCGGGCGGCCTGGGACCCGAAGTGACGGCTCAGATCACGCTCACAGCGGACGAGGGGCAGTGATCGGCCAGAGCGGTCGCTCAGACGCAGACGGCCCGGCCTGCTCCGTCGAGAGGCCCGAGGCCAGGAAGTCGCGCACGCCGCCGGCGTCGCCCAGCAGCGTCATGACGCCCTAGCGGGCGGCGGTGAGGGAGCGCGCGGCGTCGAGGACGCCCTTGGAGCACCTCGTCGAAGTCGAGGCTCTCGTTGATGCGCAGGCTGGCCTAGGAGAGCCGCGTCAGGCGCTCCTGCAGGGCCTCGTAGTCACGCTCGCGCTGGTCCGGCTGAGTCACGTGCGCTCCTCCCCGACGGCCCCAATCGCGCCGCCACCGGGAATTGTACGCGATTCGACGTGACTTTATACGTAGAACGGTCCCTTTTCCACGTCCATTACACACGCGTCTCGGTATGATTCCTGGTACCAACTCGGGGAGGGTGTGCGCGTGCGCGCATCGGGTGTCCCGGATCGCCTCCGGACTGCCGGCCGCATGGCCGCGCCACCCGTTCCCGACGGTCGCGGCCGCGCCGGCCCATTCCGAGCGATGAGGCAGCGCGCCCGCCAGAGGAGGCGTGGATAGCCATGTTCAACGACGGACACGACGGCAGGATCACCAGCCCGCGCCGCCTGTTGAGGGCGGCCATGCCCGTTACCCCCCCCCCCCCCCCCCCCCCCCCCCTCCGGCCGCCGCTTCCCCCCCCCGCGCGCCGCCCGCGACGCGCGGCGGGCGGGGCCAGGGGGGAGGAGGGGGGGTGGGGGGGGGAGGGGGGCGCCCCCAACGCCGCCCCCCCCTGCCGGGGAGAGGAGTCCAATAAAACGGTGGTTTGGGGGGGGGGGGTGTCCCTATCTTCTT